>DDJC01000012.1:0-2061 GCA_002339015.1 Burkholderiales bacterium UBA1834
TGTCGGCCAGCAGCTTGGCGGCGGCGGGCATGGCCACATCGCTCTTGCTGCCGCCGGCGGCTGGGGCGGCTGCAGCGGCAGGTGCCGGGGCGGCGGCGGGCGCCTCGATGGCCTTGACGGGCAGCGGGCTGACGGCCTCGGAGCCTTCCGTGTCGATGCGGGCGATGACTTCGTCGCTGGTGACCGTGTCACCGTCGTTCTTGATCAGCTGGGCCATCACGCCGGCTGCCGGTGCGGGCACTTCCAGCACGACCTTGTCGGTTTCGATCTCGATGATGATTTCATCGGCGGCCACGGCTTCGCCAGGGCGCTTCTTCCACTGCAGCAGGGTGGCTTCGGCCACGGACTCGGACAGTTGGGGGACTTTGACTTCGATGATTGCCATGATGTGTTCTCCGGGGGACCTCCGCGTGGTCCGCCTCACCCGGCCTGGCGGCTCGTCGTGGAGCCGTGGGCAGGCCGACAGGTGATGGCGTCACACGGTGATCGCCAAAACCTGTTATTTGGTGAGGACGAAGCCCTTGAGCTTGGCGAAGGCCTGGTCCAGCAGGGCTTTTTGCTGCTCCTGGTGCAGGTGCGCGTAACCCACGGCAGGCGATGCCGAGGCCGGACGACCCGCGTAGCCCAGCTTCTGGCCATCGGCCATGTTCTCGTGGATGTAGTGCTGCACGAAGAACCAGGCACCCTGGTTCTGAGGTTCGTCCTGGCACCACACCAGCTCGCTCAGGTTCGGATACTTCTTGATCTCGGCCGCGAACGCCTTGTGCGGGAAGGGATAGAGCTGTTCCACACGGATGATGGCCGTGTCGAAAGCCTTCTTCTCGGCACGCTTCTTGACGAGGTCGTAGTAGACCTTGCCCGAGCAGCACACCAGGCGCTTGACCTTGCTGGCGTCGATGGTCTCGTCGACCTCGGCGATCACGGTGCGGAACTCGCCCTTGGTGAACTCGGTCAGCGGCGAGGTCGCGTCCTTGTTGCGCAGCAGCGACTTGGGGGTCATGATCACCAGCGGCTTGCGGAACATGCGCACCATCTGGCGACGCAGCACATGGAAGATCTGGCTGGCCGAGGTCGGCTGCACGATCTGCATGTTGTTGTCGGCGGCCAGCTGCATGAAGCGCTCCAGGCGGGCCGAGCTGTGCTCAGGGCCCTGGCCTTCGTAGCCGTGCGGCAGCATCAAGGTCAGGCCGTTCGAGCGGCCCCACTTCACCTCACCCGAGGCGATGAACTGGTCGATCANNCGCCGAACTGGGCTTCCCAGATCACCAGGGTGTTGGGGTCGGCGCTGGCGTAGCCGTACTCGAAGCCCAGCACCGCCTCTTCGGAGAGGATGGAGTCGATGACGACGAACGGGGCCTGGTTGTCGGCCACGTGCTGCAGCGGAATGTAGGTACCGGTGTCCCACTTCTCGCGGTTCTGATCGTGCAGCACGGAGTGGCGGTGGGTGAAGGTGCCGCGGCCGCAGTCTTCACCGGACAGGCGCACCGGGTAGCCCGAGGCCACCAGCGAGGCGAAGGCCATGTGCTCGCCCATGCCCCAATCGACGTTGATCTCACCACGCCCCATGGAGGCGCGATCATCGATCACCTTCTGCACCAGGGGGTGGGGCTTGAAATCAGGCGGGATGGTGGTGATGCGCTCAGCAAGACGACGGAACTCGGCCAGCGGCAGCGCGGTATCGGCGCTGTCTGTCCACTTCTTGCCCAGGTAGGGTGTCCAGTCGACGGCGTACTTGCTCTTGAAGTTGGTCAGCACCGGATCGACCGTGTGCTTGCCAGCCTCCATGGCGGCGCGGTACTCCTTGACCATCTGGTCTGGCACCTCAGGCGCCAACGTGCCACCGCCCACCAGGCGGTCGGCGTAGACCTTGCGGGTGCCGGGGTGGGCCGCGATCTTCTTGTACATCAGCGGCTGGGTCATGGACGGGGTGTCCTGCTCGTTGTGGCCCAGCTTGCGGAAGCAGACGATGTCGACGACGACGTCCTTGTTGAACTCCTGGCGATAGTCCAGCGCCAGCTGCGTGCAGAGCACCACTGCTTCGGGATCGTCGCCGTTGACGTG
>DDJC01000012.1:2157-2534 GCA_002339015.1 Burkholderiales bacterium UBA1834
TCTGGTTGTTGATGACGATGTGGACGGTGCCGCCTGTGTAGTAACCACGGGTCTGGGCCAGGGCCAGCGTCTCCATCACCACACCCTGCCCGGCAAAGGCGGCGTCGCCGTGCACCTGCACGGGCAGCACCTGATCACCTTCCTTGTCGCCGCGGCGGTCCAGGCGGGCCTTCACCGAGCCTTCGATCACCGGATTGACGATCTCCAGGTGCGAGGGGTTGAACGACAACGACAGGTGGACGGGACCACCATTGGTGGTCACGTCGCTCGAGAAGCCCTGGTGGTACTTGACGTCACCGGCGGGCAGGCTCTCGGGAGCGGTGTGCTCGAACTCCTGGAACAGGTCCTTGGGCTCCTTGCCCAGGGTGTTGACCAGC
>DDJC01000016.1 GCA_002339015.1 Burkholderiales bacterium UBA1834
CGGTGCTGCACGCCGACGAGACACCGGTGGAGATGCTCAAGCCGGGCACGGGCAAGACGCACCGGGCCTACCTGTGGGCATACAGTCCAGGCGCGTTCGAGAATATGAAGGCTGTGGTCTACGACTTTGCAGAAAGCCGCAGCGGCGAGCATGCGCGCGCCTTCCTGGGCGACTGGCACGGCAGCTTGATCTGCGACGACTACGGCGGCTACAAGGCCAGCTTCGCCCATGGCATCACCGAGGTGGGTTGCATGGCGCACGCGCGGCGCAAGTTCTTCGACCTGCATACCAACGGTACCAGCCAGATTGCAGGCCAGGCCCTGCAGACCATCGGCCTGCTGTACGACATCGAGCGAGAAACCCATGTCACCGACCGGCGTAATGGAGCCACTTCGTGATCGGCATATTGGAGCCAGCTGATGATCGGCATATTGGCGCCACTGCATGATCGCCGTAATGGAGCCAGCGGCGGATCGGCGTAATGGAGCCATTGGCCGCTGACTGAACAGCCTCCCGAATCGATTTGGGTCATCTCTACCCTCTGGGCTTTTTGCCTGGAGACAGGGGATGGCCCGCAGGAGATTCGAGATGCATCACTACCGACAGGCCCTGCTGCGCATGCGCCAGGGCGACTCTGACCGGGACATCGCCGACGCCAAGATCATGGGTCGGCGCAAGGCCGGTCAATGGCGGGAACTGGCCCTGGCACATGGCTGGCTCGACGCCAAGGTGCCGCTACCCGACGACGAGGCGGTGGCGGCGGCCCTGAGCCCGACCAAACGCGCCAGCAGCACCATCTCCAGTCTGGAAGAACACCGCGCCAAGGTGGCCAGCTGGGTCGAGCAGGGCGTGGCCGGCACGGCCATCCACCAGGCGCTGCAACGCCAGCACGGCTGGACAGGCAGCTACTCGGCCGTGCGCCGCATGGTCGCCGGCATCCGCGCCAGCTTGCCGCCCGAGATCACCTGCCGCCTGGAATTCGCCCCGGGCGAGGCCGCGCAGGTGGACTTCGGCGCCGGCCCCATCCTTGAGCACCCGGACGGCAAGCCTAGGCGCACCTGGGCGTTCGTGATGACGCTGGCGCACAGCCGCCACCAGTACCTGGAGTTCGTCTGGGACCAGACGGTGGCGACCTGGCTGGGCTGCCATCGCCGGGCCTTCGAGTGGTTCACAGGCGTGCCGGAGCGCATCGTCATCGACAACGCCAAGTGCGCCATCACGCGGGCCTGCGCCCAGGACCCGGTGGTGCAGCGCGCCTATGCCGAGTGCGCCGAGGGCTATGGCTTCAAGATCGACCCGTGCCCGCCGCACGATCCGCAGAAGAAGGGCATCGTCGAAGCCGGCGTCAAGTACGTCAAGGGCAACTTCCTGCCCTTGCGCGAGTTCCGGGATCTGGCCGACCTCAACGCCCAGGCACGAGCGTGGGTCCTGGAGACGGCAGGCCAGCGCATCCACGGCACCACGCGCCAGCCACCGCTAGCGCTGTTCGCCCTGGAGCAGCCGCTCTTGAAGCCGCTGCCGGCCATCGCGCCGGACCTGGGCACCTGGCACCGGGTGAACGTGCACAAGGACTGCCATGTGCAGTTCGAACGCATCCTGTACTCGGCGCCGTTCGCGCTGGTGGGCAAGACGCTGTGGCTGCGCGCCACCGACGCGGCAGTGGCCTTGTACGAAGACTACCGCCACGTTGCCACGCATCCCCGGGGACAGCGCCCTGGCCAGCGCGTGAGCTGCAAGGCGCACCTGCCGCCCGAGGCGCAGGCCTTCTTCGCCAAGGACCGGCAGTGGTGCGCCGCCCAGGCCGCCGAGATCGGACCGAGCTGTCGCACGCTCATCGAGCGGCTGCTTGCCGACAACGTCCTGGAGCGGCTGCGTGCCGCGCAGGGTGTGCTGGGCCTGCTCAAGCCCTACGGCGCCAAGCGCCTGGAGGAAGCCTGCGCCCGGGCCCTGGCGCACGACTCGCCCCACTACCGCACCGTCAAGACCATCCTGGCCACCAAGGCCGATCTGCAGGCCGACCAGGGGCAACACGACACGCCAGCGGCCTATGCCGGGGCCAACCGCTTCACCCGGCCAGCGGCCGAACTGTTCCCCACCGCTTCTTCCTCATCCACCACCGCGCAGCTCAACTTGCTGCATTGATCCCCAGCCAAAGAGATAACCCATGACCAACATGAACCCCGCCCCCGAACTGGGCCCGCAACTCAAGCAACTGCGCCTCTCAGGCATCCTCGACTCCCTGGAGGCTCGCAACCGCGAAGCGATCCAGGGCAAGCTGGCCTACACCGACTTCCTGGCCCTGCTCATCAGCGACGAGGTGGCCCGACGCGAGCAAAAGAAGTTCAGCTCCCGCCTGCGCAGAGCGCAGTTCCGCACCACCAAGACGCTGGACCAGTTCGACTTCGAGCGGCTGCCCAACCTCAATCGCAGCCTCGTCCATGACCTGGCCACCGGGCGGTATCTGCACGAGAAGGCGCCCGTGCTCATCGTCGGGCCCTGCGGTACGGGCAAGTCACACCTGGCCCAGGCCTTGGGCCACTACGCCGTGCGCCAGGGCATCGATGTGATCTTCACCACCTGTGCATCGCTCACCCAGAGCCTGAATGCCGCGCGCGCCACGGGCGGCTACGAGCGCAAGCTCGCCATGCTGGCGAGGGTGCCGCTGCTCATCATCGATGACTTCGGGCTCAAGCCCTTGCGTTCACCGGCCGACGAGGACCTGCACGATCTCATCGCCGAGCGCTACGAACAGGCTTCGACCATCGTCACCAGCAACCTGGAGGGGCGACCGACGTCCGGTGTAGACGGTTAGTCCTTCGATGGCACCAGTCTCAACGCCAACATCTCGAGGCTGTCCCCTCCACGAAAGTCAGCGGGGTCGACCTTGATTTCCGGTCCGAAGTCGTACTTCTTCCAAGTGGCAGCAATGAGCTCTTTGAAGGCAATCTTGCCTTCAAGCTGACCTTTGACATCCTTGAAGTTGTAGTCCACCAGTTGGAGGTTGATGGGGCTCTGGCCGCCATGCTTTGGGTTGCTCTCGGTCGTTTCGAGGTAGTCGGTGGCTGCCGCCATGTAGGTGCTCGCGGCCGACTTCAAGGCGAAGTTACCGTTGAGCTTTGATGCCAGCCATTCTTTGTCCGCGACGTTAAGGCTGCCGGTGACGGCCAGCTTGCCGTCGACCACGGTCATGTCCCAGGATGCTTTGGCCAGGTCAGGGCGCTCCCGCGCGATGGACTTCTGCACTTTGGCCAGTTGGTCCTCGATGGTCACGAGGCTCGTGTTTGCCGCCTGCATGGGAAGCTGGCGATGGTTCAGCGCTACGGTGTAGTCGAACTTTTCCTGCTCCTCTTCGGACTTCGCGACCTCGAACTGAGGCTCGACGCTGTAGTCGAAAGTTATGCCAGATGCGAGCTCTGAATCGTAGGCGCGTTGGGCAGCTGCCAGTTGGTCGCCGGTGAGCGGTTGCCTATCGGTCGTCCAAAACCGTGGGTATGAGGGCGAAATCTGCATGGCGCGGCGTCCTTCCCGTATTTATGTCTTGGTGTCATTTACGGTCATCTGGGGTGGGTCTTGAGCGCGAAACCGTAAGAGGTCACCGTGCGGGTGAATGGAGCCGGCAGACGGGATTGGCTAGGGTGCTTGTATCGCCTGCGACTCAGGTTGGGAGGGGCCTAAGCCACTTTGCATGCATGCGTGCTGTCCAAATGGAGCTTTTGCTTAAAAAATTGCATCAAAAAACCTAATGAAATCAATTACTTGGTTGTGCCAGTCGAGTTCGGCCTAACTATGCTTGCGCAAGTCCAAGTCTGGCCAAACTATGGCTTATTGGGGCGGCTGCCACTAGCCGTTTGGGGACGCAGTTTGGCCCAACTATGGTTTACCGCTGGCCGAACTTTGGTTAATTAGACAGCTAGGGAAGGTCTGCACAACGTGATGGCGAGGGGCACGCAAGCAATGCCAACCTCCGTGAGGCTTCAGTGCGCCACGGCCAGCCGCCTATGTGGGCACCCCAGCGCATCTCAGCGGGCTCGGGTGCCCTAATTCGCGCGTTGCACGCGCACTCATCCCTGCGCTCCCAGCAGATGCCTGCGCGCCATCCACAGATTCGACAGGGCAAACAGCGTGACCAGTTGCGCCGTGTTCTTGGCCAATCCACGGTAGCGCACCTTCGTGTACCCGAACTGACGCTTGAGCACACGGAACGGATGCTCCACCTTGGCGCGGATGCTTGCCTTCACCTGCTCCAGGCGCTCGGCCAACATGTCCGGCTCGATGAAGGGATTGAGCTTGCGGCGCTCTGTCGCTCGCATCGCCACGTGCCACTGCGGCCCCTGGGCTTCGGGGCGCTTGCTCACGCCACGGTAGCCGGCATCACCGAAGGCATCCGTCTCCTGCCCGTGCAACAGGCCACCGGCCTGCGTGACATCATTGACGTTGGCCGCCGTACCGATGACGCTGTGCACCAGCCCAGACTCGGCATCAACACCAATGTGCGCCTTCATTCCGAAGTACCACTGGTTGCCCTTCCTGGTCTGCTTCATCTCCGGGTCACGCTCTCCATCGGCGTTCTTGGTCGAGCTGGGCGCGGCAATAAGGGTGGCATCGACCACCGTGCCCTTTCTCATCAGCAGGCCCTTGGCCTGCAGGATGTCGTTGACCACACGCAGCATGTCCGTGGCCAAGTCGTGCTTCTCCAGCAGGTGGCGGAACCTCAGAATCGTGGTCTCGTCGGGCAACCGAGCCGCGCCATCGAGCTTGGCAAACTCACGGAACACCGGCATGTCGTGCA
>DDJC01000044.1:0-4298 GCA_002339015.1 Burkholderiales bacterium UBA1834
CCGCTTCACCGTCGGCTACTGAGCCCAAGGGTTCACCGCCTCAAAAAAATGCTGCACCGGGGCGGTGCATGGCCGACAATGGCCCGATGCACGGACCTCGACCCCGGATCGTCCCTGCCACACTCCTCAGGAGGCTGGTGTTCGCCGCGAAGAAAGTGGCACAGGGCCCTGTGCCGACCACGGCATCGTGGATCGCAGCGGCCCTGGGCGGGTGCTGCGCTGTCGCGGCACCCGCCGCCTTCGCGCAGCCGGCGGTGGCGCTCACATCACCAGCACACGCGGCCTTGCAGGACGGCATCGCCCAGCGCGTCGATGCCTGCACCACCTGCCACGGGGCCGATGGCCGCGCCGGCCCCGATGGCTACTACCCCCGCCTCGCGGGCAAGCCCGCCGGTTACCTGGCCAACCAGCTGCTGAACTTCCGTGACGGGCGGCGCAGCTATGCACCCATGGTCTACCTGCTCGACCACCTGAGCGATGCCTACCTGCACGAGATGGCCGGGTACTTCGCTGCGCTGGACGTGCCTTATCCGGCACCTGCCCGCGCCACCGAACCGCCCGCCGTGCTGGCCCGAGGCCAGCAATTGGTCATGCGGGGCGATGCCGCCAAGGGCCTGCCGGCGTGCGTACGCTGCCATGGCCAGGCGCTGACGGGCGTGGCCCCGGCCATCCCCGGGCTGCTGGGTCTGCCGCGCCACTACCTCGCGGGGCAGATCGGTGCCTGGCACAACGGACGGCGGCGTGCGCAGGCGCCCGATTGCATGGCCGACATCGCCCGGCGCCTGTCACCGGACGACGTGGGTGCGGTGGCGTCGTGGTTGTCCAGCCAACCCTGGCCGGCAGGCGGCAAGCCGGTGGCGAGCCTGCCCCAGCCTTTGCCGATGCCTTGCGGCGGTGTGCCGCGGAGCCAGCCATGAGCGTCAAGGCACGCCGGCGCCGGCTGATCACCCTCACCCTGCTGGCCACGTTGGCGGGCATGGCCACCGCAGTGGTGTGGTCGCTCAACCGGCTGGACGAGGCGCCCGTGCCCGTGGCGCAAGGACCCACACCCACCACCCAGGCCCAGCTCACGCGCGGCGCCTACCTGGCCCGCGCCGGCAACTGCGCCACGTGCCATACCGAACGGGGCGGTGCGCCCTATGCCGGCGGCCGCCCTCTGGCCACGCCCTTCGGCACGGTCTACAGCAGCAACCTCACGCCNNGCCTGGGGCGCTGGTCGGCCGACGCCTTCTGGCGTGCGCTGCACAACGGGCGCTCGATCGATGGGCGCCTGCTCTACCCGGTCTTCCCGTATCCCAACTACACGCAGGTCACGCGCGCCGACAGCGACGCGCTCTACGCCTACCTGCGCAGCCTGCCGCCGGTCAAGGCACCCAACCGGGCGCATGAACTGGCCTTTCCCTTCAGCACCCAGCCGGCGCTGGCGGTGTGGCGCGCGCTGTACTTCCGCCCAGGCGTGCACCGTGACGAGCCCGGGCGCACGGCCGAGTGGAACCGGGGGGCCTATCTGGTGCGGGGCCTGGGCCATTGCGCGGCGTGCCACGAGGCGCGCAACCTGCTGGGCGCTTCGCAGGGCTTGGAGCTGGCCGGTGGGCTGATGCCGCTGCAGAACTGGTACGCGCCGTCGCTGCGTGATCCGCACGAGGCGGGCGTGGCCGACTGGTCCGAGCAGGAGATCGTGGCCCTGCTGCGCACGGGCATCACCCCCAAGGGCAGCGTGATGGGGCCGATGGCCGATGTGGTCTACCGCAGCACGCAGCACCTGAGCGAGCCCGACCTGCGCGCCATGGCCGTGTTCCTCAAGAGCCTGCCCCCGGCTCAATCGCGGCCGCCCGACCCGGCGCGCGCCACCAGCACCCGCCTGGCCCAGGGGGCGGCGCTCTATGCGCGCCACTGCGCCACCTGCCATGGCGAGCAGGGCGATGGCGTGCCGGGTGTCTACCCGCGCCTGGCCGGCAACCGGGCCGTGCGCATGGCCGAGCCGGCCAACGTGATCCGCGTGATCGCCAGGGGCGGTTTCCTGCCTGCCACGGCGGGCAACCCGCGCCCCTTTGGCATGCCGCCCTTCGCGCACCTGCTGTCGGACGACGAGATCGCGGCGGTGGCCACCTATGTGCGTGACAGCTGGGGCAACCGCGCCAGCGTGGTCGAGCCGCACAGGGTGGGCCGTCTGCGGGCCGGGGGTGATGATTGACGTGAGGCGCTCAGGACCGTGCGGCGCCCAGACGCCACAGCGAGGTCACCTCGGCGGCGCGGGCGGCATGCAGCGGGTCGCCCATATCGCTGGCCTTGGGGTGGCGCGGGCGGATGTCCAGCCGGTCGATCACCTGCAGGCCGCCAGCCTCGATCCAGCCCAGCAGCTCAGCGCGCGTGCGCAGGCCCAGGTGCTCGGCCAGGTCGGAGATGACCAGCCAGCCCTCACCGCCCGGGGCCAGGTGTGCGCGCAGGCCGGCCAGGAAGCCACGCAGCATGCGGCTGTCCGGGTCGTACACGGCCTGCTCGATGGTGGACACCGGCTTGGCGGGCAGCCATGGCGGGTTGCAGACCACCAGCGGCGCCTGCCCGGGTGGGAACAGATCCGCCCACAGCAGCTCGACCTGGTCAGCCAGGCCCAGGCGCTGCAGGTTGTCCCGGGCGCAGTCCAGGGCCTGGGGCGAGAGGTCGGTGGCCACGATGCGGCGCACGCCCCGACGGGCCAGCACTGCGGCCAGGACGGCGCTGCCAGTGCCGATGTCGAAGGCCAGATCGGTGGCGGGCAGGGGGGCCTTGGCCACCAGGTCCACGTATTCGCCCCGCACGGGTGAGAACACGCCGTGGTGCGTGTGGATGCGGCCCTTGAGCGCCGGGATGTCCACGCCCTTCTTGCGCCATTCATGGGCGCCGATCAGGCCGAGCAGTTCGCGCAATGGGGCCACATAGGGTGTATCCACCGCGCCATGGGCTTCCAGGCAGGCCTGGCGCACATCCGGTGCACGGCGCAGCGGCACGTTGTGGTCGGCCCCGAAGGGCAGCAGCAGCATCCCCAGGATGCGGGCGCGGTGGCCCTGCTGCTGGCGGTGCAAGTGGAAAGCCTCGCGTGCGGCATCGGGCGTGAGGCCTTGCGAGGAAGGTGTCTGGCGTTCCGAGGCCGGCCCTCCGCGTGCGCCAGCCTTGGGACGCCGCCCGTGCTGATCCAGGCGCCGGCCCAGTGCCTGCAGCAGGTGGCGTGCGTTCTGGAAGTCGCCCTGCCACAGCAAGGCCGTGCCCTCGCAGGCCAGCTTGTAGGCGGTGTCAGCCGGCATGCGGTCATCGGCGGGCACCACCTTGCGCGGCACGGGCTGCCCGCCCAGGGCGCCCCAGCGGGCCTCACGCGCGGTGCCGTCTGCGTCGGTCCAGTGGATCAAGGTGGGAGCGTTCATGGGCCTGGGCAGTGTAGCGGCAGGGCCATGTTGGGGATTTCGGCCGCGCACCGCCGTGTTGGCGGGCGCCATGGGCTGATCGGCCCCCCCCTCAAGCATGGGGCTGCCGGTGCAGGTTCCTGACCGCGATTCGTGCGATTGCATTAAGGTGTGTGTGTGTCCGATGGTTACAGAAGCTGCCCGCTGTTGGCGGGCCAGGAGTTCACACACATGAAAAGCATCGTCGCTGGCGCCCTGGGGGCGTTGACCCTGCTGGCCGCGCCGCTGGCATCCGCCGAAAACCTGTTCTTCACCAAGAGCAACGTGGTGTCGCTGCCGTCGGACCGCGTCAACGGCACGGCCTCGTCGGCCAATGCCTGTGCCAAGGAAGGCGTGTGCAGCGAATCCCTGAGCTTCAACACCGCTACCGCCGGTGTGCTCAACGTTGCCGCGGCCGATGGGGGCAAGGCCAACTCGGCCCTGGTGTTCCAGAGCAAGGACGTCAACGCCGGTCTGGGCGTGGCTTCGGGCTACGACAAGGGCGGGCACGGCTTCAAGATCACCGACGGCAACTACGCACTCGATGCCCACAGCGAGACCCTGACCCTGAGCTTCGGCACCGAGGTGTCGTTGTACGCCCTGTACTTCTTCCCTGATGACCGCTCGACCTACGCGGCCACGCACGAGCTGGACAAGTTCGATGGCTTCACGCTGTCCATCGACGGTGGCAAGGCGGTGGAGTACTCCTTCGGCAGCCTGGACGGCCAGGGCGTGAGCTTCGCCGCCCCGCTCACCGGCACCACTTTCACGCTGGGCTATGCCAAGTGGAAGTCGCCCGAAGACTATTACCTGGCCGGTGTCTCCTTCCTGCCGACCACCCCCGTGCCCGAGGCCGGCACCTTCGGCCTGATGGCCCTGGGC
>DDJC01000044.1:4329-103364 GCA_002339015.1 Burkholderiales bacterium UBA1834
GCGGCCTCCGGGCCGCCTTTTTCATGTGCCTGTGTCCTTGGCTGCGCGCGCGGCTGCAAAGGGCGGGTTCTTCCGTGCTTTGCGACGGCGCCGGCCACCCCACAATCGCACGGTGATGTGCGTGGCAGGAGGTCTGTCCATGGTTCGCCTTGAAATGCTTGTTGCGTCCGTGCTGCTGGGGGCTCATGCCTGGGCCTGCGCAAGCAGCGATCCTGTCGCGACCCCGTCTGAGGCCCAGGCCCGCGCCACGGTCGTCGTCTTCGCCGGGGCCGATGAGCCTCCGGCGCCTCAGACCGTGGCCAGCTACCTGGCCGATGTGCTGATGCCCTCGCAGAGGGCCCGTCGAACGCCCACCGGCTACGCCCTGCTCGATGCGTCTGGCGGTGTGGCCCGCACCATTGATCTGGCACTCACCCGGCACCAGTGCTGGAAGATCAAGGATGGCTACCAGTGCCAGAGCACGGTGCGCACCATCACCAAGGCCGCAGGCGGTCGCGCGCGTGCCGCCCTGCTTGAGATCGACAACGACTACCAGTGGCGGGAAGGGCGCCTGTTCAGCGCACGGCTGGAGGCTGCTCGCCAGCGTCCCTGAGCCCGCACTCGCCGCGCAGGGATGCGCTCCGTGAAGGTGTGCGCCCCACGTATCATGAGGTCGCCTGCGGCCGTGTGCCGTGATGGCGTCCAACTTGCGAGACCCTCATGGACACCTTCTACTTCGCGCCGGGAACCTGCTCCCTGGCCGTGCACATCGCGCTGGAAGAAGCCGGCGCCGCCTTCCAGGCCGTTCGCGTGGACCTGGCCCAGGGCCAGCAGCGCACGCCGGACTACCTGAAGCTCAACCCCAAGGGCCGTGTACCGATGCTGCTCACGGCGCAAGGCGCGCTCACGGAAACGCCCGCGTTGCTCCTGTACGTGGCGCAGTGCTTCCCGCAGGCTGGCCTGGCCCCTTCGAGCGATCCCTTCGCGCTGGCGCGCCTGCAGTCTTTCAACAGCTACCTGTGTTCCACGGTGCATGTGGCGCATGCGCACGGCAAGCGGGGCTCGCGCTGGGTGGACGCGCAGGACAGCGCCGCCATCGAGGCCATGCGCCGCCATGTGCCGACCAGCTACGGTGATTGCTTCGAGCTGATCGAGCGTGAACTGCTGCAAGGCCCCTGGGTGATGGGTGAGACCTACAGCATCGCCGATGCCTACCTGTTCACGCTGGCCGGCTGGCTGGAGAGCGACGGGGTCGATCCCGCACGCTTTCCCAAGGTGCTGGCGCATCGCCAGCGCATGGCCGAACGCCCTGCTGTTCAGCGGGCCCTGGCGCGCGTGCAGCAAGGCTGAGCCAGGCAGGCCCGACACGATGGCGGGCATCCACAGCCATGATGGCCTGCATGACGGGGCCATGAAAAAGCCCGCGCGGCGCATCCGTCGATGCGGCGGCGGGCTGTGGGCAATCCAGCGGCACGCGGCTCAGCAGGCCGGCGTGCTCGCAGGGATCACTTCTTCTTGGCAGCGGCCTTCTTGGCAGGCTTGGCGGCGGGCTTGGCAGCCTTCACCACGGGCTTGGCAGCTGCCTTCTTGGCGGCCTTGGCCGGCTTGGCAGCGGGCGCCTTGGCAGCCTTGCGGGCAGCAGCCTTGGCATCCACGGCGGCCTTGAAGGTGGCGCCAGGGGTGAACTTGGGCAGCTTGGCAGCGGCGATCTTGATCTTGGCACCGGTGCTGGGGTTCACGCCGTTGCGGGCAGCACGGGCGTGCAGCTTGAAGGAACCGAAGCCGGGGATGGTCACGGCGTCGCCCTTCTTGACTTGGGCAACGATGGTGTCCAGCAGCGTTTCCAGGACGCGGCCAGCTTCAGCCTTGGACAGGGAGTGCTTCTCAGCCAGGCGTTCGATGAGATCGGTCTTGTTCATGAAGAATCAGGTTGGTTGATGGAGGGGACCCGCCGGGCGGGTCACGATGCCCTGAAGACAGGGCGCCCTATTGTGAGGGCAGATTGGGTCGATTTGACGGGCACTGTGGCCTGAGGTGCGCGTGAAGCGCCCAATTCATGGGCCTTTCGGGCCCATGCGTTGCGTACAAGCCCTGTTCAACGGCCCAACAAGCCCTTGATGACACTGCCGACGCCCTCCGCGATGCCCGACAGGCTCACGCCCAGCGCTTCGGCCAGACCGGCCGCGGTGCGCATGGCCAGTTGTTCATTGAGCGAGAAGGCCGGGTCGTCCAGGCGGCCTTCCAGCGTGAAGCTCAGATCGATGCGCCCCTTCTCGCCCATGGCGGCCAGTACAGCCCGTCGTGGCACGCCGGCGATGTTGTCCAGCACGCCCTGGCCGCTGCCCAGTTCCAGATCGATCAGGGTCATGCGGCCTGGTGCCTTCAGGCGCTGGTCCTTCACGGTGGCCTCGAGCTGCATGTCCAGCGTGCCGCGCTTGACGCCGCCCTCGTTGAGCTTGAGCAGGTAGGGCTGCAGCGCGACCAGATCGACGCCTTCAAGCCGTGTGCTCACCTGCGCATCGCGTGTGGCAGGCGTGACATCGCCCTTGATGGCGATGAGCCCGTTGCGGTGCGGACCTCGCAGGCGGGCCTGCAGATCAATGTTCACCGGGGTCGTGAGTGCGGGCAGCAGCACGGGGCCGATGTCGGCGTCCACCTGATCGAGCAGCAGCTTGTGGGGCTGCCGGCGCACGGACGCGTCATAGAAGGCCACCTGCACGCCGCGCAGTTCGATCGCCTCGATGTGGATGTCGGGCAGGGTGGTGTCGACGGGTGTCAGGCTGGGGGCGGCCGAGGATGCCGCGCTGGAGGCTGCTGCGGCCACGGCTGAACCGAGCCACCCGCGCGGTGCGGTGCGCGTGGCCGCCTCAGGCGAGGCCTTGCCATTGGGCTCCAGCCATGCGGGCAGCACGCGCAACTGGCCCTGTCGGGTGCGCAGCACCGACACGTGGGCATCTTCGATAGTGACGCTGCGCAGGCGCCACTGTCCGCGCAGCACGCTGCGCAGATCCGGCACGGCCTGTACCCGTGTGGCGCGCAGTTCGTCTTCGTCAGGCCACCGGGGGCTGGAGGCGCGCACGCGCAGATCGCGCAGTTCCACAGCCCGCCAGCCCAGGTCCATCTGGCCCACGCTGGCGTGCGGACCCAGGGCCTGCAGGATGCCGGCCTGCAGCCTGTACAGGGCCAGTTGGTAACCGCCCAGGGCGATCAGCAACAGGGCCATCGGCGCGCCGATGGCCCAGACGATCCAGCGCGGTGGCCGCTTCATTCAGACGATGCCTGGCCGTTGTGAGGCGGCCAGCTGATGAGCAGACGCAAGGGCTTGTCCTTCTCGATCTGCACGGGCTTTTGCTGGCTCTGGCCGGCCAGGGTGGCCTGCACGGTGTAGTGGCCTGGCGCCAGCTTGGCCAGCAGGAAGGGACCTTCAGAGCGGGCCTTGAGCACCTGCTGGCCAGCGGCGTTGCTGATCTGCACGTCGACGCCGGCAGCGAACTGGGCTCGGCCTTGTGGGGCGCGTACTGCGAACTCCAGGGTCAGTGGCCAGTGCCGCGACTCGGCCTTGATCACCTGCGATTCGTCCTGGCCGACGCCCCCGGTGAGGTACTGCGTCTGACCGCTGGTGCGCACGGCGGGCAACAGGGCGGCAGACGCGGGGGTGGATGCGGGGTCGGCCGGTTCGGCGGCTGCGGCCTTGGGCGGCTCTGCGGCAGGGGCTGGCACCTGCGTCTGGGCTTGTGCCAGGTTGCTGCCCAGGCCGCCGAGGGCCAGGGCGGTGGTCAGCGCCATACGGCGCCAGGTGATGACGTGCTCGACAGTGCGCTTGTTCATGACAGGTCTCCTTCTCCATCAGCGGGTTCGAAGACATCATGGATGATGTCATGTGCTGGCGTGCTGCCCGTCATCGCAAGCCCCTGGCGTGGCCAGGGGACGTGCATGACGCGGCTGCAACGAGCGGTGTGGGCAGGTGGACTCAGCCCAGGCGCACGGGCACGAAGATTTTCTGGCCATCGCGCTGGATCAGCAGTGCCACCGACTTGCCGGACTTGTCGATCAGGCCGCGCACCTGGTCCACCGATTTCACGGGCGTGCCATTGACGGCCACCAGCACATCGCCGGGGTGCAGGCCGGCCAGTTCGGCCGGGCCGTCGGTGTCTTCGATCATCAGGCCGGCTTCCACCCCGGCATCGCGCCGCTCCTGCGGCTGCAGCGGGCGCAAAGCCAGGCCCAGGCGGCCCTGTTGGGCACTGGTGTCGGCCGAGGCCAGCTTGGCCGCCTTCTCGTTGGCGTCGCCCAGGCGCGCGTTGAGCTCCTGCTGCTTGCCATCACGCCACACCTCCAGCGTGATCTTGTCGCCCGGCGCGGCCTGGCCCACCAGCGCGGGCAGATCGCCCGAGGCCACGATGGCCTGGCCATTGAGCTTGCGGATCACATCGCCCACCTTCAGGCCCGCCTGGTCGGCCGGGCCGCCCTTCTCGATGCTGGACACCAGGGCGCCCTCCGGCTTGTCGAGCTTGAAGGAATCGGCGAAGGCCTGGTTGACCTCCTGGATTACCACACCCAGCCGCGCGTGGCTGGCCTTGCCGGTCTTGAGGATCTGGTCGCGCACCTTGGTGGCCACCTCGATCGGGATGGCGAAGGACACGCCCTGGTAGCCGCCCGTGCGGCTGTAGATCTGCGAGTTGATGCCGACCACCTCGCCGCGGGCGTTGAACAGCGGCCCGCCCGAGTTGCCAGGGTTCACGGCCACGTCGGTCTGGATGAAGGGCACGAAGCTGTCGTCGGGCAGCGAGCGGCCCTTGGCGCTGACCACGCCGGCCGTCACGGTGTTCTCGAAGCCGAAGGGGGCGCCGATGGCCAGCACCCATTCGCCGACCTTGAGGTCACGCGTGCTGCCCAGCGGCAGGTAGGGCAGGTCCTTGGCGTCGATCTTGATCACGGCCACGTCGGTCTTGGGATCGGTGCCCACGACCTTGGCCTTGTACTCGCGGCGGTCGGGCAGCTTGACGGTCACGTCCTTGGCGTCCTGCACCACGTGGGCATTGGTCAGGATCACGCCATCGCTGCTGACGATGAAGCCGGAGCCTTGGCCGCGGACGGCCTGTTCGCGCGGGATTTGCTGCGGGAGGCCACCGAATCGCTTGAAGAACTGGAAGAAGGGGTCGTCCGGGTCCATGCCGGGAAAGGGCATGCCGTTGCCGGAGGTCTTGACCGTGCCGGTGACGCTGATGTTGACCACGCCGGGGCCGCGCTGCTCGGTGATGCGCGAGAAATCGGGCAGGGTGACGGTGGCGGGTGTGGCGGTGCTGCCTGACGAAGGTGCCATGTTCAGCGGGGCGGCCGTGCCGTTGGGGCCGGTGGCGGTGGCATTGGCCACGGTCTGGGCCCGGTCCTGCAGCAGGGCATGCGAGGTGAGCGCCCCCGCGCCGGCCGCGCCGACCAGCGCGGCAGCGGCCAGGGCGATGAGGGATTTCTTGCGCGAGGGGAAGACGTCGTTGGGCATGGAGGCTCCTGTGAGCATGAGGCATGCGGGGCATGCGATGGCCTCACTTTGAGCGGCCCGCCTTAGCCCTTCCTTAAGCCGGCCCTGTCGGTGTGTGTTCGGGCAGGCGCAGGCTGACGCGCAGGCCACCGCGTGTGGGCGATGACGTCAGCGACAGGGTGGTGCCATGCAGCTCGGCCACGGCCTTGACGATGGCCAGGCCCAGCCCGCTGCCCATGCCGGACGTGCCGGGCACGCGGTAGAAGCGGTCGAGCACGCGGGCCCGGTCGGCTTCGGGGATGCCAGGGCCGCTGTCTTCCACGCTGAGCACCACGCTCTGGCCGTCGCGGCACACGGCCACGTCCACGCAACCGCCTTCGGGGGTGTACTTCACGGCGTTGTCCAGCAGGTTGCGCACCAGGATGCGCAGGGCCTCGCGGTGGCCCCACACGGCCACTTCATCAGTGCGGACCAGGCCCAGGTCGATGCGGCGCGCCTGTGCGGCGGGCACGGCCTCGGCCAGTTCCAGCCGCACGATGTCGGCCAGCGACAGGGCTTCGGCCTTGGCGCCGTGCGCATCGCTGGCCTGCTGGCGCGCCAGGATCAGGAGTTGATCGACCAGGCGGGTGGCCCGGTCGATGCCGCCCAGCAGGCGGGTGATGGCCAGCGTGCGCGCTTCGTCGTCAGGCGCGCGCTGCAGGCCTTGGGCCTGCAGCTTGAGCGCGGCCAGGGGCGAGCGCAGTTCATGCGCGGCATCGGCCACGAAACTCTTCTGTGCGTCGAAGGCGCGGCGCACCCGGCCGAAGAGCAGGTTGGTCTCGCGCACCAGCGGCTGGATCTCTTCGGGCACGCCGGCCTCGTCCAGTTCGGTGAGCTCATCGGGCTGGCGCAGCGCCACCTGGCGGCGCAGGCGGGCCACCGGGGCGAGCGAGGTGCCCACGGCCCACCACACGATCAGCAGCAGCGCCGGCCCGATGAGGGCGATGGGCAGCACCGCGCGCAAGGCCAGGTTGCCGGCCATGCGGCGGCGCACGGCCAGGTCCTGCGCGATCTGGATCACGTGCGTGCGTGAGGCCAGCGAATAGACACGATAGGAAGCGCCTTCGGCACGCATGGTGGCAAAGCCCAGCACCACGCGGGTGGGCAGCGGCACGCGCAGGTTGGAGCGGAACACCAGCAGGCCGCCGGTGGTCCACACCTGCACGGCGAACTCTTCGCCGGGGCGCGCCTCATCAGGGCCGTCGAGAGGGCTGTTGACGGTCACGGGCAGGCCCGAGCGCAGCGACATGGCCATCTGCTGCATGTGATAGTCGAAGATCTGATCGGCCTCGGACAGGGCCGAGCGGTAGGCCAGGCCGCCCTGCACCAAAGCCGCGAGCGTGATGGCCGCGGTCAGCAGCCACAGCAGCCGGGCGCGCAGCGAGTGGATGCCGGGCAGGGGGATCATGCGCCGCGGCCTTCCTGGCTGGCCTTGGGCACGCAATAGCCCAGACCACGCACGGTCTGGATCAGGTCGGCGCCCAGCTTCTTGCGCAGGCCATGGATGTAGACCTCGACGGCGTTGCTGCTGATCTCGTCCTTCCAGCCGTAGAGCTTGTCTTCGAGCTGGCTGCGCGAGAGCACCCGCCCCGGCCGGGCGATCAGGGGTTCGAGCACGGACCACTCGCGTGCCGAGAGCTGCACGGGCTCACCATTCACGCTGGCTTCGCGGGTGCTGGGGTTCAGGCTCACACCCAGGTGCTCGTACACGGGCTCGGCGCGGCCATCGGCTCGGCGCAGCAGGGCGCGGATGCGGGCCAGCAGCTCGTCCAGGTCATAGGGCTTGGGCACGTAGTCATCGGCCCCGGCGTCCAGGCCGGCGATGCGATCGGGCACGGCATCACGCGCGGTGGCCACGAGCACAGGGGTGCGGTCCTTGCGGGCACGCAGGGCGCGCAGCACCTCCAGGCCATCGCGGCGGGGCAGCCCCAGGTCCAGCAGGACCAGGTCGTAGGCCTGCGTGCGCAGGGCGGTGTCGGCCATCTCGCCATCACGCACCCAGTCGACCGCGTAGTGCTCGGCACGCAGCAGGTCGAGCACGGCTTCGCCGATCATGGTGTCGTCTTCGACGAGCAGCAGGCGCATGGGCGTGGTGTTCTGTGTATCAGGGGGCGTGGCCAGCCGCTGAGCTTAGCGCAGCGCTGCCACTTCGCGCCGCGGGGTGGTCGCCCCACTGTGCCGACGCTGGCTTAGCCCTGTCTTAAAGACGGCCTGGCAGGCACATCGCGTACCGCTGCGGTCATGCGCACAAAGCCCCGATACGCCCATGAATTGTTGCACGGCAGCACAATGTGATGCCCAGTTGGCGGGTCTCTGTCGCAAGGGCCTCCCAGCCGATGGCTGCTCACCCTGGTTTCTTGTGCCATGTCGTCCGCTTCCGCCCTGCCTCCGTCGCCCGATGCCTCGTCCACACCCGCCAAGGCCATGCGGCATGAAGGGGCCTTCGGCCCGGCTGTGCTGGCGCTGGGCGTTGGCGGCTTTGCCATCGGCACGGGCGAGTTCGTCATCATGGGCCTGTTGCCCGAGGTGGCGCGCGATCTGAACGTCACCATCCCGCAGGCCGGCCATGTGATCAGTGCGTACGCGCTGGGCGTGGTGATCGGCGCGCCGCTGCTGGCCGTGCTGGCCGCGCATTGGCCGCGCCGCAGGCTGCTGGTCGCCTTGATGGCCTTGTTCGCCATCGGCAACCTGGCCAGCGCGATGTCGCCAGGTTATGTGTCGATGAACGTGCTCCGGTTCGTGGCCGGCCTGCCGCATGGCACCTACTTCGGCGTGGCGGCGCTGGTGGCGGCATCGCTGGCACCGCCGGCCCGGCGTGCGAGCGCGGTGGGGCTGGTGATGCTGGGCCTGACCAGCGCCACGCTGGTGGGTGTGCCGATCGCCACCTGGTTGGGCCAGCACCTGGGCTGGCGCGCCGCCTTCGTGATGGTGGGCCTGATTGCTGCCGTGACCTGCGTGCTGGTGCGGCGTCATGTGCCGGATCTGCCAGCACCGCAGGGCGCCAGCCCTTCGCGCGAACTCGGTGCGCTCACGCGCCCGCAGGTGTGGCTCACGCTGGGCATCGGGGCCATCGGCTTCGGCGGCATGTTCTCGGTATTCAGCTACATCAAGCCCATCCTGACCGAAGTGACGGGCCTGTCCGTGAACACGGTGCCCATGGTGCTCAGCCTGTTCGGCCTCGGCATGGTCGCGGGCAACCTGGTGGGCTCGCGCCTGGCCGACAAATCACTCACGCGCACCATCGCAGGCCTGCTGGTGTGGAATGCGCTGGTGCTGGTGGGCGTGGCCTTCACGGCGCCTTACGCGGTGGCCATCTCGGTCAATGTCTTCCTGGTGGGCACACTGGTGGCCATTGCACCCGCGCTGCAGATCCGGCTGATGGATGTGGCCGGCGATGCACAGACGCTGGCGGCCGCACTCAACCACTCTGCCTTCAACCTGGCCAATGCACTGGGGGCCTGGCTCGGGGGCGTGGCCATCGCGGCGGGCCTGGGCTGGACATCCACCGGCTGGGTCGGTCTGGCCCTGGCGCTGGGGGGCATGGCGGTGTTCGGCCTGTCGCTCTGGCAGGGCCGTCGCTCGTCCAGGCCAGGCGCCTGAAACCGGGCCGGCTGCCCCGCAAAAGCAAGCCTTGAGAAAATTGTCGACAAAATGCGGGGTGCCCTTGCACGCCGCACGCCGTGCTCATGAAGCGTCGCCCAAACGAGCGGGAGGCGTGCACATAATCACTGTTCAAGGGCATCAATGCCAGGGCAATGCCTGCCCTTGACGGTTGTGCACCAGGGATGTGCAGCCATTGCTTTTGTGAGTGCGCACATTATTGTATACAATGTGGCACGCTTCCTGCTGGCCTTCCGGACATCACCCACAGCCTTGTGCTTTTTCTGGAGATGTCCGTGATGCCTGCCAAAACCGCGTTGTACCGCCGCGCGCTGATCGCCGCCGCCCTCGCCTGCTCCCTGCTGCCCGCCGCCCATGCGGCCGAGCCCATCAAGATCGGCCTGGTCACGGCCCTGTCGGGCCAGTCGGCCCTGGCCGGAGAAGCCATCACACGTGGCCTGACGCTGGCCATCGACGAGGTGAACGCCAAGGGCGGCCTGCTGGGCGGCCGCAAGCTCGAACTGGTGCGCCGTGACGACGAAGGCAGCCCGCCCAAGGGCGTGATGGCCGCGCGCGAGCTGATCTACAAGGAAAAGGTCACCGTGCTGTTCGGTGGTCTGGACACGCCCGTGTCGGTCGCCATCGTGCAGATGGCCAACCAGGAGAAGGTGCCCTTCATGGGCCCGTGGGCCGCAGGCACGCCCATCACCAGGAATGGCGGCAACCCCAACTTCGCCTTCCGTGTCTCGGCTGTGGACGAGATCGTGGACCGCGGCATGCTGGCCTACGCGCAGAAGAACTTCAAATCGGTCAAGCCGGGCATGATCCTGGTGAACAACCCCTGGGGCGAATCCAACGAGCGGGGGCTGACCGCTGCGCTCAACGCCAAGGGCATGAAGGCCGCCGGCATCGAGAAGTTCGAGGCCAACGACGTGGACGTGGTGCCGCAGCTCACGCGCCTGAAGGCCGCAGGCGCGGACACCCTGTTCCTGGTGGGCAATGTGGGCCCGTCGGCGCAGGTGGTCAAGTCACTGGACCGCATGGGCTGGAAGGTGCCGGTGGTCTCGCACTGGGGCCCGGCCGGTGGCCGCTTCACCGAGCTGGCCGGCCCGAACGCCAGGAACGTGCACTTTGTGCAGACCTACAGCTTCTTCGGCAAACAGTCGCCCGTGGGTGAGAAGGTGATCGCCTCGCTCAAGGCCAAATACCCTGCCATCAAGGACGTGGGCGACATCACCCCGGCCGTGGGCGTGGCCAATGCCTATGACGCGCTGCACCTGGTCGCCCAGGCCATCACCAAGGCCGGCAGCACCGAGGGCGATGCCGTGCGCCAGGGCTTCTACAAGATCGACCGCTACGAAGGCCTGATCAAGACCTACGTGAAGCCCTTCAGCCCCGACGTGCATGACGCGCTCAACGAGAACGACTATGTGTGGGCCCAGTTCATCGGCGACGAAATCCTGCCGGTGGGCCTGGCCAAGTAAACGCTGAACACACGATCGGATCACACGATGCTTCTGCTATCCGCCTTGATCAGCGGCCTGGGCCTGGGCAGCATGTACGGCCTGATGGCGCTGGGCTTTCACGTCACGCATGCGGTGTCGGGCACCGTCAACTTCGCGCAGGGCAGCTCGATGATGCTGGGCGCGGTGCTGACCTTCAGCTTCGCCCAGACACTGGGCTGGCCGATGCCGCTGGCCATCGCGGCGGCGCTGGCGCTGTGTGCGCTGTACGGCCTGCTGGTCGAGGCGGTGGCGGTGCGGCCCTTTGTCATGCGCGGCTCCGACGCCTGGCTCATGGCCACGGTGGCGCTGGGCATCGTGCTCGACAACGCCGTGATGTTCGGTTTCGGCAAGGAGCCGCGCAGCCTGCCTTCGCCGCTGGCGCAGACGCCTGTGGACATCGGCGGGCTGGGCCTGGGCGTGTACCCGCTGCAGTTGTTGATCCCCGTGATCGGTCTGCTGCTGGCGGCGGCGCTGCACCTGGTGGCGCGCCGCACGCGCTGGGGCACGGCCATGCTGGCGGTGGTGCAGAACCGCGATGCCGCGCGCTTGATGGGCATCCCCATTCGCCGTGTGGTGGCGGGGGCGTTCGCCGTGTCCACCTTGCTGGCCGGCATCGCGGGCGTGCTGATCGCGCCGCTGTTCAATGTGCAGGCCGACATGGGCACGCTGTTCGGGCTCAAGGCCTTCGCGGTGGCGATCCTGGGCGGCATCAGCAGTGCTTGGGGCGTGATGGTGGCCGGCCTGCTGTTCGGTGTGGTCGAGGCCCTGGTCACGGCCACGCTGGGCTCGGGCTACACGCAGATCCTCACGTTCTCGCTGGTGATCGCCGTGCTGGCGATGCGGCCGGACGGGCTCTTTGGCCGCGCGATGGTGCGCAAGGTATGACGATGGTGTCCTCGATGTCTTCTTCCATGAATGCGCTCGATGCGGCGCCACGTGCGGGTGCGGGCTGGCGGCCGATGCTGCCGTGGTTGTGCGGCGTGCTGGTCACGGCCGTGCTGGTGGCGGTGGCGCCTCAACTCAATGGGTACCACGCCTTCGTGCTGGCCCAGGTGGCGCTGCTGGCGCTGGTGGGCATTGGCCTGAATGTGCTGATCGGTTTGAGCGGGCAGATGTCCTTCGGCCACGTGGGCTTCTACGCGATCGGTGCTTATGCCGTGGCGGTGCTGACCACGGCGCAGGGTTGGTCCTTCTGGCCTGCATGGGCTGTGGGTGCGGCCTTGTCGGCCGTGCTGGGGGCGCTGCTGGCCTTGCCGGCGCTGCGCGTGAAGGGGCCTTACCTGGCCATGATCACCATCGCCTTCGGCTTCGTGGTGGAGCACAGTGCGGTGGAGTTGCGCGGTCTCACGGGCGGGCAGAACGGGCTGATGGGCATCATGGGCCCGGCTTTTGGTGAGGTGCGCGGTGAGCGGGCCATGGCCATCATCGCCGTGGTGGCCGCGGCCGTGGCCCTGGCGGCCTATGCGCTGCTGTCGCGCGGCAGCTGGGGCCTGGCCCTGCGCGCCGCACGCGACAGCGAGGTGGCGGCCGAATCCATCGGCCTGCAGCCGCTGGCGCTCAAGACGGTGGCCTTCGCCGTGTCCGCCGCGCTGGCGGGGTTGGCGGGCGGCCTGTATGCGCCGCTCTCGGGCTTCGTCACGCCGCAGAGCTTCGGCTTCTCGCAGAGCCTGCTGTTCGTGCTGGTGGTGGTGATCGGCGGCTCTGGCACGGTGGCCGGGCCCATCATCGGCGCGCTGGTGGTCGGGCTGCTGCCCGAGATGCTGTCAGGGCTGGAGGAATACCGCCTGCTGTTCTTCGGGGCCTTGCTGCTGGTGGTGCTGTGGGCCGCGCCGCAAGGCCTGGTGGGCCTGATGCGGGCTGTGGCTGGTTGGGTGATGACGCATGTGATGCGGCGTGTGGGGCCCGCAGTGCCTAGCACGGCCACACACCAGTCAGCGACGAACACGACGGCCAAGGATACTGCGCCGCTGTTGGCCACCCGGGCCCGCAAGGTGCTCAAGGCCGAGGCCCTGGGCAAAGTCTTCGGAGGGGTGCGTGCCGTCGATGGCGTGGGCTTCGAGGTTCAGCCCGCTGCGGTCACCAGCCTGATCGGCCCCAATGGCGCGGGCAAGAGCACGGTGCTCAACCTGCTCAGCGGCTTCTACAAGCCCGATGCGGGCCGCCGCCTGCTGGGCGGGCAGGTGATGCCTTCGGGGGCGGCCTGGCGCAGTGCGCGTGGCGGCATCGCCCGTACCTACCAGACCTCGCTGCTGTTCGGCTCGCTCAGTGCGCTGGACAACGTGGCGCTGGCGCTGCCGCGTGGTCGCCTCGGCGCACTGCTGGGCCGCCAGGCTGTGGGCTCGCCGGACGCACAGGCCAAGGCTGTGGCGCTGCTGCGCTGGTGCGGCTACCTGGGCGATGTGCACCTGCCGGCCGCGGGCCTGCCGCATGTGGACCGCCGCCTGGTGGAGATCGCCCGCGCGCTGGCCGCTGACCCCGATCAGCTGCTGCTGGACGAACCTGCCGCCGGCCTGTCCCGCCAGGACAAGCAGCAGCTGGCCACCCTGCTGCGCCGCGTGGCCGATGCCGGCCTGGGCGTGCTGGTGGTCGAGCACGACATGGCGCTGGTGATGGACATCTCCGACCACGTGGTCGTGATCGACGCCGGCAAGCCGCTGGCCGAAGGCACGCCCGCCGCCGTGCAGCAGGATGCCGCCGTGCGCCGCGCCTACCTGGGCGAGCCCGGCGCGCTGCAGGCCACGCGCCGCGCCGCCGGTGTGGCCGACGATGCCCGCGAACTGCTGGGCGTGGGCCAGCTCACCACGGGCTATGGCGCGGCCCCCGTGCTGCACGCCGTGGATATCCAGGTGCGTGAGGGCGAGATGATCGCGCTGCTGGGCGCCAACGGCGCGGGCAAGTCCACCTTGATGCGCAGCCTGTGTGGCCTGCACCGCCCGCTGCAGCAAGGCGGCATCCACCTGGATGGGCAGGACCTGGCCTTGCTGCGCGCCGAGCAGATCGTGGGCCGTGGGCTGGTGTTGGTGCCCGAAGGCCGCCAGGTTTTCCCCGAGTTGAGCGTGCTGGACAACCTGCGCCTGGGTGCCTTCACCTGCCCCGAAGGGCGCGAGGCGCGTGTCGAGCAGATGCTGCAGCGCTTCCCGCGCCTGCGTGAGCGTCTGCACCAGCGTGCGGGCCTGCTCTCCGGCGGGGAGCAGCAGATGCTGGCCATCGGCCGTGCCTTGATGGCCCGTCCGCGCGTGCTGCTGCTCGACGAGCCTTCATTGGGGCTGGCACCGCAGGTGATCGCGGAACTGTTCGCTGCGCTCGATGCGCTGCGGGCCGAATCGATGACGCTGCTGCTGGTCGACCAGATGGCGCCGCTGGCGCTGGCCCTGGCCGACCGGGCCTATGTGATCGAGGATGGGCGCATCGTGGCCAGTGGGGATGCGGCTTCGATCGCGGCGGATCCGGCCCTGGCGCAGGCCTATCTGGGTGGACACTGAGCAGGGCCATCGCATGGCGGGCATGCTGTTTGCCAATGGCGGACATGGCCCATGTTGTCAAATCACCTTCCACCCATCGCCTGCCCGGCCCTCAACTCGTTGGCGCGGCGCAAGAGGGCACGCATGAAGATGGTGACCTGAGCGACATGCTGGGTGAGCTTCGTGTAGTGCTCCCCACGGCGCAGCTGCTGACGGCCTTTCTGATCACCGTGCCGTTCATGCCGGCCTTTTCTGGCATCGTCGAAGTGGAGCGGTACGTATTTCTGGCCACCTTCATCCTGTCCGTCAGTGGTCTGGTGCTCCTCAGTGCACCGGCCGTGCAGCATCGGATGATGCGCCCCCTGGTGGATCGCATCACGTTCAAGCGCCGTGCCAGCAAGCAGATATTGCTAGGCTGTGCAGCGATCTCGATGGCCTTGATCCTGGCGGCGCAGTTCGTGCTGAGCGTCGCGATGGATTCAGCCGTGTTGGGCACGGTGGGGGCTTCAGGCGTGGCGGCGTTGCTGGGGCTGTTCTGGTGGTTGTTGCCGGGGGCCTGGAAGGGCTGATCAGGCGTCTGCCGTGCTTGATGGCCATTGCACCTTGCCGGATGACGTCGGCGATGACGTGATGCTGGCAGAACTCGCGTTCGCGGGCTTGTCGCGTATGCTTTAAGGCTGTGCTCTGCGTCCTTGCCTCACATGCCTCTCCAAGCCGCCATCATCGACCTCGACGGCACCATGGTCGACACCCTCGGTGATTTCGTTGTCGTGCTGCACCACACCCTGGCCGATCTGAAATGCCACCCGGTGGAGGTGGCCCGTGTCAACCGCGGGTTCATCGAGCAGACCGTGGGCAAGGGCACCGAGGATCTGCTGCGCAAGACCCTGGCCCATGCCTGGGGCCTGCTCGATGACGATGCCGAGGTGCTGGCGCAATTGCCCCAGGCCCTGGCCCGCTACAAGCACCACTATGAGCGGCTCAATGGCCAGAACGCCCAGGTCTACCCCGGCGTGGCCATCGGCTTGGCCCGCCTGAGCGAGCTGGGCGTGCCCCTGGCCTGCCTGACCAACAAGCCCACGGCCTTTGCCGAGCAGCTGCTCACGCTCAAGGGCCTGCGCGGCTCCTTCCGGCATGTATTCGGCGGCGATGCCTTCGAGCGCAAGAAGCCCGATCCGCTGCCCCTTCTCAAGACCTGCGAGGCCCTGGGCACCGAACCGGCCCGTACGCTGATGGTGGGTGACTCCAGCAACGATGCCCAGGCCGCGCGGGCGGCCGGCTGCCCGGTGGCGCTGGTGCGTTACGGCTACAACCACGGCCACCCGATCGAGGAGGTGCCCGCCCTGGTGCACGTGGACAGCCTGGAGGCACTGGATTGGGCGGCCCTGGGCCGGGCGGCCGCCGGGCAAGGCGCCTGATCCCGCAGGGCCGGTAGCCCCTACCGGCAGCATCGTTTCGCACGCTGCACGCACAATCCATCGACCGATGGACCCGCAAAGGAGCGCGCGACAATGCCCAGCAAGAACACAGTCTGCCTCTGGTACGACGGCGCGGCCGAAGAGGCCGCACGCTTTTACGCCGCCACCTTCCCGGACAGTTCAGTCGGCGCCATCCACCGCGCGCCTGGCGACTACCCGTCCGGCAAGGAGGGCGATGTGCTGACGGTGGAGTTCACCGTGATGGGCATCCCTTGTCTGGGCCTGAACGGCGGCCCGGTGTTCAAGCCGGACGAGGCCTTCTCCTTCCAGATCGCGACCGATGATCAGGCCGAGACGGATCGCCTGTGGAACGCCATCGTGGGCAACGGCGGGCAGGAAAGCGCCTGCGGCTGGTGCAAGGACAAGTGGGGCCTGTCTTGGCAGATCACGCCGCGCGCGCTCACCGAAGCCATCGCCGATCCGGACCGCGCCGCGGCCAAGCGGGCCTTCGACGCCATGATGCAGATGGGCAAGATCGACATCGCCACGATCGAGGCTGCGCGTAGGGGCTGACAGCCCCCAAGGGCGTCGTCCCAGGGATCGAGGGTTCAGTCCAGGGCGTCGAGCAGCGGCGGCGCCTGGTAGTCCAGCAAGGCGTTCTTCAAATCCTGGGTGGGCGGCGCCTTGCCGATCCACACGCGCAGCACCGCATTGAAGAACTCCGTCATCTGGATGGGCAGGCCCGAGGGCTGCCCGTTGACGAAGAAGATGGTGCCCCGTTGAGGCACGTACTCGATGGCGATGGTGTCGCCAGGCACCATGCGCTTCATGTGCGAGAAGATGCGGCCCATCTCCACCGTGGCGGGGATCAGCTGGCGGAACTCCTCGCGCGAGCTGTTCGCCTCGATGCCGCGGGCGATCAGCTTGCCCAGTTCGTCCACGCGCATGGGCACCAGCATCACGACGCGCAGCTGCTTGGGGCCGGGTGTCTTGAGCAGGGCATCGGCGTTCGAGTTCTTGGCCGTGACGTACAGCCCCACCGTGTAGACCTTCTGCAGCGCCTTGTAGCTCAGGCCCGAGCCGTTGAGCTGCAGGGTCTGGCCCTCGACCTTGATGGTGGGCTCGTAGCGCACGCCAGCAATCTCGGTGTTGACGGCCCAGGCGGGGGAGGTGGTGGCGAACAAAGTGGCCCAGGCGGCCAGGGCGAGCACCATCCCCGTACCGAGGCGAGTGGTATGGCGAACCCAGCGGGCGGCCGCGGCGCTCAGCGCGCGTCGTCCCTGGCGTGCGGTCGAACAGTTCATGCAATGGCTCGTGTCGGCAATGCGGCGATGTTACTCCCGGGTGTCGGGGGGAGGGGTTCAGGGTCTGCCCCGGGGCATGGCCTGCCTGCTACACTGAGCCGCATGTTCATGCCGCGCCGTTGGATCAAAGAAGCGAGCGAAGGTCCCCATGACCGGGGAGCCTGGCCCTGGCGTGGCGGCGCCCTGGTCACACCCCTCGCCCGCCCCCGGTAAGCGCCGCGCGCCTCGCGGTGCCTGCACTGCCGCGACACCTGCGCGCACGCGCCCCTGCATCGCGAACACGAGCTGAACACCCATGATCTCCCAAGCCGATTTCGACGCCCTGGCCGCGCAAGGCCACAACCGTATTCCGCTGGTGGCCCAGGCCCTGGCCGACCTCGACACGCCGCTGTCGCTCTACCTCAAGCTCACGCATGGCCAGCGGGACCACAGCTTCCTGCTCGAATCCGTGGTGGGCGGTGAGCGCTTCGGGCGCTACTCTTTCGTGGGGCTGCCCGCGCGCACCCTGCTGCGGGCCACCGGCCCGCATGCCCAGGTGCTGACCGATGGCGAGGTGGTCGAGACCTTCGACGGCAACCCGCTGGATTTCATCGCCCAGTACCAGGCGCGCTTCAAGGTGGCCGTGCCCGAGGGCCTGCCGCGCTTCATCGGCGGGCTGGCGGGCTACTTCGGTTACGAGACGGTGCGCTTCATCGAGCCGCGCCTGGCCGGTGTCACCAAGCCCCAGGGCATCGGTACGCCCGACATCCTGCTGCTGCAGTGCGAAGAACTCGCCGTCATCGACAACCTGGCTGATCGGCTCTACCTGATCGTCTACGCAGATCCGTCCGTGCCTGGTGCCTATGGCCGGGCCCTTGAGCGCCTGACCGAGCTGCAGGCCCGCCTGAACGAGACGGTGGCTGTGCCGCCCATCGGCGCTGGCCCGGCCTACCCGGTCGAGCGGCACTTCGCCAAGGCCGATTTCGAGGCGGCGGTGCTGCGCTGCAAGGAGTACATCGCCGCGGGCGACTGCATGCAGGTCGTGATCGGCCAGCGCCTGCAAAAGCGCTACACCGCCTCGCCCCTGAGCCTGT
Organism: Burkholderiales bacterium UBA1834; assembly: GCA_002339015.1. Classification (GTDB taxonomy): domain Bacteria; phylum Pseudomonadota; class Gammaproteobacteria; order Burkholderiales; family Burkholderiaceae_C; genus Aquabacterium. Next base: position 22,188 of record DDJC01000044.1, read on the forward strand.
ACCGCGCGCTGCGTTCGCTCAACCCCAGCCCCTACATGTACTACTACGACATGGGGGACCACCACATCGTCGGCTCGTCGCCCGAGATCCTCGTGCGCCAGGAGCATGTCGAGGGCGGCCAGAACGTCACCATCCGCCCGATCGCCGGTACCCGCCCGCGCGGCACCACGCCCGAGGCCGACCGCGCCAACGAGGCCGAACTGCTGGCCGACCCCAAGGAGCGTGCCGAGCACGTCATGCTGATCGACCTGGCCCGCAACGACATCGGCCGCATCGCCCAGACGGGCTCGGTCAAGGTGACGGAGGCGTTTGGCATCGAGCGCTATTCGCACGTCATGCACATCGTCAGCAACGTCGAGGGGCGTCTGAAGGAGGGCCTGTCGGGCCTGGACGTGCTGCGCGCCAGCTTCCCGGCCGGCACGCTCAGCGGCGCGCCCAAGATCCGCGCGATGGAGATCATCGACGAGCTCGAACCCGTGCAGCGCGGTGTCTACGGCGGGGCCGTGGGCTACCTCAGCTTCGCGGGCGACATGGACGTGGCCATCGCCATCCGCACCGGCGTCATCAAGGACCAGACCCTCTACGTGCAGGCCGGTGCCGGCGTCGTGGCCGATTCGGTGCCCGAGCTGGAATGGAAGGAAACCGAGGCCAAGGCCCGCGCCGTGATCCGCGCGGCCGAGCTGGTGGAGCAGGGCCTGTAAACCGACCGGCCTGTGTCCGTCTTGCCATATCAGGGTAAGCCATGGGTTCGGGTCATCCCTGAATGACCGATAAAGTCAGGATCACCCCTTCCGACCCCTCTCCAGCAGTGCAGCGGCCTCAATCGTGATCTACACCCTCGCGGTCTACACGGCGGTGACCTTCGTCACGGGTGTGGCTCTCCTGCTGGTCTGGCGCAACGACCGCACCCAGGCCTTCACGCGCCTGCTGGGCCTGTCCCACGTGGCGCTGGCCGCCAACCCGCTGGCCTACCTGGCCTGGAAGAGTCCCGACCCCCTGCTGCACATGGTGGGGCAGTTGGTGATGATCGGGCTGGGCACGGCCTACATCGTGATGCTGATCATGGGCGGGGCCCACCTCTCGCACCGCAGGATTTCGCCGCGCGCCTGCTGGGGCCTGGTCGCCGGCTTCGGGCTGTTCTACAGCGTGATCGCGCTGGCCGTCAGCTCCACCCATGGCCAGATGGCGCTGGCCACCTGCAACACCCTGGTCGGGCTGATGCTGATCTGGTGGCTGCGCCGGCTGGGCCGCGCCGAACTGCTCAGCGGCGTGTTCATCACCCTGTGCGGTCTGGACCAGTTCACCTTTGTGGTGCTGGGCGATGCCGGGGTCGAGCCGCAGACGGCCGTGGCCACGGTGCTGCGGGTGATGCTGAGCCTGAGCCTGATCTACGCGGCCTTCGAGCGATCAAGCGGCCAGATCCGCAGCTTGCACCAGCGTTTCGAGAAGCTGGTGAGCCGCTCCCACCAGGGCGTGACCGTGATGCGCAACGGCAAGGTGGTCTACGCCAACCCCGCCTTCCTGCGCATCTATGGTCTGAGCGATCCGGAGCAGGCGCGCGAGGCCCTGCTCAAACCCTGGCTAGACGCCACCGTGCCCGAGGCGGACCGCGCCGCCGTGGTCGAGCGCACGCGCCGCATCATGGCGGGGCAGGTGGCGTATGAGAGCTGGGAGGGCGAGCGCGTGTCCATGGATGGCCGCCGCCTGCAGCTGCGCTTCTCCGCGTGGCAGGTGGATTGGGACGGCCAGGTCGCCATGCAGATGGTGGTGACGGACGACACCGAGCGCCACGACGCCATGCGCGCCCTGTTGCGCCGCGCCACCCGTGACGAGCTCACTGGCCTGCCCAACCGCAGCGCCCTGCTGCAGCGCCTGCGCGAGCTGTTCTCCGATGGCGAGATCGCCGGCTTCGTGCTGGTGTCGCTCGATGTGGACCGCTTCAAGCTGTTCAACGATGCCCATGGTCACCGCGTGGGCGACCAGGTGCTGCAGGCCCTGGCCCAGTCGCTCAGCCAGCATCTGCATGAACACGCCGAGGTGATGCGCCTGGGCGAGGACGAGTTCGCCCTGCTGGCCCTGGCCAGCGACGGCCACGCCGCAGCCGAACGCCTGACCGGCACCGTGCGCGAGATGCTGGCCCAGCCGCTGCAACTGCCCGAGCACCAGTTCTTCCTGGACGTGTCCATGGGCGTGGCCGTTCATCCTTCGCAGGCCCAGGGCCCCGAAGGCCTGCTGCAGGCGGCCAACGCGGCCATGCACGAGGCCAAGCGCCTGCCGGGCACCTCGGTGCAGTACGCGCAGGAGCAGGCCCAGCGCGGCATGGGCGCGCTGCTCACGGCCGAGCAGGCCCTGCGCGCCGGGCTGCGCAATGAGGAGTTCACGCTGCTCTACCAGCCGAAGGTGGATGCACGCGACCACCGTCTGGTGGGCTTTGAGGCCCTGGTACGCTGGGACCGCCCCGGCCAGGGCCGCATCAGCCCGCTGGATTTCATCCCCGCGGCCGAGCGCACCGGCCTGATCGTGCCCCTGGGCGCGCTGATCCTCACGCAGGCTTGCCGGCAACTGGCGCAATGGCAGGCCGAAGGCGGGCAGGCCGTGCCGGTGGCCGTGAACGTGTCGCCGCTGCAGTTGCTGGACGCAGGCTTCCCGGCCGCGGTGATGCGCACCCTGGCCGAGTTCAACGTGCCGCCATCCCTGCTCACGCTGGAGATCACCGAAAGCGCCGCCGTGACCCACATGGCCCAGGCGCGCGACCAGATCGGCCAGCTGCGCCAGCAGGGCGTGGAGGTGGCGCTGGACGACTTCGGCACGGGTTTCTCGTCGCTGAACATGCTGCGCGGCCTGCCACTGTCCACCGTCAAGATCGACCGCAGCCTGATCGACCCGATGCCCGCGCCGGATGCGGCCGCCGTGGTCAAGTCCATTTGCGACCTGGCCGGTGTGCTGAACCTGGAGGTGGTGGCCGAAGGTGTCGAGACCATCGAGCATGCCACGGCGGCCCTGGGCGCCGGCTGCAATGTGCTGCAGGGCTATTTCTTTGCCAAGCCGCTGGAGGTGGCCGCTGCCACCGACTGGCTGCAGGGTCGCCGCTGAGCCGGCCTCTTCTTCAGCCCCTTGAGCCTTTCAGCGCGTGGCCGGCATCAGGCGGGTGCGCAACCAGCCCTGCGCGGGCAGTTCGATCCAGCGGTACACCAGCACGGACAGCCCGAACACGATCACCAGATAGCCCAGCAGCCACAGGGGGCTGTCCAGCGGCAGGCGTTCGGCCAGGTGCGGCCCCAGCATGGCGGCCAGCAGCAATTGCAGCGGGAAGTGGATCAGGTAGCTGGCGTAGGTGGTGTTGCCCAGCAGGGTGATCCAGCGGCCGAGGCGTGCGGAGCGCGGCTGGATGCCGGCCAGCAGCACCAGCACGGCGAGTGGCGTCATCAGGACCACGTAGACCATGGGGCGCAGCACATCGCCCAGTGCCATCGCTGTACCAGCCACCAGGGCCAGTGCGGCCACGCCCAATACGGCGCGGCGCTGCGTGGCGGGGCGCTGGGCCAGCGCGTGATGCACCAGTTGCGTCAACCCACCCAGGTAGAAGAAGAACAGGCACAGCACCACCGGGTGCATCGTCAGCTTCAGCGCATAGATGACGCCGGACACACCGATCACCGCCACCGCGTGCCACCAGCGCGTCAGGCCCAGCCGGCACAGCCCGAAGAAGATCGCGTAGACCAGGATCTCGATCGAGATGCTCCAGATCGGCCCGTTGAAGGACCATTCGAAGCCCGAGGCCCAGTCGCTCACCATGAACAGCTGCAGCACGAAGTGCAGCGCGTCGTTGTTGCCATAGACGAAGTCAGCCCCGGCTCCGGCACGCTGGCGGTAGAGCACCAGCAGCCCGGTCACCGCCAGCAGGGTGATCAGGTGCAGGGGGTACAGGCGCGAAAAGCGCAGCACCGCGAAGCGCCAGCCGCCTACCCGCCCTTGCGACACCGGCTGGGCGTACTTCCAGAAGAAGATGAAGCCTGACAGGCACCAGAAGGCCTGCACGCCCAGGAAGCCATGGTGGTACAGCGGCTGCAACAGCGCGAACCAGGGCTGGGCCTCGCGGCTGAAGCCCACCGGCTGGCCTCCCACGTAATAGAAGTGCTGGTAGTGCCACACCAGAACTGACAGCGCGCAGGCAAAGCGCATCAGCTCCAGGCCAAGCAAGGTCTTGGGCGCGGCGGCCGTGGTGCTGGAGGTCGGGGGGCTCATCGTTGCCGTGGATCATGTCACGGCGGGCGTGTTTTCAGGCTGTGGGACGCCCCCCGATAACGGGGGCCCCACGGGGTCGGGCCTGCCCATGTAGAATGAGCCTCATGCAGCACCCCTCGGGCTTCAACACTCGCCTGTTCTTCGGCTGGTGGCGGTAACGCCAGCCAGACACTGCACGCCCCTGCGCGCCGCCTCCCCGATGGCGCGACACACACAGAGGGCTCACCACCGAGGGGGGAATCATCGAGGGCCGTGCCACGCACCTGACCCTGAACAGAATCCACGCACAGGATCGTTCCCATGCTGCTCATGATCGACCAGCCCCAAGGTCGTTTTCTGGCGTCCCATGCAGGCCCAAAATCCAGCGTTCTCCTGGGGAGCTTGGCTTTTGACGTCTCACCAAAGCCCCTCTCATCCCGGAAAAAGGCGGGTATCAAAGCGGGTATCGATTTTGGGCCGTTTCCATGGCCAAAGTACCCGTCTGACGGTGCCTTGTAAGCAGCATTGCACCCACTGATCTTGACGCGCCAGGCATGGCTGCAAAGATGAATTCAGGTCGGCTCGCACGTGCGCGCCGGGGAATTCAGCGGAGCAGCCATGCCACTCACCGACATCAAGATCCGTCAGGCCAAGGCCAGCGAAAGGCCGCTGAAGCTCTCTGATGGCAATGGCCTGTACCTGGAGGTCAAGCCCAACGGCTCGAAGCTCTGGCGCTACCGGTATCGCATCGATGGCAAAGAGAACCTGTTTGCCCTTGGCGACTACCCGACCATCACCTTGTCCGAGGCACGCAAGGTCCGCGACGACGCACGCGAACTGATCAAAAAGGGGCAGCACCCCGCGCATGATCGACAGAACGGGCGCCGCCAGACCATCGCGAGCAACCGCGACACCTTCAAGGCCATCGCGCAGGAGTGGATCGAGAAAAAGCGTGGTGGCTGGACGCCCTACTACCTGCTGCAAATCGAGCGGGGCATGAAGACGGACATCTACCCGCGCATTGGGCGCTTGCCCATCCGTGCCGTGACATCGGCGGATGTCCTGGCGATCCTGGACCGCGCGTCGAAGCGCGGAGCGGAAACCGTGGCGCTCAATTTGCGTCAGTGGTGCTCGGCTGTGTTTCGCTATGCCGTCGCAACGCTGCGCGCGGACCTTGACCCTGCAGCGCCTTTGCGTGGTGCCGTCATTCGGCCACCCGTCGAGCACAGCAAGCCTCTGTCACGAGAGGACATCGCAGACCTGCAAAATCGACTCGCTGTGTACGGCGGGCACCGCACCACCATCATTGCCGTGCGACTCTTGCTGCTGACCTTTGTCCGCACCACTGAAATAAGGCATGCCGAATGGGCTGACTTCCATCTGGAGGAAGCCGAGTGGCGCATTCCTGCCGAGAGGATGAAGATGCGCCGCATGCACATCGTGCCTCTGGCACGGCAGACCGTTGAGGCATTGCGTGAATTGAAGGCCGTCACTGGTGATGGGCGTTGCCTGTTCCCGAATACCCGACGCCCGCATGATGTGATGAGCGGCACCACGGTCAACCGCGCGCTTTCCATCATGGGCTTTGCTGTCGGCGAAGTCTCGGGCCATGACTTCCGGGCCACTGCCTCGACGCGCTTGCACGAGATGGGTTATCGATCCGAAATCATCGAGCTGCAACTGGCGCACACCGAGCGCAACCGCGTGAAGGCCGCCTACAACCATGCCGACTATTTGCCGGAACGGCGGCAGATGATGCAAGCCTGGGCTGATTGGTTGGATGGCGTGGCCGCGACGGTTCAAGGATCCCCGGCTGATCGGTCGACGTGACGAGGTGCCATGCTGTCGTGTGAATGGCAGCAGTTGAAGTCGATCAATTGCGTGGGAACCTGAACTCCTGTCAACAAGAGGAGAAGGAGCCATGCGGCGATTCACCATCTTCATGGACTCGAATGTCGAGGCGCCACGCCTCATTCTTCTTGCACTTGTCGTGCACCAGTGCAACAGCGCATCTGTTCAGATGAATGTGCTGAGGGCCGATCATCCATCGAAGGGGAGCTGACATGGACAATTCCTCAAGTACCGTGCCGGAGCCCCTGCATTGCGATCAACTCATGCAAAAGCTCAAAGGCCTTCTCCTGCGGCAGCAGGAACTCATGGCTAACTTGAAGCTCGCAGCCTATGCCGCCGACGCCATGCGAGTGCTGCAAGTGTTGGAGCAGCAGGCCGACATGTCCGAAGCCTTTAGCGACACGTTGAAATCCGTATGCGCTGATTGGCGCAATCCTGGTTCGATCGAACAACCAGCGGATTTGATCGCCGTAGCGTTGGCCTATGTCATCGCTGCCTTGCAGCAGATTCTGACCGAGATGGATCAAGCGATAGGCTCAGTGCCATCAAGATAAACCTGTCGATCCTCGACCATCTGTGATGTTTTGTCGGATGCGGTGATCGCAAGTTCGCGGATGGCTTGGCGATTTGCGACGGCCCGACCACCGAGGTAGGCATTGACGATTTGAGGTCTCCCATGGCCCAGCTTCTCCGCAATGTCTCGCCTTGCGGCCACGTCCACCGCGCGGTCCACTGTCTCGCCGCCATTGACCGGCGCCGCCGATCTCGTCGCGTTCTGGTATTCATCCGCCGCGTATTGGTGTCGAAGGCCATGCGGCACCACGCCCAAGGCCTTCTTGGTCACGCCGAAGCGCTCCATGACATACCGCAAATGCCTGATGGCCTGAACCAACGTCAGTTGGGGATCACTGATGCTGTCATTTTCCCCAATGACCAAGTCCTGCGCCAGCTTGATGGCCTGCAGGCGTGCGTCGGTATCGATGGGCACGTAGCGTTTGCGTCCGCCCTTCGTCCCCCTATGCGTAAAGAGGTACAGCGCGGTGTTGCCACCTACTTGGCCTGCCTGCACGGCAGTCAGTACGTCCGCATGCGGGCGCAGCATGCAGGCTTCCTTGAACCGCAATCCAAATGCCTGCATCAGCCGCAGTGAGGCCGCTGCATGCAGGTCATGGCGTTCGACCTGCGCCAGCACCTGATCGACATCCACGCCGCGCTGTCGCCAGCCCTTTGGCATGGTCGCAATGTAGCTGCGCGTGATCAGCGCCGGGTCGTCGAAATAGGCGCTCAGTGGTTTGACCAGCTTGGGCTTGCCGATCCATCCCGCAAAGGTCGTGAGGAAGCTGTGATTCTTCTGCAGCGTTGCCGCGCCCAGCTCGCCACGCTCAGCCCGCTGGCGCCAATCGGCCATCAACAGATCAACATGCCGCCCGCTGAACGAGCGCGGATCAAGCTTGAAGCATTTGACTGGGTTGTCTCGAAGGAACGAAAAGATGCGGAAGCAAAACTGCCTGCGCTCCTCCATCGTGGCGTGCGACACGCCTTTGCTTTTCGTGGAGTGGCGCCAGTTGTGGCGCTCCAGGATCAGCGCCAGAACGTATTTCCAGCGCTGTGGCTGAAGGGGTAGCCTGTCCAGTTCAACAGGCTGGGTTTGAGTCTTGGTCATGATCAATCCATTTCGTCCAGTCAAGGGTTGTAGGGGTTGAGAGAGGCGCGTGCATCCCATCGCGCGCAAGGTCAGCATTCGGTTGCGAACAAAGCCGCAGCCAGGCCAGTCGTAAAAGTGAACGCCGTGCACACGGTGTCAGGCACACGTGGCTGCTCGCTCGGGGCGAACCGCAGATCGACCGGTCTGGCCGGAAGGCTGCGCAGCAAAGTTGCACGGGCGTCACCCGTACGGGATGCCAATCAAGGCACCCAAATCGAACGCCGCCGCCAGACCATCTGATGGCACCGAAGCCAACGCGGTGCAGGGTCTGTTCACGCCAATCCGCAAGCTGTCGGTCGGGCCGACATGACAGGGGATGCTCGAAGCAAAGCGTGAGGCGGGGCGAAGGGGATCACGGGCGTCGCGAGAGCGCGCGCCGTTTGCCAAGGCCTCCAGGGGCGCAAGGCAAGCATCGTCGGTTCAAGACCGACGTGGATCCACATTGACACGCAGGCATGCGTGCCGCAAACAAGCTGACCACCATCTTGCGATGGCCAGCGGGGACACTTCCGACTCAAGGTCCAGCGTGACATGGCGTCACGACTCCAGGGCTTCCTTTGGCGACCGATGCGCCCGGTGTGGAAGCTACCGGCTTGACGCCATCAAAGCATGCGCTAGGCGGCACCTCAATGCAAGCGCAAAAAGTGCCGTTATCCCGCCATTACCCCTGATCGCCAATGACCTGGTCTGCGTGCCCTTGGGGTTGACAAGTCTTCGCGATACCTCTCTCTCCGAAACCGGTCTGGCCAAGCGAAATGCGCCCGATTGCAGGCTGACCGCAATCAGACTATCCATGCGCTTGACCCCGCCGTGGATGAGCGTGGTCCGTGCGCATTGGGAGCAGAGCCGGACTGGGTCCGATGCCATTGATCAGGCTGATGCCGAAATCCACCCCATTCAGCGCCCATTGCCGGTGGCTGGCTGACCCGCCTTTGCGCACCCTCATGAGCATCTGTTCTTCTTTGGGGATTTTCATGAGCATCGTGCGCGCTATTGATGTTGGATACGGCATCACCAAGTACATCCGCCGAGTTGACGGCGACTGCATCGAATGCGGCAGCTTTCTATCGATGGCTGAGTTCTGTTCGAGCGACACCACCATGCAAGGGTTGGGTGGTCGGCGCGACACCGTCGCTGTGCCAATGGGCCCTCACTTCTACGAGGTTGGGCCAGACATTGAATTGGCCCTTGAGCCATGGCGGTCAACGTTGAAGGGCGAGGATTTCATCACCACGCCTGAGTACCTGGCCTTGATGCGCGGTGCGCTGTATTACATGAACGTCGAGGTCATCGACCTGCTCGTGGTGGGCCTGCCGGTGGCCTATTTCGCGGACAAGAAAGACAGCCTGGTCAAGCTGGCCGAAGGCGAGCACGCGGTTGGGCGGGGCCGCAAGGTTCTGGTCAAAAGGGCGCTTGCCGTGGCGCAGCCGCAAGGGGCACTGGTCACCTACGCAGCACAGCAAGGCGTGCTCGATCAAATTCAGCACCAGGACAGCCTGATCATTGATGTAGGTACCCGCACCTTTGACTGGGTGTCCACACGCGGCATGAGGCTGTTGATCCGCAAGAGCCATTCGGTTGATCGGGGCGTCAACAACATGCTGCGCATCATCGCGCGCGAGATATCGCGTGACATCGGTGCGAACTACCTGCATCTGGATGCCATCGACTTGGCGCTCCGCAAGGAACGTCCACTGACCTTGTATGGCAAGCCCTATTCCATCGAGAAGTTCAAGCCTTTGGCCATGACCGTGGCTCACCAAGCCGTGGGCGCGATGCTCAGTCAAATCGGCGACACACAACGGTTTGACAACGTCGTGCTGACAGGCGGGGGCGCCCAGATATTCAAGAAGTACATCAAGGAAGCGCTCCCCCGGCACAGCTTGCTGGAGTTGGCCGAGCCCCTATATGCGAACGTGCGCGGCTTCCAGCTTGCGGGACAGGGGCGGGTTGAGGCCGAGGCAGGGCTTGATGCCGTGGCCCAGGTGGAGCAGCGGCGGTGACGCGCCGTGCCGATGAATCCGAGCTGGTGATCTACGTGGCGATTGACCAAGACAGTGCGCCGCTGCTGCATGCAGACCTGGTGCGCTTTCGAAAGGGCCCCAAACGCGTCCAGCGGCTGCGCATGCTGGCGCTACAAGGGCTCATCTTTGAAACTGGCGCACAGCCCAAGCCGCCGCGCCCGCAAGGCGGCACTTCCGCCGCTGGTGGCGTCTTCAGCGAGCCAACCGACGACTGATGTGTGCCCGGCATCGCTGATCACCGGGGTTGACTCCCCAAGCTTGCGTGTGACCGTGGTCGGGTCAATGCAAGGAGACCCGATATGCGCAAGTTTTGGTACATCACCGGCGAGCTGGCCGAGTTGCAGCGGTACATCAATGTGCCGATGCGATGGTGCGAGCAATACCCTGCCCGCGAACGGCGCGAGTTCTGGATCGCCGCCGATGATGGTCGTGACATCAAGCTCGTTGTTCACAGCCGAGTGATGCCCGTGCGCCGGGGGCACCGGGTCATTGTGTTGCTGCTGGGCGATTGGGTCGTCGGGCTGGCCAACCTGACGACGGGGCGGCAGGTGAATTTCGTGTCAGAGGATCCGCCACTGTTGCTGCGCAAGTGCGATGCACTAGCGGTGCTGGCCATCCTGGCTGGTGGTCTGGCCGCAGCGGTGGCCTGGGACGTTCGGAGCCCGTTGCTCACCGTACCAATGGTGCTGCTGTACCTACCGGTGCGTGTTTTGGGCCGTTGGCTGGCGACGTGCCGATTGCGTGGGCAGGTGAGCCATTGGCTGGCATCCAGCGCCCTGGAGCCGCACTCTAGAGGTGAGGCCGCTTTGGCCCCGCCCTCACCGATGGCTCACAACGTCTACAGGTTCTGTCTGAAAAGGCAGCAGCCAGTGGATTGAACTTTGCGGCCACGGCAGTCAACACGTCGAGTGGTGTGACCACATGCAAAACAATGGCGGGCAAGTTGCCCTATTGCTCGTTGCTTGACGAGGCCATACGCCGCTCAAGACGCACGGCAAGTCGTTCGGCTGCTACGGGCTCTACAACGCTTGCAGCGGCCAGCTTGCCCTTGAGGCTATCGGCTTGAGCTTTGTCCCCGGCGGCAACGGCATCAATCATCTTCACGATTGACTGGTGTTGCTTGTTTCTGAGCCGGAGTTTGTCGCCGTCAATGGCTATGCCTGTGACCAGTCCCACAGTGCCTGGCGCAATGTACTTGTCTTTGTGTGTTTCGAGGTTGCGCCTCCGTATCCGGCCTTTTATCTCATGCAGCAAAGCCTTTGAGGCACGAGCACCGGACAAGGTGATGTCATCGACATAAAGGGTCATTGTCACGCCCTGCTCAACACACAGTTGCTCTATCGCAGCAAAGAGAGGTTTGTGGACAAAATATGAAAGTAGCGGGCTGAGGCAACTGCCTGTAGGTAGATGACCATCGACAGTGCAGGCGCTGGCCAGCAGTCTGGCTAGGTCAAGCGGCCACCCGAGATCCGTGTGGAAGAACGCCTTGACATGTGAGTAAGTGGTGTGCTCGTAAAACTTGCGGATGTCAGTTTTCACGATCACGTGGGTTGGCCCGGATGATCGATGCTTTTCCGCGTTGGAGACATTTGATCGGCGTCGCGTCGCTGAGTGCAAGAAAGCTGGCCGCTGAATGCTGTCCAACAACCTTGCCATGCGGTAGTGCAGGCGCATAGTGCTGCCGATTGGCTCTTGAATATCCCGTGCTTTTTCTGTTCCCGGTTTCTCAACAAATTTGTTGTACACAGGGGATCCGGCAAGTTTCTTCAAGCTGTCAGGTTCAACGCGCAGCAGCCGTGCCAAGACATGCAGGCTTGTCAGCTTCCACAACGGCGATTTCTCCAGCGGGTATCGGGCTGACTGGTTTTTTCGGTAACCGCGCTTGAGCGCGGCTTTCAGCTTCTTATGGGGCGTGTTCGGCATGCTCATCGATCCAATCAAGTACCTTCAAGAGCTTTGCTGCCAATGCAACGCGCAGCTTTTCACTGCGCTTGCCGCTGTCGATCTGCTCGGAGAAAAGCATGATGCTAGACACAGGCACATCAAATACCTCTGCATAGCGGGTCAGTAAATCGACCGTGATGGCATGAGCCTTAACGCCCGACTCGATTTCTGAAAGATAGGTGTTCGAGATGCCGAGCCGCACAGCTAGATCTTGCTGACGCATCCCGTGAAACTTACGAAGATGACGAAGAGCGGAGTGCAACATGATGATCACCACAAAGTTGGAAAAAGCAGGGGGTCGAACTTCCCACGTTGCCCTCAATCAAAAAGTCGAAAAATTGCTACTGCAAGCTTCAACCACATCAAGAGAACTTTTGGTGTCAGAGGGCGCATTAAAAGAAGCCCAAGCTTCTTCAACCCTCTTTGCCAAACAGCATTGCTCGACCGTCGTCCCCGGTTGGTGGTACGGGTATCCATACAAAGTCCTTTCGTCGCGCCTGACAGCGAAATTGCTGCAGGTCCAGCTCGCAACGAGGAATGAAGAAGGACGACTTTTTTCCCTGCATATCCACATGCGCGGAGCCGCTCCAGCGGGCTCCGCCTATGACCTCTGCCGTACGTTCATCAGCGCGCTACCGCCGAATCGCGTGGCCGGGGTTCAGTTTGGGGAGTTACCTCCCCGCAGACCAGATGGTCCGGGTACTACTCTGGAATTGTCTTCCTCACCAACACGACCCGATGATAGTGTAAATTTCGCTGTCAGCGAAATAGTTGACTTGCCGCTGCGGTTTTACAGTGCCTTTGAAATCGGCGCCCGACGGGCCGAGCCCCTTGTTCTGCCCTGCTCATCCACCTATGCCAGAACGCCCGATAAGATCCCCGCCATGATCGACGACATCAAAAAGACACTCTGGGCCACCGCCGACAAGCTGCGCGCCAACATGGACGCAGCCGAATACAAGCACCTTGTGCTCGGCCTGATTTTTGTGAAGTACATCTCGGACACCTTTGCGGCCCGCCGCGCCGAGTTGAGCACCCGCCTGCGTGACCCCAGCGATGAATACTTCTATGGCGATGCCAGCCAGGAAGACATCGATGCCGAACTCGAAGACCGCGACTACTATCGCGAGGTCAACGTGTTCTGGGTGCCCGAGCCTGCCCGATGGGAAGCCATTCGTGCCGCAGCCAAGCAGCCCACCATCGGCAAGCACATTGACGACGCCCTGAGCCTGATCGAAGCTGAAAACCCCAAGCTCAAAGGCATCCTCGACAAACGCTATGCCCGTGCCCAGTTGCCCGATGGCAAGCTGGGCGAACTGGTTGACCTGATCTCGACCATCGGCTTTGGCACCGACGCCAGCACCGCCCGCGACGTGCTGGGCCAGGTGTACGAATACTTCCTGGGCATGTTCGCCAGCGCTGAGGGTAAGCGGGGCGGGCAGTTCTACACGCCCGCCAGCATCGTCAAGACCTTGGTGGCTGTGCTGGCCCCACACCATGGGCAGGTGTACGACCCCTGCTGCGGTTCTGGTGGCATGTTCGTGCAGTCCGAGAGGTTCATTGAGGCGCATGGAGGTCACCTGGGCGATGTGTCCATCTACGGGCAAGAGGCCAACCCCACCACCTGGCGCTTGGCCGCCATGAACCTGGCCATTCGCGGCATCGACTTCAACCTGGGCCGCGAGCCTGGCGACACCTTCACCAAGAACCAGCACCCGGACCTGCGCGCCGACTTCATCCTGGCCAACCCGCCCTTCAACATCAGCGACTGGTGGCACGGCAGTCTGGAAGGCGACCCGCGTTGGCACTACGGCGACCCACCGCAAGGCAACGCCAACTACGCCTGGTTGCAGCACATGTTGCATCACCTCAAGCCAACAGGGCGCGCGGGCATCGTGCTGGCCAATGGCTCGATGTCATCCAGCCAGAACAACGAAGGCCAGATCCGCGCGGCCATGGTCGATGTCGACGTGGTCGAGGTGATGATTGCCTTGCCTGGGCAGTTGTTCTTCAACACGCAGATCCCGGCTTGCTTGTGGTTCCTGGCGAAGCGCAAGCAGCGCAAAGGCGAAGTGCTCTTTATCGACGCGCGCAATCTGGCTCGCATGATCAGCCGTGTTCAGTGCGAGTTCACTGACGAGGTGATCGAGCGCATCGCAGGCACGGTGGCCGCTTGGCGCGGCGAGGCAGATGCCGCCGCGTATGAAGACGTACCGGGCTATTGCCGCAGCGTGCAACTGGCGGAGATTGCCCAGCATGGCCATGTGCTGACCCCGGGCCGCTATGTGGGCGCCGAAGAAGTGGAGGACGACGACGAAGCCTTTGCCGACAACATGCAAAAGCTCACCGAGAAGCTGGGCGAGCAGATGGCCAAGGGCGCGGAGCTGGATGCGCTGATTCGGCAGAAGTTGGGGGGGCTGGGGTATGAGTTTTGACTTGCCCACCTTGCCCGATGATTGGGTATATGCCCCCCTGGATTCCTGCTGTCAACCGGGTTCAGTTACTTACGGCATCGTGCAGCCTGGGGCACCAGTCAGCGAAGGTGTGCCAATTGTTCGCGTCAATAATTTCCGCGACATGCACTTGGACCTCAGCGATGTCATGCGTGTTGCGCCCGAGGTCGAGGCGAAGTATGGCCGCACAAGGCTCAAGGGTGGAGAGGTGCTGCTGACCATTGTGGGATCTGTTGGGCAAGTGGCCGTGGTGCCTCAACATCTCGCTGGCTTCAATGTGGCGCGGGCTGTGGCTGTGATGGCCCCCTTGGCTCACGTCAGCCCCGACTGGATTGCGCTTTGCTTACGCTCTCCGCTGTCACAGCATTTGCTTGGCAGCAGAGCCAACACGACCGTTCAAACGACGATCAATCTCAAGGATCTGCGGGCGTTGCCGATCCCGCTGCCCCCAGCTCACGAGCGACGCTTGATTGCTGCGCTGATTGGTGCACTCGACGATCGCATCACCCTCCTGCGCGACACCAACGCCACGCTGGAAGCCATCGCCCAGGCTCTGTTCAAGTCCTGGTTCGTCGATTTCGACCCCGTGCGCGCCAAGCAGGCTGGCCTTGCTCCCGAAGGCTTGGACGAGGCCACCGCTGCACTCTTCCCCGATGCGTTCGTGACTTCGGCATTGGGAGACGTGCCTGCCGGATGGCAAATCGGAGGCATCCTTGATGCCGCTACGTTGTTGAGTGGTGGCACGCCGAAAACGGACCGGCCTGATTTTTGGGGTGGAGATATCTTGTGGGCCAGCGCCAAAGATGTTTCGCAGGCATCCGATCCTGTTCTGCTGAGCACCGAACGAACAATCACATCACTGGGGCTGAATGGCAGTTCTACCAAGATCATTCCAGCCTTTGCCACAGCAATCGTCGCACGTGGCGCGACGACAGGCAGGATGGTGATGCTCGGCTCGGACATGGCGATGAACCAGACCTGCTATGCCCTGAAGTCTCGTCACGATGCCCCTATCGCATTGCATCTGATGTTGCGCAAGGAGGTTGCCGGATTGGTCAACGCCGCCCATGGCTCAGTATTTGACACAATTACAACGGCAACATTTGCCCAGTCGGTCTGTCTGCTTCCCCCGGCACACGTGCTTCAACGCTTTGAGCAATTGGCCCGGCCGTTGTATGACAGGATCATCAGCAACGTCGCTCAAGCTCAAACCCTCGCTACCTTCCGCGACACCCTCCTCCCCCGCCTGATCTCCGGCCAACTGCGCTTGCCCGCGGCCCAGCACTTGATTGAAGAAGCCACCGCATGAGCGTCCCATCCACCGCCGACATCCTGGCTTTGCTGGACCAACTGGAGCACCACATTGCCGACGACCTTGAAGGCCAATACCTGGACTTCAAACCATCGCAAGGCCCCAAGGAGGACCTCAAGGTGGCGTGTGAGTACGCGGTGTGTTTTGCCAACGCCGGTGGCGGCGCGGTGGTGTTCGGCGTATCAGACAAGGTCAAGGGCCGTGCCCAGGCTATTCAGGGCATCAAAGGGCATGACCTTGATGTGTTCCGGCGCGGCATCTACGATGGCACGCGGCCAGGCATTGATGCCGAGGTGTTCGAATTGGACGTGCCCGAAGGTTCAGGCAAGTTGCTGGTGCTGCGTGTGCCGGAAGGCCAGCACAAACCTTACGGCACGGCGGCGGGTTTGTTCAAGCAAAGGGTCAGCAAGAACTGCATGCCATTGGACCCCAGAGCCTTTCAGCACGCACAGGTGCAAACCGCCGCGCTGGACTGGAGCGGTGCCGTGGCCGTAGGCCTGACCCTGCAAGACCTCGACCCCCTACAGATGGAGCGTGCGCGCCAGATTTTGCGCAGCAAGGCGCCATCGTCTGGTTTGCTGGAGCTGCCTGATGCCGCTTTTCTGCAAGGGCTGGAAGCCATGCGAGAAGGCCAAATCACCCACACCGGCATGCTCTTGTTTGCGCGGCGTGAGGTGCTGGCGCAGCGTTGTCCTCAAGCTCAATTCCACTACGTTTTGCATGACAGCGAGACCACCGTGGCGCGCAATGACATTGACCGTCTGCCCTTGTTGGAGGCTGTGGAGCGCATGGAGCAGGTGTTTGTGGGGCCGCTGAATCCTGAAAAGGAGCTGGAGTTGGGGCTGTTCAAGGTTCGCATCCCGCAGTTCCCGATCGAGGGGGTTCGCGAGGCCATCTTGAATGCACTCACCCACCGTGATTACCTGAACCCTGGCGAAATCCTGATCCGTCATTCGTCCAAAGAATTGGTCGTCACCAGCCCTGGTGGCTTCGTGGCGGGCATCACGCCCGAAAACATCTTGCGTCATGAGGCCGTGCCCCGCAACCGCACCTTGGCCAATGCCCTTGTCAAGCTGCGACTGGTGGAGTCGTCAGGGGTGGGGCGTCGGCGAATCTTCCGCTCGGCACTGGTCTATGGCAAACGTCGCCCGCAGTACCAGACCGATGGCTTTTCTGTCACCTTGCGCATGTTCAACCGTGAAACGCACGACGTGCTGGTGCAGTTGGTGGCCCGCCTGGATGCGCAAGGCGCTGAGGTGTCGCTGGACCAGTTGCTGGTGCTGGATGCTTTGATGGGGCAGGCGTTCATCGACGTGACCGAGGTGGCTCAGGTACTGCAATTGCCGAAGGATGAGGCCCGTCAGGTGCTAGAGGCCATGTGTACGTCGCCATTGGATCTGTTGGAACGCAAAGGGCACACGGCATCGGCCACCTTTCATTTGGCAAAAGGCGTGGCCACGGCGCTCAAAGGCAAGGCGGCTTACACCCGCACGCGTGGGCTGAACCCTGTGCGCTATGCCGAGATGGTGCGGGAGTACTTGCGTGATCACCAGCGCATCCAGAATGCTGAACTGCGTGAACTTCTCGGGTTGGGTGATTCGCCCTCAGCCAGCGTGGAGGCCTCGCGTTATCTGAAGAAATGGAGCCAGGATGATGGTTTCCTGGTCAAGCAGGTGCTGCGTGGTAAGCCGTTCTACACCTTGAAATGAGCGTTTAGCAACTGTTTAGCAAACTGCTAAAACGTCAAAAAAATGTCTTTCAAATCAATAGCTTGCAGATGGGTTTGCTAAACGCTTTGTTAAATGCATGCCCCTCAGGAAGCTACAGTCCTGATGGCCTAGCGAGGTGGCGTCTGCCATCAGTTCCGGGAATAACGGCGGCGGCTCCGCTATGCGTGCTACCTGCCGTTCTGGGCGTAGAGAGTGCTTAAAAGCAAAACCTTTGCGACAAGGCCGGAGGGGGAATTTATCTTTAAATTCAATGGTTTAAGTGCATAAACGCAAAACATAGTGCGCCTGCCAGAAAGCGAAAAGCCCCGATGAACCCACCGAGGCTGCAGCGCCAACCGGGAACCCCCAATCCACTTGGGCTACATTTTAACTACCTCGCGTCAAGCAAGCAATAAGCATCAGGGTGCCGATGACCGAAGACCAACTCGAACAAGAAGCACTGGGCTGGTTGGCCGAGGTGGGCTATGCGGTTCACTCCGGCCTAGACATTGCGCAAGACGGCGCCAACCCACAGCGCGCCGACTACCGCCAGGTCATTCTGCCGTTCCGGCTGCGCGAGGCCATTCAGCGCTTGAACCCGAGCATCCCCACGTCGGCACGCGAAGACGCCCTGCAGCAGGTGCTGGACCTCGGCATCCCATCTTTGTTGCCTGCCAACCGTGCCTTGCACAAGTTGCTGGTGGGCGGCGTGCCAGTGCAATACCAGAAAGACGGCGATACCCGGGGTGACTTCGTTCGCTTGGTCGATTGGCTTGACGTGTCGCGCAACGAGTTCTGGGCCGTTAACCAGTTCACCATCAAGGGGCCGCACCACACCCGTCGCCCTGACATCATCCTTTTCATCAATGGCCTGCCTCTGGTGCTGCTGGAGCTGAAAAACCCCGCCGACCAGGTGGCCGACATCTGGAAGGCCTACGACCAGATCCAAACCTACAAGGCCCAGATCCCCGATGTGTTCCAGTACAACGAGGTGTTGGTCATCTCGGACGGCACCGAGGCACGCCTGGGCTCCTTGTCAGCCAATGCCGAGCGCTTCATGCAATGGCGCACCATCGATGGCGTGAGCCTGGACCCGCTGGGCGAGTTCAACGAGCTGGAGACCTTGGTTCGTGGCGCCCTGGCGCCGCAGTACCTGCTCGACTACCTGCGCTACTTCGTCCTTTTTGAGGATGACGGCGCCCTGATCAAGAAGATCGCCGGGTACCACCAGTTCCACGCCGTGCGCGCCGCCATCGAGCACGTGGTGGCTGCATCACGCACCGACAGCCCGGTCAACATCCAAGGCAAGGGTGGCGTGGTCTGGCACACGCAAGGCAGTGGTAAGAGCATCACCATGACTTGCTTTGCCGCGCGGGTGATGCAAGAGCCAGCAATGGCCAATCCCACCATCGTCGTCATCACGGACCGCAATGACCTGGATGGTCAGCTCTTTGGTGTGTTCTGCCTGGCACAGGATCTGTTGCGCGAGCAGCCCGTGCAAGCCACCACGCGGCAAGAGCTGCGTCAGCTTCTGAGCAACCGGCCTTCTGGCGGCATCGTCTTCGCCACCATCCAGAAGTTCATGCCCGGTGAAGACGAAGACATGTTCCCGGTCTTGTCCGACCGCCGCAACATTGTTGTGATCGCTGATGAAGCCCACCGCACGCAATATGGCTTCGAGGCCAAGCTGAAGACCCGCAAGCTCAAGCCAGAGGCCGGGAAGAGTCCCGCCACGGCAGTCGTCACGAGCGATGGCGATAGAACTGTGGTGGCCTCCACGGCTGACTTCGCGCCGCCTGAGTACAAGACCAGTTACCAAGTGGGCTACGCCCAGCACCTGCGCGATGCCTTGCCTCAAGCCACCTTCGTGGCGTTCACGGGCACGCCAGTCAGCAGCACCGACCGTGACACCCGCGCTGTATTCGGCGACTACATCCATGTCTATGACATGCAGCAGGCCAAGGAAGATGGCGCCACGGTGGCCATCTATTACGAGTCTCGCCTGGCAAAACTGAGCCTGAAAGAGGACGAGCTGGCCCACATCGACGACGAAGTGGATGAGCTGGCCGAAGACGAAGAAGAGAGCGATCAAGCCAAGCTCAAGAGCCGCTGGGCCGCGCTGGAAAAGATCGTCGGCGCCACACCCCGCGTGGCCAGTGTGGCCAGCGACTTGGTCCAGCACTTTGAAGAGCGCGACAAGGCCCAGCCCGGCAAGGCCATGGTGGTGGCAATGAGCCGCGACATCTGCGTGCACCTGTATGACGAGATCATCAAGCTGC
Source organism: Burkholderiales bacterium UBA1834 (assembly GCA_002339015.1). Lineage (GTDB taxonomy): Bacteria > Pseudomonadota > Gammaproteobacteria > Burkholderiales > Burkholderiaceae_C > Aquabacterium. Next base: position 41,689 of record DDJC01000044.1, read on the forward strand.
GCCCCGATTGGCACGATGCAGACCCAGAGAAGGGCGCCATCAAGATCGTGATGACGGGGTCGGCCAGCGACAAGGCCTTGCTGCGGCCACACATCTACAGCGCCCAGGTGAAGAAGCGGCTTGAGAAGCGCTTCAAAGACCCAGCCGACCCGCTGCGCCTGGTGATCGTGCGCGACATGTGGCTGACCGGCTTCGATGCACCGTGCGTGCACACCTTGTACGTGGACAAGCCCATGAAGGGCCACAACCTCATGCAGGCCATTGCCCGAGTGAACCGTGTGTTCAAGGACAAGCAAGGTGGCCTGGTCGTGGACTACATCGGCATCGGCAACGAGCTGAAGGCCGCGATGAAGGAATACACCGCCAGCAAAGGCCGTGGCAAGCCCACGGTCGATGCCCACGAGGCCTACAGCGTGCTGGCAGAAAAGCTCGATGTGCTGCGAGCCATGCTGCACGGCTTTGACTACAGCGGCTTCCTCACAGGCGGGCACAAGACGCTGGCCGGTGCCGCGAACCATGTGCTGGGCATCAAGACCGAACAAGGCCGCGAAGGCAAGAAGCGTTTTGCCGATACGGCCTTGGCCATGAGCAAAGCCTTCACCCTGTGCTGCACGCTGGACGAGGCCAAAGCCGTGCGCGAAGAGGTGGCCTTCATGCAGGCCGTCAAGGTGATCCTGACCAAGCGGGACATCTCTGCGCAAAAGCGCACCGACGAACAGCGAGACCTGGCCATCCGCCAGATCATCAGCTCTGCCGTGGTGTCTGAAAGCGTGGTCGATATCTTCGACGCGGTGGGCCTGGACAAGCCCAACATCGGTTTGCTGGACGATGACTTCCTGGCCCAGGTGAAAAACCTGCCCGAGCGCAACCTGGCGGTGGAGCTGCTGGAGCGCTTGCTCGAAGGCGAGATCAAGAGCCGCTTTGCCACCAACGTCGTGCAGGAAAAGAAGTTTTCGGAACTGCTGGGCAATGTCATCAAGCGTTACCAGAACCGATCCATCGAAACCGCGCAGGTGATGGAAGAGTTGGTCGCGATGGCCAAGAAGTTCAGGGAAGCGGCATCGCGCGGCGAAACCCTGGGCTTGACCGACGATGAAGTGAAGTTTTATGACGCCTTGGTGATCAACGAATCAGCCGTGCGCGAATTGACCGATGACACGCTCAAGAAGATCGCTCACGAGCTGACGGAAAATCTGCGTCAAAACATCAGCGTGGACTGGTCACAGCGCGAAAGCGTGCGGGCCAAGCTGCGGCTGATGGTCAAGCGCATTTTGCGCAAGTACAAATACCCGCCTGATGCCGCCGATGCGGCGGTTGAGCTGGTGCTGGAGCAGGCTGAGTCGCTTGGTGATGCGTGGACGGGTTAAATGCCCGTCTCGCAGAGCGTTACTTCACAATGACGCTGTCAGAGACATCTACTTCATCCAGATCCATGATCTCAGAATCGTCGTCCTGTAGCTCATCTTCTGTGGAAATGCCATATCCATCTGTTGTCAGATCTACTTCGGGGATAAATCTAGCGTGAGCCTTTTGTAGGTATGCCTTGGCACTGTCTCTGTCAGCCTCATAGGACAGTTGTTGATTGATGAAGTCAAGTTTTGACTTGGCATCATTGATTACGTCAGCCCAACATTTGACCCATACCGTGATGTTCTGCTCAGCATCGTCGTACACCTGACCTTTCGGCCTGCCACGTTGACTAGCTTTCTTTTGGGCATAGGTATCGAGATCGTTGGATATGGCGATGAACGTCCATTTTGCAGGCACGCCTCGAAAGCGCTCATCGCTAGCTACTGCAATTGCGTATTTCTCAATCTGAGTAAGAACCTCGCTGTCGATTTTCTTTGACGGCCGCTTTAGCTCGACGATCAGATAGTCATACTCACCGCTGCGTGGCTGGACAGCTTTGCAAAGCATCAGGTCTACGCGCCCTTGCTTTCCTCCGCCGATATCCACCGGCGCCCCATCATCTTGTCTTGCGCCCAGTACTGAAATGTGTTTGCTGAGAACTTCTTCAAGCCGCTGCTCACTTCCCGCCAAAGCGAACTCTTCATGAAATAACCAGCCTTCGTTCTCCAGCATTTTGTGCAATTGGTCCCGCTCGAGAAGCTTCTTTTTGCTCTCCTTGCCGAAGACAAGAGCATCCAAGCCCGCCAGAAAATCAAGTCGTCCGGCAACAGTTTTCGCGGCGCTGATGATTGACGATAGACTTGTTTTCCCCAGGAGCGCAGCGAGATCGTCTTGCTCTGAACGCTTAAGACCTAAAACTTCGCTGATGATGGTTTGCACGGAATCCGGGTTCTCACGAACCGCATGTGCGAGTAGCTGGAACGTGAATTTCTTGGACTTGTAGTCCGCATCCTCAAAAGATGGAAGGTAGCTCTGAACGTTTACCGCAAGAATGTCGAAGACTTGACGTTCAGCGGTTTCAAGAGGGTCCAGGTTTGACTTTTCTTCAAACGGATAGATCTTTTCTTGCTTCCATTTTTCTACTACCTCACTTTGATTCTCAGCAAGGCGCTTTCTGAAGTGCGCTTTCAATTTACTCTTGGCATTACTCATTACCGCCTGAACATCAGGATGTAGGTCGGCGAGTACAAGTGAGTTAGATTTATCTAGGTCTCGAAATAGCTCGGACTTTATGTATGCAGTGAATTCAAATCCGGGCGCTCTAACCTGCGGACCGACTGGAAGCGCATGAAGGGCGACTCCGCTTGGATCACAAAGATGTAGTGTCCTTTCTGTTGATACTTTCCACTCAATCACTGACAAGGTCACAGAAACAAGTCGCCCATGTTCTGTTCTTGCCTTGTCTAAGCGAATATTCGTGGTTTGAATCTGTGCACTTCGCGGGTCGACGGGTTTTCCATCAAATGTGAGGCGGAGGTCAGGATATTCAGTTAAGTATGCGGCGTAAACTCTAGCTAGCTCCATCAATGCAGAACCGTCGCGCAGGGATCGAAATTCGTGCCTTATGTTATGAATGGCGACTTCCGTACCGGCCTTTTCTGCATCTGGTACCTCTATAGGTTCCGAAAATTCAAAATCCTCGATTGTGTTGAGATGTCCAACTATTCGATAGGAATAAGTTTTTCCATCTTTCTTGTAAGTGGTGTTCCATTGCACGCGTTCACCCAGCGCAAATGCCTTGAAGCGCCCCTTGCCGTTTTTTCCATGTAGAGCCCGGCCAGCTTGTTTGTAGGCCTGTTTCTTCCAGGATTCGCCAAGCCCACCAAAAAATGATTCAATCTGACTGGGGTCAATGCCATATCCAAAGTCACGTACCCGAACAGTTTCAATCCCATCCAACTCGTTGACATCGACGGACACCGCTACCTCAGTGGACCCCGCATCGAAGCCATTCCAAATGACCTCGGAAAGCGCCGCAATCGGTTTTGCAGCGACTAAAGTTTCGATGAAGTCCCGTTTCGCAGTCACATGCACTTTTGCCATCTGTCTCCCCCTAAACTTAGTGTGACTGTACCGCTTGAGCGGGCCATCTCTCCCGCGCGTCGAGTCGTGATCGCCCCGAGAGATATCGGCCTTTGGGTGGCGCAATGTCATCCATAGGCCTGGCCATGTAGCTACTTGGTACGCGACTGGCGAGACTTCGTAGTTGTTTGGTCCCCGGCGAGCATGCGGCTCGGTACAAAAGTCTGTAGCCAAGGTCGGTACATGGCGCTGGCCGCCCGGCGAACGTCTTTAGAGGCAGGAATTTTCGGCAGTTTGAGCTGTACTGGCTAAAATGATCACCTATGTGTGCGTTCTTGTCTTCCTCAGCACCCCTCTCCCGTCAGCGTTGGCGTAAGCCAGCGACCTGATCGACCTATTGCGCCCACCCCAGGCGCAGACTCCCCACCTGCATGTGACACTGGCTGTCCAGTGAGCAAAAAAGCGGGTATCAAAGCGGGTATCAAAACGAGGGCTGCCAAGAAATCCCTCATGAAATCAATAGGATAGAGCGCATATGCTGCTGATGATCGACAACTACGACAGTTTCACCTTCAACCTGGTGCAGTACTTCTGCGAGCTGGGTGAAGAGGTCAAGGTCGTTCGCAATGACGAGATCTCGCTCGACGAGATCGCCGCGATGAAGCCCGACCGCCTGGTGCTCTCGCCCGGCCCCTGCTCGCCCGCCGAAGCCGGCATCTGCGTGCCCGCGCTGCAGCGCTTCACCGGCCAGCTGCCCATCCTGGGCGTGTGCCTGGGTCACCAGAGCATCGGCGCCGCCCTGGGCGGCAAGGTGATCCGTGCGGCCCAGCAGATGCACGGCAAGACCAGCGTCATCACCACCGATGAAAAGGGCGTGTACCAGGGCCTGCCGCGCGAGTTCACCGTGATCCGCTACCACTCGCTGGCCATCGAGCGCGACACTTTGCCCGATTGCCTGGAGATCACCTCCACCACGCCCGACGGCGAGATCATGGGCGTGCGCCACAAGGGCCCGCAGACCGACAAGAACTTCGCGCCGCTCGAAGGCGTGCAGTTCCACCCCGAGTCGATCCTGACCGAGCACGGCCACGCCATGCTCAAGAACTTCCTGCAGATGTGAGCGAGGGCCAACGCACATGAGCACCATCACCGACGCCCAGGCGCTGCAGCGCGTCATCGAACACCGCGAGATCTTCCACGACGAGATGTTGGGCCTGATGCGCCGCATCATGCGTGGCGAGATGTCGCCCGTCATCATGGCGGCCCTGATCACCGGGCTGCGCGTCAAGAAAGAGACGGTGGGCGAAATCGCCGCTGCGGCCCAGGTGATGCGCGAGTTCGCCACGCCCGTGCACGTGGCCGACCCCACGCACCTGATCGACCTGTGCGGCACCGGGGGCGATGGCGCCCACACCTTCAACATCTCGACCACGGCCATGTTCGTGGCCGCCGCCGCCGGCGCGCGCGTGGCCAAGCATGCGGGGCGCAGCGTGTCGTCCAGCACCGGCAGCGCCGATGTGCTCGAAGCCCTGGGCGGCTACATCAACCTGAACCCCGAGCAGGTGGCCCAGAGCCTGCAGGCCACGGGCATCGGCTTCATGTTCGCGCCCAACCACCATGGCGCCATGAAGCATGCTGCGCCCGTGCGCAAGGAGCTGGGTGTGCGCACGCTGTTCAACATCCTGGGCCCGCTGACCAACCCGGCCGGCGCGCCCAACCAGCTGATGGGTGTGTTCCATGCCGATCTGGTTGGCATCCAGGCGCGCGTGCTGCAGCGCCTGGGCTCCAAGCACGTGCTGGTGGTGCATGGCAGCGACGGTCTGGACGAGATCACCCTGGCGGGTGACACCCTGGTGGCCGAGCTGAAGGATGGTGATGTGCGCGAATACACCGTGCACCCCGAGCAGTTCGGCCTGGCCCAGCACGATGGCTCGGCGCTCAAGGTGATCAATGCGCAGGCCTCGGTGGACATCATCCGCCGCGTGCTGGATAACCAGTCGGGCCCCGCGCGCGACATCGTGCTGCTCAACGCCGGTGCGGCGCTCTATGCGGCCGATGTGGCCTCGTCGCTGGCCGATGGCGTGGACCGTGCCCGCGAGGCGCTGTCCAGCGGCCGCGCCGCCGAGACCCTCCATCGCTTCGTGCAGACCACGCAGGGCTTCAAGCCCGCGGCCTGAGCCTGCTTCAGGCCATCACCGGATACCGTCATGTCAGACATCCTCAACAAGATCGTTGCCGTCAAGCACGAAGAGATCGCCGCGGCGCTCAAGCACAAGTCGCTCGCCAATGTGCGTGACGAGGCCGAGGCCCGCAACCGTGAACAGACGGATCTGCGCGACTTCACCGGCGCGCTGCGCGCCAAGATCGCCGCCGGCAAGGCCGCCGTCATCGCCGAGGTCAAGAAGGCCAGCCCCAGCAAGGGCGTGCTGCGCGAGCACTTCGTGCCCGCCGAGATCGCGGCCAGCTATGCCGCCGAAGGCGCGGCCTGCCTGAGCGTGCTGACGGATGAGCAGTTCTTCCAGGGCTCCGCCGCCTACCTGCAACAGGCCCGCGCGGCCTGCTCGCTGCCGGTGCTGCGCAAGGATTTCATGGTTGATCAGTACCAGGTGTACGAGGCCCGCGCCATGGGTGCGGACTGCATCCTGCTGATCGCCGCCTGCCTGGACGACGCCCAGATGGCCGACCTGGAAGCCTGCGCGCAGAGCCTGGGCCTGGCCGTACTGGTCGAGGTGCACGATGGCGCCGAGCTCGACCGTGCGCTCAAGCTCAAGACCCCGCTGGTCGGCATCAACAACCGCAACCTGCGCACTTTCGAGGTCACCTTGGACACCACGCTCGGCCTGCTGCCCCGCATGCCGGCCGACCGCCTGCTGGTCACCGAATCCGGCATCCTTGGCCCGGCCGATGTGCACCGCATGCGTGACGCCGATGTGAATGCCTTCCTCGTCGGTGAGGCCTTCATGCGCGCGCCCGAGCCGGGTGTGGCGCTGCGGGCACTGTTCGGCTGACGCGGCCGATGTCGCTCCTGCTGCCAGACAACCGGCTGAGCACACCGCTGCCCGAGCTGTTTGCCCAGGTGCCGCCGGATTGGCGCGACGTGACCGATGCCTTCGCTGCGAGCGCGCCGGGGCAGGCCCTGGTGCAGCGTGTGGAGGCACGCCGCCAGCAGGGTGCCGTGATCTACCCGGGCGATGTCTTCGCGGCCCTGCGCCTGACGCGGCGCGCCGATGTGCGGGTGGTGATCCTGGGCCAGGATCCCTACCACGGCCCGGGCCAGGCGCATGGCCTGGCCTTCTCGGTGCAGCGCGGCGTGAAAATTCCGCCCAGCCTGCGCAACATGTTCAAGGAGCGCCAGCGCGACCTGGGTCTGTCTCCGCCCGGGCACGGTGACCTCACCGCCTGGGCCGACGAAGGCGTATTGCTGCTCAACACCACGCTCACCGTCGAGGATGGCCAGGCCGCAAGCCATGCGGGCTGGGGGTGGGAGGTGTTGACGGACGCACTGATCACCGCTGCGGCGGCCGATCCTTCGCCGAAGGTATTTCTGCTGTGGGGGGCGCATGCCCAGCGCAAGCGCCCCCTCGTGGAGGGGGCCTCGGACACTCACCTCATTCTCCAGGCTAACCATCCATCACCGCTGTCGGCCGCGCGAGGGCCCCAGCCATTCCTGGGTTGTGGGCATTTTGGCGAGGCGGAGCGTTTCATCGGCGCGCCGCTGTTTCGATGACAGCGGTGCGCACCGGGTTCACTGACTGAGCTGGGTCCAGTTCACGATGGCGTTGTGCACGGCCAGCAGCATGTCGTTCGTGGGCGCGTGGCCTGCGCCTGGGAACACGTGGAGCACACTGGGCACGCCGAGTTGCTGAAGCCTGTTGTAGGCGATCTGGGATTGGCTCGCGGGCACGATGGTGTCATTGGTGCCATGGACCAGCACGGTGGGAGACGCGGTGCTGCTCAAGGCAGCCACGGGGGATGCGGCCTGGGCCTTGTGGAGCAACTCAATGACCGTGGCAGTGTTCGAGAACACCGAGAAGTCGGTGATGCCGAACAGGTTGATTACCGTCCCCAGGGCAGAGAAGTCCGGATAGCCCGGGGGGGGCGTGGCCGTATAGGGATCGGGAAGCCCGAAATTGACGGTGCTGAAATCCGTCAGGCACTTTGCAAGGTCCCAGGGGCCGGCCACCGAGACCACAAATTGCACCTTGCTGGAAACGCCCCATGCATCGGGTTGATTGACGGCGCCCAGCCAGCCGGCAAGCATGCCGCCCGCGGACAGGCCGACGGCGGCGATCCGGTTGCCGTTGATGCCCAGCAGGGGCGCGTGGTGGCGGAGCACACGGACGATGCTCTGCATGTCATCGATCTGCGCCGGCCATGGACTGGCAGGTGCCGTCCGGTAGCTGGCGCCCACGGTCACGTAGCCCGCGTTCGCGTAGAACTGAGCGAACGATGCAACGTCCTGCCGATTGCTGACGCCAAAAGCGCCGCCCGGTATGAACACGATCACGGGTTTCTGCTGACCCCATGGTGAGGTCGTGGGCATGTAGACATCGAAGGCGACGTCGTTGGCCTTCGGGTCAGGGCTGTTCAGAAACTGCCCCAGCGTGAAGGTGAAGGTTTGCGCGCTGGCCTGGCCGGCCAGCAGGAGGGTGGACAGTGCTGCGAGGAAGGCCAGTTTGCCCAGCAAACGAATCAAATGGTTCATGTTAGGCGCCCTGAATGGCGGTGATATTGAGGGTAGGGGCTGCTTATTCAGGGCTTCCCAGCCAGTTGATGAAGAAGGTATTCATGGGTTGCAGATATTCGATCGGCACGGTATGGCCCACGTTGAAAAGCTGGATGGTGCATTTACCCGGGGCCACGGCGTTCATGAACTGACAGGATGAGGTGGCCTGAACCGGAGGCACGAGGGTATCGAGCGTGCCGTGCAGAAACAGCGTGGGAGAGACCGACGAGGTGATTTTCGACACGGGCGAGGCATCCCATGCCTGTGCTGTGCTGGGCAAGGTGCCGGCGGCGAGGGTTTCCAGGGTGCCGCCAAACAGGCGCATGACGCCGCCCAGCGTGTTGAGGTCTGGATAGGTGTTGTTGGGAGCGCCGTTGGACAGCCGGAACTTGTCGAGGATGTCTTTGAGATCCCAAGCCCCGCCGATCGAGACGACACGCTGAACCTTGCTGGAATACGTGTTTGATGGATCCCGCACGTCTGTCGTGCCCAGGTGGCCGACGAGGGTGCCGCCCGAGGACAGACCTACCGCAGCAATGCGGTTGCTGTTGAGGCCCAGGAAGCCCGAGAACTGTCGCATGAGCCACACGGCAGAGCGCACATCGTCCAACGGAGCGGGCCAGACACCGAAATGAGGATCGGACGGATTGAAATCGGCCGGACGCGGGTAAGGCGGGAGTGCGCGCCGGGTGGTGCTGACGGTCACGATGCCCTGCTGGGCGTAGTACTCGCAGAAGGGGCGCACCAACTCCGCATCGGCGGTGCCGCCATCGCTGCCGGGCACGAACAGGATCCCCGGCTTGCTGTTGCCCCAGGGCGAGGTCGATGGCAGGAACACTTTGATCTGCAGGCCTGGCCGGATGTCGTAGGTGATTTCCTGGAAAGCGTGCTGTGCCCAGGCGGATGACGACGCCAGCAAAAGCATGCCGATTGACCACAATGCGCGCTGACCTGCCAAGGTCAGGATTTTAAATATTTTCATGGAGATCGATTATTCCTGGATATTGCTTTGAAAAGCCATGGCAGCGTTTTCCGGGATATTTATCCGGAAGCGATGCCTGAGCTGGAAATGGAATGCGGGCTGGTAGTGCCACCGGCTGAAGCCTACGTGAAAGAATTTGCATATGCAATACAACCCCCTCATTCGAGGGGTGCGCCTAAACTTTTTCTCAAGAATTCGGTTAACCAGTTAAATCGGTTCGTTTTTTCAATCGAATTAATTCCCGAGTTTCTCGGCCGTGGGCCGTTGGACAAGGGGCAAGCATGGGGAAAGAAAATGGTTGCGATCGTCGCGGGTTCGGGTTTGGGTCTGTACAACACGTCGCTGGGTCTGCTCGGGCTGGCAGGCCAGGCAGGACAAGCAGGTACGGGACGGTCGGGCGATCAGGTCTACATCAACGCCAGCAATGGCAACCTCGTCGTGCGGCAGCAGGACGAGTGGCTGGTTGGTGTCGGCGTGGATGCGCAGCTCCTGCGGACGTACAACAGCCAGGCCACCAGCGACGGCGACAACAATGACAACTGGCGTCTCGGATTGAGCCGTCGGGTGATGATTTCCGGGTCGAATGTGGTCAGGGTGGCCGAGGACGGTTCGCAGACGACCTATTACTACGACGCAGCCTCCGGGCTGTACACCTCGAAGGATGGCGCCGGTGCGCACGATTCGATGGTTCACCTGCCGGCGACCAACGAGGTGGTCTGGACCGACGGCTCCACTGGCGTGAAGGAGACCTACGCCCTGGACCCGAATGCCGCCGGCCAGTGGCGGCTATCGAAGATCACCGAGCCTTCGGGGGCTGTGCTCACGCTGGGCTACTCCGGCACGAAGGTGGTGAGCATCGCCACCTCGAACCAGGAGATGGTGCAGATCAACTACTACGAAGGCACCAACAACATCGAATCGCTGGTCACCTTCTTCAGGGAGAAGAATGACGGCAGCGGCGCCATCAAGGCGATCAAGCGGGTCAGCTACCAGTACAACAACAACCGGCTGTCCAAGGTGGTGGTCGATCTGACGCCGGACCGGGTGGATGATGCTGCCTTCTACGAGACCACCTACGAGTACGTCGATGGTACGAGCAACAAGCTGAGCCAGATACTCCAGTCCGATGGAAGCGCGCTCATCTTCACGTACGACGGGAACCGGATCAGCGGGTTCGCGGACTGGCGGGGCAGCACGGAGAACAGCACCATCAGCACGTTCTCCTACGGCACCAACAAGACCACGGTGACCACCGGCAGCGGCGGCCTCACGCAGGTCACCGAGTTCACCTACGAAACCGCGGCTGGACAGAACCTCCAGCAACTGCGGGAGCTGAAGGTGCAGGATGGGGCGGGGGGTACCGCGCAGTCGTCGGCCTACCAGTACGACGCGGACGGCAACGTCCAGACCATCACCGACGGCCGGGGCAACGTGACGACCTATGGCTACGATGCCTTCGGCAACCGCAACTACGAACGCGATGCCGCGGGCAACGTCATCACCAGGGTGTTCAGCACTGACCGCAAGAACCTGTTGCTGAGCGAGACACTCTATGTGGTGCCGGATCCCGACGCTGGCGGCGCGCTGCAGCCATCGGGGCCGCAGACCACCCGCTACGCCTACGACGCGCAGAGCAATCTGCGCTTCGTCGTGTCGGCAGAGGGGCGGGTCACCGAGCATCGCTACGAAAGCACGACCAACGGGCTGGGTCAGCGCACCAGCACCATCCAGTACGCGGCGAACCGCTACACCGTCTCGGGCCTCACGCCCAGTCAGCAACTGCAGCTGTCCGATCTGCAGGCATGGCTGAGCAGCACGAGCGCACCGGTCAACAAATCGCAGGCCCAGCGCACCGACTTCACCTACGATTTCCGGGGGCAGGTGGACAGGCAGATCACGTACGCGGCCCTGGATGCATCGGGCAATGGCGTGGTGTCGGATGGCAGCCAGACCTCCATCCAGTTCGTGTACGACCAGGCGGGTAACCTGCTGCAGTCCATCGACAGCCGTGGTGATGAACTGGCGACGCGCGACACCGCGTGGGCCCAACTGGTCCGGGGGCAGATGAATCTTCCCGTGACGGCTGCCGGGCTGGACAACAACGCGAAGGCCGCGTTGCGTGGCCTGTTCACTACCACGTACCAGTACGACGGCCTGAACCGGCTTATCCTCGTGCGCAACGCTCAGGGCGATACCCAGACACTGTATGTGGATGGTGCGCGCCAGACGCTGGTCGGCCAGGCCAACGGGCTGTGGACGGTCAATGTCTACGACCAAGCCAACCGGCTGCTGAGCAGCCAGCAGACCACGGTGGCCGGCGCGGATTTTGGCACCACCACCTACACGTACGACATCCTGGGGCGCCTGCGCGCGGTGACTTCGCCGGGAACCGATGCTTCGGGCCGCAAGGCCTACTACATCTACGACAAGGCCGGGCGCGTGGTGGGCGAGATCGGCCGCGATGGCGCGCTGACGGAAACCATCTACAACGGCAACAGCCAGGTCGTGCGAAAGATCCGCTACGCCACCCTGCTGGACACCGCATTGGTACCGGGTGATGGCACCAGCCTGACCATGGAGATGGTCAGGCCGCTGGCATTGCAGGCCGGGGCGGTGAACCGCACTGAGCGCATCCTGTACGACAAGAGTGGCCGGGTGTCCCGCACCATCGATGCGCAGGGCGCCGTGGTCGACTACCAATACGACGGCACGGGTTGGCTGGCCAAGAAGACCGCCTACGCCACGCTGCTGAGCGAAGCCCAGTTGCAGGCATTGGCAACCGCCGAAGCCGCCGGCGAATTGAACCTGGCCGTGGCCGCCGTTCAATCGAACAGCAAGCCCGCCGTCTCCGTCGATGACCGCAGCACCCGCAGCTACCACGATGCCGAGGGTCTCCTGACGGGCACCGTCGATGCCGAGAACTATTTCACCAAGTACACCTATGACGACGCGGGCCGCCTGACCGGTATCACGCGTTACGCGAACCCCCTGCAGAACGCGGCATCGTTGGGCAGCACCATTCCGGGCGTGGGCGCACAGACTGGCGCCTACGTCCTGACCGATGTCCGGGATCAGACGACGACGCAGCTGTACAACGCCAAGGGGCAGTTGACCGGCGTCATCGATGCCGCCGACTTCCTGACCGAGTTCTCGTACGACACCTCGGGCCGCAAGGTGCTGGAAGTGCGCTACGCCAACATCGCCAACCGTCTGGCCGGCACGGCCGTGGCGCAGGTGCGCCCCGTGGCCACCACGGAAGACCGCAAGACCTACTACCAGTACGACTCGGTCGGGCAACTGGTGGCAGTCGAGCGCCAGCCCGAAGGGCTGATCATCAACCACGTCTACGACTCGGTGGGCAGGCTGCTGCAGACCACCCAGGCGGCGGCTGCGAATGCGCAGAGCCGCATCGTGCAGCGCCGCTACGATGTCGCTGGCCGCCTGACGAGCGAGCTGAGCGCCCAGGCCAGCGCGAACGTGTCTTCGGACTATGCCGCATGGCTGGCGGCCAACAGCGGCGCCTCGCAGTCGGCCAAGGACGACAAGGTGGCCGCCTTGTGGGCCACCTACGGTACGCGCTACACCTATGATGCCGCTGGCCGGATGCTGTCCAGCACCGCACCGGATGGCGTCGGTGCCACGGGGCTGAAGACCCTATACTACTACGATGCACAAGGCCGCGTGGCGTACACCGTCAATGCGCTCGGAGAAGTTGCCAAGTACGTCTACAACGCCTTCGGTGAACAGATCGAAGCAGGCCGCTACCGTCATCGGCTGTCCGCCTCTTCGAGGGGTGCTGGCGGTTACGCCAAAACCTTCGCCGCCAGCCTGACAGCGGATTTCCTGGCGAGCTACCAGGTTGACAGTCAGACCGGCTACAACCGCCTTGGCAAGGTCGAGCTTTCCACGGTGTCAGGCCAGGCTCAGGCCTTCAGCTTCTACAACGCATTCGGAGAGCTTTCCGCCCAGTTGGTGGCCAATGGCACCGGCGTGACCCGGAGCGATCACCTTTACGACCGGCGCGGCCTGAAGCTCAGCACGAAGGACGACACCGGCGGCGTGGAACGCCTGGTTCAGGCGCAGTACGATGCCTTCGGCCGCGTGACCAAGACGATCGACGCCAAAGGTGCGGCCAGGACGAGCACTTACGACCGCCTGGGCCGTGAGATCACGACCTTCGACCCGGCCAACGCCTTCACGCAGACCACCTACGATGCCTTCGGCCGGGTGCTCACCTTCACGGACCGGCAGCTTGCGACCACCACCTACGTCTACGACTCACCCAACCGGAAGTTGACGGCCACCACGCCTGAAGGCATCCAGACCATCACCGAAAGCAATGTGCACGGCGACGTGGTCAAGGTCACCGTTCAGCACAAGGACAAGGGCCTTTCCACGGTGGACTCGCTCAGCCGCGTGACCGTGTACGAGTACAACGCCAACGGGAAGGTGACCTCGGTCACCAGTGCCCAGGGAAGCGGTGCGCAGAGTTCAGTCACCACGGAGTACGACAAGGCGGGCCGGGTCTTCAAGATCACCGATGCCACCGGCACCGTCACGCAGACCACCTACGATGCGGCCAACCGGGTCATGAAGCGGCAGGTGGATCCTGCCGGTCTCAATCTCACCACCGAATACTTCTACGACGCCAAGGGGCGCGCCGCCTGGGTCAAGGATGCCAGCGGTGTCTGGACGCAGACTGAGTACGACAGTCAGGGCCGCGTCCAGGCGGTCACGGTCGATCCACGCAAGGTGCCGCACACGGGCCTGACCTACGATGCGCGCACGCCCCTTGACCTGTCCACCCTGGTGAACAACCCGGTGGCAGGCGGTGGCCTGGCCCTTCGCACGGAATACACGTACGATGCCGCCAGCCAGGTCGTGACGGTGGCCGAAGGCGTGAACAGCACGCTGGCGGCCAACGACGTGCAGCGCTATGCGAACGCCCGGATCACCAGCTATGTCTACGATGCGCTGGGACGGCGTGTTGCGGAAGTGCTCGATCCCAAGCGCACACCCCTGGCGGCTGCAGGGGCGCAAGACCGCCCGGCCGGCATCGAGGCACGTACGACCTACTTGTACGACAAGAATGGCAACGTCATTGCCCGGATGGATGCGACGGGCAGCACCACCCGCTACGTCTACAACGACAACAACCAGGTGACGCACACGGTCGACGCGACCGGCGTCGTCACCCAGAACACCTACGATGCCGATGGCCGCCTGACGCAGACGCGGCAGTATGCGGGCAAGCTGACACAGAGCACGGGAATCAAGGTCTGGCACCGCGACGGCACGGCGAGCCAGGTGCAGCGGCCGCTGGGCCGCTTCCTCCTGGGGGACGTGGTCACCGTCACGGTGCGGGCAAAGGCGGCGGACAACACGAGGGCCAGTCTCGCCATCGCCAACGCCTCGTTCGTCGGCGCCTCGGTGGACACCAAGTTCGGCACGCGTGACGCGGACGGCTGGCAGACCTTGACGGTCACCTACACGCTGACGAAGGATGAAGACCTGATCGCCTACCTCGGTGGCGATCGAGATGGGGTGAACTCCAGCGATGGACGCCACGTCATCTACGACAACCTGGTGGTCAACAGCGTGAAGCGGGCGGGTGTGCTCAACGACACTTTCGATACGCTGACGCTCGACAACCCGCAGGTCGCCACCAGCTACTTCGCCTCAGGTCAGGCCGAACTGACCAGCTACGTCAGGCTGGACGCGGCCACGCTCACCGACGCACAGATCCGGACTGCCACGGCAGCGCTGGCCAATGCCGACAAGGATCAGACGACCACCTACGTCTACAACAAGGATGGCAAGCTCACGCACACCGTCGATGCGCTGAACTACGTCACCAAGCATGTCTACGATGCCGCCGGTAACGTGGTTCAGACCACACGATTCATCACGGCGCTGTCCGCAGCGCCGACCCCTGCGCAGGTCAATGGCGATGTCAAGTGGTTCGCCGCGGCGGAGCCGGCGACCAACACCAGGGACCGCGTGGAGCGCTTCGCCTACGACCAGGCCAACCGGCTGATCTGGAGCCTCGATGCGGAAGGCTACGCCACCCAGACACTGTACGAACAGTCGGGCCTCAAGATCACCCAGAAGCGCTATGCCAACCCGGTGATCTATGCCGATGGCAACTCGTCACTCAAGATCAACGTGGCGCCCTTGCCGGTGATCACACCGCCGACCTCCGGTGCCTACATCGTGAAGGACGATACGAACGACCGCACCCTGGTGCGCCAGCTCGATGCGGTGGGCCGCGAAAAATCCGTGAAGGATGCGGCCGGATACCTCACGACCAAGAGCTATGACCTCGCGGGCAACCTGAAGTCGGTGACACGGTTCACGGAGGCGAGCAGCCTGACACAGGACGAGACCGACACCGGCAATGCCATCCAGCGGTTCGAGTACGACAGCGCGGGGAGGGTGATCAAGGCGATCAACGCCGAGGGTGCTGTCACCTTCAATGAATACGACCTCGCGGGCAACCTGATCGCCAGCACCGTAGGGTACGGCGGCAGCAGCGCGGTCAAGAGCGTCTACGCCTACGATGGCGCCGGCCGCTTGCTGCAGGAAACCGTTGGCGCTGACAAGCCCGAGGCGGCCACGACGCGTTACGAGCTCGATGGCGCGGGGCGGCGCACCAAGGTCATCGATCCCCGCGGCATCGAACTGGCCGAAAGCAACTCGGCATGGGCCCAGGCGCTCCGCAAGACCCTCATCGGCACCTGGGTGGCGCCGGTGGCCGGATCGAACGACTACCTCAAGCTGCTCAATGCCTATGCGACCCTGCAGGAATTCGATGCGCGTGGTCAGGTCATCGCCAGCGTCGATGCGCTGGGCGGCAGGACACTGACCGACTACGATGCCTTCGGCAATGCCGTGAAGGTGACGGACCCCAGGGGCCAGGTTGGCCATTTCTTCTTCGACCGGCTTGGCCAGAAGACCTGGAGCATCAATCCCCTAGGCTATGCCACGCAGACGGTCTACGATGGACTGGGGCAGGTCAACAGCGTCGTGAAGTACAGCACGGCGGTCAGCGGCACCGTGACGCCGGGCCAGCCACCCAAGCTGTTCGACACGCAGCAGGCGGCCACTTCGGCTAACGCCACCTTCTACATCGTCAAGCAGAGCACCAAGGACGCGACGACCGGCATCGCCTACGACAAGGTGGGTCGCCAGACGGCGATCATCGATGCCGAAGGGTTCGGTGAAAGCGCCGTCTTCAACGGCTTCGGCGACAAGGTTAGCTTCACGGCCAAGTCCAGCACGGCGATCACGCTCAACGCCACGGGTACCTACACCTATACATACGACAAGCTCGGCCGTGTCCTCACCGAAACGAGCCCCGTGCTCACGAAGGAACTGGACACCGCCGGAAACATCAAGCTCACCAACGGCCAGCCCACGATGATGGCCGTCATCACGGCCTTCAAGTACGACAGCCGTGGCAACGTGATCCGCAAGACCGAAGCCCAAGGGCTCGTCGAACAGCGCATCACCAACTACACCTACGACAAACAGAACCGGCTGATCGGGCAGACCAAGAACGCCATGACCATGGTCAGCGTGCAGCCCGACGGCACGGCCACCCAGACCGCTGGCGTGGTGCCCACCGAGACCCGCAACTACGATGCGCGCGGCAATCTGATCGAGCTCTACACCAACGCCGGAGAGCGCACGCTGTACTACTACGACGCGCTCGACCGCCGCGTGGCACAGCTCGTGGCCACAGGCACGCGGGCTGACGGCGTCTATGGCGCCTACGTGGAGTTCGAGTACGACAAGGCCGGCAACATCGTCAAGCAGTCGGCCTACTCATCGCTGTTGAAGTTGCCGGCCACGCCGGGCGGCGCCGTGCCGAGGGCCGACATCAACACGGCCAGTGACCGCATCACCTACTTCGAGTACGACGCGAACAACCTGCTGCGTTCGCAGACCATCAAGGACGTCGTGGCTGGCAAGGTCAACGCGGCCACGGGCAACTACGAACTCACAGTCCAGGACCTGGTAACGCGCTACACCTACGATGCGGCCGGCAACCAGACCTCGGTCGAAGACGGCCGGGGCAACAAGACCTACTTCTACTACGACGCGGCGGGTCAGCGCATCGCGCAGGTCGATGCCGAGAACTACATCACCGTCTGGAGTTACGACGACAAGGGCAATGTCACCCTGGAATCCAAGGCTTCGACCCGCTGGGCGGGAGCACAGGCCCCGTCCGTGGTAGCCGGCGCCGGATTGCCGGCCGCTGTGGCTGCCAACACGTATGGCGACAAGCGAACGACGGTCTATACCTACGATCGACTGGGACGGCTGAAGACCCAGACCGTCAAGGCGGCAATGGTGGGGGCTTTCCAGGAGTCGCCAACCCTCATCGTGCCCACGGCCGTGGACATCACGACCAGCTATGACTACAACGGGCTGGGCGCCGTCATCAAGAAGACGGAAGGCACGGGCGATATCCTGTTGTGGGAATTCGATGCGATGGGCCGTGAAAAGCGCCGTCGTGGCGCGGAGTACCTCGAGTTCGGTGGCACCGATCTGGTCCGCCGCACGCAGGACACTGAGTACAACGGCCTGGGCAACAAACTGCGCAGCATCGAGCAGGACAAGACCCTTGGCACGATCGACAGCAACGACCGCATCACGAACTATTTCTATTCGGAGAACGGCTATCTGACCAAGGAGGTCGATGCCGCCGGCAATGCGGTAACCTACCAGTACGACATCGCTGGCCGCGTGGCGGCCAGGTCTGTGAGCCGGCAGGATCACGCCGGGGCGTTCTTCACCGACACGCTGCTGTACGGCTACGACGTGGCGGGACGCCAAGTCGACCAGTACGTCGTCAGCAAAACGGGCAACAACGCAGCCGTGACGGTGGCAGGGTTGCAGTTGCGCCGCAACAGCACGCAGTACAGCGCCTTTGGCGATATTGCCAGCAAGTCGTTGAACAGCGAAGTGACGGAAACCGCTACATACGACACAGCTGGGCGATTGCTTGCGGCCAAGTCTGCGAATGGCGTGCCAACGGTTTACCTGCGGGATGCGTCCGGCAACATCACCTTGACGATCACGCCGCCAGCCGATGAGCAGACGGCGGCCACCGCATCTGCTTTCGCAGAGTTCTTCCGTGCCGAGGCCTACGACGTCGAGTATATCGGTGCGGCGATCAAAGCCGGCGCCCATGCCAACGTGGCGGTGTTTGACAAACGAAACCTGCAGACCGATGTTTACGAGCTAACCAGCCTACCGGTGCTGACCAATGACAGCGGCGTTGTGGCGGCCAGTGGCAGCAAGGCGCAGTGGATCAAGTCTGAAACGGTGCAGAAGACCACCCAGGTCCAGACGGACGATGGAGTTTGGGCTACTCTCACAGTCGACATGCAGTACTGGTCGAGCTGGAAGAGCGGGTTCTTCGGCGGCATGACCTACTACCTTAAACAAGTGGACTGGACGGTCAACGCCACCGTGCACCGAGGCAGTTCGCTGCCAGGAACTCACTACATTGTTCGGCTGCATGTTGATGATGGGTTCTTTGCGGTCAAGGGAAGTGGTCACATGGAGGGCTTCGATGCTGAGCGCCCCCTCAATCTTGCTGAGACCAATAATTTGTCTTTCACGGTGGAAAGATATGGCAACGTCAAGCAGGACTACGGTGGCGTCACAGGCGTGAACCTCCACGTTTCGCTGCTTAAGCAGGCCAATCCCACCGCGCCCAACACTGGTTTGGTGGAGTTGGCTCGCATGACCAATTCACTCAGTGCCTTTGATCGGAGAAATGACATACGTCCAAGCTGGGGTACCTATTTCAGTACTCAAAGCTTCAGCGGACAGTACTTCGCAATCAACAACGTCCCTGCGGGTACGAGTCAGATATTGTTCCAATATCGCTCGCCTTATTCCACAGTCTGGCGTTCGATCACGCCGTCGTATCAAAACGGTTTGGCGCTCGTTTCCAATGCCAGTCTCAATTTCAGCGAATTGATTGCAATGGGGCCGGGGTGGTCAGGCAGTCTTGAGTATGCGATGACCATGGTCGATGCTCAGGGCTCCCCACTGGAGTTTCGCCAGGGGGGAATCTCCGCTTACTATAATCCTCAAAGCTTGGCCGTTAACCTAAACCATAGCTACACGTCCGGCGACTATCTTCAGAACCCGCACGGCAACTTCTTCATGGGGCTGCCGAAGACAGCGGGGGGTGAACCCACCATCAACTTCATCCGTCCCGATAAAGATCGCAAATCCACAGAGCCCAAAGGCGTCTCTGCCAAGCTTAAATACCGCGCGGAAGGGCAGATCGCTTGGACTCTCATTCCCGCTGCTTTGGCATCTGGCCTGACATCCGATTGGTTCAGTTTCGACCCTGCGGCCCTGGGCATGAATGTGTCGGGCAAGAGTTACGAAGTCATGCTGGAGGTCAAAGATGGTGCTAGCGGTACGGGGAACACGCTGTACACGGCCAGCACCAGTTTCACCTACTATCCGGCTTCGGTGGGGAGCATCTACCCGACTAGCGCGCTGTCGCTGCAGGGCCGTCCCACGACGCTCAACTTCACGAACGTTCCGCTGGCGGCCACCACGGCCAGGGTGGAATACACCATTACCTCGCCTGGGGGGCCGATTACTGGTCAGGCCAATCTCGTCAAGACGGAGGACGGCCGCTTCTATTGGGACACCTCGACGATCCTCCCGTTCACGGTCAACGGCACCAAATACATCGTGGACTACAAGTTCTTCGCCAATGCGGCTAATGGCGATGTGCTTGTCAATGGTTCTGTAGGTCGCGAGGTCATAGGTGCCGGGAACGCTGAGTTCGGCGTGTCCATCCAGTCATTGAGCAGCTCCTCCACGACGTATTCGCGCAGCAGTGGCAGCACTGTGAATTTTCACGTCGGACCTGAACTGGCGCGTATGTATCGCTACCAGACCGGCGATCTCCAGATACGGAATCTCAGCGTCTATTACCGGTTGGCCGGAAGTCAGGCGACTTACACGAAGAAGGTGGTGAGTGTCAACAGCTCGATGGTCAGCTTCACGCTGGATCTGAGCGCGGAGCTTGGCACCACGAACGAGTTCCTAGATTTTGACGTTTACTACGAATATGACCTTCCTTCGTACCTTAACGTGGCGGCGCCTACGGCCTCCAATCCCGTCCGGTTGCGCGTGGTCAGCGAAGCGACCGCCCAAGCGACCCTGACCAACGGTGTCATGCAGCTGCAGGCAGTCACGAACCGCCTGACCAGCAACCACCAGCGTGCGGTATACAACGCTTATGGCGAAGTCGTTCAGGAGTTCGACGCGCTGTCCTTCGAGCGTATCCGTGCAGAGGAGATCTCACTAGGGAGGTCGCTCACCGCTGGAGAACTCGATGATCAGGCCACCACCCTGTCCTACAACAGCATGGGCCTGCTAACCAGCAAACGCACGCCCAAGTCGAAGGCTACCTTGCAAAGCGGTTGGGAAACCGCTGTCAAGGCCGAGACCAAGTATGTGTATGACAAGCAAGGACGCTTGATCGCCGAACAGGATGCCAATGGCAACCAGATCAGCTACCAGTTGCTGGCCTCCGGCAATGGCGAGCGCACCGTGGCGATGGAAAGCCATATGAGCGGCGGCAAGATCACGTCCGGCTTCGATGTGTTCGGCGATCTTCGTCGGCGCACGGTAGCCAACGACGTCAACGCAGTCACCGACTACACCTATGACAAGCTGCATCGCCTGGTGCGGGCCGACAAGCCGACAGGCGCTGGGGGCAAGCGTGCCACCGACCTGTACACCTACGACAGTGTGGGCAACCAGATCAAGCATCAGACATCTCCGGATGTGAGTGCCAATGCGAGCAATGTGTTCGTCAACGGACGTATCTACTCTGAGACCACCAGATTCGATGCGCTCGGCCGTGTGACCGAGGTGCGCTCAGGCATCGCCTCGGGGGTGGATCCTGTCACCCTGGCTGCCGTTGCGCAGGTTGGTCTGGTGCGAGGCATTGCATATGAGTTCATTGGTGCCACGATGCACCAGACCTCCACGGACGAGAACGGTCATGTCAATGAGACCTGGACCGATGCCTTTGGCCGGCAGACGAAGAAGATCGATCTGGGTCAGCGCAATGCCCTCATCGTCTATAACCTTGCAGGCAATATGATCCTGCAGTACCAGGTGACGCCGGGTACCACCACCAAGGTCTATAACGGACAGGACATCACCTACCGTTACTATGGCAACGGGCAGATCAAGTCGATCATTGATCGCGGTATCCAGACTCTGGCCAATTATGAGTACGACCGCAACGGCAACAAGACGTACGAAGGCTATGCCACGCTCGATGGCCTAACGCCTTATCAACGCACCAACGTTGCTTACGATGAACTCAACCGCATTGTCGGCATCAACGACTACCATTACTCGCTGATCTACGAGTACGACAAGGTGGGCAACCGCCGGCGTGTGGCCGCGACCCGGTCGGGTGAAACCACCGTCCAGGATTACTGGTATGACTACGACAACATGAACCGCATGGTGGTGAGCATGGGGACGCTGACCGGCGCACGCGCAACCACCAATACCGGTGATAACCGAATCACCCAAGGCACAACTGGCAACGGTGTGTATATAGGTTATGACCGGGCAGGCAACCGTCTGTCCGCTACCTATGCCACAGGTGCCACTGATCAGTACAGCTACACCGCTGATGGCTTCCTCACCACCGTGACGGTGACTGGCTCAACATCGGGCACCACCACACGCACCAACGATCTGCTGGGGCGGGTTACGCAGTACACCCAGTCGACCTCGGCGGGCCTGCGCACGCAGAAGTACACCTATTTGGCAGACGGTCGGGTTGTCAAGGTGGAGGCTACCGAGGCCAATGGAGACAAGACGACCACCACCAACAGCTACTCCGCGCTGGTCGGAGGCCGTGAGATGAACCTGCTGCAAACCAGCAAGGTTGAGAAAGACATGTCGGGGACAAACAACGATCGCACGGATTACTACAGATACAGCTATGCGCTTTACGACTCGGCGCTGCAGTCGGAGATCAAGGTGGGGGCCACCAGCCCGGTCGTGGACCCGAGCTGGGGCAAATGGGCCGAAGGCGTGTCTCAACTTTTCTATGACGCGAACGGCCATGCCAAGACGGCGATCGATTCCAAGAACGCCAGCAACACCGATGTACGGACCATCACCTATGTGAATAACGCACAGGGCCAGGTGTTGACACGTTCTGAATACAGCCCGTCCACCAGTGCCACCAATTTCCAGAGCTACTACTACGTGAACGGACGCCGCGTGGGCGAGTCGGGCAACCAGCCCAGCGCAAGCACGATCGTCTACGCAGATGCACTCCAGGTCGATCGCTCGACACAAGGCGACAAGTACACCAAGCTCAAACCCATCACGTCCAACTTCGATCAGAACTACCAACCCATCAACGAGGGCTACCCATCCTTCGTGGGATCGACCCACATCGTGGCCCCCAGTGAGACGTTGGAGTCGATTGCCCTGACCACCTGGGGGGATGCCAAGCTCTGGTACCTAATTGCCGAAGCCAACAACATCCTGGACAAGAGCGCTCGGCTGGTAGAGGGTGTGGCCCTGGTCATCCCGAACAAGGTGACCAATGTCCACAACAGCAACCTAACGCACAAGGTCTATAACGCGGGTGAGGCGTTGGGCGATATTTCGCCGACCTTGCCGGCGCCGCCTTCTCCGCCGCCTGCGTCAGGTGGCGGCTGTGGTGTCATGGGCGCAGTGCTCATGGCCGTGGTGGCCATCGCCGCTACGGTGTTCACCATGGGTGCCCTGGGCCCGGCGATGATCGGGCTGATGGGCCCCCTGGCCGGAACCCTGGCCACGGGCGCCATCGCGGGAGCGGTGGGCTCCATTGCCAGCCAGGGTGTGGGGATGCTCACCGGCAACGTCGACAAGTTCTCATGGTCGGCCGTCGCGTCCGGCGCCATCACGGGAGCTGTGACCGCAGGCATCGGTGGAGGAGGTTTCGAGGGCGCCTACGAAGGCATCTTCGCCAGCGGCAATGCGCTGGGCTCCGTGGGCAGTGCCCTGGGGAATTTAAGCCCGGTGGCCCTGAATGTTGCCAAGGCCGTGACGACGAACGTGATCTCCCAGGGCGTGGGCATGGCCGTGGGCCTGCAGAAGAAGTTCAGCTGGACGTCCGTCGCCGTATCGGGTGTGGGCGTGGTGGCCAGCGCGGGGGCCTCCAGCTTGATGGGCAAGACGCTGGGCAACGGGGTGCTGGGCGCGTGGGGGGGCAGCGTGATGCGCAACACCGTCAGCGGGATGGCTGCCGGTTTGGCTGGTTCGATGGTCCGGCGCGATCGGCCCAACTGGGCGTCTATTGCAGCGGATAGCTTTGGCAGTGCGCTGGGAGATGGTGTCGTCGGCTTGATTGCGAGGGGCGAAGGACCGACGAAATCTCAGGCACAGGAGCCCGAATACCAGTCCAAGCCGCTGACACAAGCTGATATCGATGGCTTCCTTTCGGGCTTGGATGACATCCCTGGAGTAAGCCAGTCATCGCCTGGCGCGACTCGCGATTCCAAGGGAATGACCTTCAGTGAAAACGCGAAGTACCGGGCGGAACTCAGGGCTCGTGGCATCGACCCTGACACGGCACCTCAGGCGAATGTCGATGCAAAGGGCCTGCCAGCCGATGTCGTTGGCGGCTCTGTGCCCCCTGTGAGCGATGCGCCTCAACCAGAAGGAGTCCCAGGCATATCTGGGCCTGATGGCTACAGCGTATCGAAGAACAGGGGCGACAAGGCCGATCGGTGGAGGTCATCAAATGGGCGCTTTGCACAAGGCCCGGAAAAGTACGATCCGATAGCCAAGCGTTCTGCCGTCGCGATGCCGAAGCCCGAAATCGACACGGAAATCGTTTTGTTCAAGTCGGACGGCTTTTACAAGGACACCACTTCCATCCATATCGTTGGCGACGGCGGTTTGGTCACGTTGAACTCCACCGCCGATCTCGGCAGCGTCAAGCTGGTCTCGACGAAGGACACCATCAAAGGAAGCGCCACTTTCTCGGCCAACACAGAGCTTCAACTGGCACAGGATGACTACGACCTCGGCGGTATCGCGCAAGCAAAGGTTCGCGTGAGGTCCGCCGTCGAGGTGAATGCCTCCGGCAACTTCTTCGTGGGCAAGGGAGGCGCAGGCGTCAACGCCTCGTTTGAGTCGGAACTGGTTGCCTTGCAGGCCAGCGGTCAGGTGGAAACCAAGAAAAAGGTGCTGAACGATTTGGTGGAGGTTGGCGCAAAAGTTGAAGGAGCCTTGAACGCTGGTGCCATTGGCGGAACGCTGAAAGCCCGCCTTGAATACAACCAAGGCAAATTCACTGCCGGCGTGACCGCAGGTGCCTCGGTGTTGTTTGGCGGCAAGCTCGGCGTCACACTTGATGTCGACGCCAGCAAGCTCATCAAAAATCTACCATCCATGATGTCCAACCCTAAGATCAATCCTCTGGCGCCCGCTGGCCAATGGCTTGGCCAGAAAATCTACAATTGGACCCACTGATGATCTTCTTATACGGATATCCATGCCCTCCTTCGATCACAAATATTGGTTTGTCGTTGCAATCCTTTGGGCTACAGCCATGACCGTCCATGCGGGCCAGAGTGACACCGCAAGAATGTGTGAGAAAAAGTGGATCGAGGAATCGCCCCATTTCACCGCGCGTGTGCCTGCCGACTACGCTGGGTTGTTGCGGCATTGGCTGGAACAGGCCCCTGCTTGCCGGGGATCGGTTGTTTACGAGGCCAGGCTGGCCGTGGCCTATTCATTCAATCAGCAGCCAGAACAGGCGCGGCAAGTGCTGGCCAGCGTGAAAAAGGGTGCGTCTCCCTATGGATATCTGGTCGAATTGTCCGAACTTGTAATTGAAAACAACCAGGCCCTGAAACAGGGGTTAGACGAAACCAGAGCGAGGCAACTCGAGAGTAAGTTCCGTGCCTTTGTCAAGGCGCACCCCAAGGTGCCCGAAGGGCAAGCAATGCTGGGCGGCATCCTGACGGGGCTGGACAAGCACGAAGAGGCCATCAAAGCATTGCGCGCCGGTTTGGAATCTTCTACGGATCTGACCGGCGTATACCGGAATTTGACAGTCAGCTTTGCCGGTGCGGGGCGCTTCAAGGAAGCGCTCTCAGCGGCCGATGAAGCCATCGGCAGGGACCGTAACTTGTCAGGAGATGCGTATTTTGTCTATGCGGTGGCCAAGGCGAATGCAGCCATGGGCCAGCTGAAGGAGGCGGAGACGGCGCTAAGGCTCATTGCGGCCAAAAAACCGGAAGTCCGCCGCGATCCTGACTTCAAAGAAGCGGTTGATTTTGTCACTGCCCGAAGCGCCAAGAATTGACACTCGGCACGCCTCCCCGCTGATGCCGTTTCTATCGGCCAAGCGGGGACGGGGCTAACCTCAGGGCTCAGCCATCCACTGCGCCAGGAACTGGTTCAGCGGATTCAGATAATCCAGCGTAACCGTGTGGCCGATGTTGTACAGCAGGACTGTGCATTTGCCGGCGGACACATTGTTGATGGCCTGGCAGGCTTTGGTGGCCTGGAACGACGGTACCAACGTATCCTGCGTGCCATGCAGCAGCAGTGTCTTCGCCATGCTGCCCGCATTGCTGGCAATCAGCGATTGCGGCGAAGCCGCCCAGGCCTGGTCCAGGCTGGGGTTGGTGTTTGCGGCCAGGGTTTCCGGGGTACCCCCGAACATCATCATCACGATGCCCAAGCTGTTGGTGTCGGGATAAGGGTTCGGGAGGCCAAACATTAGGGACAAGCGGAATTTCTCAAGCACGTCCTTGAAATCCCACGGGCCGCTCATCGAGACCACACGCTGCACCTTGCTGGAATAAACCCCGGTGGGGTCCTTCACGTCCACGAGGCCCAGGTGCGCTGCCAGCGTGCCACCCGCGGAAGCACCGATGGCGGCGATGCGGTTGGCGTTGGCCTGGATCTGAGGTGCGAACTGGCGCAGGGTCCAGACGACCTTGCGGACGTCCTCGAGTTGGGCTGGCCACACGCCGAACTGGGGGTCATTCGGATCAAAGCCTGCCGGACGTGGATAAGGCGGCACCACGCGGTAGCTGGTGCTGACGGTGATGAAACCGAACTGGGCATAGTATTCACAGAATGGGCGCACCTGTTCTGGATCGGCCACCAAATTGCCGCCACCTGGGATGAACAGCAGCACCGGCTTCTGGGTTCCCCAGGGTGAATTCACAGGGTTGAAAACATTGACCCGAAGATTCGGTCCGATGTCATAGGTCGTCAGGTTGACGCCGGGCACTGTCGTCTGTGCCAGCGCCGGACCACTCCCCATGGCCATGGTGCCGAAAACCGTGATGGCCAGGCGGGCCAAACGCCGTTTCATGGATTTGAAAAACAAGATGAGATCCTTAAATGAATAATTAATGGTCTGCAGGTCCTGTGCAGGATGCTGATTCCCTGATTTGGTAATGATGATCACCCACGCGAAACCGGCCTTCTCCGGTGGATCGGAAAAGAACCAGCAGGGCTGTGTTGGTGATGCAACTGATCGTATCGCTATTCGTGCGAGCGGTACAGGAATTTCGGCGGAGTGTTCGCTAACCACCGTGAACAAGGGTTCGCGCGTGACGCGGCCACTGCTAGACTCGCACCGCTATCACAACTCATCAAAATTCAGGGACCCCGGCAGCGGGCGCGTCTGTGCGCCCAGCAGATGTCCGGGAGATGTCATGACGTCCGAATTGGCGCTACAGCTGTTCTCCGAGATGCTCAAGACCGGGCTGCTGGTCTGTGCGCCCTTGCTGGGCATCACGCTGGTCGCGGGCCTGCTGGTCAGCATCCTCCAGGTGGTCACGCAGGTGCAGGATGCCTCGCTGGCGTTCATCCCCAAGATGGTGGTCTTCGTGATCGCGGCGCTGGTACTGGGCCCCTGGATGCTGCGCAAGCTGGTGGCTTTTGCGCAGGCCATGCTGGCGCATGCCGGCTCGTTGCATTGACCGCATTGGAGCCCCAGGTGCAGGAATGGCTGTTGTGGGCGCATGCGTGGTTGCTGGCATCCGTCAGGCTGTCGGTGGGGTTGGCGATGACGCCTCTCTTCAGCGCTTTCAGCGTGCCCGTCATGTCGCGGCTGATCATCGTGCTGGCGCTTTCCGGATTGGCGGTGCCATTGACCCTGGCTGGCGGCAAGGCGTCATTGCCTCCCGATGGCGGTGCGCTTATCCAGGCGCTCGGCAACGAACTGGCCATCGGCCTGCTGATCGCCGTGGGGGTGCATGCGGCCTTCGCGGCCCTGACCGTTGCTGGACGGATCGCCGACATCCAGATGGGTTTCAGCCTCGGGGCGGTGCTCGACCCCGTGTCCAAAGGGCATTCGGCCGTGATAGCCACCGGCATGAGCTTGCTGGGCGTGGTGGCCTTCTTCGTCTCGCAGGCACATCACCTCCTGCTGGCCGGTGTCTTCCGCACTTTCGAGCTGTTGCCGTTGGGGCAGCCCCTCAGCATGGGCGGCTGGTTCGAGGTGGCGCACGGAGTTGGCGCCATGTTCGCGCTGGGCCTGGCGCTGGCCTCGCCCGTGGTGGTCGCGCTTTTGCTGGCAGATGTGGTGGTGGCCGTGGTTTCGCGCAACCTGCCGCAGATGAACGTGCTCTTTCTCAGCATCCCGATCAAGGTGCTGCTGGGCTTGCTGGTGATGTCCGTGGCCGTGCGGTTCATGGGCCCGGTGATCCAGCAGGTACTGATGCTGCCGCTCGACCTGTTGGACAGGTTGTCATGAACACTGGCGGCGCGAAGCACCATGGCTGAGGAAGATCAGGACAAATCCGACCCGGCTTCAGAGTACAAGCTGCAGAAATCGCGCGAGCGCGGCAGCGTGGCCAAGAGCCAGGACATCACGTTCGTGGCGATTTTGTTCGGGTTGACCTGCATGGTATTCGGCATGGGGGACGGGTTCAGCCGCGAACTCGCTGGCGTGATGAGGGCGTTGCTGAACCAGGTGTCCAACGCGCAGACCGATCCCATGCTGATCCTGCCGTTGATCGGCCATGCCACCGTCGAGATCATGCAACTGTTGGCCATGCCCCTGGCCATCGTGGCGGTGCTCGCCGTGCTGGCGAGCCTGGTCCAGGTGGGCTTCGTGCTCAGCGGCGAGCCGCTCAAGCCCGATTTCAGCCGCATCAATCCAGCGCAGGGCCTCAAGCGTCTGTTCTCGATGCGCAGCATCTACGACCTGCTGCGCAGTCTCCTCAAGATGGGGCTGGTGGGCATGTTGCTGTGGCTGGCAGGGGGCTGGGTGCTCAAGGAACTCGTGGCCCTGCCCATGTATGCCGCGCCGGGCCTGTTGGCCTATCTGATCCAGATTACCGGGAGCATCCTGGCGGCACTGACCGCCCTCTTCGGGCTGCTGGCATTCGCCGACCTGGCCTATACGCGTTGGGAGTTCCTCAAGAAGATGCGCATGTCCAAGCGTGAAGTGAAGGACGAGTACAAGCAGCGCGAAGGCGACCCCCGCATCAAGGCCAGGCTGCGCGAACTGCGCATGGAGTGGTTCAAGAAGGGCCTGTCCATGCAGAAGGTGAAGGATGCGGACGTGCTGCTCACCAATCCCACTCACCTTGCGGTGGCCATCGCCTACCGGCGGGAGACCATGGCCGCCCCCAAGGTGTTGACCAAAGGCGCTGGCGACGTGGCCAGGAAGATGCGCGAGGTCGCCCGGCGGCACGGCGTGATGGTGGTAGAGAACCCGCCACTGGCCCGTTCACTCTACCGCCTCACGTCACCCGGTGACGATCTGCCGGAACAGCACTATGCCGAGGTGGCTAGGGTGCTCGCCTGGGTGTATGCCGCCCGAAGAAAACCACAGTAAAGACCGACATGCAAGCCTTGAAGAACCTGTTTGGACGCAACGCCGACCTTGCCCTGGTGGCGCTGGTGCTGGGCGTGCTGCTGGTGTTGTTCGCGCCCATTCCCGCCGGCTTGCTCGACGTGCTGATCCTGCTGAACTTCGCATTCGCCATGTTGATCCTGCTGGTCACCTTCTACGCGCCGCGGCCTGTCGATTTCTCGACGTTTCCCGCCATCCTGCTCATTGCCACGCTGTTCCGGTTGGCGCTCAACGTGTCCGCCACGCGCCTCATCCTCAACGAAGGGGATGCGGGCCACGTGATCGGCGCTGTGGGGTCGTACGTGGTGGCCGGCAACTACGTCATCGGGTTCATCGTGTTCCTGATCCTGATCGTGGTGCAGTATGTGGTGGTGACCAATGGCGCGCAGCGCGTGTCGGAGGTCGCTGCGCGGTTCACGCTCGACAGCATGCCCGGTCAGCAGATGAGCATCGATGCGGACCTGAACATGGGTTTCATCGACCAGGACGAAGCCAAGGCGCGCCGCAAGGTGCTGGAACGCGAAGCCGCCTTCTATGGCTCGATGGACGGCGCGGCCAAGTTCGTCAAGGGCGATGCCATCGCAGGCATCGTGATCATGCTCATCAACGTGATCGGCGGCCTGGTGATCGGCGTCATGCAGATGGGCATGTCGTGGGGCGATGCGCTCCGGCATTTCACGCTGCTGACCATTGGCGATGGCATCGTCACCCAGGTTCCCGCGCTGGTGGTTTCGGTGGGCACGGGCATCATCGTCACCCGGTCGGCGTCGGACGCCATGCTGGGGCAGGCCGTGTTCCGGCAGATCACGGCCTATCCGCGCACCCTGGCCCTGGTGGCGATCGCCCTGATCGGCATCGGCTTCCTGCCTGGCATGCCTTTGTTGCCGACCTTGGGCATCGCGCTGGTGGCCGGTGGCATGTACTGGCTGTCGATGAAGCGCAAGGCCGGAGGCGAAGCGCAGGACGAGGCGAAGGCGGAAAGCGCCAGTGCCGATGACCCTTACGAGCTGGCCCAGGTGGACCCTCTGGAGATGACGCTGGGGCCGGCCATCGTGTCGCTGATCGGCGGGGCCGAACAGTCGGTGCTGCTTGAACGCGTGGGCGCCTTCCGCAAGCAGTTCGCCACGGAAACGGGTTTCGTGTTGCCCAAGGTCAAGTTCAAGGACGGCGCGGGGCTGCAGTCGGGGCAATACGAGGTGTCCGTGTTCGGTGACGTGGTGGCCTCGGGAACGATCGTGCCGGAGCGCATCCTGGCCATCCATCCCACCGGCAACACCACGCTGGTCGAGGGGATCGCCACGCGCGATCCGTCGTATGGGTTGCCTGCGCTCTGGATTCAGGAGAGCGAGCGTGAGGCGGCGCGTGCGGCGAAGTACACGCTGGTCGATGCCACGACAGTGATGATCACGCACTTGAGCGAGGTGCTGCGCCAGCAGGCGCCGGCCCTGCTGACGCGGACCGAGACCGATGCCATGCTGGCCCGCCTGAGGGTGGCGCAGCCCGGCTTGGTGGAGGAACTGGTGCCCACCCTAATGTCGGTTGGCGATGTTCAGAAGGTGTTGCAGGCCCTTTTGCGGGAGAAGGTGCCGGTGCGCAATCTGCAGGCGGTGGTGGAGGCCATGCTCGATGGTGCCAAGACCACCAAGGATGCGGGTGCGCTGACGGAACTGGCCCGTCAGCGCCTGGCCACGGCCATCTGCAATGGCCTGAGTCCGGACAAGAAGGTGCTGCACGTCATGACCTTGCAGGCGGATGTCGAGGGGCAGCTGCTGAGAGGCCTGACCGGCAGCGATCAGGAGAAGGCGGTCATGCTGGATCCGCGTCTGTCCGAGACCCTGCTGCTGAGATTGTCACAACACGCTGAAAAAATGATGAAAAACAATTTGATTCCTGTGTTGCTTTGTCCTGTTGAATTGCGGAGGCATCTCAAGGCGTTGAGCGAGAGGGCAATCCCCCACCTGAGGGTACTTTCGGTTGCAGAAGTGCCGCTACAGTTCGAATTGAAGGCTTATTCCGCTGTGGGTCTGTCTCAACAATAAAAAAAGTAACCAAAAAATTGGGAGAGGGAATGTCAGAGCTGATGACCCTGGCCGTGTCGGCCTTGCGGGCTGAGCAGGCCCGGCTGGAGCAGACCAGCCTCAACACTGCCAATGCGACCACGCCGGGTTACAGGCGTGGCACTGTCGCATCTGTCGGGTTCGAAGGCGCGTTGCAATCGCAACTGCGGACCGATGGCGTGGCCCAGGCGGCCGCGTCCTCTCCCGCTACCTGGAGCGTGCCGGTGCTGGTGCGTGGAGTCGATCTCAGCTCTGCGGGCATCAAGGCCACCGGGCGAGACCTGGACGTGGCGTTGGAAGGCCATGCCTACCTGGCCCTGACCGATGGAAGCCAGACCTGGCTCACGCGCGCCGGTGCGCTCGACGTGGATGCCGAGGGCTACCTTGTAGGGCCCCGCGGCCTGCGCGTGATCGGCCAGCAAGGCGACATCCGCATCGATGGCCTGAACGGGCTTTCTCTGGACGCGCAGGGACACCTGATGCGCGAGGGCCAATCCGTGGGCCAATTGCGACTGATGCGCCCCGCCGAAGGCGCTTCACTGGTGTCGGCCGATGGCATTGCGCTGAGCACCGAAGACGGTTTGTATGTCGACGTGCCCGCTGGCGAGGTTCGCGTTCGCAGCGGCTTCCTGGAGGCCTCCAATGTGCAGGGCATGCCGGAGGTGCTGGGCATGGTCGAGGGCATTCGCCGATTCGAAAGCGTCATCCGCCTGGTTCAAGGCTACGACGACGTTTTGGGGCGAACCATTCAGAAACTGGGCGAGATCTGACAAGATGTTGAATTCACTGTACGTCTCCGCCCTGGGCATGCATGTCCAGAAGTCGCAACTCGACGTGGTGTCGAACAACCTGGCCAATGCCAACACCGCGGGCTACAAGCGCGAACGGATGGACTTCTCATCGGTGCTGGATCGTCAGGCGGCATTCGCCGCAGTGGATCCGTCCGGTGTGGCCGCCAACGCCGCTGGCCAGGTGGCGCAGGCTTCGCTTCGGCGAGACCTGTCGCAAGGCGAACTCCGGCCCACCGATTCCGCCTTGGACGTGGCCATCAACGGTCAGGGCTTCATCGAGGTGCAGGGCAACTCTGGCAGGGCAGCCTACATTCGAGGAGGCTCCCTGCGCATCGATGCCGATGGCTACCTGGCCACCAGCGATGGGCGTGTGCTGAAGGCCGACATCCGGGTGCCCGCGGGCGCGTCGCAGCTGAACATCGATGCCAAGGGCGTGGTCACGGCCCGGCTGGGTGGGGATGCGCAGGCCACCGAGCTGGGGCGTCTGTCACTGGTGGCATTCGCGAACCCCGACGAGTTGACCTATCTGGGCAGCGGCCTTTTCGAGGCCGGAGCCGACCAGGCTGATCCGGTGCGTGGCCAAGCGGAGGAGGATGGGCTGGGGTCCATCGCTTCTCGCAAGCTCGAGATGTCCAACGTGAAGCTGGTCGACGAGATGGTCAGTCTCATGATGGCGCAGCGCATCTACGAACTGAACTCGAAGGTCGTGCAGGCCTCCGATGAATTGATGTCGCTCACGAACAACCTCCGACGCGGTTGAGCATTTCCATCTCTCTGCGGGTCTGGTTGTGAAGAAGCTGTTGTTGTTCGTGTGCTTGGTGTGTTTGGTGGGCATGGTGCCTCGCACTGCCCATGCCGATCCGCGCCCCATGATCGAACAGGCATCCGGCTTCGAGTCGCTCGCCGTACAGGCGGCCGAGCAGTGGTCGCGGGAGCAGGGGCGGCCTGTCCGGGTCGAAGTCCTTGGCGCATGGGTGGCGGCCGTTCGTCTGCCGGCGCGGTATCGGTGGTCGTCGGCCATGACGGACCAGTCGCCTGGTTCGCGCGTGATGACCGTGCGTTTCGTGCCTGAGACGGCCCCGGGGAGCGAGCCTGGTGCCGAGGTGCGGTTGCGCTTGCGTGATCTGAGCCCCGCATGGGTCGTGCGAACGGCACTGCAGGTGGGCCAGCCGGTGCCGTGCGAGGCGCTGGAAGAGCGGCTCGTGCCTGCATCCGCCGGCCATGGCGTGCGCTGGAGCGGTGCGTGCGATGCCTTGACAGGCCGCCAGGCCCGGCGGCCCCTGGCCCAGGGCGACATCCTGATGTCCAGCGACCTGAGGCTGCCTCCGGCAGTGTCCAGGCTCAGCAAGGTGCTCCTGAAGGCGGTCCAGGGCCCCATCGAAATCGAAGTCACCGCGTTGGCGCTGCACGATGCCGACGTGGGCCAGCAGGTGCCGGTGCGTCCCGAGGGTGCCCTGCAATCCGTGATGGCCTTGGTGGTGGCGCCTGGCACCGCCGTTCTCAAGTGAAGCGAGAAGAAAGCATGCAACGAATCCTTGGCGTCGTCCTGACCACGGCCATGTTCACAGCGCCAGGGCTGGTTCATGCACAGGCGCAGGCCCCTGGCGTCGAGGGGCCTTCGTCTTCGCGCGGTTCCATGTTCAACGCGGGTGCCTACCAGAGCCTGATCGCCGACCAGAAGGCCTACCGAGTGGGCGACGCCCTCACCGTGCTGGTTCAGGAATCGGCCGCAGCGTCATCGTCGGTGGATTCGAACGGAAACCGCAGCTCCGATGTGAACCTGCGCGGCCAGACGCTCGGGCAGCGGCAACGGGGCGTCGATGTGAGCGTGGGCACAGGCAGCGAGGGGGGCGGCCAGACCGTCCGCTCAGGCCGGGTTACGGCGCAGATCACCGTCACCGTGCAGGAGGTGCAGGCCAATGGCGAACTGGTGATCGCCGGTCAGCAGACGGTGGCGCTCAATGGCGAGAAGCAGGTGATCTCCGTGGCGGGGCGTGTGCGTCCGCGCGACGT
The DNA here is from genome assembly GCA_002339015.1 of Burkholderiales bacterium UBA1834. Classification (GTDB taxonomy): domain Bacteria; phylum Pseudomonadota; class Gammaproteobacteria; order Burkholderiales; family Burkholderiaceae_C; genus Aquabacterium. The sequence goes on from DDJC01000044.1 coordinate 75,596, forward strand.
GCTGGACAGCAACGCGGTGTTGTCCAGCCGCATCGCCGATGCCCAGATCTCCTATCGCGGCGAAGGGTATCTGGCCGACAAGAGCCAACCCAGCGTGTTGTCGCGCTTCTTCAACTTCATCGGGCTCTGAACAGCATGTGGACCTCGCGCATCTTGAGCGGCCTTGTCGGCCTGATGATTCTGGCCATGGTGTCTACCAGCCACGCCGCCGTGCGCATCAAGGACATCGCCAGAGTGCAGGGGCAGCGCCAGCACAGCATCGTCGGCTACGGCATCGTCACCGGCCTGGCGGGAACGGGCGATTCACCGGGCAACCGGGCCACGCGCCAGGCGATCTCGAACCTGATGGCCCAGTTCAACGTGGGTGTGCCGGTGGAAAGCGTCAACAGCCGCAACGTAGCGGCTGTGGTGGTGTCGGCCTCCCTTCCAGCGTTCGCCAATGCGGGTGACACCGTCGATGTGACCGTGACCTCGGTAGGCGATGCGCGCAGCCTGGTCGGCGGCAATCTCCTGCTGTCGCCGCTGAAGGGTCCCGATGGCCAGGTCTATGCGCTGGCTCAGGGCGCCTTGACGGTGGGGGGCTACAAATACGACGCCAATGGCAATGTGATGCAGAAGAACCATCCCACGGCGGCGGTGGTTCCTGGTGGCGCCACCGTGGAGGTGCCGCCGCCCACTGCGGCCTCGGTGCAGCAGGGCACCCATGAGTTCTCGATCGCGCTGCTCGAGTCGGACTACACCACGGCCGGCCGGGTGGCCGATGCGATCAATGCCGAACTGGGCGCGTCCACGGCGCGCCCTGTCGATGCCCAGAGCGTGGCGGTGAATGTGCCGGTGTCCTATCAGGGCCGCCTGGTGGACCTGGTCCGCCGCATCGAGGTGCTGGACGTCCGGCCGGACCAGCGCGCGCGCGTGGTGATCAACGAACGCACCGGGACGGTCGTGGCGGGCGCGGCGGTCCAGATCGCACCGGTGGCCATTTCGTACGGGGATCTGAAGATATCCGTCGTATCCGACAACGCGGTCTCGCAGCCGCTGGTGATCGGAGGTTTCGCGCCAGGCGTGTCCAGCGTGCCCTATACCAACACGCGTGTCGATGTCCGAGAGCAAAGCGGCGCGGCATTGGTCACGAAGACGGGCGGCACGGTCGCCGACCTGGTGCAGGCCCTCGCACGCCTGAAGACGAACACGCGCGACGTGGTCTCCATTCTCAAGGCGCTCAAGGCAGCGGGCTCGCTGCACGCCGAGCTCATCGTTCAATAGACATCGTTTCCGGAAGCTTTCATGGAAATCAGCAGTTCAATGGCCGTGACCATCGAATCGGTCCGCCTGGCGCTGGGGGCATCGAGCCTGCGGCAGAGCCTCATTGCCGACAACATCGCCAATGTCAACACGCCGGATCATGTCCGCATGAAGGTCGTGTTCGAACAGCATCTGGCGGATGCGCTGGGCCGCATTTCCGACTCCGACTCGCCGGCCGAAGCCCTCTCGGAACTGGGCGGCGTCGAGCCGCAGGTCACGCAGGACTCGGCGAGGGGAACCAAGGTGGCGCTGGAGCAGGAGATGGTGGCGTTGTCGGCCAATGCGTTGCGCTATCAGGCCCTGACACGCGGGCTGTCGCGTTATATGTCGATCGCCAGCGCGATCGCTTCAGGATCGCGAGGCTGACATGGACTATCTGCAAGTTCTTGAAATCAGCGCATCCGGCCTGGGTGTGCAGAAGGCCAGGCTGGAGGCCGCGGCACAGAATCTGGCCAATACCCAGACCATTCGTGCTGCCGATGGTCAGCCTTACCAGCCGGTCAAGGTGGTATCCCGACCCGCAGCCCATGGCCGTGCCTTCGGCTTGCTGCTCGACGGTGCCGGCGGATTGGGTGCGCAGGCCGAGGTGGTCCGTGATCTACAGGCTCAGCCGCGCCTAGTGCACGAGCCTGGTCATCCCCATGCGGACAAGAGCGGGATGGTCCGCTACCCCGGTGTGGACCATCTCTCCCAGATGGTGTCCATCACGGAAGCGCTGCGTGCCTACGAGGCGAATCTGGCCGCACTGCAAACGGCCCGGGCCATGGCAAGCCGTGCGCTCGACATCGGAGGAAATCAATGACGATCGAAGCCATCAGCGCCATCGCTCCCCTCTCGCCCGCGTTGGCGGCCCAACTGCAAGGCGCGGCCCCCGACACCGCCAGCGCGGCCAGCACTGGTTTCGCCGCGATGCTGGACAGCCAGGTCTCGCAGGTCAATGCGGACGTCGCCAAGGCCGAGGGCGCCCTGCAGCAGTTGGCCAGCGGGCAACCCGTGGAGCTCCACGACGTGATGATCTCCCTGGAGAAGGCCCGGATCAGCGTGCAGATGCTCATCCAGATCCGCAACCGTGTGCTCGAGGTGTACCAGGACCTGAGCCGCATGCAGGTGTGACGGGCACATCATGAGCATGACTTCATTCTGGAATTCTCTGGGGACAGGCCAAAAGGCGGGCTTGGCGACAGGCACGGTGGCCGTGGTCGCATTGACTGCGGCGCTGGCCTATTGGTCGTTCAGGCCCGAGTATGTGACGGTGGTCAGCGATGCCAGCCCCGACCGCCTGGCAGCGGCCGTGCGCGAGATCGACAAGCTGAAGGTACCCTACCGTGTTTCCGAGGACGGCACATCCCTGGAAGTGCCTGCCAGCCAGGTGGGCAGGGTGCGCATGGGCGTGGCCCATGGATCCACGGGCGGGCCTGCCGTGGGCTTCGAGATATTCAACAACACGGATTTCTCGACGACCGAATTCACGCAGAAGGTGAACTACCAGCGGGCCTTGCAGGGCGAACTGGCCCGGACGGTGTCCAGCATCGAAGGTGTTGCATCGGTCCGGGTGCATCTGGTGATGGCGGAATCGGGGTTCCTGCGGCGTCAGTCGGTGCTGCCCACGGCCGCGGTCACCGTGACCATGCAGCCTGGCGCGCAATTGACGGCGGGGCAGGTGCGCGGCATCCAGCGATTGGTGGCGGCTTCGGTGCCCGAGATCAAGCTCAAGGACATCGCCGTCCTGGATCAGGCCGGCGAGGCCCTCACCAAGACGACCTCGGGCACGGATACCGACCCGACCCATGCCAGCCTGGAGGTCAAGCGCGAGGTCGACGCCTATCTCGAGGCCAAGCTCAGGAAACTGCTGTCGAACATGGATCCATCGGGCGAGTTCAGCGTGTCGGTGGACGCCACGCTCCAGCTCGACAACGTGACCGTGACGACCGAGGATGTGGTGCCTGCGGACGATGGCAAGGGCGGGCAGGCCGCAGGGGTGCTGGTCCGCGAGCGGCAGTCGCAGCGGCAGGAGAGCGCCGCGTCGGCGGAGCCCTCGGCTGGTGCCAGCGGGCCATCGTCCGGCAGTGTGACGCGTGAGATGGAGTACAAGGTCGGCCGCCGTGTCGAGCAGATCGCCACTGGCCCTGGTGGCATCGAGCGTGTCAGCGTGGCCGTGGTGGCGCGCAGTGCCACGGTGATTGATGAATCGAGGGTGCGCAGCCTGGCGGGTCACGCGGTCGGGCTCAATGTGGAGCGCGGAGACTCCCTGGCGGTGGTGTTCCTGCCAATGCCGTCTGGCGTGTCGCAGCCTGGCTCGGGCTCCACTGGGCTTGCTGCGGGGGCAATGCCGCCGGGGCACCCGCAGGCATCGCCCGATCCCGACGAAGCCGGTAAGCACGCATTGCGCCCGTTCTGGCTGGTGATCGGGGGCTTGGCCTTGCTCGCCTTGATCGGTGTCGTGTCGATGGCCCGGGGCCGCCGTGACAACCCGCGTGCGGCCCCGCACCAGCCCGAGGAGCCGACGCCTGCAGAGATCGAGCTCATCACGCAGCGTGTCCGCGAGTGGCTGGACGAGAGGCCGAACCATGCACCCGGTTGAGGCGGTGGCGCCCCGCCGGGCAGCCCTGTTGATACACGCCCTGCCCGACGCGGCGCGGTCGCAGGTGCTGGCGCAGCTGTCGGATGAGCAGCGGGCTGCCGTGCAGGCCCTGCTGGCCGAACTGCGGGCCATGGGCATTCCGCAAGACCGCGACTGGCTGTCGCTGGCCGAGCAGGGCCGCGGTGGTGCCGGTGCGCTGTTCCGGCAGGTCGACGCGCTGGCCGTGGCCGATGTGTCCAGGGCACTGGGAGGCCAGCCCCTGGCCACCATGGCGGCTGTGCTCGGTCTTCGCGAGTGGACTTGGCGCGAGAGCGTGTTGGCTGCACTGGCTGTCGATCAGCGGATTCGATTGAATGCCTTGTTGAAGGAGGGCGTGGTGCTCAAGGACGCCATGGCCCAGGCCTTGCTGAAACATCTGCTTGCCCAGGTCGGGCGTTCTGGCCTGCCGGCGCAGGACAGTCCAGGCGAACGGCCGCGCCGCCCCGCGCGCGCCGGCTCCTGGCTGAGTCGTTTTTTCCGATAGATCCCGGATTTCCAGGAGCACACTTCCATGAGCACGCCGATCATCAAATCAGTTTCCCTGAACGGTTCTCGGCTGCGCCTGGGTGCTGTGCAGAACGCGCCGGTTGATCACGCCAGGGCGGATCCCTCATTGGCCGACGACATCGAGCGGCGCTTGCGGGAAGAGCTGTCCAGGCAGTTCGACGCGCAGCTCGACGAGGCTCGGGAGGCTGCGAAACAGGACGGCTACCAGCAGGGCTACAAGGAAGGCCTGACGGCAGGGCATGCCGAGGGTGTGCAGGCGGGCAAGGAGATGCTGAGCAAGCAGCTGGCCGTGCTGGAAACCGCCCTGGGCCGAGCCGACGAATCCATGGCTGCCTTCTGGCGCGAGACCGAAGGGGCCGCGAACGAGATCGCGTTCGAAGCCGTTTGCCAGCTGATGGGTGAACATGCGCTGGATGCGTCGGTGGTGGCAGGCATGATCAGGCAGGTCATGAAGCGGCTGCACGAGGGCGATGTGACACGTGTGAGGCTTCATCCGGCCGAATGCGCAGCGATCCAGCGCGCGCTGGATGCCGGAGACCATGCCTTGCGCCTGCAACTGGGGCGTCTGGCCGAGCGTCTGGAGGAAGACGACCGGCTGGAGTCCGGCGGCTGCGTGATCGATACGCCGAGAGGCGACTACTGCGCTTCGCTGGACGTCCAGTTGACACGGTTGCGTCGCGCGCTCCAGACGCACCGCAGCCTTGACCGCGCATCGGATCTCTCGTCGGGAGTGGCTTGTGCCTGACAGCCTGCGCAAGGTGGAGTTGTTCGAGCGGCGAGGGCGGGTGGCCGAGCTGAGCGGCATGGCCGTGGAGGCCGATGGCCCGGATGCCTTCCTGGGTGAACTCTGTGAGATCCATACGCGGCATGGCGGGGTGGTGCTGGCCGAGGTGGTGGGTTTCAGGGCCGGACGGGTCTGCCTCACGCCTTTCGCCGCCTTGCAAGGTGTTTATGTGGGCGCGACCGTGGTGGCATTGGGCCAGGGCCTTCAGGCCCCAGTGGGTGACGCCTTCCTGGGCCGCGTTGTGGACGCGCTGGGCCAGCCCATCGACGATGCGGGGCCTGTGCTCCATGAGCATCTGCGCCCTTTGGCCGCGGTGAGCAATCCCGCGATGCGGCGCAGGCGGATCCAGGATCTTCTGCCCACGGGCGTGAAGGCCATCGACACCTTCCTGCCGTTGGGGCGTGGCCAGCGGGTGGGCCTGTTCGCCGGCAGCGGCGTGGGCAAGAGCACGCTGCTGGGCATGGTGACGCGTGGCATGCAGGCGGACGTGAACGTGGTGGCGCTGATCGGTGAACGGGGCCGCGAGGTGCGGGAGTTCGTGGAGGACCATCTCGGCCCGGAAGGGCTCAAGCGTGCCGTGGTGGTGGTGGCCACGGCAGAGGCACCTGCCATCGTGCGCCTGAATGCGGCCTACTACGCCATGGTGCTGTCGGAGTACTTTCGCGATCAAGGCAAAAGCGTATTGCTCACGCTCGATTCGCTCACGCGGCTCGCGATGGCCAGGCGCGAGATCGGTCTGGCTTCGGGCGAGCCACCCACCTCGCGGGGCTACACCCCCTCGGTGTTCTCCGAGATTCCCGCGCTGTGCGAGCGCTGCGGCACCACCGAGGGCGAGGGCTCCATTACCGGGCTGTTCACCGTGCTGGTGGAGGGTGATGATTTCAACGAACCGGTGTCGGACACGGCTCGCGCCACCCTGGATGGTCACATCATGCTGTCGCGGGATCTCGCGGCCGAAGGCCTGTACCCCCCCATCGACCTGATGCACAGCGTCAGCCGCCTGTCATCGGTGCTGTGGTCCAAGGACCAGAGGGCGCTGGTCGCGGATGCGCTGCAATGCATTTCTCACCACGAGCGCAATCGTCAACTCATCGAGGTCGGCGCCTACCGCCCGGGCAGCAATGCGGCGCTGGACCGTGCCCTGCAGGTGCTGCCGGGCTTGCGGGGTGTCCGGACCCAGGGCGTGGATGAGAAGGTGGTGTCGGGCGAGGCCTGGGATTCGTTGCGCCGGGCACTGTCACCTTCCGGAGTCCTGCCATGAAGCTGCGCCAGCTTCAGCAGCAACTCCAGGCTTCCCGGTCTCTGCATGCCATCCGGCACCTGGAACTCGACCATGCGCGCCACGAACTGGCGCTGGCGAGGGACGAGGCCGGGCGACATGCCGACAGCCTGGCCACCATCCGCCGTCAACGCGACGCGATCGTCACGGCCCAGCAGCAAAGCCAGACGGTGGGCGGGAGCCTCGTGCCGGAGCAGATGACCCGCCTCAGCCGCCAGCATCGGGCAGCGGTCGATCTCATGGCCGACCGGCAGGCCGCGCTCGACTTGGCGACGGCGGATCAGGGTGCCAAGGAGGCGGCGGTGACCAGCCAGCAGGCCGCCGTGAACGCCTTGCATGACCGGTGCCTGTCGCAGCGCCGGGCCTGCGCCCAGGAGCGCGACCGGCTCGAATCGCTCATGCTCGAAGACCTCTGGCTGGGCCAGCATGTCAGGGAAGGACACGCCCATGCAGATATTTGATCCCCTGGCGCCCGGCGCCTCCATGCCGGCCGCGGACAGGAACCCGGTTGTTCCCTCGCGCACCCAGGACGCGTTCTGGCAGGAAGTGTTCGATGCCGCGACGGCCGTACAGGCACAGGCCGCTTCGAACGCGCTCCCTGGGCGTTCCTTTGGCACGCAGGCCGCTGCCATCGGAGCTCCCCCGGCGGATCCTGTCGTGCCTTTCCCGGATGTCCCGGCCGCAAAGGAGCTTCCTGTCGCCCCAGCCGAGGGCTGTCACTGGGCGGCCGTTCCGCTGCGCTCGCCCGGTCTGGCGTCGGTTCAATCCGATGCACGCCTGGCCGTGGCCACACTCACCGTGCCCGAGCCTGTCGCCCGAGGGCGGGCGGTGGCGCCATCCGCCAGGCCTTCTGCCGCTGCACCGGAGCAGGCTTCATCTCAGGCGGCGTCGCCCTGGGCCCAGGCAGAGGCCTGCGCCTCCGAGATGCCTTGGCGCGCCACGTTCGTCGTCGATGCATCGGGCCAGCGCAGGCTGTTCCTGCGTGCCAGCGGCCTGGACGATGCTCAGGCGATCGCGCTGGCGGCGCGGCTCGATCAGGAACAGCCGGAGCGGGGCCGTCCGCTCGGATCCGTTCATCTGAACGGACGTCCCATCTATCAGCAGGAAGGCGGCAGCACGGCGTCCATCCTGCTGGTCTGCTGACCATCTCATCCAGGAGAACACCACATGGCCGTCAGTGCAATCAACAACTCTTCCATCGACAGCGCCACCAAGGCGGCCGGATTGTCGATGGACGACCTGCTGCGCATCCTCATGACCGAGCTGACCTACCAGGATCCGCTCAAACCGGTCGAGAACAAGGATTTCCTGGCGCAGATGGCGCAGTTTTCGTCCCTGGACACGAGCCGGCAGCTGAACGAGAACATCGAACGCCTGCTGTCGCTGCAGTCGCTGAACCAATCGGTCGGCCTGCTGGGCAAGACCGTCGACGCCAACCTGGCCACGGGCACGGTGTCGGGTCAGGTCACCGCACTGACGATGGTGGCAGGCGAACCTCAGATCACGGTCAAAGGCGCGAACGGCGAAGTGTTTGCCGGCATCACCCTGGCACAGGTTCAGACCATCCGCTGACATTCGGAGACTCACTCATCATGCTGGATTCCATCCTCATCGCCACCTCGGGTCTGAGTGGCCACCAGAAGGGCCTCAAGACGATCAGCGACAACGTCGCGAACATGAACACGCCCGGCTTCAAGAGCGGTCGCCCTCAGTTCGCCGATGTCTTCCTGAACGAAGCGGGGGATCCGAGGAACGAGACCTCCAACCCCTTGCCCGGTGGCGGGCTGGATGTTCTGCGCACCACCACGAGCTTCACCGCCGGCGACATCCGGGAGACCGGACGCGATCTCGACATGGCCATCGATGGCACGGACTTTTTCGTGCTCCGCGATGATCGGGGCGAAATCTTCTTCACGAAAAGCGGCCGTTTCGAATTCAATCCGGCTGGCCGCCTGGTAAGCACCGAGAATGGCCATGAGGTGATGAGCCTCAAGGGGCAGCAGTTGGCGGGGCCTCTCGAGCTCGGTTCCCTGGGCACGAATCCTCCCAAGATCAGCACCCTGGTGACCTTCAGCGGCAACCTGACATCCAACGTGTCTTCGACCGCCGATACCGAGCACACCATCGACAATATCAAGGTGTACGACGCGCAGGGCGGGCAGCATGTGCTGAAGCTGAAGCTCGTCTCCAATCCCACGAGCGGATCGGGTGTGTGGCAGATCACGGTGACGGAGGGGGTGAGCACGCTGTCGACCGTGGGCCAGCAGTTCCGGATGATCGGCAGCATTCCCGATCCGACGGCCTCGGAGGTCGTGGTGACCATCCGGTCGCCCGATGGACGCCTGACCCCGGTGGCGCTTCGGCTCGGCTCCGACGTGACGGGGTACTCCACCGGCACGTCGTCCTCCCTGGCCGTCAAGAGCAGCGATGGTTATGCGCCAGGCACCGCCACCAAGATCAGCTTCAACGACCTCGGGGTGCTGACGGTGAACTACTCCAACGGCCAGGTCAGCACCGGTGGCCAGATCGCGCTGGCGAAGTTCGCGTCCACGGACGATCTGCAGACCGTGTCCGGCGCCCTGTTCGAGCAGCGTGGCGCCACGAAGCCGCGCTATGTGGCCTCGGGCGTGAATTCCACGCTGCGCGCTGCCAACCTCGAACTCTCCAACGTCGACCTGACAGGCCAGTTCAGTGACCTCATCCTGATCCAGCGCGGCTACCAGGCTTCCTCGCAAGTGCTCAGTACCGCCAGCGAGATGATCCAGGACCTCTATGAAATGAAGAGCCGATGACGGGCGAAGTGCGTGACCTCCTGCTCCCTGCGCAGTCGCTGCGTGCGTCGGTGAGCGAAGCGCTGACCGCGGCGTTCGGCGCCTGGCGTGCCCACTGGGTACCGGACCAGGCCACGGCTGCGTTCGTGCTGCGGGACCCGGATGCATCTGATCTCGGGGGCGATGCGCCGGGCTGGCAGCCTGACGCGCAGGCCGCCTCTGCCGCGTTGTGGTGGCAGCAGCAGGCCGATGCCCTGTCCCGCGTGGCGGGCATGCTGCTGGGCAGGGACGTGCCGCCCGAGGGGCTGGGCGGCTCCGGCGACTGGGCCCTGGATGTGGCGGCTCAGGCCTTGAGGGATCTTCAGCGAAGGGTTCTCCAGGCGCTGGGTTGCAGCCCGGCGGACGGACCCGGCAACGCTGGCAGGCTCTATGGCGTGGACGCCGCCAGCGCGGCCGATTGGCTGCGTCCGTACACGGGCGCCCTGGTGGTGGACATGGCGGCCTTGGGGCTGCGTTGCCTGCTGACGCCAGAGGCTTGCGCCGTGTTCGACGCTCGCCAGACCGCCGCATCGTCGCCTCGGCCCGACCTGACCGCTCTGCCGGCCCTGCTCGGCAGCCACCCCGTGCGGCTGAGCCTGGCGTTGGGTGTCATCGACGTGTCTGTCGAGGACCTGATGGCCCTGCGCGAGGGCGATGTGGTGCGCTTCCCTGCGTTGCTGGCCGAGCCTCTGCAAGCGGGCCTCGAACCCACCATCCTGGACGCTACCACGCTGGCGAATGGCGCGCCCCCCGGCCGGGCGGTGCTGGCCGTCGACCTGGGCCAGCTCGGTGACCATCTCGCCATTCAACTCGTCGGCCCAGCCAAGGCGCCGGCGCAGCCTTCCAAACCGATCACGCACTGAACCCGAACCGAATTGCCATGAGTACCGAAGCAAAAGAAATCGATGTGCCTGTCCTGACGCCCTCCGATGGGCAGGGCAAGCCTCTGCTGGCAACGGCCCAGACCCTGCCTTTCCTGGGCGGGCTGAAGGTCAAGCTGACCGCCCGGCTCGGTGAAACCGAACTGTCGGTGGCCGAACTCACGGCGCTCAAGGCCGGCGCGACGGTGGCCCTCGATCGCCTGGTGAACCAGCCGATCGACCTGCTGGCGGAAGGGCACCTGGTCGCGCAAGGCACCCTGGTGGCCGTGGGCGAACACTTCGGTGTGCGCATCACCTCGCAGCCTCGCCTGCAGTGACCGGCATGGATGATCACCTTGTCCGTCTCGCCTGGGCCCTGCCGTTGGTGCTGGCGCTGGGGGTCGGCGGCCTGCTGATGCTCAAGAAATGGGGCTATCGAGGGCATCGCCAGGACGCCCTCCAGGGGCCTCCCGAGTTGCTGTCGACCACGGCCCTGAGCGATCACTCGCGTGTCATGCTGGTCCGGCATGCGGGCCGCCAGATCATGGTGTTCGAAAGCACGGCGGCGCAACTTCAGGTGGTCGCCGAAGCGCCACCGAGGGGCACCCCCGACCTGGCCCGGATCCACTGGGCGACGGCAATGCGCCGTCCTGGAGCCTGACATGGGCGCGCGTTCCTTGTCCGGGCCGGGCCTGCGTGCCGTGCTCGTGCTCTCCCTGCTGGTCTTGCAGGGGGCCTCGCAGGCACAGGGGTTGCTGGATGCCCTGCCGGCAGTCAGCAACCGTGAACTGATGGGGGCGGACAGCGCTCAGCAGATGACGCCCTATATCCGCACCCTGATCGGGTTGTCGCTGATCAGCCTGGTGCCGGCGGCACTGATGGCGATGACGTCGTTCACACGCATCATCATCACGCTCTCGTTCGTGCGCCATGCGCTGGGCCTGCCGGAGACACCGCCCAATGCGGTCCTCATCACGCTGGCCATGTTTTTGACCCTCTTCACCATGGCGCCGACCCTCGAGAAAGTCGAGCGGACGGCCTACACGCCCTTCGTCGAAGGCAAGCTGAATCTCAGGCAGGCGGCCGAGGCCGGGGTGCAGCCGTTTAAGGACTTCATGGCCAGGCATGTCCGGGACCAGGATCTGGACCTCGTGGCGTCCATGGTGCGCAAGCCCTCGCCCGACAAGGCCGAATCGGCGGATCTCTACCAGCTGGTGCCGGCGTTCATGCTCTCCGAACTGAGAGTGGCGTTCTCCGTGGGGTTCGTCATTTTTCTGCCCTTCCTGCTCATCGACCTGATCGTGTCGGCGGTGCTCATGTCGCTGGGCATGATGATGATGCCGCCGATCACGGTGTCCTTGCCGCTGAAGCTGCTGCTGTTCGTGCTGATTGACGGCTGGGGCCTGATCCTGAGGGCGATCGTGGGCTCTTATCAATAGCGTGGCCATGTGATGGAGCCTGCCGCCGACACCGTCGGGCAAGATCGTGATGTACGGGCCATGTCCTACATGCCGCTGGTGCGGATCGTGGCGTCCAGCGTGCACAACATCCATCGGTTCAACGGCGTGCCTTTCGAAGAGTACATACAGTTCGGCATGGAGGGCTTGCTGCAGGCGATGGATCGGTACGACCCCAGTCTCGGCGCGCGTTTCGAGACCTACGCGTCCTACCGCATACGCGGGGCCATCCTGTCAGGGCTCGAGAAATCGACCGAGGTGAACCAGCAGGTGGCCACCCTGCGGCGGCTGAGGGACGACCGCCTGGGCTCCCTGGTCGATGGAGCCCGGGACGCCGGCGCCGAACAGGTGGACGCGGCGTTCGCCCGGCTGGTGGATGTGTCCGTGGGCCTGGCGGTGGCCTTCATGCTCGATGACACCGCCCTGTACATCCATGACGACATCCCGCACTGGGATGACGGCGCAGCCAACCTGTCATTCAAGCAGTTGCAGCGGCGCCTGCTGGCGGCGCTGGACACGCTCACCGACAAAGAGCGCATGATCATCGACGGGCATTACTTCGATCACCAGAATTTCGAGCAGCTGGCCGTGGCGCTGGCCCTTTCCAAAGGCCGCATTTCGCAGTTGCACAGGCAAGCCCTGGAGAAACTGCGCGATAGTCTGGATACGCCTACCCTGAACAACCTGATGGGATGAACGCCACGGTCTGGCCGGGCAAGAAAGTCTTTCATGAGCAATCAATCTTCAACCGACCCGCACACCGCTCGACTCGAGCGCCTTCTGTCTTTCGCGCAGGAGGACAGCGAAAACCCGTCCTTGCTGCGCGACATCGCGGGAGAGGCCATGCGGGTGCGCGCATACGGACAGGCGGCTCAGGCCGTGGCCAGACTGCGCGAATTGGGCCTCTCGGAAGGCGGGGACGAGGCCGCGGCCATCCATGCCCTGGTCAAGACGGGTAACAGCCAGGAGGCCTCTCGCCTCGCCGTCGATGCCCTGGAGCGCTGGCCCGATGACGAGGGGGTGCGGCTCGAAGGTGCGCGCGCCTGGCTGAATCTGAGGCGCTTCGATGAGGCCGTCGAATGGGCCCAAGGGCCTTTTCGGGAGGACGCCATCGGTCAGATGGCGGCGGAGATCACGGTGCTGGCCCACTGGCATGCCCAGCGGCTGGACGTGGCGGAGGCGGTGGGCCGGGAGGCGCTCGCATCCTGGCCCGGCAATCCTCGCCTGCTGTCGAGCGTCAGTGCGATCCTGTTCGACCTGGACCGCGCGGAAGATGCCTTTGCGATGGCGCAGCAGGCTCAGGACATCTCGCCTGCCCATGCCTATGAATCCCTGCATGTGCTGGCCAGCCGGAGTCTGCTGCACAGAGACCTGGACGAAGCGCAGCGCTGGATCGATCAGGCGCAGAAGGTGCGCACGGATGACGGAAGGATATGGCTGCTGCGCGGGTCCGTCGGCCTGATCGCCAACCGCCATGAGGAGGCCATTGCCGACCTCAAGAAGGCCTTGGACATCTATCCGGAGCATCCCGGAACGCATCTCACGCTGGCCTGGCTTTACATCATCCAGAAGCGCCTTTCGGATGCCGAGGCTACGATCCAGGCGGCGATCGCCGTCAGCCCGGCCTTCGCGGAGTCGCATGGAACGCTGGCGGTGGTCCATGCCTTGGCCGGCCATGAGGAGCTGGCACGAGCCAGCATCCGCCGTGCGACCTTGCTCGACCGCGAGGGGTTTGCGGCGAGGTATGCGCAGAACCTGCTGGCCGGCTCGAATGCAGCCGAGCTTCAGGAACTGGTGAGCAAGCTGGTCTTGAAGGTGGGCCTGCGCTGACGTTGCGGCCATGCAGCGCCTAGCGTGCGGTCGGCCGCCTGGGCGGGGGCTTGATGAGCCTGTCCAGCGCGGCGCAGATGTCGGCCTGCAACTGAGGCGACGACTCCATGTCTCGCCACACCGCGTCCACCATGCTCTGAAATCGTGGTGCGTTGATCAATTGCTGCCCGAAAGCCTGCAGGAGTGAGGCTTCGACGACCAGGCGAAGCGCGCGCGAGCGAAAGTCCGGCGCGTCGGGGTTGAGTTCTTCCGCTCTGGCCGTGATCAGGTCCTGAAGGGTCGCCCGCGTGCGCACTGTGGCGGCAGGCATGAGCGGCGACGGCTTCGAGACCCCCCTCCTGCGCCGCTCTTGCGCGGCGTTGGGCTTGGCGCCTCCCAGCGCCTGTGCGATCAGCGCCGTGATCGCGTTGATCGCTGCGGGGCCGTCGACAGGGGATGTCATGAATCAGTGGGTGTTGCCGCCGCGGTTGTACGCCGACATCGCGAAACCCGCTTCCACCGCCGGCTCGGGCTCGCCATCATTGCCGCCGCCGGCCTGAGGCAGCGCGTTCAGGAGTTTCTGAATGTCCCCATTGAGCGCCGAATTGAACTCCGGGCTGGCTTCGTTCAACTGCATGCCCTTCACGAGGCTGACTTTGCACAGATCGAACTCGTCCCGGACAAGGTGCTCGAGGCCGGCCCGCAAATGGAAGAACATGTGCTGATCTCCCAGCGATTTGAAGGGCGCGAGCACCTCGAGTGCCTGGTCGGGCAAGGCCTGCGTGATGAGGAGAAGGCCGAGCTGGAAGCGCGCGGTATGCAGTGCCGGGGCCATCTCGATGGCCCCTTGCATGTGCTCCCGCGCACGATCCATCAGGCCAATTTGAGCATACTCTGCCCCTAAAAGATACAGCATGCGAGCATAGTCAAAGGCAGAAGCAGCCGCTCCGTCTGGCAGTTCCACAGCACGCTTGAGGTAAGTAATCGCGGCGCCATGATCATCCCGTCGGGCGGATTCCAGTGCAAGGTGGAAAAGCTCTGAACTGTCGAGCGTTGGTGACGCAGGCATGAATGGTTCCCTTGATTGGATTTTGTACGCAACCAGTTTATCGTGTGCGCACGTCTCCCCAAGCCACGCAAAAAGGGGATTCCCATCATGATGGGGTCGTCGCTGAACGGCATCTGCCTAGATCTCCCTGGGATAGAGCGCCACCTCCCCATGCAATTTGTACGTATGGAACGACACTTTCTCCTTGTTTAACGGCGAAACACTCGTCCTGGGTGTTTGTCTGTCTTGGTCGAGCAAGCAAAATGCGGTGAGTCCCATCTTCAAATTGTTGGTGGAATCGGTCACAAGGCTCCGTGGGGGCGTTCAATGTCAACCCTTCAGCAACCTGGCGACGCAACCTGCAAGTTGGGGGCGGTGATCGTCAATTACGGCACGCTTGCTCTGACGATCAACTGCGTCGCCTCTTTGCTGGCCCATGGCGTTGTGCGGGCACAAGACATCGTCGTGGTCGACAATGCTTCACCGGATGGCTCAGGGCGGCAACTGGAGTCGGTACTGCCTGCAGGCGTTCAGGTAGTGCTTTCCAGCCGAAATGGCGGCTTCGGAGCAGGGGTCAATCTTGGGGTGCAGAAGTTGGGCACCGATCTGGTGCTCGTACTTAACCCGGACACCTATTTCAACCGCAACAACATTGATGTGATCATCCGGCTTTTCGACCAGCGGCCGCGGTTAGGTGTCGCTGGACTCCGTTTGATCAATCCAGATGGCACGCTGCAGTATTCCGCGCGCCGTTTCTATTCCTTGCCGGACATCCTGGCGCGGCGCACCCTGCTGGGCCGCTGGGGCCCCATGCGTGCGCGTGTCGATTCGCATCTGCTCAAGCGCAAATGGTCGACGGAGCCCTTCGAGGCCGATTGGGTAATGGGTACGGGTTTCGTGGTGCGGGTGTCCGCCTTCCAGCAGATCGGCCGCATGGACGAGGGCTATTTCCTCTATTTCGAGGAAGTGGACCTGTGCGCGCGCATGTGGGTGAATGGCTGGCAGGTGTTGGCCGTGCCGGGCGTGGAACTGGTGCACGAACACCAGCGGCAGAGCGCCGCCGGCATCTGGTCCCAATCGGGCAAGACGCACTTGCTCAGCATGGCGCGGTTCTTCGCCAAGTTCGGGGTACCCTGGGTGGTTCGGCCATCCAGAAAAGGCTTGGCGCGTTCTTACGCGAGGTGGCGGGCGGAGCCGTCCGGCCCCGGGCTCGAGCGACAACCAGGCAACTGAACGCCGGCCCTTTCCGCAGTATTGAGCACCCCCCTGCACCTGACATGATGAAGTACTTCGCGACCGTTGTGATCTGCCTGCTGGCAGCGGCCTGCACCCCGATGGGCACCCTGGTCCCGCCGCGTGGCGAGGCTTTTCAGGCCCGTCTGCTCAAGCCTGAGGACCTGGCCCAGTTGCCCAAGTTGCCTACGCGCGTGCGCCCCGGCGATGTGCTGCGCATCGTGCCCGACAGCCAGCCCACCGCGATGGACCTGCGCAACCTCGTCGAGGATGCCCAGTCCATGAGCTATGTGGTGCGCGGCGATGGCAGCTTTTCCTACCGATTCATCGGCCGGGTCGAGGCCGCGGGCAAGACCCCCGATGAACTGGCCGCCGAGATGAAGGTCCGGCTCGATACCTACTACCGCGAGCCGGGTGTCACCATCAACATCACCACCTCGCCCAGCAACCGCGTTATCGTGGCCGGCGCCGTGCGCAACCCGGTGCCCATCGAGATGGGCGCGCTGGTGAGCGTGGAGCAGGCCATCTTCGCCGCGGGCGGCCTGCTGCCTTCCGCCGATCCGAGCATGGTGGCACTGATGCGCATGGACGAGCAGGAGCGCTACCAGGTCTACTTCGTCGACCTCGCCAAGATGCTCGAGCCGACCGCGCAGGGCCGCGCCACCCTGACCTTCCAGCGTGGCGACATCATCTTCGTGCCCAAGTCCAGCGCCGGCAATGCCGCGGATGGCGTCGATGTCTACATCAACCAGTTGCTGCCGTTCAGCCGTGCCGTGGGCTTCAGCTTCAGCAAGACCCTTGGCTCCAACGACAGCACGTTGACCGTGAAATGATCCGGCGCATAACCACAACATGATCGACATCCGCTCTTTCCGCGACCTGCTGCGCCTCTTCTACATCTTTCGCCGCGAGTTCCTCGTGGCCTTCGGCCTGACCGTGCTGATCGCCCTGGGTGTGGCATTCCTGATGCCGCCCAAGTACGCCTCCGAGGCTCGCCTGCTGATCAAGCCCGGCCGCGAGAACCTCACGGTGCCGCTGGACGCTGGAGATCGCCAGACCATGTTCTCGCAGGTCAGCCAGCGCGATCCCATCATCGACGAAGAGAAGATGCTTACCGGCCGGCCGGTGATCAACCAGGTGGCGCGCCTGTACCTCGTCGAGATGGCCAACCAGCCGCCGCCGCAGGGCATCTGGAAGACGGTCAAGTTCCATGTCAAGAAGGTGGCTCTGGCCGTGCTGGAAGCCTTGCGCTGGGTCACCAACAAGCTTGGACTGACCGAACTCCAGAGCCCCGAGGAGCGCCTGGCGGCCAAGCTGGAGGACAAGTTCGTGGCCACCCACGGGCCCGGCTCCAACGTGATGGAGTTGCGCTTCGTGTGGGACGACCCGTTGGTGGCGCAACGCATCATGCAGACCTGGGTGAAGGTCTACATGGACGAGCGCACCACGGTGCTGGGCCGCAAGGGCCTGGTGGTGTTCTACGAGGGCAAGGTGCGTGACGCCGATCAGCAGATCGAGTCGGCCAAGGCCCTGTGGCGTGCGCGCCTGGAGAAGATCCAGGGCGTCAGCGCGAGCGAGCGCATCGAGGCGCTCACCAAGCGCCTGAATGAGCTGCGCACCCGCCGTGCCGAGATCCTGGCCGAGAAGGACGCCACCCAGCAGGGCCTGGAATATGCGTCGAATCGTGCGAAGACACTGCCTCGCGAGGTTGTGGCCGAGCGTGAGCTGGGCTATGGCCCGACCTGGCTGGCCCTGAGCAATCAGCTGAGCGATCTCAAGCGCCAGCGCGCGGAAGCCTTGCGCGTCTACAAGGAATCGGCGCCACTTGTCGTCTCGCTCAACGAGAGCATCGCCGCGATGGAAAAGCAGGTGAGGGCCGAGGAGCACAGCGTGCAGCGTTCGGAGCGGCGCACGCCCAACGAACTGGGCGCCACCATCGAGCGCAACCAACTCGAAAAATCCGTGCGCCTTCGCGAACTGCTTACCTTCTCGTCCGTGTACGACAAGGAGATCACCGAACTGGAGGCCGCGCGCCGCCAGGTGCTCGAAAGCGAGCCCGAGCTGGCGAGGCTGGAGCAGGCCCTGGCCGTGGCGGAGAAGGGGCGGCTGCTGTACCTGGACAGCCTCGAGAAGGCCCGCATCGACCAGGCGCTGGACGAGAGCCGCATCAACAACATCTCCCAGATAGAACAAGCCACCTTCAACCCGTCGCGCGTGTCGCCCAAGAGCCTGCTGCTGCTGGCGCTGGCCGTGCCGGCCGGCCTGATGGTCGGGCTGCTGGTGATTTATCTGCGCTCGCTCGTGGACCAGCGCATCCACGACGGCGGCCGTGTCGAGCAGCGTTTCGGCGTGCCTTTGTGGAGCACCATCAAGGACATCGTCGGCGGTGGCGGCGAGGACAACGAGTTCCACGCCAGTCTGTACCGCATCTACGGCATGCTGCCGCTCGATCGCGTGGCGGAGAAAGGCCTGACCGTGGGCCTGACCTCGTCGCGCC
Source organism: Burkholderiales bacterium UBA1834 (assembly GCA_002339015.1). GTDB lineage: Bacteria > Pseudomonadota > Gammaproteobacteria > Burkholderiales > Burkholderiaceae_C > Aquabacterium. The sequence continues at coordinate 93,802 of DDJC01000044.1, forward strand.
CCAAGGAGGGCGTGAGTTTCATCGCCCAGCGCCTGCGCACCTTGCTGCAGGCCCAGGGATTGAGCGTGCGCCTGAACGTGGCCGAGGGCGAGCCCGACCGCGCCCAGCCTGGCGAGGTGCTGCTGGTGGAGGCCGCAGGCCTGCTCAGCAACCGTGAGGCCTTCGTGCGGCTGAGCCGCGCGGACCTGATCGTGCTGGTGGTCGAGGCCCGCGCCAGCACCGTGCCCGTGGTCGAGAATGCCCTGGGGGTGCTGCGCACGGCGTTCCATAAGGTCGATGGCGTGATCATCAACCGCCGCCGCTTCGAAGTACCACCTCACGTGCTGCGCTGGCTGCAGCGCTGAAGGACTGCCCATGCGCGTGGTTCTCATGTCTCCTCTGCCGCCGGAACGCACTGGCATCGCCGACTACGCGGCCCAGTGCCGGCACGCGCTCAACGGCGCGGGCGTGGATGTGCTCACGCCCTTGCTCGGACAGAAGCCGATCGAAAGCCTGGCGGATGCGCACCGCTGGGTGGCTGAGCGTGACTGGTCCCGTGTCGATGTGGTGCACGCGGAAATCGGCGGTGGCCGCACCAGCGAGTTCTTCGCGCTGTGCGCGCTGGCCCGGCTGCCGGACCGGCCCGCCCTGTCGATCACGGTGCACGACCCCGAACGCCTAGTGTGGCGGCCGGTCAGCCGGATCTGGCGTGCGCTCGATGCCTCCGGCCTGCTGCCCCGCCCGCTGATGCAGTTGCTTGCCGTGCTGTGCGATCCGCACACGCTGTGGGCTGAGCGCCGGCTGGCGCGCCAGATCGATGGCCTGGTCACGCTCACCGACACCGGGGCCAACCGCCTGGCGGCTCGCATGGGCATTCCCCGCGACAAGATCACCGTGATCCCGTTGGGCACCCTGGAGGTGCCGCCCGCGCCCTTGCCGCCATTGCCCCCGGAAGGGCCGCTCAAGCTGCTGTATTTCGGCTACATCTACACGGGCAAAGGCATCGAGGATCTGGTCGATGCATTGGCCCGCGTCATTGCCAAGCAGGGGGCCGAGCGCACGCCGGTGCGCTTGACCATCGCGGGCGGTACCGCGCCCGACATCACTTATGGAGCTGGGGGCAGCTACCTGGATGCCTTGCGCGCGCGCGTGGCCGCCAAGGGCCTGGACGCCCAGGTGGATTGGGAGCTCGACATCGATGAGCGCGACATCGCCAGGCTGATCCAGCGTCACCACGTGATGGTGCTGCCCTACTGGGAGCCCCGCAAGCTGTCGCTGCTGGGGCAGATGCGCGGCACCAGCGCGGCGCTGGCCTGGGCCATTGCCTCGGGGCGGGGCGCCATCACCTCCAATGCGCGCTCCTTCGCCGAAGAGATCAGCTCGGGCAATGGCCAGGCGTATCCGCAGGGTGATGTGTCCGCGCTGACGCAGGTCCTGGCCGCCCTGATGGAGGCGCCCGAGCAGGCCGCGGCCTGGGCCAGGCAGGCTGCGGTGCTTTCATCCCAGCGCCTGTGGCCCCTCAATGGATTGCGCTTTCGCCAGCACTTCGATGCCTTGTCGAAGAAACGCCTGGCGCAAGGCCGCACACAGCCGCGCCCGACCACCCTGCCGCCTTCGGCCCAGAGCACGGCCCGGCCCACAACGAAGAGGTTGTGATGAAGACCGCACAGCGCGCCCGTCGCAGACACCTGGCCACCTTGTGGAAGGCCTCCGCCAGCGCCTGGCTGATGGCGCCGGGCCTCGGGCAGGCGAGCGGCTGGTTCTCCCGCGGCCCGAAGCCCATCGAGCTCAAGCCCGTGCGCGCGGTGGTCTGGAAAGACTGGCTGGGTGTGAACGCCCAGTTCCAGTGGTTCCCGCCGGAGGTGGCGCGCAAGCAGGCCGAGCGGTTCAAGGCGCTGGGGCTGGAGTGGGTGCGGCTGGGCCTGCACTGGATGCTGATGGAGCCCGAGGAGGGCAAGTACAACCTCAAGCCCATCGACCAGGCCATGGCCCTGGTGCGGCAGATGAACCTGCGCAGCATCACCTACGTGGTGGGCACACCCCGTTTCGCGACCTCGGTGTCGCCTTCCGACAAGTACGCGCAGTACTTCGACAAGTTCCCGCCCCGGGATCCCAAGACCTACGCGCTGCGCATGATGCACCTGGCCAAGCGCTACCCGCAGGTCGATGTGTGGCAGGTCTGGAACGAGCCCAACATCCTGGCTTTCTGGGCGCCCAAGGCAGACCCGGAAGGCTATGGCCGGCTGCTGCTGCCGGCCGTGCAGGCGCTGCGCGCCGTCGTGCCCGACAAGCCCGTCGCCATGGCCGGCATGGCCTATTTCAGCGAGATGTCCACTGGCGGCCTGATGATCCAGCGGCTGGGCGAGTTGGGTGCCTTCAACCTCAACGTGATCGTGGCCTACCATCCCTACACCGCGCGACCCGAGGGCGCGGACGACGATGAGCGTGATCTCCCGACCAAGGTGGTTCCGGGCCACCAGTGGCTGCGGGCGGCCGGCGTCAAGCAGATCTGGGCCACCGAGTGGGGCTGGTCCAGCTACGACGGCCCCAAGGAAGAGCAACCCATCATCGGCGAGCAGGGGCAGGCCGATTACGTGCTGCGCCGGCTGGCGCTGATGGCGGCCTTCGACTACGACCGCGTCTTCCTGTTCACCTTGTCCGACCTCGACGCGCGCGCCAGCGTGCGCGACCGCCGTTACGGCCTGCTGCGCGAGAACGGCGAGCCCAAGCCCGTCTACCACGCGCTGCAGCGCTTCCTGCAGGTCTGCGGCCCACGCCTGGAGCCCGACACGCCGCCCAAGCTCGAGGGCCGTGTGCCCGATGGCCTGGTCAGCATTGCCTGGAAGCGCCCGGATGGCCGCCAGGTGTGGATGTGCTGGTCTGACAAACCCGTCAGCGTCACGCTGCCCCAGTGGCGCAAGGAGGCCGTGCTGCACCACCCGCTCAAGGGCACGCAGGTGACGCTCAAGCCTGGCCCCGCCGGGGTGACCGTGCCCCTGGACACGGCCTTGCAGATCCTGGTGGCCTGAGAGATGCACCCCGCCTCCGCGCATCCGCTGCGCATCCTGTGGACCATGCCCTACCTGCCCTGGCCCATCACCAGTGGCGGCAAGTCCAGGCAATACAACCTGCTGCGCCGCATGGCCGAGCGGGGGCACCGCATCACGCTGCTGGTCCAGTCCAAGACGCCGGTGGACGAAGAGACCCGCGCGCGGCTCGCGCCCCTGGTCGAGCGCCTGATCGTGCTGCCGCGGCGGGCATTGCGGCACCCCCAGACCTTGTGGCATGCGGCGCTGTCACCCTGGCCGTTGCTGACCACCGTCAATGGCCATGCCCCGGCGCTGGCGGCTCGCTTCGATGAACTGCTGAGCGAGGGGAACTGGGATGTCGTGCAGATCGAGCACAGCTACAGCTTCCAGCCCTTCGAATCCGCGCTGGTCCGCCATCGCCAACCCTTCGTGCTGTGCGAGCACAACGTCGAATCGCAGCTGGGCGCGGCCACCTACGGCAAGTGGCCGGCGCTGCTGCGCCCGCTGGCCCGCTACGACCAGTGGCGCGCCAGGCGCTGGGAGCGGCGCGTGCTGTCGCAGGCCGGCGTGGTGGCCGCCGTCACCGAGGCCGATGCCCTGGCCATGGAAAGGATCAGCGGCGGCCGGCCGGTCGGCGTGGTGGCCAACGGCGTGGACACGCGTGCCTTCGCCCGGGTCACGCCGGCTGTCGGCGGCGGCAAGGTGCTGTTCGTCGGCAACTACGAGTACGCCCCCAACCTGGACGCCGTCGAATGGGCGCTCGCCGAGATCTTTCCGCGCCTGTGGCTCCAGCGGCCGGACACGCGCTTCATCGTCTGCGGGCATGCGCTGCCGGGAGCCTGGCCGCGCCGCTTCACTGATGCCCGCATCGAGTGGCGAGGCTATGTGCCGGACCTGACCGAGGTGCAGGCCGAAGCCGCCGCCTTCCTGGCGCCCTTGCGCACTGGTGGCGGCTCGAAGCTCAAGGTGCTGGAAGCCCTGGCCGCGGGTCTGCCGCTGGTCAGCACGCCCGAGGGGGTCTCGGGGCTGGGGGTGGTCGATGGCGTGCATGCGCGGCTGGGCTGCACGCCGGAAGGCCTTGTGGAGACCCTGGCGGCGGTGCTGGGCCGGCCTGACCATGCCCGGGCGCTGGGAGAGGCCGGCCGCAGCCACGTTGAGGCCCGCTTCGACTGGTGCGCCACCGTGGCCGAACTTGAATCGCTGTACGAACACCTGCTCACGTCCCACCTTCGCGGGGCCTGGCGGCAGACGGGGCTCCCGACCGACGAGGAGGTCGTGTGAACCCTGGCGCCTTGCTGCTCGCGGTCGTCCTGCCCCTGCTCTTCGGCGTGTTGCTGATCGAGGGCGGTGCTCCGTTGATGATGGTGGCCGTGATGGGGGCGGCCGTGACGGTGGCCATCTTCGCGAAGCCTTTGCGAGGCTTGCTGCTGTTCGCGCTGCTGGCTCCCGCCGTGCCCTGGATGAAAGCCGGCCCCCTGCCCCTGCCCGAGGCCCTGCTGGTGCTCACCTGGGCCGGCGTCGCCGTCCAGTGGCTGGGTGGCCGCATGCCCCCCTGGCCCAGCGGCCGCACCGAGCGCCTGCTGGGTTTGCTCATCTTGTGGACCCTCGTGCCCCTGGTGGCGGGCGAACTGAACCCCCAAGGCGACGGCATTGGCCCGCTGAACTGGGCGCGCTGGGTGCTCAACGTGTCGCCCGTCTTCCTGTTACCGCTGCTGGTGCGCGACGAACAGGACAACGAACGCCTGATCCTGGCGTTGCTGGCCGGCTTCGCCATCCTGCTGGTGATTTCGCTGGGCTTCTTCGCCGTCAGCCGCGATCCGTCGCGCATGGCCGCCTTCCTAGCCACCCTGCGATATCCCTATCCCGAAGTCATCCGGGACATCTTCTACGCCGACCCCAGCCGCATGCCCTCGCCCTGGATCCACCCCAACTCGACGGGTGGGGCCTTGCTGCTGGCGGCCCCGCTGGGTGTGTTCTACGCCGTGGCCAAACGCGGATGGCGGCGTGCGCTGGGTGCCTTTGTCTTCGTGGGAGGCTCGGCCGGCATCGTGTTCAGCGGTTCGCGCGGCGCCTTGCTGTGCCTGGGCGTTTTCGTCGCCTGGCTGGCCTGGCGCAGGACGCCCTATGCCGGGCGCGGCCTGTTTCTGGCGGCCCTGCTGGCGGTGAGCTTGCTGATCGTCTACCCGCCCGCGCAAAAGCGTTTCGCCTCGCTGTTCTCCTCCAACGACGTGAGCACGGGGGTGCGCTTCGACGAATACCTGCACTTCCCGGACAATGCCATGCGCTACCCGCTGGGCGTGGGCTTTAAATCCGAGACCCCGGCCAGCGTGCCCGAGAAGGGCATCTACGGCATCTCCAACCTGTGGCTCAACTACTGGTTCAAGCTGGGCCTGCCCGGCATGCTGCTGTTCATCGCGGTCACATGGGCCTGGTGGCGTGAAGTGCGTCTGCCGGGCGATTTCCGCCATGTCGGACGCCACAACGCCATGCGCATCGCCGCCACGGGCACCGTCCTGGCGGCATTGGCCACAGGCTTCATCGACCACTATTTCAGTTTCACCCAGGTTCTGATCTCGCTGTTCTGGTTGATCCTGGCCATGGGGCTCTTGCAGGCGCATGCGCCCCGCTCCGCCCCAGCTCCAACCGCCCATCGCCCATGAAACACCGCACCCTGCACAGCACCGGCCTGCGCGAACGTCTGCCCGACTACGCCGCGCGCCTGAACACCACGCCCGAGGCCCTGGCCGAGGCCTACGACTGGATGCTCGCCAACGATTTCGCTTTCGAGTCACCCAGCCGCGAGGGCACGGCCACCTACATCCCCTGCATGAACATCGAGAAGCGCATCGGGCACCCTTTGGCGCGTAGCTTCTTCACTGTCCTGGGTCGTGAACTGCCCGGCAAGATGCTGCCCGACTATGGCAAGAACTGGCCTACCTTCGTCGACCGCTGCCGCCGCATGTGGGAGCTGGCCTACAACATCCTGATCAACAAGATCCCCAGCCACACCCTGCGCCTGGCCTGGCTGCGTCTGGGCGGCGCCAGGATCGGCAAAGGCTCCGCAGTGTGGCGGCACACCGAGGTCCTTGGCCTGGAGAGCCTGGTGATCGGCGATGACACCTGCATCGGGTGGCACTGCCAGATCGATGCGCGCTCGGGCCTGGTGATCGGCAGCCACGTCGCCATCGCCTCGCATGTGCTGATCGTGGGAGGCGGGCACGATTTGGAGGCACCGGAGTTCTGGTCCGTGTCCGCGCCCATCCGAATCGACGACTATGCCTGGATCACCTCGCGCGCGATCATCCTGATGGGCTCGCACGTGGGTGAGGGCGCCGTGGTGTCGGCCAATTGCGTCGTCTCCAAGAAGATCGAGCCCTATGCGATCGTGGCCGGGCAGGGCGCCAAGCCCGTCGGCACACGCGCACGCGGCCTCAACTACAAGGTGGGCGGCAAAGGGCTGTTCGCCTTCCTGCATTGAGCCTGGAGAACCGATGCTCGGTGCTGCTGGCCTGCTGGCCCTCGTCACGCTCACAGGCCTGGCCGCAGGCCTGGCGCGCGAGTGGCTGCTGGTGGCCAATTGGGGGGCCGGGGCCCGCGCCGACGCTTTCCTTATCGCGGCGTTCCTGCCGGAGGCGATCCGCACCGTGCTGGGTGGCGGTGTGATTTCATCGGCAGGGCTGGCGCTGTGGCAGGCGCACCGCGGCAAGGATGATGAGGCGCCTCCCACCGATTTGCAGCGCCAATGGTTGGGGCGCATGTCCGCCTCGCTGGGGCTGGTCGGCCTTGGCCTTGCGTTGCTGCTCAGCCTGGGCGCGCCGCTGTGGGTCTGGCTGGTGGGGCCCGGCTTGTCGTCGGCGCAGCGCGACACGACCGAGGGCGTGCTGCGCCTGCTGGCCTGGAGTGTGCCGGGCATGTGGCTGCATGCGCTGTGGAGCGTGCCCCTGCAGGCGCGCGGGCGTTTCGTGCTGGCTGGGCTGGGATCGCTGCTGTACAACCTGCCGCCGGTGGCCTACATGGCCTGGGCGCGCCAGGAGGCCACTGAACCCGGCTTGGCGTGGTGCTTCGTGGCCGGGGGCGCGGCCATGGGCCTGCTGCTGTGGCCTTCGATGCGCAGGCAGGGCCTGGCCTGGGCCGACTGGCGCCCGCATGCGGCCAGCCTGCGTGAGTTGGGCGTGCGCCTGGCGCCGCTGCTGGGCAGTGCCGGGGTGGGGCAGGGCCTGATGCTGCTGGAGCGCATCGTGGCGTCCTATCTGGGCGATGGCGTGGTCACGGTGCTCAACCTGGCCCGCAAGCTGGTCAATCTGCCGCTGCTGGCGCTGATGGCGGTCAACCAGGTGTTGCTGGGCCTGATGAGCCGGCGTGCCGAAGGCGCCGAGCGCGTGGGCGTCCTGCGGCAAGGCATGGCCCTGGTCAGCACCGTGTCCTGCCCGGCGGCGGTGGGATTGCTGCTGTCCACGCAGGCGCTCGTGGCGCTGCTGTTTCCGCGGGTGGATGGCGCCCACGTGCTGGGGCCCGTGCTGGCCTGGTACGCCGTGAGCCTGGTGGTGGCCAGCTGGAATCTGCTGCTGGGTCGCTACAACCATGCCGCAGGCAACACCCGCCTGCCTTTCGAATGCGAGCTGGCCGGAGGCCTGGCGCAGGCATTGAGCCTGCCTCTGCTGGCCTGGGCCTTCGGCGTGCAAGGCATGGCGGCGGCCCTGCTGCTCGGCATCCTCGTCAATGGGGGGCTGCTGTGGTGGCGCAGCGGGCTCTGGGGATGCGTGCCCTTGTGGCCGCACCTGCTGGGCAGCGGCGCCTTGCTGGCCTTGTCCGGCCTGTGGCTGGCACCAAGCCTGCCTGCGTTGCCACTGTGGCAACTGCTGTGGGCCACCGGGGCCGGGGTGCTCAGCCTGTTGCTGTTGTCGATCTGGCTCAAGCCCTGGAAAGCGATGACAACCTGACACCATGAGCAGCCCTATCTCCGCACCCCCACTCTCCCACCGCAACAACTTCGACCTGCTGCGGCTGCTGGCCGCCTGTGGCGTAATGGCCATGCACATCCACGACCTCACAGCCGCCCCCGAACTGGCCTGGCTGCGCTGGCTCGATGCGCGCGTGGCGCTGTGCACCTTCTTCGTCATCAGCGGCTACCTAGTCTTCCAGAGCTTCGAGCAGACCCCACGTCTGGCGCGCTATGCCGACAAGCGCCTGCGCCGTATCGTGCCCGCCTACGCCGTCGTCATCGTGCTCAGCGTGCTGGTGGGCGCCGGTGTCACCAGCCTGGCCTGGAGCGACTACTGGCACAACGGGGCCACCTGGCGCTACCTGCTCGGCAACCTCGTGTTCCTCAATTTTCTGCAGCCGAGCCTGCCGGGCGTGTTCGAGTCGCACCCCTACACGGCCGTCAACGGTGCGCTGTGGACGATCAAGGTCGAGGTGATGTTCTACATGAGCGTGCCGGTGTTCGTGTGGCTGGTGCGCCGGCTCGGGCACCACGCGGTGCTGGGCCTGGGCTTCCTGCTGTCGTGCCTGTGGTGGGGCGGCCTCACGGCACTGGCCCAGGCCACCGGCAAGGGCCTTTACCTGGAGCTGGCCAAGCAAATGCCGGGCTGGCTGATGTTCTTCCTGCCAGGCGCCTGGTGCTACTACGAGCGCGGACGCCTTCAGGCGCTGGGCTGGCCGCTGGGCGCCGTCAGTGTGGGGCTGCTGGCCCTGTCGATGGGCTTCGGCCTGAGCTACCTCTACCCCCTGGCGCTGGCCGGCACAGTGTTCTACGCGGCCTTCGGCCTGCCGTGGCTGGGCAACGTCACGCGCCATGGAGATCTGTCCTACGGCATCTACATCCTGCACTTCCCGGTCATCCAGATGCTGGTGCACGCTGGCGTGTTCCAGGCCAGCCCCTGGGGTGGCTTCTTCCTGCTGCTGCCGCTGGTGACGGGCGCGGCCTGGCTCTCGTGGACCCTGGTCGAGGCGCCCATGCTCCGGCGGCGCAAGCCCGCCTTGCAGGCTGCACCGGCCTGATGCGCACAAATTTGGCGCTTCCTTGATTGCGCGCCAAATCCTGTGCTAATATTTAGGGCTTGCCGGAGGGGTGGCCGAGTGGTTAAAGGCAGCAGACTGTAAATCTGCCCGCTTATGCGTACACAGGTTCGAATCCTGTCCCCTCCACCAAGGCAAGACACGTGATCGCGTGATCATGAATGGCTCCCGGGCGGGAGTAGTTCAATGGTAGAACCTTAGCCTTCCAAGCTAATGACGCGGGTTCGATTCCCGTCTCCCGCTCCAGGTCGCGGTTCTGTCATGGTTCGCGTGCTAAACTCGCAGTCTTCCCAATTTTTTGGGTGGATGTTGTCGGCAGTGGTGTGGATGCAGGCGCAAGTTCTTTGCGCGTTGGCTTCCAGACCCGTGTCGATGCCCATGTGGCTCAGTGGTAGAGCACCCCCTTGGTAAGGGGGAGGTCGGCAGTTCGATCCTGCCCATGGGCACCACACCTCTCAATCCCCTCAGGCTCATTCTTAGAACGCTGGAGCGCGCAAATGGCAAAAGGCAAGTTTGAACGGACCAAGCCGCACGTGA
>DDJC01000044.1:103461-103605 GCA_002339015.1 Burkholderiales bacterium UBA1834
CCAAGGCCTACGACCAGATCGATGCAGCGCCTGAAGAAAAGGCCCGCGGCATCACGATCAACACCGCCCACGTCGAGTACGAAACGGCCAACCGCCACTACGCTCACGTGGACTGCCCTGGTCACGCCGACTACGTCAAGAACA
>DDJC01000045.1:0-17538 GCA_002339015.1 Burkholderiales bacterium UBA1834
CAACTACCTTGACACGCGCCGGGATGCCTGGCGCGCTGGAGGCCAAGTACCCTCGTCAGGGGCAAACCTGGGCCTGGCAGTGGGTGTTCCCCTCAGAAGATCCCGGTGTCTGCCCGCGCACAGGGGTCGAGCGGCGCCACCATGTGATCGACAAGACCTTCCAGCGGGCGTTCAAGAAGGCGCTGGCCTTGTCTCGCATCAGCAAGCCTGCCACCCCCCACACCTTGCGGCATTCTTTCGCCACGCACCTGCTTCAGGCCCATTACGACATCCGCACCGTGCAAGAGTTGCTGGGGCATGCCGATGTCAGCACCACGATGATCTACACGCACGTGCTCAAGGTGGGCGGTGGCGGGGTGCGCAGCCCGCTGGACGCCCTGGCCTGACCGGCCTCGCGTCGGGCTCTGCCACAATCGGCCATGGCCTTCACCGCTCCTGTGTCTCTCGACGTCGTCTGCCTGTGCGCCGATTGGTGCGGCACTTGCCGTGAGTACAAGGCGGTCTTCGAGGCGCTGCAGCAGGCGCATCCTCAGCACCGCTATCGCTGGATCGACATCGAGGATGAATCCGAACTGGCGGGCGATGTCGATGTCGAGACCTTTCCCACGCTGATGCTGGCGCATGACGGGCAAGTGCTGTTCGCTGGCCCGGTGCTGCCGCGCCTGGGTGATGTCCAGCGGCTGTTGACGGTGCAGGTCGATCACGTGTCGGCAGGTGGCCAGGCGCCGGATCTGGCCGCGGCAGGGCTGGCGCCCGATCAGGTGGCCGCGTTCAAGGATCTGGCGCGCAAGTCTGCGGCGGCCTGAGGGGCCGCGCCCTGTGCTGTCAGCGGCGGTACAGGCTGTGGCCGGGCTGCAGGCTCTGCGTCATGCGGTCGATCAGCCATTGCGCGCGTTCGGGATCGCGGTGGCCGGCCTGATGCACCTGGTGCACGTCGTCGTCCAGTGAGTGGCTGGCGAAGTAGCGCATGGACCATTGGTCGAACTGCCGTTGCTCCGCTGTGATGGTGAACAACTCCACCACGTCCGCATGGCGGGTGTCGGCTTGGATGCGAAGCATCAGCGCATCGATGGCATCGGTGCGGCCTTCGATGCACTGGATGAAGTAGCGACCCGTGAAGCCCAGCGCGCCGGTGATGTCCAGCTGGCGGTTGCTGCGTTCGCTGAGCGCGTGCAGCCGCTGCAGGGCGTGAGGCGTGGCGGGCATGGTCACCCGGCTGATGTAGATGAGGCGCTTGAGAGACATGGCGGGCAGGGGGCGCCGCGGCTGTGCGCGACGGCACGGATCAGATCATCGCGGCGAACTCGGTGCTCAGCCACTCGTGCGTGGTGTCGGGCGGCACCCAGCTGCGCGCCCAGTGCGGGAACTGCGCCGCCGGCATCGGGCGCGCGATGAAGTAGCCCTGGGCCTCGTCGCAGGTCAGGCCGGCCAGCAGCTTCCACGATTTCGCATTCTCCACGCCTTCGGCCACCACACTCAGCCCGAGGTTATGGGCCAGGTCGACGGTGGAGCGCACGATCTTGGCATCCTGCAGATCGCTCTCCATGTTCATCACGAAGGACTTGTCGATCTTGAGTTCGTCCACCGGCAGGCGCTTCAGATACGCCAGCGAGGAGTAGCCCGTGCCGAAGTCGTCGATGGAGAGCTTCAGGCCCATGGCGTGCAGGCGGCCCAGCGTCTGCAGGGCACGCTGCGGGTCGTCCATGATGGCGCTTTCGGTGATCTCCAGGATCAGGTTGTTGGGGTTGACCGTGTACTGGCCCAGCAGGCGTTCGAGCTTGACGGGCAGGTCCTGGTCCATCAGGTCGCGGGTGGACAGGTTGACCGACAGCTTCATGGTCTGGCCCTCGGCCGACAGCTGGGCGCTCATCATGGCCGATTGCTCGATCATCCAGGTGGTCAGCACGCGGATGAAACCGGTCTGCTCAGCGAAAGGAATAAAGCGCATGGGCGGCACCAGGCCGCGCTCGGGATGCTCCCAGCGCGCCAGGGCCTCGGCGCCGATGACGGCGCCGGTGCGCAGGTTGATCTTGGGCTGCAGGAACAGGCGCAGTTGGTCGTGGTCGACGGCGTAGCGCAGTTCGCTCATCAGGGTGAGCGATTCCTGGCTGCTGGAATCCAGCCCCGGGTGGTAGGCCACTGTGCCGGCCTGGTGCTGCTTGGCGGCGTACATGGCCACTTCGGCGCGGCTGAGCAGCGGGTCGGCCTCTTCGCCGTGGTCGGGGCAGCTGGCGATGCCGATGCCGGCGCCAAGGTCCACGGTGTGGTCGTCCAGGGTGATGGGGCGCTCGAAGGCCTGCTGCACCCGCTCGGCCACGGCCTTGGCGGCCTGTGCATCGGTGCGGGGCAGCAGGATGGCGAACTCGTCGCCGCCCAGGCGCGCCAGCACATCGTTGGGGCTCAGGGCCTCGCCGCGCAGGCGCTCGGCCACGGCCCGCAGCAGGCGGTCGCCGAAGCGGTGGCCCAGCACATCGTTGACATGCTTGAAGCGGTCCATGTCCAGCAGCATGATGGTGCAGGGGCTGCCGTCTTCCTTGGTGCGCAGGATGGCCTGGCGCAGGTCATGGCGGAACTGCTCGCGGTTGGGGAGGTCGGTCAGGGCATCCTGGTAGGCCAGGCGGCGGATCTCGCTCTCGCGGGCCTGGATGGCCAGGCGCATGGTTTCGAAGGATTGGGCCAGATCACCGATCTCGTCCTGTGAGTGAACACGCACTTCGGCGCCGTAGTCCCCGCGTTCCAGGCGGCGGGCCGAGCCGGCCAGCACGCGCAGCGGCGTGGTGATGCGGCGGGCTGTGAAATAGCCGCCCACCCCGAAGGCGCCGATGCCCAGGGCCGACAGCAGCAGCAGGGTCAGCTTGAGCTGGCCGTAGGGGGCCAGGGCCTGGTCCACCGAGCGCAGCAGCAGCGCCGTGACCGGCGGCTGGCCCGGCGTGCCCGGCAGCACGACCTGGTGGCCGGCGTATTCGTCGCCCTGCACCAGCAAGGCCAGATCGGTGCCGTCGCTGTTGGCGGAGATGGGGCTTTGCCAGGCGGCGGCCACAGGCTGCCACTGGGCCTTGTCGAGGGTGCCCTGGTTGACGTGCCAGTCACCCTGCGGGGTGCGCAGCATCAGCACCACGTCCAGGCCCGACAGGGCCTTCATGTCCTTGAGCAGGGCCTCGCCGATGGGAAAGCCCATCCCCACCCAGCCGATGATGGTGGGTGCGCGCACGGGCACGGCCACGATCTGATAGGGCTGGCCATCGACCACCTCGACCTGGTTGGGCTGGGCGCCGCCGGTCATGCTCTGGCGGGCGTAGCGCTGCACCGCGGCCACGAAGTGCCCGGCCGTGGGCACGGTGCTGGCTTTGAGGTTGAACTGCGCATCGGTGAACACGGCCACGCCGGCATTGATGCGGTTGCCGTGGTTCTCCAGGGCCGATTGCAGGGTCTCGGCATCGTCGCTGCCCACGGCGGAGCGGAAGCCGTAGTCGGCCGAGAGCACGCGCGTGGCCTGCTCGAGGTTGTAGGTGTTCTGCTGCAGCAGCCTCAGAAAAACGCGTTCGCCGGTGTCCAGCTCGGTGCGGATGGAGGCGCGGGCGTTGCGGTCCACGCTGTCCTGGATGAACCAGTAGCTGGCCGCCTGGATGATCACCAGAAGGCCCAGGTAGACCGCGACGATGCGGGCCTGCAGCTTCTTGGGGTTCATCACGGTCGGCAGCATGACAGGTCAGCGGTGGACAGTGGGCAGGGGCCGGTTCAGCGAGAGGTGTCGGGGTGCTCGGTCGGGCGCGCCCACAGCCGCCAGGCATCCTGAAGCCAGCCGGTCGTGGAGTGTTGGGTATCAGTGTGCATCAGGATGCCCTTCTTTGGCGAGGAAACCGCAATTTCCTGGCCAGTGTCGGCGTCTGTCTGCAGCGGGCTGGGGGCCTCCAGCGAGGGGGTCATGAACGAAGTCTCCGTTGAAAGCAAGGATCCTTCGTTGTATCGGCAAGAGTGCCGCAGGGCTCAAGGGCGCGATGACCCGAACAGCACGGTGCCAGTCGGGCATTTCGTGATACTGGTCACGCGGGTTGCGGGCTGGGCTGCAGTGCAGGCTGGGGCAGCAGCCAGCGGTTCAGCACAGACTGGGCGCGCTCGATCAGGGCCTGCATGTCGCGGTCTTCGTATTCGTCGCGCTGGTGGCTGCACACCATCACTTGGCGGCCGTTCACACTGACGAACACCATCAGGGGGGCGACACCGGACACGGTCGGGTAGATTTCGGACAGGCGCACGCGCGCACCCGGTGGATTGAAGGCATCGGCCGAGCCGATGTTGGTGGTGTGGCAGCTCAGGTGGGGCAGGGTGTCCAGGCGCTTGGCGCGCATGATCAGGCGGCTGTAATCGTGCGTGCGGATGCCGCCCAGCCATTCGTAGGGCAGCAGCGGCAGGATCATGGTGCGCTGGGTGAAGCGGTCCATGCCGGCGCGCATGCGGGCATCGATCCAGCGCACGCGCTCGGCGTCGGGCACCTCCTGCGGCAGCAGGATGTCCAGCGTGGCCACGTAGTTGCCCATGGTGGGCGCCGTGCCTTCAGGGAAGTAGCGGCGCAGATCGACCGACACGCGAATCAGCGCGGCCGTGCCCGGGCGGTTGCCGGCCAGCTCCAGCATGGCCGTGCCCATGGTGGCCATCAGCATGGAGTTGCCCGACCCGCCGCGTGCCTTGGCCGCCAGCGACAGATCCCTGGAGAGGCAGCCGAACTCATGGTGCTGCACCCCGGTGCTCAGGTAGCGGGCCGAACGCTTGGCGGGCAGGCGCACGATCTCGTAACGGGCCCGTTCGCGCTGCTCGGCCTTCTGCGCGCGGTGGGCGGCCAGCAGCCGGCCGGGGATCTGCCACCAGTGGGCAGGCAGCACGGCGGGCAGCATGCTGGGGTTGTCCAGCGGCAGGGCATCGACGGGCAGGCCATTGAGCAGCTTGACCAGGGCCTCCAGGCACATCACGATGGAGCGGCCATCGACCAGCAGGTGGTGGGCGCTCCAGATCATGGCCGGACGGGTGGGGTGCGCCACGAACTGCATGCGCACGCCCAGGCCGCGCTGCAGCGCGACAGGGTCGTTCAAGGCCCGCTCGTGCCAGCGGCGCTGGGCGGCGGGATCGTCCAGCTCGATGTGCTCGGTGCGGAAGGCCTGGTCGAACAGGATCTCGAACTGGTCATCTTCATCGAGGATGCGCAGCTGGAAGCGCCGCGCGGTGGGTTCGAGCACGCCACGCAGCCGCGGGAACAGCGACATCATGCGGCGGCAGGCCGCGCGCACGTCGTCGGCCGTGACCGGGTCGTCGAAGCGCAGGATGTAGGGCTGGTTGAGCTGCCCCATCGGGCCTTCGCAGGCCGCGTACAGCCACTCGGAGCGGTTGAGCGTGACAACCGGGGCGCTGGACGGGGGCAAGGGGCGGCGAGACGGCATGGGCTGCAAAGGGTGGATGCAGCCTGACTATAGGGGGCCGTGCGGCGGCCCCGGGCTCAGGTTTCCCCGTGCCTCCCCTCGCGTGCGGGGGCGGGTGTGGCCGCACGGCACAGCATCAGGGCCAGGCGGCCGAGGGCCTGCCACGGATCATCGGGCCACTGCGGGTGGCGCAGGCCCTTGACGATGCCGTCGACGATGCTGGCCGCGTGGACCAGGCGGGCCGTGGTGGCCCCGCGCAGTTGCGGCAGCACGCGCTCGAACAGGCGCTCGCGCGGGCCCCACACGCGCTGCTCGCGCAGCACCATGGGCAGGGGCTTGCCGGCGTCCAGGCCCTGGCGGGCGCGGTGCAGGCCCAGGATGTCGTCGCTGAGCGACCAGTGCACCAGCACGGCCGCCTCGCCCTCGGCCTGCAGGACTTCGATCATGCGCAGGGCGCGGGCGGTGTGCCCCCCCAGCACGGCCTCGCTGAGCTTGAAGACGTTGAAGCGCGCCACGTCGACCACGGCGGCATCGATCTGGTCGAAGGTGAGCGTGCCGGGCGGGTAGAGCAGGCCGAGCTTGAGCACTTCCTGGTGCGCGGCCAGCAGGTTGCCTTCGACGCGGTCGGCGAAGAAAGCCAGGGTGCGCTGGCCGGCCTCGCCGGGCTCGACCTGCTGGCCCTGCGCGGACAGGCGCTGTGCGATCCACAGCGGCAGGGCCTGGCGCTCGACCGGGTCACAGCGCACGTTGACGCCAGCGCCATCGAGCGCGGTGAACCAGGCGCTGCCCTGCTGGGCCTTGTCCAGCCGGGGCAGGGTGACGATGGTGAGCAGGCCGTCGTTGCCGGCGGCCTGTTCGCAGTAGCTCTGCAGGATCTGCGAGCCGTCCTTGCCGGGCTTGCCCGAGGGGATGCGGATCTCGATCAGTTGGCGGTCACCGAACAGCGACATGGCGCTGCCTGCGGCCAGCAGGCCACCCCAGTCGTAGTGGGCGCCGGCCACGGTGAAGACCTGGCGTTCGGTGAAGCCGGCCTGGCGGGCGGCGGCGCGGATGGTGTCGGCCGATTCCTGGGCCAGCAGGGCCTCGTCGCCATGCAGGGTGTAGACCGGCTTGAGGCCGGCGCTGCCCGCCTTGCGCAGGTGCTCGGCCAGCTGGTCGTGGCGCAGTTGCATGGCGATGTCCCGTGCGGGTGTGTCAGGGCTGCGCGGCCTGGGGCGCAGTGAGCTGGCCCGCCCGGATCGTGGACAGCCGGCGCAGGGTCTGTGCCACGATGTCGGTCTGCATGGCGCGGTGCAGGCTGGCGGCCTCCTGCTGCTTGGCCAGCGCGTCCTTCTCGTTGTAGGCGATGTCGCGCGCCAGGTTCAGCTCGGTGGGCGGGATCAGCACGCTGCCGTCGCCGCGCAGCACCTGGAACTTGAAGAAGGTGCGGATGCTGAGGTCACGCACCTGACTGTAGGCGGTGGTGGACACGGCGGCTTCGTCGCTCTTGTCGTTCAGGGCCTGCAGCGTGATGTGCGAGGCCAGCCACGCCGGGGCTGCCGCACCGGAGGCGGCCGATGCGGCGGCAGCAGCCGGCACGGCCGCATCGATGACGGAGACGCCGCTGTCTTCCAGGGCCCGGGCCAGCTCGATGGCCATGGGCGAGTTGCCCGCGAAGCCTGTCAGCGCGACCGTGCTGAAGGCCATCTTGGGCGGCTGGCGCAGCTGGAAGCCGCAGGCCGCCAAGACGGCGGAAGCGGCCATTGCAGCACTGGAGGAAAGCAGGGCGCGACGGTTCATGCCCGGCACCTTACACCACCACGTTGACCAGGCGGCCCGGCACCACCACGATCTTCTTGGGCGCCTTGCCTTCGCTGAAGCGGATGAACTCTTCGTGCGCGAGGGCGGCGGCCTCGATGGTGGCCTTGTCGGCCGTGGGGCTGACCTTGAGCGAGCCGCGCAGCTTGCCGTTGACCTGCAGCATCAGTTCGATCTCGTCCTGCACCAGGGCCGAGGCATCGACCTGCGGCCACTGGGCATCGAGCAGGTCGCCCAGGGTGCCGGCATAGCCCAGATCGCGCCACAGCGTGTGCGTGAGGTGGGGCGTGGCGGGGTAGAGCGCACGCAGCAGGATGCTGAAGCCCTCCATCAGCGCGATCTGGCCGTCGGCCGTGTCGGTGGCCTTGAAGCCTTCGAGCGCGTTGAGCATCTTCATGGCGCCGGAGACCACGGTGTTGTACTGCATGCGCTGGTAGTCGTAATCCACCTGCTTGAGCACGGTGTGGATCTCCAGGCGCAGGGCCTTGGCTTCCTTGCCGAAGGCCACATCGGCGAGCGAGGCGGCCCCCTGCGTGGCGGCCACGGTGCCCGCATCGGCCAGGCCATGCAGCTTGATGCCGAAGTTCCACACGCGGCGCAGGAAGCGGAAGCTGCCTTCCACGGCAGCGTCGTTCCACTCCAGCGTGAGCTCGGGCGGGGCCGTGAACATGGTGTACAGGCGCGCGGTGTCGGCGCCGTACTTCTCGATCAACTGCTGGGGGTCGATGCCGTTGTTCTTGGACTTGGACATGGTGCCCACGCCCTCGTAGTCGATGGCGGTGCCCGCCGGCAGCTTGCCGTCGGCGCTGTCGACCTCATTGATCAGGCGCGCGCCGGTGACCTTGCCGGCGTCATCGAGCACGTGCTCGACATCGTGCGGCCAGAAATACTCCTTTCCGCCCTTGGCGGTGCGGCGGCTGTAGATGTGGTTGAGCACCATGCCCTGGGTGAGCAGCTTCTTGAAGGGCTCGTCGACCTTGGTCAGGCCCAGGTCGCGCATCACCTTGGTCCAGAAGCGCGCATACAGCAGGTGCAGGATGGCGTGCTCGATGCCGCCGATGTACTGGTCCATGCCGCGATCACCAGGGGCGTTGGCGCCGCCCATCCAGTAGTCAGTGCGCTCGTCGACCATGGCCTGCGTGTTGTCGGCGCAGGTGTAGCGCAGGAAATACCAGCTCGAATCCACGAAGGTGTCCATCGTGTCGGTTTCGCGCTGGGCCGGCTTGCCGCACTTCGGGCAGGCCACGTTGAGGAAATCCGGCCGGTTCTTGAGCGGGTTGCCGCTGCCATCGGGCACCACGTCTTCCGGCAGCACGACGGGCAGGTCCTTCTCGGGCACGGGCACGGGGCCGCAAGCGTCCGGGGAGGGGGCCCCGGGCGTTCCGGAGCCGTGGCAGTGGATGATGGGGATGGGCGTGCCCCAGTAGCGCTGGCGGCTGATGCCCCAGTCGCGCAGTCGCCAGGTGGTCTTCTTCTCGCCGATGCCCTTGGCGGCCAGCAGTTCGGCCACCTTGTTGACCGCATCTTGGTGGCCCAGGCCGTTGAGCACGCCGGAGTTGACGCACACGCCCTTGACCTTGTCGCCGTAGCTGTCCTTCCAGGCGGCGGTGTCGAAGGACTCGCCGTCCACGGCCACCACCTGCTGGATGGCGATGCCGTACTTCTTGGCGAAGGCGAAGTCGCGCTCGTCGTGCGCGGGCACGCCCATCACGGCGCCGTCGCCATAGGACATCAGCACGTAGTTGCCGATCCACACCTCGACCTGCGCGCCAGTGAGCGGGTGCGTGACGAACAGGCCCGTGGCCACGCCCTTCTTCTCTTGCGTGGCCAGTTCGGCCTCGGTGGTGCCGCCCTGCTTGCACTCGTCGATGAAGGCCTGAAGTTCGGGTTTGACGCTGGCGGCGTGCGTGGCCAGCGGGTGTTCGGGGGCCACGGCGCAGAAGGTCACGCCCATGATGGTGTCGGCGCGCGTGGTGAAGACCCACAGTTGGCCGTCGTTGATGGCCGCGCCGGAGGCATCCTTGATGTCGTGCGGGAAGGCGAAGCGCACGCCCTGCGACTTGCCGATCCAGTTCTCCTGCATCAGGCGCACGCGCTCGGGCCAGCCGGCGAGGTAGTTCTTGTCTTCCGGATTGGCCACTGCGCTCAGCAGCTCGTCGGCGTACTTGACGATGTTGAGGTAGTAGCCGGGGATCTCGCGTTTTTCGACGAGGGCGCCCGAGCGCCAGCCGCGCCCATCGATCACCTGTTCGTTGGCCAGCACGGTCTGGTCGACCGGATCCCAGTTCACGGTCTGCGTGCGGCGCTCGGCGATCCCAGCCTCCAGCATCTTCAGGAACAGCCACTGGTTCCACTTGTAGTAGCTGGGCTGGCAGGTGGCGACCTCGCGCGACCAGTCGATCGCCAGCCCCATCGCCTGCATCTGCTTCTTCATGTAGGCGATGTTGTCGTAGGTCCAGGCGGCGGGCGGCACCTTGTTCTTGAGCGCGGCATTCTCGGCCGGCAGGCCGAAGGCGTCCCACCCCATGGGCATCAGCACGTTGTGACCGTTCATGCGCAGGTGGCGCGTGAGCATGTCGTTGATCGTGTAGTTGCGCACGTGGCCCATGTGCAGCTTGCCGCTGGGGTAGGGCAGCATGGAGCAGGCGTAGAAGGGCTTTTTGGTCTTGTCTTCGGTGACGCGGTAGGCATCGTGGGCCTGCCAGTGCGCCTGGGCGCGGCTTTCGACGACGCGCGGGTCGTAGGTCTGGGAGGCGTTTTCGGTCGCGGAGCTCATGGGGGTCACCACAAAGACAAGATCAGGCGCAGCCCCCGCGGTGGCAGGGGCGCGCCTGTGGCAATTTCAGGGAATTCCAGGGGAAAGAGTGGCGATTATAGGAAGAGGGGCGGTGGCCCCCGCTCAGCGGGAGGGTTTGCGCTCCAGGTAGTCGTCCGGCGACAAGGCGGTGGGATAGACCATGGGGTCGCCGTCCAGCGCGCTGGTGTAGAGGCGGTCGCCGTCCAGGTAGCGCAGCTCCTTGGTAGGTGTTTGTTCGACAGCCTTGTCCACGGGCAGACCCTTGCCGCCACCGTTGCGGTGCAGGACGAACTGGGTGGGGGTTTCGCTCAACCAACCAGCGCGGGCTCGGCTGGCGGTGAGTTGCCCGTTGCCCGTGGGCATGGTCTGGATCCGGTCCACGGTGCGGCCCTGGAACTGCGTGGTGCCGTCGAACACCCACTGCACGGTGGGCAAATGGAAGATCACGACCAGGCTGGACGGCTCGCAGCCTTCCGCGTCATGGATGGCCTTGCCGTACCGGGCGTCGATCCCGGGGCCCGCCGGGGTCAGGTCCACCAGGTCTTTGGTGTAGAAGGCATCACCCAGTTGCTGGCAGCCTGACTCGAAGTGGCCTGTGTAAGCGGCGGCTCGGGCCTGTGCATCCCGGATGACCGCGCTGGCGCTGCCGGCGCTTTGTGGCGCTGTCTGGGCACAGGCAGACAACATGACGCAGAGCGCGGCGCTCAGCGTCAACGCGATGGTGGGGGGGGGCGGGCTGACGATGGTGGGCATGGAGGATCGGAGCGTTGGGTGCCATCAGAACGATGGGGTTGGAGGGGCAGTTTAGGCATCGGTTCCCGTCGTCGGCATGGGTTCTATCCCGAGCCCGGATAATGGGCCCATGATTCAGAACCGCCCCCTGCGCCAGCTTGCCCGCACTTTCCTCACTGGCCTGCTGGCCGCCTTGCCCCTGCTGGCCACGGTGGGGGTGTTCGTGTGGCTGGTGCGGCTGCTGTATTCCTGGCTGGGGCCGCACAGTTTCGTTGGCCAGTTGTTCGTCGGCCTGGGCCTGGGTCTGGGCGGCTCTGAAATGCTGGGCTATGTGCTGGGCATCCTGCTGTTCATGGCGGCCGTGTTCGCCCTGGGCGTGCTGGTGCAGACCGAACTGCAGCGAGGGCTGGAGGCCGCTGTCAATGCGCTGGTCAGCCGGATCCCGCTGGTGCGCAACGTGTACGACCTGGTCCGCAAGTTCGTGGACCTGCTCAGCCAGCGCGAGGCCGACGGGCTCAAGTCGATGAGCGCCGTGTGGTGCACCTTCGGTGGCGGGAACGGCGTGAAGGTGCTGGGCCTGCTGTCCACGCCCGAGCCCATCGACATGGGCGGGCAGCTTTACTTCGGTGTGCTGGTGCCCACGGCGCCGGTACCGGTGGGTGGGGGGCTGCTTTACGTGCCCAAGGATTGGGTGACGCCCGCCGAGATCGGCATGGACGCGGTCACCAGCATCTACGTGTCGATGGGCGTGACCTCGGCGCAGCACCTGCGGCGCCCGCCGCCGACGCACTGACACGGCGCCGCAGGGCTCAGGCGTACACGCGGGTACAGTCGCGGCCGTCGCTCTTGGCCTGGTACAGGGCCCGGTCGGCGCGCTCGATGGCGGTGCGCATCTCGTCGCCCTGGTTGAACTCCATCAGGCCTGCCGAGAAGGTCACGTGCAGCTCGGGCAGTTCGGGCACCAGCGGGGCGTGCATCAGCGATTTGCGGATGCGCTCGATGCTCAGCGAGCCGGCATCGGCTGGCGTGTCGGGCAGCATCAGCAGGAACTCCTCGCCGCCCCAGCGGGCCAGCACGTCGGTGTCGCGCAGGGTGTACTGGGCGATCTCGGCGAAGTGGCGCAGCACCTCGTCGCCAGCGCCGTGGCCGTAGGTGTCGTTGATGCGCTTGAAGTGGTCCAGGTCGATCAGGCACAGGGTGAAGGGCTTGCCCGAGCGCTCCTGCCGCCGGGTCTGCTGCTCCAGCACCTCCATCATGTGGCGGCGGTTGAACAGGCCGGTGAGCTCGTCGCGGATGGCCATGGCCTGGATGCGCTGCAGCGCGATTTCCAGCGCGTCCTTCTTGGATTTGAGGTGTGCCCGCGTGGTAGCCAGTTGGGCCCCAAGCACCGTGACCACCGGCAGGATGGTGGCCATCAGCACGAAGTGCACGATCTCCAGCGCGGCGCTGCCTGGGTACCACACCACCGTCAGCAGCATGGCACCACTCATCAGCACCAGGGTGTAGAGGTTGCTCAGCCGCCGCTCGCGCCCGCTGAGGTTGAAGATGCCGAAGACCAGCACCAGGGCCAGCAGCATCATCAGCGCGCCCCGGAACGGATGGCAGATCAGGTAGGCGGCGGCCACCCAGGTCTGCGCGCCGAGGATCTGCGGCAGGCTCATGGCCGGGTCGTCGAACTGGCGGTTCCAGCCAGAGCGCAGCACGGCATAGACCAGGGCAATCCACACCAGCAGCGTGGTCTGCAGCCAGCGCGCCGGGCCGGTCTCGATCAGGTCGCGCGTCTGGGCGTATTCGGTGGCGCCGATGCACACGGCGAACACCAGCATGGAGGTGAGCGAGCGGCTGATGCGCAGCCGTTGCATGGGATCCGTGCTGAGGACCAGATCCCCCAGACCGTGCCATGGCGAGCGCTGCCGGGCGGGCGCTTCGGGCGCCGGATCGGGCTGTGCCGCAAGGGCAGGGGAGTGGGTCGGGGTCCGTGACGGATCCATGGTGGGGATGCTCTTCGCCTTGGGCGCGCGCAGGTTAGCGGGGTTTCCCGGCGCCACGTGCATGAAAACGCCCAGAGTCTGTCAAAAGTCTCGTTCAGGTGGGTGGCGCTTGCAAGGCCTGAGTTGAGGGTGGGTCTTCTCCTTTCAACGCATGGGGGGGCGTGGCGGTGGACGCCGCCAGGCGCTGCTCGAACTCGGCAGGCTTCATCAGCTTGCCGCCCCACAGCATGTAGACCTCGTCGCCCGGGCTCAGGCTGTGCTGGCGGTGGGTGATGATGAAGCGGCCGCAGCCCAGCGCGTTGATCGACTGCTGCACATGGTGTTCAGTGTCGAAATCCAGGTGGCTGGTGTATTCGTCCAGTAACAGGAAGCGGGGTTGCTTGTACAGCGCCCGGGCCAGCAGCACGCGCTGCTTCTGCCCGCCCGACAGCGTGGCGCCCATGCTGCCCACCAGGGTCTGGTAGGCCATGGGCATGCGGGCGATGTCGTCGTGCACGCAGGCCAGGCGCGCAGCTTCCATCACCTTCTCGGGCGTGGCCTCGGTGTCGTTCATCGCGATGTTGTCGTAGATCGAGCAGGAGAAGAGCTGATCATCCTGGAACACGGTGCCCAGCACCGAGCGGAAGGCCTCAGCGCCCAGGCGGGCCATGGGCACGCCATTGAGCAGCACTTCGCCCGATTCAGGTTGCACCTGGCCCGACAGCACTTTCAGCAGCGTGGATTTGCCGCAGCCCGAGGGGCCCACCACGGCCACGGCCTGTCCCGTGCGCAAGGTCAGGCTCACATCGTCGAGCACGGGCTCTTCGCCGCGCGCATAACGGAAGGTGATGTTGCGCAGCTCCAGCGTCATGGGGCCATCACCTTTGAGGCCGGCGGCGGCCTGGGCCGAAGATGTGGCTTCGGTCTCGGTCAGCACGATGTCGGCCAGGCGCTCGCCCTGCAGCTTGAGCAGGCGCAGGCTGATCACGCGCTCGAGCAGTTCGCCCGTGCGCTGCAGGAACTGGCCCTTGTAGGCGATGAAGGCCACCATCATGCCGATGGAGAACTGCCCTTCCAGGATCATGCTGGCCGCCAGGTACAGCACCAGGGCCTGCTCGACCGCGCCCACCACGCCGTTGACGCCCTGGTAGAACATGCTCACGCGCTGCTGCCTGACGGTGGCGTTGACAAGGGCCACCTGCTGGTTCATCCAGCCGCCCACGCGCCAGTTGGGCCGCGCGAAGAACTTGATGGCGGCCACGCCACGCAGGGTTTCGAGCAGGAAGGTCTGCGCCGTGGCCTCGCGCACGATGGTTTCCTCCGCCGCCTTGCGGTAGGGCTTGAACACCGCGAAGCGCACCACCGCCTGGATCACGGCCACGGCCAGCACCACCCAGGCCAGCATGGGGCTGTACAGGAACATCAGCCCCAGCGTGACCAGGCTGACCACGCCGTCGAGGATGGCCTCGATCAGGTGGTTGGTGATGGTGTCCTGGATCTCGTGCACCGAGCCGAAGCGAGAGAGCACATCGCCCGTGTGCCGCTTGTCGAAGTAGGACAGCGGCAGCTTGAGCATGTAGCGGAACACGTTGGCGCTCGATGAGACGCGCCACGACAGGCTCGCGCCAAGCACCACCCACGTGCGCAGCAGTTTGGTGCCCAGCGACATGGCCGCCAAGAGGAAGGTGGCCAGGGCCAGGACGGCCAGCAGCGGCGCGTCGCGCGTGACGACCACGTCGTCGATGATCCATTGGCTGAGCATCGGCATCAGGATCGCGAAGATCTCCAGCACGATGGACAGCAGCGCCATCTGCCCGAAGGCGCGCCACAGGCCGCGCTGGCCGGCGAACAGCACGCGCAGATCGAACGGCGTCTTGTCCTCCTTCTTCTGGAAGGCGGCGCTGGGGCTGAGTTCGAGCGCCACACCGGTGAAGTGGGGGCTCACCTCCTTCATGGTGAGCGTGCGCTCGCCCAGGGCCGGGTCATGGATGGTGATGCGCTGGGCGTCGGCCTTCACGAGCACGACGAAATGGTTCAGATCCCAGTGCAGGATGCAGGGCACTTGCAATTGCGGCAGCTCGTCGAGCTCCAGCCGCACGGCGCGGTTGGCGAAGCCCAGTTGCTCGGCGATCTCCATCAGACGCGCCAGCGTGGCCCCGCGCGATGAGAGTTCGAAGCGGCGGCGCAACGTGAGCAGATCCGTCTCGTGCCCATGGGCGCTGGCGATCATGGCCAGGCAGGCCAGCCCGCACTCGGCCGCCTCGGACTGCAGGATCAGCGGCACGCGCTTGCGAGGCCACAGGGACAGCAGGTTGTGGGTGGCGGCCATGTCAGAGCTTTCCACTGAAGGCAAAGAGCGGATCGAGCATCCAGCGGATCAGGCGTCGCCGGTCGATCTCGATGTCGGCCGTGAGCGTGTGGCCGGGGCGCAGCGCGATGTCGGTGTCGTAGGCGCGCACGCTGGGTTGCGCCAGGGCCACCCGCACCATGAAGACGGCACGCCGGTCCTGGCCGCCTTGCGGCGTGGAAGTGGGGCTGCCCTGCACGGCGCTGGTCACATCGGTCTGTGAGATGGCGCGCACCGTGCCGCGGTACTGGCCGAATCGCTGGTAGGGGAAGGCGTCGTAGCTGATGCGCACGCCCTGACCGGTCTTGATGAAGCCCATGGCGGTGCTGGGCACGTAGAGCACGGCTTCGAGCTTGGCGCTGGCGGGCACCACCGAGGCCAGCATGCTGCCGGCGTTCACGCTCTGGCCGGGCGTGGCCATCAGGCCAGAGACGATGCCGTCTACCGGGGCCTTGAGCAGGGTGATGCGGGCGCCGCGGCGCTGCACGGCCTCCTGCTGCAGGTTGAGCAGGTCGCGGTCAAGCGTGGCGCGGTCCAGGCGGTGCTGGGCGGCGATGCGTTGGCGCTCTTCCTGTGCCTGGGCCAACTCGGCCTCGGTGGCACTGCGCTGGCGCTTGAGCGTCTGCAGGCGGCCGGTCTGGTCCAGCAGGGTCTGGCGTTGCTGCTCGTACTGGAGCTCGGAGATGATGCGCTCGGCCAGCAGGGGCTTGAGCTGGTCCAGCAGCTTGGTGGATGACGCGATCTGCTGTTCCTGAAGGCGGATCTCCTCGCTGCCGGTGATCAAGTCGCGGCGGGCCTGGGCGATGCGCTGGTCCAGCGAGGCCAGGGATGCGGTGTGCGCCTGCGCCTGGGCCTCGGTCTGCGCGACCACCTGCTCGCGCTGGCTGTCCAGGTTCTTTTCCAGCAGGGCCTGGGTGCTGCCGGCATCGGTGTAGCGCTCGCTGCCGATCTCGGCTATCACGTCGCCGGCCTTGACGGTGTCGCCCTCGGCCACCAGCACGCGCTTGATGGTGCCGGCCTCGGGCGGGACCACCATCGCCACGCCTTCGCGCGCCTGCACCACGCCCTGCACGCGCTCCTTCTTGGTGTAGGAGCCGAACAGCAGCACGCCCAGCACCAGCGCGGCCAGCAGCACGAAGAAGGCCGTGAGGCGGCCGGCGCCCACGGGCCGGATGTCGACCGAGGCGCCCGAAGCGGTGTCCGAGCGCGCGGCCAGCACCTCCTGGCGGAACAGCGATTGGGGATCGTCAGTGCTCATGGGGGAAGGGTTCTATGGGCGCTCAGGGGGTATCGTCCATGAGCGGGACGAAGGGGGCCACATGGGTCGGGTCCAGCTGATCGAGCAGCGCCAGGATGTTGACCTGCGCGGCCAGACCATTGATGCGCGCGGTGACCAGGCTCTGCCGCGCGGTGTAGATCTGTTGCTGCGCGTTGAGCAGGTCGAGGTTGGTGCGCATGCCGGCCACGAAGGCCTTGCGCACGGCCTCGAAGGTGGCGCTGGCGCTGCGTTCGACTTCCTGTTGCACGGCGATCACGGCATGGGCCTGCGCCAGATTCTGGTAGGCATCACGCAGGCTGGCGTCCACCTGGGCCTGGGCCTCGTCCTGGCGGGCCTGGGCCTGGCTGAGCAGGGCAGCCGCCTCGCGCACGCGTCCGCCCTGCTGGCCACCGGTGAACAGCGGCCAGTTCACCTGCAGGCCCACGGTGCGTGAGGACACGTTCTGTTCGTCGCTCAGGCCGTTGAATTGCTGCACCTGCCGGTTGTGCTGCAAGGTGGCCACGGCGTCCACCGTGGGTTGCCAGCGCTCGGCCTGACGGGCCCGGGCGATGTCGGTGGCGGCCCGGGCCTGGGCATCTCGCTCCTGGCGCTGAGGGTTGCGGCTGGCGGCCTGGCTCAGGGCATCGGCAAGTGGCGGCACCACCTCGGGCAGCGGGGTACCCAGCCGGCGCAGACCGGTGGGCGGCAGGGCGGGCTGGCCCGTCAGCCGTTCGATCACCAGGCGCTGCGAGGCCAGGCGGGTGCCCAGGTCCTGCACCTGCGCGCGGCTCTGGTCGATGCGGGTGCGCGTTTCCAGCACATCGAGGATGGTGCCTGCACCGGCGTTCAGGCGCCGCTCGTTGATGCCGAGCTGCTCTTCCAGCAGGCTTTGCTGCGCCTGGACGAGGCGGCGCTGCTCGGCGGCTTCGACAGCGTTGAGGTAGGCCAGGCTCAGGTCTTGCGCCACCGTGGTCTGGCTCAGGCGGGCCTGCCACTGCGCCTGCTCGGCCTGTTCGGCCTGGGCGCGTGCGCTGGCGCGATCGGCTGCGCGCCACAGGGGCAGGGTGGCGGTGAGCGTGGCCGTGCGGGTGGGGGTGCTCACGTTCACGTCGTTGACGCTCTGGTGGGTGCGCAGTGCAGAGGCGGTCGCCTCCACGCGGGGCATCCAGGCCGTGGCGCGGGCCTGGTCGCTCAGGGCCTGGGCGGCCTGGGCCGCGGCCAGGGCG
>DDJC01000045.1:17653-27704 GCA_002339015.1 Burkholderiales bacterium UBA1834
GGGCAAGGCGGGTGTGACGGACAAGGTCGTGGCCCAGCGCCAGGGGCCGGTGAGCTTGTCGACGCCTTGGGGCGTTTCAGCGCTGATGACGCCGGCCTGCGCCGTCATGGCCAGCACAAGCCCCCCCGCGCCCAAGGCGAGGGAGGGCCCCCCCGCGCGGGTGGCGGACAAGAGCTGGAAGAGAGCGAGGCGCCGGAACCAGGTCACAGGTGTCGGAAAGCGCAAAACAAAGGCCGCTTACGCGGCCCTTGAGTTAACGGCGGTTGGCACCGCCGCCGGGATGATCTGCCCGGATCAGTTCGGGCCAGTGTTGGGGCCGCTGCCGCCGCCGCAGGTCGTGCAGACACTGGTGGACTTCTTGCCGGTCAGGACCAGCTTGAACAGGCCGCCGAAGAAGCCCAGCACCAGGGGAATCGGGGCGCAGGGGTTGGTCAGGTTGAAGGTGCCGCCGCTGACGGCGGAAATTTCAGAGGATGACAGTTGGCGCATGAGAGCTCTCCGGATTGGGTTGCCGTCACAAAATCACGGAATCGGCAACATTGTTTAACAGGATTGGGCATTCTTGCACCATTTCGAGTCAATGCCGTATCCCATGGACGGGGGGCTTGCCTTGTCCGCGCAACCGTCTCAGACCACGTTCAGGAAGCGATCGTCAGGCTCACCGACAGCTTGTGCATCAATGCCGGCATGGGGGAGGGCGGCAGTGCTTCGGTGAACACGCGCTTCATCTGGCGCAGGTGGCCCCACGAGATGGGATGCTGCTCGCTGAACTTGCTCGCATCGACCACCAGCCAGGGCTCGGTGACCTGCCCGAGGATGGCATTGACCACGTCCAGCTCGCGCCCGTCGCGGTCCAGCAACCGCCCCTCGGCATCGATGCCCAGCGACGAAATGATGGCGATGTCCGCCTTCTTGCCCTTGAGGCAGGCCACGGTGTCCGGGCCTTCAAGCGCGCTGTCGCGGGGGCGCAGGCGGCCGGTGGGCACCTCGACCGTGCAGTCGGGGTGGTTGGCCAGGGCCTGGGCCACATGCAGGCTGTGGGTGATCACGTGCAGGCCCTTCTTGGCGCTCAGCGCCTGGGCGACCGCCTCGACCGTGGTGCCGATGCCGAGCATCAAACGGGCGCCGTCTGGCACGGCAGCGGCCACCGAGCGGGCGATCCGGGCCTTGGCGTCGGCCTTGAGGGCCTGCCGTTCACGCCAGGCCACGGCGGGCGTGGCGCGCGGGTTGGCCGGCGGCGGCAGGCTCACGCCCCCATTGAAACGGTCGAGCAGGCCGGCTTCGGTCAGGCGCTGGATGTCGCGACGCACCGTCTGCATGGTCACGTCCAGCCGCTGCGCCAGGCGTTCGACGGACACGGCGCCACGGGCGCGTACTTCATCGAGCAGGTTCTGCTGGCGCGGGTTGGGGGCCCAGGCCTCGCTGCGGGGCGACGGCATCGGTGGTCTCCTAGCGATGTTGTTGTGGTGGCATTGGCATCCCGGCCAGGCCTTTTCCTCAAGCCTAAAGCAAAACGGGCGTGCCTGTCAGCCGATACCATGTTCACATGAGTTCATCCGATCCCGCCGCCACGCCCGCTGAACCGGGCCCGCAGGACACCTCCGCCGACGTGTCCTGCGATGTGCTGGTCATCGGCGGGGGCATCAACGGGGCCGGCATCGCGCGTGACCTGGCCGGGCGCGGTTGGTCGGTGGTGCTGTGCGAGCAGCATGACCTGGCGCGGCACACCTCATCGGCCTCGACCAAGCTGATCCATGGCGGCCTGCGTTACCTGGAGCACGGTCAGATCGGCCTGGTGCGCAAAGCCCTGCAGGAACGTGAAGGCCTGCTGCGCGGCGCGCCGCACATCATGGCGCCGCTGCGTTTCGTGCTGCCGCACGATGCGGCCATGCGGCCGGCCTGGATGATCCGCGCCGGCCTGTGGCTGTACGACCACCTGGCGCGGCGCGATTTTCTGCCCGGCAGTGGCCAGATCGCGCTGGAGGGGCATGTGCTGGGCCGCCCTCTGCAGTCCGGCTGGCGCCAGGCCTTCGTGTATTCCGACGGCTGGGTGGACGACGCTCGCCTGGTGGTGCTGTGCGCGCAGGATGCCCGCGACCGCGGTGCCACCATCCTCACCCACACGCGCTGCCATCAACTGCGGCCGCTGGCCCAGGGCTGGGAGGCCCTGCTGGCGCACCATGATCCGCACAGCGCCCGGCTCACGCACCATGTGGCGGTGCGCGCGCGCCTGGTGGTCAATGCGGCGGGCCCCTGGGCCGATCAGGTGCAGGCCATGATGGCGGCCGATGCGCCCGGAGCCCGGCCACCGGCCAGGCACCTGCGGCTGGTCAAGGGCAGCCACATCGTGCTGCCGCGCCTGTTCGAGCATGACCACGCCTACATCTTCCAGGGCCATGACCGACGCATCGTGTTCGCGATCCCTTATGAACAGCGTTTCACCCTGATCGGCACCACCGATGTGGACCATGTGGGCGGACCGGGTACCGCGGCCATCGACGAGGCCGAAGTGGCCTACCTGTGCGATGCGGTGAACCGCTACTTCCGCCAGCCCGTGAGGCCGCTGGATGTGGTCTGGTCCTACGCCGGCGTGCGGCCGCTGATGGATGGCGAGCGCTCGGGCAAGGCTTCGGCCGTCACGCGCGACTACCGCCTGCAGCGCCACGCCGGTGCGGCGCCGTGGCTCACGGTGTGGGGCGGCAAGATCACCACCTTCCGCAAGCTGTCCGAACAGGCCGGCGATGTGGCCGGAGAACTGCTGCACGATCGCCGCCCGGCCTGGACCCGCGAGGCTGTGCTGCCTGGCGGCCGCCTGCTGGACCTGATCGAGGCCGAGGTGGACCCCGTGACCGACATGGCCGAGTTCCAGCGCTGCTTGCGCCAGCGCCACCCCTGGATGGACCTGGGCCTGGTGCGCCGCTGGAGCCGTCAGTACGGCGCCCAGGTACTGCACCTGCTGGAGGGTGTGCAGCAGCGCGCCGACCTGGGCGCGGAGATCGCGCCCGGTGTGCACGAGGCCGAGCTGTTCTACCTGCGTCGCCAGGAATGGGCCTTCACCGGCGACGACGTGCTGTGGCGCCGCACCAAGCTGGGCCTGCACCTGAGCGCCGATCAGCGCGAGGCCGTGTCGCGCTGGATGGCCGCGCAGGGCGGCCGCTGATGAAGCTTGTGCGCGTGGGGCTCAGCCCTCGCGCGCCGGCAGCAGGCAGTGGCTGCGCGCCGTGACGATGGGGCGGCTCGGATCTTCCTGCCAGACCTGCACGTGCACCAGCGCCACGCGGGCGCCCTGGCGCACGGTGGTGCAGCGCGCCCAGGTGTCCACGGGGCGGGCTGGGCGCAGGTAGTCCAGCGAGAAGTCGACACCGCGTGGCGCCTCTTCCGGGGCCAGGTCGCTGGTGTAGATCACGTGCAGCAGCGCGGCCGTCTCGGCGAAGCCGGCCACCACGCCGCCGTGCAGCGCGGGCAGCACGGGATTGCCGATCAGCTCGGGCTTGAAGGGCATGCGGAACACGGCGGCGGCCGGATCGTCCGGCGGGGCGCAGCGCTCCAGCGCCAGGAAATCGGCATAGGGCGAGCGGCCCGCCGGTGAGGCAGGCGTGCGCACCAGGCCAGGGGCGGCACAGGCATCGGAGATGGCGGCGGCCGTGGTGGCTGCGGCCAGAGCGTTGGCGGAGGGCTGGTGCGACGTCCTGGGGGCGGCGGTGTCGCTCGCTGCCCTGGGCGTCGACCGCCGCTGGTTGGCCGTGCCCAGCATGAAGGTGGCGCTCACCATGGCCACGGGCTCACCCGTGCCGGGCTGGTAGATCTCGCCACGCACGAAGGCCACGTTGCGCGACACGCGGTGGCAGTGCGCCTGGCAGCTCAGGCCGATGCCGGCGCGCGCGGGGCGCAGATAGTCCATGCGCAGATCGAGCGTGGCGAAAGGCACGAGGGTGTCCAGCGCCGCGCCCACGGCCAGGCCGCAGGCGGTGTCGGCCAGCACGGTGGCGCAGCCGGGGTGCAGCTGCTGCGTGAGCGCATCGCCCGTCCAGGCGTCGCGCGCGGGCATGTCCACGGTGGCGTGGCCCTTCTGCACGCCCACGTCGCGGGCGGTCATGCCCGATTCGCGGGCGTAGGGGATGCCTTGCAGGAAGGCATTGGCCCAGGCGGGCACGGTGTCGGCGTTGAACAGGCTCATGGCAGGCTTACGGCGGGGTCAGGACTTGGGGGCCAGCTGGATGGCCAGGCCGCGTTGGGTGATCTTGATGGCGGAGACCGTCAGGCCATGCTCATCGGCGCGCTTCAATTCTTCAGGCGTGAAGCGGTGCACCACGTAGTCCTGCAGTCGGTCCTCGGTCAGCCAGCCGCCCAGCTTGGTCATCTGGCGCTGGTAGCTGTCGGGCAGGCCCTGAATGCTGACCTTGTCGATGGTGACGTTGGCCAGGCGGATGGTCTGGTCGCGCGGCTCGTAGCGCAGGCCGAAGCTCAGCCACAGCGAGCCCTGGTACTGTCGCTTGAACCAGCGGTCGGTGGCGCTCAGGTCGATGTCGGCCAGCACGCGGTTGGCATCGGGCTGCATGGTCAGGCGCGGCGCGTTGGCCGTCACGTCGAACACGTCCAGGATCTGGTTGCGCATCGGAAACTGCTGGCCCAGCTTCTGAAGCAGCTCCTCACGGGTGATCTCGACGGTGCTGGGTGCCAGGGCCGTGCGCACAGTGGCGCAGGCGGCCAAGGTGGCGATCATGCCGGTGAGCAGGAGGCGGCCGGCCATGCGGCGGGACAACGGTTGCGACATGGTGTGTGCTTGCGGTGCTTGGTCTGAACCCGGGTCGGTGGCCGGCCCGTGATCCATGGTGTCAGGCTGAGTCAGGCCCATGGTAGCGAGGGCCCCTGTGCCGCTGCCGCCACCCACTGCTGCAGGCTCAGCACCTGCGTGCCGCGCAGCCGGGCGCGCTTGGCCAGCTTGAGCAAGGCGGCGTCCTTCGTGAACAGCCATTGTGCGTTCAGGTGCAGCGCCAGGTCGATGAAAACCTGGTCATCCGGATCCTTGCACCTGAGCGGGCCGCGCGGGGGCTCGTCCACCATGTGCGCGTGCTCGAACACGGTGGTGGTGAGGGCAGGATCCGGCTGCCAGCGCGCGAACACCGAGCGCGGCCACACGTGGTGCCATTCGGTCTGCATCGACGGGCAGGCGATCCAGCGCAAGGTGCCGGCGGCCAGCCCTGCCGCCAGCGGGTGCGCGGCCGGATCCTTGAAGACGCGCCAGTCCAGCAGCGCGTTGGTGTCGAGGATGACGATGGCCGGCCCGGTGGGCGGTGAAGGCAGCACCGAGGCGGCTTCCGGCAAGACAGCGTCGGCTGGCGGCCTTGTGTCGATCAGGCTCATGCTGGCTGACCCGAACCGGTGATCACGCCGCCGCCCAGGCAGACCTCGCCGTCGTACATCACCACCGACTGACCGGGCGTGACGGCCCATTGCGCCTCGGGAAAGCGCAGCTCGATGTGGCCCGGCGTGGCACCGGTCACTTCGCAGGCGGCGTCCTCCTGGCGGTAGCGCGTCTTGGCGGCCAGCGCGGGCAGGTGATCCGTGGGCGGCTTGCCGGCCACCCAACTCAGGTCATCGGCCGCCAGCGTGTGCGATTGCAGCCAGGGGTGGTCGTGGCCCTGCACCACGTACAGGGTGTTCCTGGCCATGTCCTTGCGGGCCACGAACCAGGGCTCGTGCTCGCCGCCGCCGCGCGGTGCCTTCTTGTCCTTGACGCCGCCGATGCCGATGCCCTTGCGCTGGCCCAGGGTGTAGAAACTCAGGCCCACGTGCTGCCCCAGCTGGCGGCCCTTGTCGTCGAGGATGGGGCCGGGCTGGTTCGACAGGTAGCGGTTCAGGAACTCTCGGAAGGGCCGCTCGCCGATGAAGCAGATCCCCGTGGAATCCTTCTTCTTGGCGTTGGGCAGGCCGATCTCGGCGGCGATGCGGCGCACTTCCGTCTTGGGCAGCTCGCCGACGGGGAACAGTGTCTTGGCCAGTTGCGCCTGGTTCAGGCGGTGCAGGAAATAGCTCTGGTCCTTGAGCGGGTCCAGCCCCTTGAGCAACTCGAACCGCGACCCCCCGGCCAAAGCCGCATCGGCCACCTCGCGCACCCGGGCGTAGTGGCCGGTGGCGATCTTCTCGGCGCCCAGGCGCATCGCGTGGTCCAGGAAGGCCTTGAACTTGATCTCTGCGTTGCACAGCACATCAGGGTTGGGTGTGCGGCCGGCCTGGTACTCGCGCAGGAACTCGGCGAAGACGCGGTCCTTGTAGTCGGCGGCGAAGTTGACGTGCTCGATCTCGATGCCCAGCACGTCGGCCACGCTGGCCGCGTCCAGGAAATCCTGGCGGCTGGAGCAGTACTCGCTGTCATCGTCATCTTCCCAGTTCTTCATGAAGATGCCGACCACCTCGTGGCCTTGTTGCTTGAGCAGGTGGGCGCTGACGGCGGAATCAACGCCGCCACTGAGGCCCACCACCACGCGGTACCGCTTCATGATGCAAGGAAAGAGAGAAAAGGAGTGCGCCGGGGGACGGCGCCGGACGATCAGGCCACGCGGGCCGGTGGCGTGGAGGAAGGCGGCATCGTGGGAGGGACCACCGGGGAGACCGTCGCCGCGGCCACGGGCGATACCGGCGGCGAGAACAGGCTGTCGTGCGCACTGACGATGCCCAGCGGGTAACGGTGCCCCGCCAGGTAGGCCTCGATGCACTCGAGCACCAGCGGGCTGCGCAGGCGCTCGGGCTGGGCGCGGATCTCGTCGGCCGTGAGCCAGACGGTGCGGATGATGCCTTCGTCGAGCGTGAGCGTGGGATCGGGCTCGGAGACGCTGCCGACGTAGGTCAGGCGCAGGTAGGTGGTGTCTTCACCTGTGCGCGTGCGGCGAAAGCGCGACATGAACATGCCCAGAAAGCTCTGGGGTGTGAAGCGGCAGGCAGTTTCTTCCAGCGTTTCGCGCACCACGGCCTGCTCGGGCGTCTCGCCCGGATCCAGGTGGCCGGCGGGGTTGTTCAGCAGCAGGCCATCGGAGGTGTCCTCCTCGACCAGCAGGAAACGGCCATTGCGTTCGATCACGGCGGCCACCGTCACGTTGGGTTTCCAACGTGCCTTGGGGGCTTGCAGCGGGGTGGCAGACACCGGTGACATCAGTGCGTTTCCCTTCGGATCAGCGGATGGGGCAGCTTCAAGGCCAGCGTTGGCTGGTTTCATGAACCCGGCATTATCCGCGATTGTCGGCAAACGTGCATGACAGTTTGATGGGCGACGGGCTGCGTTCAGGCGCCGGTCTGGCAGGCAACGCACGTCGATCCTGCCGGATCTGTCACGAAGAGCCCTTGTGGCGGAACATGTGGCGCTGCAGGGTATGATTGTCAACTGACAACATTGATTGTCAAGTTTTTGTCTGCCACGGCGATGGCCAGACCGCATTCACGTGCGCAAGCTACTGAACACGCCGCAAACCTGTGTATGCTGGCGTGTTCCACTTTGACACACACAGACGCTCGCCCCCTGCCCCGAGCCGGGACGGGCATCACCCCTAGGAGACCCACGTATGCTCATCGGCATACCCCTGGAAACTGTCGCGGGCGAGACCCGTGTGGCGTTCACGCCCGAGACGGTCAAGAAGCTCAAGGCCCAGGGCCACGCCATCCGTGTCCAATCCGGTGCCGGCGTCGCCGCCAGCGCCACCGATGAGGCCTATGTCGCCGCGGGGGCGGAGATCACCGACGCCGCTGGCGCCCTGGGGGCCGACATGGTGCTCAAGGTGCGCTCGCCGCAGGCGGCCGAGCTGCCCCTGATGAAGCCGGGCGCCGTGCTGGTGGGCATCCTCAACCCCTTCGACAAGGACGGGCTGCAGGCCCTGACCGATGCCAGGCTCACGGCCTTCGCTTTGGAGGCTGCGCCGCGCACCACCCGTGCGCAGAGCATGGACGTGCTGTCCTCGCAGGCCAACATCGCCGGCTACAAGGCCGTGATGATCGCCGCCGACAAGTACCAGCGCCTGTTCCCCATGCTGATGACGGCCGCCGGCACCATCAAGGCCGCACGCGTCGTGATCCTGGGCGTGGGCGTGGCCGGCCTGCAGGCCATCGCCACCGCCAAGCGCCTGGGCGCCGTGATCGAA
Organism: Burkholderiales bacterium UBA1834; assembly: GCA_002339015.1. Lineage (GTDB taxonomy): Bacteria > Pseudomonadota > Gammaproteobacteria > Burkholderiales > Burkholderiaceae_C > Aquabacterium. Next base: position 25,783 of record DDJC01000045.1, read on the forward strand.
GCGTCTGATGTTCGCCCCTCCGTGAAGGAGCAGGTCGAATCGCTGGGCGCCAAGTTCATCGACGTGCCGTATGAAACGGCCGAAGAAAAGGAAGCCGCGGAAGGCGTCGGCGGGTATGCCCGCCCGATGCCGCAGAGCTGGCTCGACCGCCAGAAGGTCGAGGTCGCCAAGCGCGTGGCCCAGGCCGACGTCGTCATCACCACGGCACTGATTCCCGGCCGCGCCGCGCCCGTGCTGGTCACGGAAGACATGGTCAAGGCCATGAAGCCCGGCTCGGTCATTGTCGACCTGGCGGCCCCGGCCGGCGGCAACTGCCCGCTGACCGAACCCGGCCAGACCGTGGTCAAGCACGGCGTGACCCTGGTCGGCGAAACCAACCTGCCTGCCCTGGTGGCGGCGGACTCGTCCTCGCTGTATGCGCGCAACGTGCTGGACTTCCTCAAGCTGGTCTTCAACAAGGAAGGCCAGTTCCATGTGGACCTGGAGGACGACATCGTCAAGGCTTGCCTGATGTGTCGTGACGGTCAGCTGCTGCGCGCCTGATCCTGGATGGAGAGAGATTGATATGCAACGCATGATGTTGCGGGCCAAGCTGCACCGCGCCACCGTGACCGAGGCCGACCTTCACTACGAAGGCTCCTGCGGGATCGACGAGGACCTGCTGGAAGCGGCCGACATGAAGGAGTTCGAGCAGATCGAGCTCTACAACATCAACAACGGCGAGCGCTTCTCGACCTACATCATCAAGGCGCCGCGCGGCTCGGGCGTGATCTCGCTCAACGGCGCGGCGGCCCGCAAGGCCCATGTGGGTGATCTGATGATCATCTGTACCTACGGCCCCATGGGCGAGGCCGATGCGGCCGGCTACAAGCCCAAGGTGGTGCTGCTGGATGCCGAGAACCGCATCAAAGAGATCCGCAAGTTCTGACATAAGACATTGGAGAAGACGACGATGGAAGCCATCTCTCACGTTGTCACCAACCTGACCATCTTCGTGCTGGCGATCTACGTCGGCTACCACGTGGTCTGGACGGTGACCCCCGCCCTGCACACCCCGCTGATGGCCGTGACCAACGCGGTCTCGGCCATCGTCATCGTGGGCGCCATGCTGGCCGCCGCGCTCACCGTCACGCCCCTGGGCAAGACCATGGGCGTGCTGGCCGTGGCGCTGGCGGCGGTGAACGTGTTCGGTGGCTTCCTGGTCACCCGGCGCATGCTGGAGATGTTCAAGAAGAAGGAGAAGAAGCAATGAGGATCGAGCACGTAGCGCGGGCCGAGCGCCGGGCCGCTCCCAAGCCGGCCCGCATCCCCCCGGGGGATCGGGCGATGTACCCAGCGACCGAGGGGCACCACTGACATGAGCATGAACCTCATCACCCTGCTGTACCTCGTCGCCTCGGTGTTCTTCATCCAGGCGCTCAAGGGCCTGAGCCACCCGACCACGTCCATCCGCGGCAACGTCTTCGGCATGACCGGCATGGCCATCGCCGTGCTGACCACCATTGGGCTGATCCATGGCCAGGCCCAGGCACTGGGCGTGAACTTCGGCCAGGGCATTGCCTACGTGCTGGCGGCCGTGGTCGTCGGTGGTGGCGCGGGCGCCATCATGGCCAAGCGTGTCGAGATGACCAAGATGCCTGAGCTGGTGGCCTTCATGCACAGCATGATCGGCCTGGCGGCGGTCGCCATCGCCGTGGCCGTGGTGGCCGAGCCGGCCGCCTTCGGCCTGGTGCCCGCCATCGTCAAGGAAGTCGTGGCCGTGGGCGATCCGGTGGCCGTGTCGGCCCAGATCGGCACGCTGCAGCTCGACGCCATCGTGCCGTCGCCCGTGGCAGTCGAAGCCGCCGCGGTGACCACCGGCGTGGGCCAGATCCCGATGGGCAACCGCCTGGAGCTGTTCCTGGGCGCGGCCATCGGCGCGA
>DDJC01000111.1 GCA_002339015.1 Burkholderiales bacterium UBA1834
TGTCGCACTACACGGACTGGACGGTCGGCCACGTTCACTCTGGTGCGCTGGGCTGGGTGGGCCTGATCTCAATGGGATCGCTCTACTACTTGATCCCGCGCCTGTTCGGCCGTACCACCATGTACAGCGTTCCCGCGATCTCGCTGCACTTCTGGACAGCCACCATCGGCATCGTGCTGTACATCGCCGCGATGTGGATCGCCGGTGTGATGCAGGGCCTGATGTGGCGTGCCGTCAATACCGATGGCACCCTGGTCTACACCTTTGTTGAAAGCGTCAAGGCGACCTATCCCTTCTACGTGCTGCGTGTGGCCGGTGGCCTGCTGTACCTCGGCGGCATGATCCTGATGCTCTGGAACACCGTCATGACGGTCACGGCGGGCCGCGCCAACACGGTGGCCGTGCCCCAGCCGGCTGCTGCTTGATGACGGGAGACACACATGGCTGACAACCACACTTCTGCCCCCGGCTTCTCGCACGAGAAGATCGAAACCAACAACTTCCTGCTGATCGCGCTGACCCTGGTGGTCATCCTGTTCGGTGGCCTGGTCGAGATTGTGCCGCTGTTCTTCCAGCGCAGCACGACCGAAGCGGTGCAGGGCCTCAAGCCCTACACGCCGCTTCAGCTGGCCGGGCGCGACATCTACCTGCGTGAGGGTTGCTACAACTGCCACTCGCAGATGATCCGCCCCTTCCGCGCCGAGACGCTGCGCTACGGCCACTACTCGATGGCCGGTGAGTTCGTGTACGACCACCCCTTCCAGTGGGGCTCCAAGCGCACCGGCCCCGACCTGCACCGCGTGGGCGGCAAGTACAGCGACGAATGGCACCGGGCCCACCTGAACGATCCGCGTACCGTGGTGCCCGAATCCAACATGCCGGCCTACCCATGGCTGGAGACAGCGCCACTCAAGCCGGAGCACATTGGCAAGAACATGGCGTCCCTGCGCGTGGTCGGTGTGCCCTACACCGATGACGAGATCAAGGCCGCGCCCGATGAGCTCAGGGGCAAGACCGAACTCGATGCCCTGGTGGCCTACCTGCAGGTCATGGGCACGGCCGTCAAGTAAGCCAAGGAAAGGAGCCGGTCATGGAACTCGGCACGCTCAGAAGCCTGGTGACCCTGGTGTCCCTGGTGCTGTTCGTGGGCATTGTCTGGTGGGCCTATGCCCGCCGCAACAAGTCCCGCTTCGACGAGGCTGCCCGGCTGCCCCTGTCTGACGATTGAATGATGATGATTGGAGGCTCTTCATGAGCGACTTCGTGTCGAATGGCTGGCACCTGTACGTGGCCGGCATCGTGATTGGCGGGTTGCTGTTCTGTGTGTTCGTCCTGCTGGTGTCGGCGCGTCACAAGGTGATCCGCGACGCCCAGGGCAACATCGACCAGACCACCGGCCATGTATGGGATGGTGACCTGCGCGAACTGAACAACCCGCTGCCGCGCTGGTGGGTGGGCCTGTTCGTGCTGACCATCGTGTTCTCGGTGGGCTACCTGGCGCTGTACCCCGGCCTGGGTGCCCATGAAGGCAAGCTGGGCTGGTCGTCTGCCAAGGCCTATCAGGATGAAGTGATCAAGGCCAAGGCCACGGAGGCCGGCGTGTATGCCGTGTTCAAGGACCAGCCGGTCGAGCGCATGGCTGGCAACCCGCAAGCCCTGGCCATCGGTGAGCGCCTGTTCCTCAACAACTGCGCGGCCTGCCATGGCTCCGATGCGCGCGGTGGCAAGAGCTATCCCAACCTCACAGACAAAGACTGGCTGCACGGTGGCACGCCCGAGAAGATCATCGAGACGATCACCCAGGGTCGCCACGGCATGATGCCGCCCATGGCCTCTGCCGTGGGCACCAGCGAGGAGGTGCGCCAACTGGCCAACTATGTGCTGAGCCTGTCGGGCAGCGCACACAACTCGCTCATGGCCGAGCTGGGACGTGACAAGTTCAAGGCCTGCGCGGCTTGCCACGGCGCAGACGGCAAGGGCAACCAGGCGCTGGGCGCGCCCAATCTGACCGACAAGACCTGGCTGCACGGCTGGGGCGAGGCCGCCATCGTGGACATCGTCACCAAGGGCAAGACCAACATCATGCCGGCGCAGAAGGATCGCCTCACCGCTGAGCAGATCAAGGTGCTGGCCTCCTACGTGTGGGGTCTATCGAACCCCACGCAAACGGCGCAGGACGACTCGAACAAGCCGGCCGCCGCCACCACTCAATGAGTTGACAGGCCCACGCGATGGACAAGCCCAAGACCATCATCCCCATCAAGCCGATCGCAGCGGGTGCAGACGGCTCCCGGGAAGAGATGGTCTTCCTGTACGAGAAGCAGCCCAAGATCTACCCGCGAGAGGTCTCCGGCTGGTTCACCCGTTGGCGCTGGGTGCTGGTGGCACTCACCCAACTGGTGTTCTACGGCCTGCCCTGGCTGAACTGGAATGGCCGCCCGGCCATGCTCTTCGACCTGGGCGCGCGCCGCTTCTACCTGTTCGACCTGGTCCTGTACCCGCAGGACTTCATCTACCTGACCGTGCTGCTGATCATCTCGGCCTACGGTCTGTTCCTGTTCACCGCGGTGGCCGGGCGACTGTGGTGCGGCTATGCCTGCCCACAGACGGTCTATACCGAGCTGTTCCTGTGGATCGAACGCCAGTGGGAGGGCGATCGCGGCAAGCGCATGAAGCTCGACCGGCCGGGCTGGAGCCTGGAAAAGCTCTGGCGCAAGAGCGGCAAGCAGGCGTCGTGGCTGCTGCTGTCGTTCTGGACAGGGTTCAGCTTCGTGGGCTACTTCACACCGATCCGGGTTCTGTGGGCTGAACTCCTCAGCTTCGGCATGGGCCCCTGGGAGGTGTTCTGGACCGCCTTCTACGGTCTGGCCACCTACGGCAATGCAGGCTTCATGCGCGAGCAGGTCTGCAAGTACATGTGCCCGTACGCGCGCTTCCAGAGCGCGATGTTCGACCGTGACACCCTGATCATCAGCTACGACGAGAAGCGTGGTGAACCGCGTGGTTCGCGTCCGCGTGGCACCGTGGCTGCGGAGCGGGGCCTGGGTGACTGCATCAACTGCACGCTGTGCGTGCAGGTGTGTCCCACCGGCATCGACATCCGCAAGGGGCTGCAGTACGAGTGCATCGGCTGCGCCGCCTGCATCGACGTGTGCGACACGGTGATGGACAAGATGGGCTCGCCCCGCGGCCTGATCCGCTATGCCACGCAGAACGGCATGGATGCCGGCTGGAGCCGCGCCCAGATGTGGGCTCGCATCGCCCGGCCACGCGTGCTGATCTATTCGGCCGTGCTGCTGCTGGTGGTGATCGCTTTCGTGGGCAGCCTGTACCTGCGCACGCCCTTCAAGGTGGACATCGTGCGTGATCGCGGCACCCTGGCGCGCATCGTCGACGACGGCTACATCGAGAACGTCTACCGCGTGCAGATCATGAACGCCACCGAGGCCGAGCAGCGCTACAGCATCTTCATGGACCACCTGCCCCAGGTGCAGATGCAGGTTCAGCCGGAGATCATCGTCGGTCCGGCCGAGGCCCGCTGGGTGGCTGTCGCCGTGCGCATCCCACCCGAAGTGGCCCAGACACTTGGCACCGGGGCGCAGCGCGTCGAGATGGTCGTGACCCGCCAACGCCAGCCGCACGAGCCCGAAGTGGCGGTGCGCGAGAAAACCACCTTCATGGTGCCGCGCTGAGGCGCGGACACCTTCATCAAGGAGTAGCCATGAGCACCATTACACAAACCAAGCCGACTGACAACAGGCCCGGCGTCGGCGCCCCCTGGTGGAAGTTCCCCATTGTCTGGCTGGTGGTGGGCGGACCGCTGATCGTGGTGGTGGCCTCGCTCAACATGGTTGCCATCGCCGTGCGCCATGTCGATCCGGTGCTGGACACCACACAAATGGCCAAGGAGGCCAGCAAGCCAGGTCATGCGCCGGCCGTGCAGGGCCGCAACCGCGCCGCCGACACGGCCATGCAGCCGGCCGAACACTGATCAGCCTGCGAAACCGGGGCGCGCCAAGGGTTCCTCCTAGCGCGCAACCCGTCCAAAGCGTTGAACATGCATGCTGTGCCCGAGCCTTGTTCAAGGAGATGACAGCCATGACACCACGCGCACTTCACGCCGCCCAGATCCTGTGGCCGGCCTTTCTGGTGGCCGGTCTGATCGAGATGGTGGTGTTCGCCTGGGTGGATCCCGGCGCCTTGCAGATGAACGGCTGGGAGCCGTCACCCGTGGCCACCTACACCCTGGCCTTCATGGTGTTCTGGGGCATGGTGGCTGCGGCATCGGCCATCAGCCTGTGGTTGTCGCGGGCACCTTCCCAGGCACCCGTCAGCCAGATCAGCAGCGCGAGGTATTGACCAGCGCGCGCAGGCCTTCGGCATCCAGGATGCGGATGTCGCGCTGCTTCACTTCAAGCAGCCCTTCGTCCTGGAACTTCGAGAAGGTGCGGCTCACGGTCTCGAGCTTGAGGCCCAGGTAGCTGCCGATCTCTTCGCGCGTCATGCGCAGCACCAGCGCGGACGACGAGAAGCCGCGCGCATGCAGGCGCTGCGTGAGGTTGAGCAGGAAGGCGGCCAGCCTTTCTTCTGCGCGCATGCTGCCCAGCAGCAGCATCACACCGTGGTCACGAACGATCTCGCGGCTCATGATCTTGTGGAACTGGTGCTGCAGGTCGCTGAACTCGCGTGACAGCTCTTCCAGCTGCGAATAGGGGATGACGCAGACCTGCGAATCCTCCAGCGCCACGGCATCGCAGGCGTGATGGTCGGTGCTGATGCCATCAAGGCCCAGCAGTTCGCCCGCCATCTGAAATCCGGTGACCTGATCACGGCCATCTTCAGAAGAGACACAGGTCTTGAAGAAGCCCGTGCGCACGGCGTACACCGCCTTGAAGGGCTCGCCCGCGTGGAACAGGGCTTCCCCGCGCTTGACCGACTTGCGGTTGGCCACCAAATCGTCGAGCTGCGCCAACTGGGGCTGGTTCAGCCCCACGGGCAGGCAGAGTTCGCGCAAATTGCAGCTGGAGCAGGCAACCTTGAATGTGTCGTATTTCATGGGTCTGGAATGTCCTGTGTCCTTGACGGCATGAATGGGCTGCGCACGTGTGGCAACGCCCTGTTCCGGCATGGTAGCAGTGCACTCCGAGATGGTCATGGGGGGCCTTAAACAAGGGAAGGGGGATTGGATCAAGTCTTTGCGCATTGTTGCGGCTGCGCGCGCTGCCGGCTTGCGCCAGATCAAGGACCCGCGCCGATGGTTTGGCACATTTGGTCGTATGAACGCGCTTGCCTTCGCCCCGTCCGGATTTCTTCAGCCCTTGCCCCTGGTGGACCAGGAGGTGCTCGGCAAACTGAACGTGAACGGGCCTCGTTACACCTCCTACCCCACAGCCGACCGCTTCGTCGAGGCCTTCGGGCCGGAACAGTACCGGCTGGCGCTCACGCAGCGCGCCGAAGGGGCCGGGGCCGTGGGCGGTGGCATCGCGCCTCTGTCCATCTACGTGCACATCCCGTTCTG
>DDJC01000024.1:0-8153 GCA_002339015.1 Burkholderiales bacterium UBA1834
CGGTGCACCTCATCGACGAACACGATGGTGCGCCGGCCGCGCTGCTGCGCCATCTGCGCATGGTCCACCGCCTCGCGGATGTCCTTGACGCCACCCAGGACGGCCGAGATGGTCACGAACTCCGCATCCACCGCCCCCGCCATCAGGCGCGCCAGCGTGGTCTTGCNNACAGGATGGTGCGGCGGCCCTGACCCTGCGCCACCTGCGCGACCGTGACCGCGTCGCGGATGTCCTTGACGCCGCCCAGCACCGCCGAGATGGCGATGAACTGCGCGTCGAAACCGTCGGCCATGAGGCGCGCCAGCGTGGTCTTGCCCACGCCCGGCGGGCCCCACAGGATCATCGAGTGCGGCTGCCCCGAGCCGAAAGCAACGCGCAGCGGCTGCCCCGGCCCCAGCAGATGCGCTTGACCAACCACGTCATCCAGTACCTTGGGGCGCAGCCGCTCCGCCAATGGCGCATGGGCAGATGGCGCGGGCCGGCTGGCGCGTTTGGGCACATCACCCGAGGCCTTCTGGGTGTGCGGCGCATTGCCACCATCGCCAGGCGGATCGAGGGGCAAATCAAGGCTTTCCTGCATACCCTGATTGTCGCAGCCCCTTCAAGCCCCAGGCATAACCCTTAGAACACCCCTATAAGACGCCCAATTCATCACGTTTACCCGCTATGGCCCACCGTTCGATCGGCGCATGCTGAAGCCCTCATCCACCCTTGCACAGAGGTTTCGTCATGCTGACCATTGGTATCCTTTGCCTTGTCGCCGTGCCTGCCTTGCTGTTTCTTGGCGTACGCGGCCTCCGCACTGCCAACGATCTGTCGATGAAGCGCCCCGAGTAAGGGACGTCCCCTGCGACCACAGGGGCGGTCACCGCACCTGTCCACACTGCCTGGCATCCCTGCCGGCGTGAGGGGGGATGGACAAATCTGTACAAATCCGCCATAATGGCGGTCTTCGCTTGTTATGAAGCGGATGCAAGTTCATCCCCTCTGACCTTTTTCAAGCCGGGTTGCGCCGTCGGGTGCCAACCAACACAACGTGTCTTGAGTTCCGGTTGGCGGCGATGCCGTCGCTCTCAAACCGACTCACCGTGATGCACAGCGCCAAGCGCGCCTGTCACGAAGTACGGACACGAATTCCCTAGCGGGATACCACAGCGACCTAACCTAGCCCTGTGCTGGCAACGAGCCACACGGGCTTTGCGGCTCTGGCCTTTTCGCGACCCCATGAGGTCGACAGGCCAGCGCTGCGCTTTGCCTTGGCTTGAAAGAAGTTATGAACAACGATCACGACAATACCAACCTGCCCAACCTACCCCAGGATGGCGCCCCCGCCATCGACGAACACACCGCATCGCAACTGGATGCGTTGAGCCGCCGCCTGGAGGCTGAAGCCCGTGCCGACGCTGCCTTCGGCGATGACGAACAACACGAAGACGAAGGAGCCCCGGCCGCCAATGGTGCCGGGTTTGCCGACCTGGGCCTGAGCCCCCTGCTGGTCCAGGCCCTGGCCGATTCCGGCTACAGCAATCCCACAGACGTGCAGATGCGCGCCGTCCCGGCCGCCCTGGAAGGCAAGGACCTGCGCGTGGCTTCCAGCACCGGCAGCGGCAAGACTGCCGCCTTCATGCTGCCCGCCCTGGAGCGCATCATTGCCGCCCGTGGCGACAACACCAAGCGCCGCGAAAAGGGCAAGGTGCATGGCCCGCGTGTGCTGGTGCTGGCCCCCACCCGTGAACTGGCCCTGCAAGTGGCCAAGGCCGCATCCACGTATGGCCGCCACATGCAAGGCCTGCGCGTGGCCACCGTCGTGGGCGGCGTGCCCTACGGTTACCAGCTCAAGGCCCTGAAGGGCCCGCTGGATGTGCTGATCGCCACCCCTGGCCGCCTGCTGGACCACCTGAGCACCGGCGCCGCCGTGCTGAGCAACCTGGAAACGCTGGTGCTCGATGAAGCCGACCGCATGCTGGACATGGGCTTCATCGACGACATCGAAGCCATCGCCCAGCAGACCCCCGAGAACCGCCAGACGCTGATGTTCAGCGCCACCTTCGCGGGGCACGTGGGCAAGCTGGCCGAGCGCCTGACGCGCAACTCGCTGAACATCGAAGTGGCCTCGCACACCGACAGCCACGACAACATCGAGCAGCGCCTGCACGTGGCCGACACCCTGGCCCACAAGAACGACCTGCTGGACCACCTGCTGACCACCAAGGATGTGGACCAGGCCGTGGTGTTCACCAGCACCCAGCGTGACGCCGACATCCTGGCCGACCGCCTGGCCGACATGGGCCACGCCGTGGCCGCGCTGCACGGCGGCATGCCGCAAGGCCGCCGCAACCGCGTGCTGCAGGGCCTGCGCATGGGCCAGTTGCGCGTGCTGGTCGCCACCGACGTGGCCGCCCGCGGCATCGACGTGCCCACGATCACCCACGTGATCAACTACGGCATGCCGATGAAGCCGGAAGACTACGTGCACCGCATCGGCCGCACCGGCCGCGCCGGTCGCAGCGGCCTGGCCGTGACGCTGGCCGAGCGCCGCGACATCCCCATGGTGCGCCGCATCGAGCGCTTCACCACGCAACGCATCCCTGAAGCGGTGATCGCGGGCCTGGAGCCCAAGACCAAGCTGCAGGCCGAGCGCGGCGGCCCCGCACGCGGCAAGAAGCCGATGCCCGGCCAGCGCCACCGCGAAGAGCGCAGCTTCGGCGGTGACCGCGGCGGTTTTGGCGGCGGTCAACGCAACTTCGGTGATCGTGGCGATCGCGGTTTCCAGGACCGTGGTGACCGCGGCTTCGGTGGCGGCGAACGTGCCGGCCTCGGTGGCCCGCGCGCCGGTTTCAGCAAGCCCGAGCACCGTGATCCGCGCTTCCGCCCGGTCGATGGCGACGGCCACGGCCACGCCCCGCATGAAGGCCGCGATGGTGGTGGCTTCAAGCCCCGTCATGGCGACCGTCCGCACGGCGAGCGCTCTTTCGGTGACCGCGCCCATGGCGACCGCCCCTTCGGTGATCGCCCTCCGCGTGGCGACCGCGAGCAGCGCCCCTACGGCGACAAGCCCTCGTTTGGCGACAAGCCCTTTGGTGACCGCAAGCCCTTTGGTGGCAAGCCCTACGCGGGCAAGTCCTTCAGCGGTGACCGCAAGGCTTTCGGCGACAAGCCCGGCTTCAAGGCAGGCCCCAAGCCTGGCTTCGGTGGCGGCAAGCGCAGCGGCTTCGGCAAGCGCGAAGGCTGATCAGGTCTTGATGCCCTGAAGCAGGCCGGCGGCATCCGCCGGCCCTGCGCTCAGGCGGCTCAGGGCTGCTTGAGCACATCCGCCCCCGCTGGGGGCGTGAACACAAAGCGCGAGGCCGGCACCGCCGCCTTCGTGTCGAAACGGGAGAAGTCCAGACGCGACTTCTGCCCGAAGCTGTCGAGCACTTCCAGGGCCACGAGCATGCCGCCCTTGAAGCCGACACGCACCGATTGGAACTGCCCGTCCTTCGAGCGTGGCAGGGCTTCGGCCCATTCGATCAAACCTGCCGCCTGCGCTGTCGCCGGGGTCGCGGACGCCGCACTTGGCGATGCCGTGGGTGGCACGGATTTGAGCGTGAAATCCTTCTCCAGTGACGAGCCCGACAGCAGGGCCGCCGGCGTGGCGCCCAGGGCCTGGCTCATGGGCCGCTCCGTCACCTGGTTCAGGTCGGCGTCGTACAGCCACACCTTCTGACCATCGCCCACGATCAGTTGCTCCATGGGCTTGTCGTAAGCAAAGCGAAAGCGGTTGGGCCGCTGGAACTCCAGCGTGCCGGTCGAGGTCCGCGCCTTCTTGCCATCAGGCGACGTCACCGTCTGCTTGAAGCTGGCCTGGCCGCTTTGCACATCCTTCACGAAGGCACGCAGCGATGCCACGGCATCGGCATGTGCCGGCATGGCGCCGAGCTGGAAAAGGCAGACGGTCAGCACGGCCGCACGCGGCAAGGTGGACATCGCCTGGATGGCGGCAACAGCGGTATACCGGGACTGCATCATCGGATCGGAACCTCCTGGGGCGTTGGAGTTCCGATTGTTCCATGGGTTCCCGGCGCGCGCAGGCAGCTTGGCATGCCCCTCCTGTCTGCGTGAGGAATCAGGTATCCCAGGGCGCCGCGGTGGCCCCGCCGTCGCCGCCCCGATTGGGCGTGACGATCTCGCGGTTGCCATTGGTGGACATGCTGGACACGAGGCCTGATTTCTCCATCTGCTCCAGCAAGCGTGCCGCGCGGTTGTAGCCAATGCGCAGGTGACGCTGCACCAGCGAGATCGAGGCCTTGCGGTGCTGCAGCACGATGGCCACGGCCTGGTCGTACATCGGGTCGGATTCGCCATCGGCGCTGCCGGCTGGTGAGCCGTCGAGGTTGCTGCCTTCGTCGCCCAGCGAGCCGCCTTCCAGGATGCCCTCGATGTAGTTGGGCTCGCCCTGTGTTTTGAGGTACTCCACCACGCGGTGCACTTCGTCGTCGCTCACGAAGGCGCCGTGCACCCGCATCGGCAGGCCGGTGCCGGAAGCCATGTAAAGCATGTCCCCCTGCCCCAGCAAGGCCTCGGCGCCCATCTGGTCGAGGATGGTGCGGCTGTCGATCTTGCTGGAGACCTGGAAGGAGATCCGCGTCGGGATGTTGGCCTTGATCAGGCCAGTGATGACGTCCACCGAAGGCCGCTGCGTGGCCAGGATCAGGTGAATGCCGGCGGCACGCGCCTTCTGCGCCAGGCGGGCAATGAGCTCTTCGATCTTCTTGCCCACCACCATCATCAGATCGGCGAGTTCGTCGATCACGATGACGACGTGCGGCAGGCGCTCCAGCGGCTCGGGCGCTTCCGGCGTCAGGCTGAAGGGGTTGGGCACCAGTTCGCCACGCGCCTTGGCGTCGTCCATCTTCTTGTTGAAGCCGGCCAGGTTGCGCACGCCCATCTTGCTCATGAGCTTGTAGCGGCGCTCCATCTCGCCCACGGCCCAGTTCAGCGCATTGCCAGCCAGCTTCATGTCGGTCACGACCGGGCACAGCAGGTGCGGAATGCCTTCGTAGACGCTCATCTCGAGCATCTTCGGGTCGATCAGGATCAGGCGCACATCGCGCGCTTCGGCCTTGTACAGCAGCGACAGGATGGTGGCGTTGATGCCCACCGACTTGCCCGAGCCGGTGGTGCCGGCCACGAGGCAGTGCGGCATCTTGGCCAAGTCGGCCACCACGGGCGCGCCGACGATGTCCTTGCCCAGGCCGATGGTCAGCAAAGACTGTGCATCGTTGTAGACCTGCGAGCCGAGGATCTCGGTCAGGCGGATCATCTGGCGCTTGGCGTTGGGCAGTTCCAGCGCCATCAGGTTCTTGCCGGGGATGGTCTCGACCACGCGGATGGACACCAGCGACAACGAACGCGCGAGGTCTTTCGCCAGGTTGACGATCTGAGAGCCCTTCACTCCCGTGGCCGGCTCGATCTCGTAGCGCGTGATCACCGGGCCGGGCGATGCTGCCACCACCCGCACCTCGACGCCAAAATCCTTGAGCTTCTTCTCGATCATGCGGGAGGTCATCTCCAGCGAATCGGCGGTGACGGTTTCCATGCGGCCACCTGCAGCGTCCAGCAGATCAATCTGCGGCAGCTTGGTGTCGGCCATGTCACTGAACAAAGGTTTCTGTTTTTCCTTGATGACGCGGTCGGACTTGGGCACCTCCATCACGGGGGCCTCGATCACCAGCGGGATCGGCGCCTGCGGCGGCATGGGCGGTGGTGCCGCGTCGGGGTCGCCGTTCAGTTCGAGGTCGGGCGTGGGGGCATGGTGGCGCACCACATCGACCTCGCGCTCATGGGCGCGCTCGCTGGCGGCCTGCTGGCCCAGTACCTGATCCAGGTGCGCCTCGCGCTGGGCTTCGCGGCGCGCCTTGAGCAGATCGCCCACCGAGCCGATGCGCTCGGCCACGTCCAGCCATGAAAAGCGCAGCGCCATGGCCATGCCGGTGACCAGCATCGCGATCCACAGCACGCCCGAACCGTTGAAGCCCAGCCACTTGGTGCTCAGCGGGCCCAGCAGCAACCCCAGGATGCCGCCCGCGTGCTCACCCGCGACAGCCGGCTCGACGCGGTACAGGCGCGTCCATTCCAGCGCACAGCTGGCCGACAGCAGCAGCACCACACCCAACCAGAAGCGCCAGCGCGGATAGCTCCCCCCCGGCGCGTGCTGCGCCAGGTGCGCCAGGGCCGGATCACGGCGCAGCCAGCGCGCGAAGGCGCTGAGCCAGGCCCGGCCACTCACGATCAGCACCCACCAGCCGGAGAAGCCCAGCAGGCAGTACAGCAGATCAGAGGCCAGTGCGCCCAGGTGGCCCACCCAGTTGGTGGCCTCGCGGTTCAGGCCCGAGGTGCTGAAGGCAGCATCCAGCCTGTCATGGCTGACCATGGCCAGCAGCATCAGGATCCATGCCAGTGCGCCGATCAGCAGCAGGGCCTGGAAGCGGAACGTGGTCTCGACCGGCGTGGAAGGCACGGCGGCCGCGGATGCCGGCTGGCGGTGCAGGCGCCCGGTCAGGCGCAGGGAGGTGGCGGGATCGTGGCGCCGGTCATCGCCGCCGTCCGCGTTCAGAGAGCCCAAGGGATAGGTCATGGCCCGATTGTGCGGGAGATTGGACAGCAAAAACGCCAATGGCCGCCACGCGGGCGACCCACGGTGGCGGCGGCTGGCGCCTCAGGCGCCAAGACAGCAAGATGGGATCGGTCTCAGGCCGTGGCGACCAGGCGCTCCTTGAGCACCACGCTGCCGGTGTCCTGCGTCTCGATGAGGCCACGCTCTTCCAGGTCCTTCATCACGCGGGAGACCATCTCGCGCGAGGCGCCCACGTGCTTGGCCAGGTCCTGGCGCGACACCTTGCCGCGGATCACCTTGGCACCATGGTCTTCATCGGCCATGTCCAGCAGGGCGCGGGCCACGCGGCCATACACGTCCAGCAGGGCCAGGGATTCGATCTGGCGGTCGGCATTGCGCAGGCGCTGCACCAGACCACGCAGGATGGCGTAGGACAGCGAGGAGTTCTCCGGCAGGCAGCGCGCGAACTCCTGGCGGCCCAGCATCAGCACATCGGTCTGCACTTCGGCGCGCACCGTGGCCGAATGCGGCTCGTTGTCGATCAGGCTCATCTCGCCGATATAGTCACCGGCTTCCAGCACGGCCAGGATGACTTCGCGGCCCCGTTCGTCGGCGGCGACCACGCGGGCACGCCCGGTGAGCAGGATGAACAGGGAGTTCGTCTTGCGGCCGCGTTCGACGATCAGTTCGCCCCGGCGGTAACGACGCTTGACCACGCTCTCGGCGATGGACTCGGCCTGCGCCTGCGTGAGCATGGAGAACAGCGGCACGCGCCGGATCAGATCGAGGTTGGACAACATGGCCATGGCAGCTCCTCTTTGTGCCTTGCGGTTGCGGGGTGCAATCGGGTTTGGGGTGGTTCAGCGATGCAGGCAGCACGGCCAGCAGGCCGTGCGACGTGCAGTCCGTCACCAGTCCCTACAATTTTCGGCATCGGTGCCGGAATTTTTAGACATTTTTTCGTTTTGCGTGCGAAGACCATGTCTGAAGGTGCACCGTCAAAGATGGCCATTAAAAGAATTGATGTCCTCACACCCCTTGTGAAACACACCTGTGGCGCACAATTCGTGCCTGAAAGGCTCTTCTAGATCATGTCCGACACGACCCACAGCAATGTCCTGATCCTGGGCTCCGGCCCTGCCGGCTACACCGCCGCCATCTACGCCGCCCGGGCCAACCTCAAGCCTACCCTGGTGACCGGCCTGGCCCAGGGCGGCCAGTTGATGACCACCACCGAGGTGGACAACTGGCCTGCCGACGTGCATGGCGTGCAGGGCCCCGAGCTGATGCAACGCTTCCTGGAGCACGCCGAGCGTTTCCAGACGCAGTTGGTGTTCGACCACGTCAACGAGGTCGATTTGTCCAAGCGCCCGTTCACCCTCAAGGGCGATTCCGGCACCTACACCACCGACACCCTGATCATCGCCACCGGCGCCTCGGCCAAGTACCTGGGCCTGCCCTCTGAAGAAGCCTTCATGGGCCGTGGCGTGAGCGGCTGCGCCACCTGCGACGGCTTTTTCTACCGCGACCAAGTGGTCTGCGTGGTCGGCGGCGGCAA
>DDJC01000024.1:8222-8366 GCA_002339015.1 Burkholderiales bacterium UBA1834
GCCGCGACAAGTTCCGCGCCGAGGCCATCCTGATCGACAAGGTGGCCGAGAAGGTCAAGGCCGGCAAGATGGAGCTGCACCTGTTCCAGACGCTGGACGAGGTCCTGGGCGACCAGACCGGCGTGACCGGCGTGCGCCTCAAGA
>DDJC01000077.1:0-2634 GCA_002339015.1 Burkholderiales bacterium UBA1834
CCGCGCGCGGCCTGCTGCTGGTGGGCCTGGACATCATCGGCGACCGCCTCACCGAGATCAACGTGACCAGCCCGACGTGCTTCCAGGAGATCACGCAGCAGACGGGCTGGGATGTGGCGGCGCGTTTCATTGATGCGCTGGAGCAGCAGGTCAATGCGGCCATTGCCGAGGCGAACACGACCGTCGACTACCACGAGCAATGAGGTCAACGCCCTGCTGCAGCCTGGCGCGCAGCCCGTTGGCCACGCAGCTCAGCGCTTGGCCGAGGTGCCTTCGGCGCGCGCTGGTGCGCTGAAAGTGTCCAGCAGCCCCAGGCGGTGCGCCTCGAACACCGCCTCGCTGCGCGAATGCACCGCCAGCTTGCCGTAGAGCTTCTTGATGTAGGTCTGCACCGTGTGCACGGTGATGCCTTGCTGGCGCGCGATCTCGGCGTACGAGAAACCACGCGCAATGTACTCCAGCACCTCCTGCTCGCGGCGCGACAGCGCCACGGGCGCAGCCTCATCGCCCTGCACGGCAGCGTCAGCCGACACCGGCGTGGCCTGGGTCGCGATCTCGTCGAGCACCGCCCCCTGCACTCGCGTGGAGGGCTGCATGCGCCGCAGCAGGTGCCGCGCGATCATGGGCGAGATGGGCGAGGCGCCCTGCTTGACGGCCAGCAGCGTCTGCGCGATGTCGGCGGCGTCGTCGTCCTTGTGCACATAGCCCACGGCGCCGGCCTCGATGCTGGCGACCACGTTCTCTTCGTCACCGAACATGGAGACGACCAGCATGTCGCAGGCCGGCCAGCGCGCATGCACCTCGCGCATCAGCGTGAGGCCGCTGCCATCGGGCAGGCCCAGATCGATCAGCAGCAGGTCCGCATCATTGGCCTCGAACCAGGCGCGGGCCGGCGCCAGGGTCGAGAAGGCGCCCGCCAGCGACAGGCCGGGATGGGCCTGCACGCAAGATTCGAGGAATTCGCGGTGCTGGTGGTTGTCCTCCACCACCACCACGCGCCACACACGGTTGCCGACGGTGTTCATGCCGCCGAGGATAAGGCAGATGCGGGTTGGCCACTGCGCGGCAGGCTCAGGCGCAGTTCCAGGCCACCCTGTGCAGGCACCAGGAACTCCAGCCGCGCGCCGATCAGCAAGGCCCGCCCCTGCATGGTCTGCAGGCCATGGCCCGAGGCCTTGGGCGAGGTGTGCCAGCCACGGCCGTTGTCGATCAGGCTCAGGCGCAGGTGGTCCTCGAACATGCGGGCCGACAGCACCAGCCGCGTGGCGCCAGAGTGCTGCAGCACGTTGGACAGGCCTTCGAACAGGATGTACTGCACTTGGCGCAGCACGGGCGGCTGGCCGGGTGGCCAGGGCGGCAGGTCATCGACATCCCACACCAGCTCCAGCCCGGCGGCCTTCAGGCGCGGCGTGAGCCGAAAGCGCCAGCTCGCCAGCAGGCCCACCACATCGCCCGGCTGCAGTGACATCGCGTCGATCGACAGCTTGAGCTGGTCCAGCGAATCGCGCAGCGTCTGAGTGACCAGGGGCACATCGACCTCGCCTTGCGGTTTGGCCGTGAGCTGGCGCAAGGCCGACGTGAGATGTGCGCCGACGCCATCGTGCATGTCCTGGAGGATGCGGCTGCGCTCGGCCGACACGGCCTGGGCGCTTTCAAGGGCGGCCAGGCGCTCGAAGCTTTCACGCAGGGCCTGCTCGCGCTCGGCCACGCGGCTGGCCAGGCCGGCGTTCAGATCGGCCAGGGCCTGGCGAGAGCGGGCGTAATCCCCCACCAGGATCATGAAAGTGCACGCGATCATCACCGGCCCAGCCACCGGCAGCCAGTACACCTCGTCGAAGGGCAGGCTGCCGATCTGCACCATCACATCGTGCGCGCCGGACGGCACCAGCAGGCCGCAGCCCAGCACCAGCCAGGCGCCATCGGGGCGGCGGGCGCGCAGCACGTGCCCGATGGCGGCCACCATGCCGGTGAGGGCCATGGCATAGATCAGCGCGAACACCAGGGCTGTGATCTCGAACCGCGGGAAGAACACGTAGTAGGCCGGCAGCAGCACCATCAGGGTGACGACAAAGCGCTCCACCCAGGGCCAGGGCCGCTCTGTGAAGCGGAAGAAGAAGGCCGTGAGCGCCAGCTGGTACCAGACCGTCGCGGTGTAGCTCATGCGCTCCCACACCCGCAGCTCGAAGAAGGGCGTCGGGCTGATCAGCATCAGCGTGCTCACCCCCCAGAACAGCGCCGAGGCCCCCATGAAGCCGAACGCCGACTGCGCCCGGTCGCGCAGCCACACCGTCACCATCACCAGGCCCAGCGTGATCATGGCCACGTGCGCGATCTGCACGCCATCGACCTGGGCCCACTTGCGGTGCTGGTAGATGGAGGCCACCTGGTCCACCGGACCGACCTGGATGGGCGCCAGCCCGTTGCGGGCCTGGTAGCCGCTGGCCACGCGCACGTGGATGAGGTTGTCGCCCGGCTTCCAGAGGTTGGAGGGCACGTTGAACAGCAGGGGCACGTACCAGTGCCGCGTGACCGGATCGGCCATGGAGCCGGTGTAGTCCAGCGCCACGCCGTTGACCCACACCTCCGCGTTCATCACCACGCGCGGCAGGTAGATGGCCCAGGAGGCCTGGGGCG
>DDJC01000077.1:2712-3559 GCA_002339015.1 Burkholderiales bacterium UBA1834
GGCCGGGCAGCAGTTCGGCCAGCAGGCAGGCCTCGGAGAGCTGTGTGACCTCGCCCAGCGGCAGGCCCACCCAGGGGTGGGACACGGCCGCCGCACGCGCCTGGGCATCCTCCGGGGCCGGCACTGCGCGCGCCGGCAAGGCAGCGAACATCAACAGCAGCACGGCGCACGACAGCACCGCCCGGAGCAGCAGCCCCAGGCGGTCGATGGTCCCGCGTCCGCCCTCGCAGGCCCGGCGCTGTAACCGAGATCGATCGTGCATGGGCGAGATTGTGACCTCGCCCGGCACGTGGCGCACCCCCAGGCTTCCAGGGAATTGGCGCCCACCCCGCCGATGCGGCGACAATCGGGGATTCGGCCCGCGCCAGCCCCAGCGGCTTCGCGCCTGCCACCTGTCTCTCTTTCACGGTTTTCCCTGCTAGCCCACACCATGGCCGTTCTGACCCTCAGCCAGGCCCAACTGGCCTTCGGCCACGTCGCCCTGCTCGACAATGCCGCCTTCTCGCTCGAAACCGGCGAGCGCGTCGGCCTGATCGGCCGCAACGGCACGGGCAAGTCCTCCCTGCTCAAGATCCTGGCCGGCCTGGAGAAGCCGGACGACGGTCAGCTGCAGCTGCAAAGCGGCACCGAGCTGGCCTACGTGCCGCAGGAGCCCGATTTCGCCCCGGGCGCTACCGTGTTCAGCACCGTGAGCGAAGGCCTGGGCGAGGTGCGCAGCCTGCGCGAGCGCTTCGAGGCCCACGCCGAGGGCGAGGACCTGGATGCACTGATGACCCAGATAGAAGCCCGCAACGGCTGGAACTGGGAGCAGCGCGTGGATGAAACCCTGCAGCGCCTGCGCCTGTCG
>DDJC01000050.1:0-25937 GCA_002339015.1 Burkholderiales bacterium UBA1834
GCTCGCCTACTGCAATGGTGATGCGGTCGCCCGGATACACGCCGTAGCGCTTGGCCCAGCCGATTTCAACCGACGCCTCCGGCGCCGTGCTGTCGGGCGCCCAGAAGGTGCCGTTCATCAGCGTGTTGGCCGGCGGGAAGCTGCTGCGCCAGCTGAAGTTCAACGGCCGGTTCTCGTCGTCGTCATCGCGCTGGGCTTCGCCTGACGCCGGCTGCCCGCTCTGGTCCGGCGAGCGATCCACGCGCAGCGGCGGCTTGCCGTTAATCGCGATCAGGCGGCCGGTGGCCATCGGTTCGATGCTGGCGTCGTTGGCGCCCAGTCCACGCAGCGTGGCCAGCACGCTGTCGCGCTGTTCGGGCTGGATGTTGATCAGGAAGTAGTTCGGCGTATCCGCGGGCAGGCGTTCGCGCCACTGCTGCAGCAGGCCGGGGCCGGTCACCGCCAGCAGCAACAGCGCGCACAGCGACAGCGACAGCCCGACCAGCTGCATCACCGCCAGCATCCGGCGCCGGGTCAGTGCCGCCAGGCCCAGCCGCCAGTGGCCGTGCAGGCGGTGCTGCAGGCCGCGCAGCAGCTGCAGCAGCACGAAACCGACCACGCCGGCCGCCATCGCCAACGCGGCCAGGCCGCCCAGCACCCATAGCGCCAGCTTGAGATCACCGGTCACCTGCACCGCCAGCAGCAGGCTGGCCGCCAGCGCTGCTACGTAGGCCAGCAGCGAGGCCGGGGGCAGGGCGGCGAAGGAGCGGTTGAGCACGCGCATCGGCGGCACCCCGCGCAGGCGCAGCAGCGGCGGCAGGCCGAAGCCCAGCGTCAGGGCCAGGCCTACGCCCAGCGCCAGCAAGGCGGGCCACCAGCCCGGCGGGGGCAGCGCCACCTGGACCAGGTCGGACAGCAGCCAGACGAAGACCTGGTGGAAGGCCCCACCCACCGCCAGCCCCAGCAGCGAGGCCAGCAGCCCCATCACCAGCAGCTCCAGCGCGTAGGCCTTCATCATGTCGCGCTGAGACACGCCCAGCACACGCAGCAAAGCGCAATCGTCCAGCCGGCGCATCGCGAAATCGCGCGACACCATGGCCACCACCACGGCGGCCATCAAGGCGGCCAGCAGGGCCACCAGGCGCAAGAACAGTCCCGCACGGTCGATGGTCGAGCGCATCTCGGGGCGGCCGTCGTCCAGCGTCTCCACGCGCACGCCGCGCGTCTTGGCGGCCTCCTCTCGGGCCTCCGCGGTGAAGCGCACCAGGGTGGCCTCGCCCGCGGCGCCGGAAAGAGCCTGGGATTTGTCGACGCGCCCACCCGCCTTGGCATCGAACGCGGCATCGCCCAGGCGGGCAGCGCTGGCCACCTGCAGGCGCCAGGTCACGCGGCTGGCGGGCTGGATCAGGCCTGTGGCAGGCAGGTCGGCCCAGGGCAGCATCACCCGCGGCGAAAAGCTCACGAAGCCGCCGCCCCGGTCTGGCTCAGCGGCGATGACGGCGGCGATGCGAAAAGTGGCGTCGCCCAGCAAGATGGGATCGCCCACCTTCAGGTTCAGGCCCTGCAGCACACCAGCATCGACCCACACCGTGCCGCGCGCGGGGCCACCGGTCGCTGCGGCCTCAGTGGATTCCACCATGCCGCCGGAGGTCAAGCGTCCGAGCGTGAGCCTGCCGCGCAGGGGATAGGGCCCGTCCACAGCCTTCACGGCCACCAGGCGAGTCTCCCCACCCTGCTCGTCCGTGGCGCGCGCCATGCTCGGGAAGGTGGCGGTACGCGCGGTACGCAGGCCCAGGCTGATCGCTTGTTCGGCCAGGGCCTCGGGCACGGGCTGGTCGCCCAGCACGATCACATCGCCGCCCAGCAGCTGGGCGGCATCGCGGTGCAGCCCGCGCTCGATGCGGTCAGCGAACAGGCCCACCGCCGCCAGCGCCGCCACGGCCAGCGCTACCGCCAGCAGCAGCCAGCGCAGGGTGCCCGAGCGCAGATCACGCCAGATCTGTTGCCATACCCACGAATTCATGTCTGAAACCCCAAGAAGAACGCCCGGTGAAGCCCGCGGGGCGCAAGCTGCAAGCGTAAGGCCTGAGAGGCGGTTTCACACATGGCGGCACGCAAGGCCTGTACGGCGGTCGGACATTGGCTGCCGCGCCCGCCGCTGCTATCGTGGGTGGCTCGTCCCCTCCACGCTGAACATCATGGCCACGCCGCTCGCTCCGCTCTACATCTCTCACGGCTCGCCGATGATCGCCATGGAGCCCAGCCCCACGCAGAAGTTCCTCAAGGCGCTGGGGCCGGCCATCGACGCGGTGGGCGGCCGGCCACGGGCCGTGCTGGTGATGAGCGCGCACACCATGGCCGGCAGCGCCGTGCTGCTGGGCGCCAACCGCCACCACACCATCCATGATTTCGGCGGCTTTCCACCGGCCCTCTACGAGCTGCGCTATGACGCACCGGGAGAGCCCGCCGTGGCGCAACTGGCGCAGGCTTGCCTGGCACAAGCCGGGTTCGAGGTGCCTCTGCTGCACAAAGGCGGCCTGGACCACGGCATATGGACCGCCTTGATGCACCTGTGGCCCCAGGCCGACGTCCCCGTGGTGCCGATGAGCCTGCCGGCCTCGGCCAGCCCTGAGGCCCTGTGGCGCATGGGCCAGGCCCTGAAAGGCCTGCCGCCCGACGTGCAGGTGATTGGCACAGGCAGCCTCACACACAACCTGCGGCGCGTGTTCGGCAGTGGCCGGCTGCAGGCCGGCCTGGTCGACATGCCAGAAGACCCTGAAAGCGCGGCGTTCCGCCAATGGGTGCTACAGCACGCCACCGCGGGCGACTGGCCCGCGCTGTGGGATTACCGTCGGCAAGCGCCTTACGCGGTGGAGATGCACCCCACCGACGAGCACTGGCGCCCCTACTACCTGGCTGCGGGCGCTGGCGCCTCGCAGGCCGGCCGCGAACCTCATGGCGCCGTGCGCCTGCATGAAGCGGTGGAGTTCGGTTGCCTGGCGCTCGATGCCTATGCCTTCGGGCCCGGTGCCGCGCCATTGGCCCAGGCGCTCGCCACCGGCTGAGAGCGCACCCGGCGAGCAGCCCGTCTGGCGCATGAAGCGGTCATGAAGACGGCCATGTTCACTGCGCGAAGCGCTTGAAGCTGTCGTCCAGCTCCGCGATCCAGCGAGCCTTGTCCTCTTGCGGCACGAAGCTGGCCTCGAAGCTGTTGCGCGCCAGGGTGTAGGCGGCCTGGGCGTCCAGGTCCAGCGCCTCGAAGGTTTCCAGGAAGTTCTGGTTGAGGTAGCCGCCAAAGTAGGCCGGGTCGTCCGAGTTGATGGTGACCTTCAGACCCTGCGCCAGCAGTTGCCCCAGGTTGTGCTGATCCATCCTGTCGAACACGCACAGCTTGATGTTGGAGAGCGGGCAGACAGTCAGCGCGGTGCCCTGCTTCGCCAAACGCTCGACCAAGGCGGGGTCTTCCACGCAGCGCACGCCATGATCGATGCGTTCGGCGTGCAGCACATCCAGCGCGTCGATGATGTACTGGGCAGGGCCCTCCTCGCCCGCATGGGCCACCAGGTGCAGACCCAACTCGCGGCACTTGGCGAACACACGCGCAAACTTCTCGGGCGGGTTGCCGCGCTCGCCGGAATCCAGGCCCACGCCGATGAAATGCTCGCGGTATGGCAGAGAGGCTTGCAGCGTGTCGAAGGCAGACGCTTCTGACAGGTGCCGCAGGAAGCACATGATCAGCGATGCGCTCACGCCCAGCTCAGTCTTGGCGCGCGCGCAGGCACGGCTCAGCCCCTTGATCACCACCTCGAAGGGCACGCCACGGTCGGTGTGCGTCTGCGGGTCGAAGAACAGCTCGGTGTGGCGGATGTTGTCGTCCTGCGCCTTGAGCAGGTAGGCCCAGGCCATGTCGTGGAAATCATCCTCTTTCAGCAGCACCGAGGCGCCCGCGTAGTAGATGTCCAGGAAGCTCTGCAGGTCGGTGAAGGCATAGGCCTTGCGCAGGTCCTCGACACTGGCGTAGCTCAAGGCGACGCCATTGCGCTGCGCCAGCGCGAAGATCAGTTCGGGCTCGAGCGAGCCCTCGATGTGCATGTGCAGTTCGGCCTTGGGCATGGCCTTGAGCAGTTCAGGCAGGCGCGCGGCGGGAATGCTGGCAACGGGCATGGGGTACACAGCGGATGCAGCGGTGGCGTTCATGGGGGACGCTCTCTTTCAACACGACAGGAAAAACATCATCGATCAAAACAAAAGGCCGCCGGGTTGAGCGGCGGCCTTTGGCATCACGTGCATCGGGGCTTCACCGTGGCCGCGTGATGCCCTTCATCACTTGCCGGAGGGCACGGAGCCTTCCACGCCCTTGACGTAGAAGTTGATGCCGCCAAGGAACTTGTCGTCCGCGACGGCGTCCTTGGCCAGCACTTCCTTGCCATCCTGACCAGCGATCGGGCCCTTCCAGATCACGAAGCTGCCGTCCTTCAGGCCGTTTTTGATCGTCTCGATCTTGGCCTTGACGTCACCGGGCACCGTGTCGGAGATGGACACCAGGTCGATGGCCCCTTCCTTCACACCCCACCACACGCCACCGGTCTGCCAGGTGCCTTCCAGCACGTCCTTGGCGGCTTTGGTGTAGTACGGTCCCCAGTTGATCACAGCCGAGGCCAGGTGCGATTTCGGGCCGAACTTGCTCATGTCCGAATCCCAGCCGAAGGCGTGCTTGCCTGCCTTCTCGGCGGCCTGCAGCACGGCGCTGGAGTCGGTGTTCTGGAACAGCACGTCGGCGCCCTGGTTCAGCAGGCTTTGCGCGCCTTCGCTTTCCTTGGGAGGATCGAACCAGGCGTTGACCCACACGACCTTGGTTTTGATCTTGGGGTTGACGCTCTGCGCGCCCAGCGTGAACGAGTTGATGTTGCGGATCACCTCGGGAATGGGGATCGAGCCCACCACGCCCAGCGTATTGGACTTGGTGACGCTGCCCGCGATGACGCCGGCCATGTAGGCGCCTTCATAGGTGCGGGCATCGTAGGTGCGCATGTTGGGCGCGGTCTTGTAGCCGGTGCCGTGCTCGAACTTCACGTTCGGGTTGTCGGCCGCCACTTTGAGCATGGGCTCCATGTAGCCGAAGGTGGTGCCGAAGATCAGGGTGTTGCCCTGGCTGACCAGGTCACGGATCACGCGCTCGGCCTCGGGGCCCTCGGGCACCTTCTCGACGAAGGTGGTCTTGACCTTGTCGCCCAGTTCCTTCTCCATCTCCAGACGGCCACGGTCGTGCGCGTAGGTCCAGCCGGCATCGCCCACGGGGCCGATGTAGGCGAAGGCAATGTTCAGCGGACCGCTGGCGGCCACTGCGGCAGGCGCGGCGGAAGCCGCTTCGGAAGCGGCCGGCGCGGCGGCTTCTTCCTTCTTGCCGCAACCCACCAGGGCGGCGGTGGCAGCCAGGCTGGCCCAGCCGGCCAGCTTCAGCATCGAACGTTTGGACAGGTTCGCACGAGAGCTCATGTCATCTCCAAGGGGGTGAAATGTGTATACAGACTGACGACACCAACGGCGATGATGCACCGTCAAGCGCCTGGATGGAAGGGTTTTCCCAGTGAAGCGGGCATGTTGATGCGAATCCACGTCGGATTGCGCGAGATCAGCACCAGCACCACGATGGTGGCCACGTAGGGCAGCATGGTCAGCCACTGGCTGGCGATCTGGATGCCCTGCCCCTGCATCTGAAACTGCAGCATGGTCACGCCGCCGAACAGGTAGGCGCCCAGCAGCACGCGGGCCGGCCGCCAGGTGGCGAAGGTGGTCAGTGCCAGGGCGATCCAGCCCTTGCCGGCCACCATGCCTTCAACCCACAACGGGGTGTACGACAGCGAGATGAAGGCCCCGGCCAGGCCGCACAGCGCGCCACCGGCCATCACCGCCGCCAGGCGGATCAACCGCACGCGGTAGCCCAGTGCATGCGCCGATTCGGGCGACTCTCCCACGGCACGCAGCACCAGGCCGGCACGCGAGCGCAGAAGGAACCAGGTCATGCCGATGGCCATCGCAATGGCCAGGTACACCATCGGGTGGTGCTTGAAGAAGGCCGTGCCCACGAAGGGCAAATCCGACAGCACCGGGATGTTGAAGTGGGGCCGTTCGGGCAGCTTCTCCTGCGTGTACTTGATGCCGGCGAAGGCGCTCAGGCCCGCGCCGAACAGGCTCAGCGCCAGGCCCGTGGCGTACTGGTTGGTGTTGAGCCAGATCACCAGCACACCAAACAGCGCCGCCATGCCAGCCCCCGCGAGCGCACCCGCCATGAAGCCCGCCCAGTCGCTGCCCGTATGGACCACGGTGGCAAAGCCTGCGATGGCCGCCACCAGCATCATGCCCTCGGCACCCAGGTTGAGCACGCCGGAGCGTTCATTGATCAAGAGACCCAGCGAGGCCAAGCCCACCACCGTGCCCGCGTTGAGCGTGGCGGCGATCAGCAGCGCCAGGGAATCAGCGGTCAAGCCCGTCATTTGGAAGCCACCCAGCGCAGACGTTGATGGATGAAGGTATCGCAGGCCAGCAGCGCGAACAGCAGCATGCCCTGGAAGACCCCCGTGAGAGCCTTGGGCAGCCCCAGACGGGACTGGGCCAGTTCGCCCCCGATGTAGAACATGCTCATCAGCACCGCCGAGAACACGATGCCCACGGGGTGCAGGCGCCCCACGAAGGCCACGATGATGGCCGCGAAGCCGTAGCCCAGCGGCACATAGGGCGTGAGCTGGCCTTGCGGGCCGGCCACGTCCAGCGCGCCGGCCAGGCCGGCCATGCCGCCCGACACCAGCAGCGCTGTCCACAAGGCCTTGCGCGACGAAAAGCCCGCATAGCGCGCCGCCGCTGGCGCCAGGCCACCCACCTGCAGCTGGAAGCCCGCGAAGGTGCGGAACAGGAAGATGGTGAAGCCCACCACCGCCGCCAGCGCGATGAACACGCCGATGTTCAGGCGGAAGCCCTGGACCAGCTTGGGCACGCGCGTGGCATCCAGGAAGGTGATGGTCTGCGGGAAGTTGTAGCCTGCCGGGTCCTTCCAGGGCCCGTAGACCAGGTAGCTCAGCAGCATCTCGGCCACATACACCAGCATCAGGCTGACCAGGATCTCGCTGGCGTTGAAGCGGTCACGCAGCAGCGCCACGATGGCCGCCCACAGCATGCCGCCCACCATGCCGGCCAGCAGCACGAGCACGAAGATCCAGGCGCCGGTTTCAGGCGTGGCGCGCATGGCCACCCCGCCCGCGAAGATCGCGCCCAGGATGAACTGCCCTTCGGCGCCGATGTTCCACAGGTTGGCGCGAAAGCACACCGACAGGCCCAGCGCGATCAGGATCAGCGGCGTGGCCTTGAGGCTGAGCTCGGACAGCGCGTAGCCGCTCTTGAGCGGCTCGATGAAGAACATGCGCAGGCCAGCCACCGGGTCCTTGCCCAGTGACATGAACAGGATCACGCCGATCACCACCGTGATCGCCAGCGCGATCAGCGGCGAGGCCAGCGTCAGCACCTGCGAGGGTGCCGGACGCGGTTCAAGCTTGAACATGCGCGCTCCCCTGCTTGGCCGCGGCAGCGGCGTCCGTGTCCCACAGGCCGCTCATCCACGCGCCCACGCGCTCGATGCTGGCCTCGCCGGCCGGGATGCTGGGCGACAGGCGCCCCTGGGCCATGACCAGCAGGCGGTCGCAGATCTCGAACAATTCGTCCAGCTCCTCGCTGACCACGAGCACGGCGCAGCCGGCATCGCGCAGCTTCAACAACTCGCCGCGGATCTGGGCCGCGGCGCCCACGTCAACACCCCAGGTGGGCTGGGACACGAGCAGCACCTTCGGGCGCGCATCGATCTCGCGCCCCATGATGAACTTCTGCAGGTTGCCGCCTGACAGGCTGCGCGCCAGAGCCGGGTGGCCGCCCGCCTTGACCTTGTAGCGCTCGATCAGACCCGAGGCCATGGCCTGGATGCCACCCAGGCGCAGCCAGCCGCCCGCACCGACCTCTTCGTTGCGGGTCAGCAGGGTGTTCTGGGCCAGTGACATGGTCGGCACGGCGCCGCGGCCCAGGCGCTCTTCGGGCACGCTGTGCAGGCCCAGACGGCGGCGCACACCCGGCGTGGCGCGGCTGATGTCCTGGCCGAAGAGGGTGATGCAGCCGGGGGCACAGCGTGGATCCTCGCCGCTGAGCGCGGCCATGAAGGGCTGCTGGCCGTTGCCGGAGACGCCCGCGATGCCGACGATCTCTCCGGCGTGCAGCTTCAGGTCGATGCCGCGCAGGCTGACGCCGAACGGGTCCACACGCGGCAGATCGAGCCCGCGCACCTGCAGGGCCACCTCGCCCAGCGTGGGCGTGTGGCGCTCCAGCGCGGGTGGCTCGGCGCCGATCATCAGGCGCGACAGGCTGGCGTTGGTCTCCTGGCGCGGATCAACCTCGCCGGTGACCTTGCCGCCGCGCAGCACGGTGCAGCGGTGGCACAGCGCGCGGATTTCATCGAGCTTGTGGCTGATGTAGAGAATGGAGCAGCCCTTGTCGGCCAGCTGGCGCAGGGTGACGAAAAGCTTCTCGACCGCCTGAGGCGTGAGCACCGAGGTCGGCTCATCCAGGATCAGCACCTGCGGATCGGTCATCAAGGCGCGGACGATCTCGATGCGCTGGCGCTCGCCCACGGTCAGCGAATGCACGTGCCGCTGCGGATCGACCTCCAGGCCATATTCGGACGACACCTGTTTGATGCGCTCGGTGACTTCGGCCAGACTGAGTGACTTGTCCAGCCCCAGCCACACGTTCTCGGCGGCGGTCAAGGTGTCGAACAACGAGAAGTGCTGGAACACCATGCTGATGCCCAGCGCCCTCGCCTCTTGCGGCGACTTGATGTGGACGCGTTCGCCGTTGAACAGGATCTCGCCGGCATCGGGCTTGACGGCGCCGAAGATGATCTTCATCAGCGTGGACTTGCCAGCGCCGTTCTCGCCCAGCACGGCATGGATCTCGCCGGGTGCGACCTTGAGGCTGACATCGTCGTTGGCTCTGACCGCCGGGTACTGCTTGGTGATGTGTTGGAGTTCGAGCCGCCAGGTCATGGTGTTGCGTTGATCGTTCGGTGCGCTGGATCCGGGAACTGCGGGGGCCACGATACGGCAAGCGTCGCGGCCGTCAAGGGCGGACAAACCGGGGTTGCCCTGCCACCACGGTGGCCGCGAGGTTGCGCTCGTCGCCCAGGGTGATCCAGGCAAAGAGCCTCTCGTGCAAATCCCGGGCCAGCCCGTCGCGATGCAGGGCCACCGGGCCCACGGCCGTGTCCCACACGGCCAGGTCGGCCATGAGGCCGGGCTCGACGCGTCCGATTTCATCATGCAAGCCCAGGTGCTGGGCTGCACCGGCGGTGGCCGCGTGCAGCGCCTTCCAGGCGCTCAGGCGCACGCCCTGCATCGCCTGGATCTTGTAGGCATCGGCCATGTTGCGCAGCATGGACAGGCTGGTGCCGCCGCCCACGTCGCTGGCCAGGCTCACGTTCACGCCGGACTGCTCGGCCAGGCGCCAGTCGAACAGGCCGCTGCCCAGGAACAGGTTGGACGACGGGCTGTGCGCGATCTGGGCGCCGTGGTCGCGCAGCACGGCGCGGTCGTTGTCGTCCAGCCAGATGCCGTGGGCCAGCACGGCGCGCGGGCCGATCAGCCCGTCGCGGTCGTACACATCCAGGTAGCTGCGCGCATCCGGGAAGAGCTCAGCCACCCAGCGCACCTCGTCGCGGTTCTCGGCCACGTGGGTCTGCATGTAGACGCCATGGTGGTGCTGCACCAGTTGGCCGGCCATGACGAGCTGCTCGGGGGTGCTGGTGGGTGCGAAGCGCACCGTCACGGCGTAACTCTGGCGGTCCTTGCCATGCCAGCGCTGTATCAGATCGACGCAATCGCGCTCGGCCTGGGCCACGTCGTCGCGCAGGCCGTCAGGGGCGTGGCGGTCCATCAGCACCTTGCCGGTGACCAGGCGCATGCGGGCTTCGGCGCCGCGACGGAACAGGGCCTCGGCGCTGGTCTTGTGCACGGTCGCGAAGATCACGGCGCTGGTGGTGCCGTGGGCCCACAGGGCTTGCAGGAATCGCTCCGCGCCCTCGTCGGCCACCCCATCATCCACATAGCGGCGCTCGGCCGGGAAGGTGTAGGTGTTGAGCCAGTCCAGCAGCTCGGTGCCGTAGCTGGCGATCACGTCCAGTTGCGGGCAGTGCACGTGGGTGTCGATGAAGCCGGGCATGATCAGCCGGCCACGGTAATCCAGCGGCTCGGCGATCTGCCAGTCAGGCGTCAAGGCCTCGCTGGCCGGCTGCACGG
Organism: Burkholderiales bacterium UBA1834; assembly: GCA_002339015.1. Classification (GTDB taxonomy): domain Bacteria; phylum Pseudomonadota; class Gammaproteobacteria; order Burkholderiales; family Burkholderiaceae_C; genus Aquabacterium. The sequence continues at coordinate 10,308 of DDJC01000050.1, forward strand.
CGGCGATGCGCTCACCCTCGATCAGCACCAGATGGTCAGGCCGGAAACGCACGCCGGGCGATTCACCGGGCGGATTGAAGCCAGGGTCGGCCGTGAAATCAAGGACATCGCCCCGCAGCACCCTGCGAGGAGCGTTGGACACAGCGCGTGGCATGGCACTGGAGAGAGGGGCTGGGGACGGCTGGGGCATGCGACGGGCGGGATTGTAGGGGCCAAACAGGGCCGAAACACATGTGTCAGGGTGCCCGCACCACCGGCAACGTCTCCGCGCGCCAGGGTGGACGAACGTGCTGCAGATTGCGTACCACCTCCCGCACTTGTTCACGCAGCCAGCGGCTGGCGGCGGAGTGGTGCGTCAGGTCGTGCCACAGCTGATAGTAGTTCATCGTCGGGAAACTGACCGGGCAGCGGATGATCTTCACCTGGAGCTGCTGGGCATAGCGCTCGCAGAAGCGCCGGCCGGTGGTGAGCACCAGCAGGGAGCCGGCCACCATGTAGGGCAGTTGCGCGAAATGAGGGTTGCGCACGACCACGTTGCGGCGCAGGCCCTGCATGGACAGGTGCTCATCGATGATGCCGATGCCGCCCGGATGCAGGGCCGGCGGCGACACGTGCTCGGCGGCCAGGTACTGCTCCACCGACCACGCGCGCCTGCCTTCGCGCGGCAGACGGGCGGCCGGGTGGTCTTCGGACACCATGCAGACGACTTCATCACTCAGCAGGCGGCCCAGGTGCAGTTCGTCCGAAGGCTCCAGCCAGTTGCCGATGACCAGATCGACCTCGCCGCGCGACAGGCTGCGGCGGTAATCCAGATCGGCCGACAGCGGCACGAACTCGATGCGCAGATTGGGGGCCTGCCGCTTGAGGTGCAGCGTGAGTTCTGGCAGAAAGAAGGGATCGAGGTAGTCGGTCGCCGCGATGCGGAAGGTGAGCGCGGTGGTGCCCAGATCGAAATCCCGCACGCTGTTCTTGTGGCCGAACATGGCCTGGGCGTTGTGCAGGATGATCGAAGCCGGCTCCAGCAGGCTCAGCGCGACATCCGTGGGCGCCATGGACTGGCCCACGCGCACCAGCAGCGGGTCGCCCGTCAGGTCGCGCAGGCGCTTGAGCTGCGCGCTGACAGCGGGCTGGCTGGACTGCAGGCGGATGGCCGCCCGCGACACGCTGCATTCGGTGATCACGGTGTGCAGGACTCGGATGAGAGAGATGTCGATCTTGTCGAAAACAGCTTGCTTGGTCATACGATCACCCTGATACAACATATCAGGCTGATGCTATACCGAAGCACCCACGGAGCGATACCCTCCAAAGGGTGAAGCGCCGCGCCTCACCGGCCCTTTGCTGGAACGACGTTTGCTGGAGTTTCGCCATGAGCGCCCCCATCCCCTTGCCCCCTACCGAATCCTCCCCGCGCCCGGTGCGTTTCATGCACCAGGGTGAACTGCAGTCGATCAGCGACCTGCCGCCCACCACCACGGTGCTTCAATGGCTGCGCGAGCACGCCCATTGCACCGGCACCAAGGAAGGCTGCGCCGAAGGCGATTGCGGCGCCTGCACCGTCGTGTTGGGTCAAGCCGATGCCAGCGCGCCCGGCGGCGTGGCGCTCAAAAGCGTCAACGCCTGCATCCAGTTTCTGCCTTCGCTCGACGGCCAAGCACTGTTCACCGTGGAAGACGTGGCAGCCACCAACGGCGGCCAGCCCCACCCCTGCCAGCAGGCCCTGGTCGATTGCCACGGCTCGCAGTGCGGCTTCTGCACGCCGGGCTTCGTGATGTCGCTGTGGCATCTGTACCAGCACCACGACCATGCTGTCTCGCGTGAAGATGCGGCCGATGCGCTCAGCGGCAACCTGTGCCGTTGCACCGGCTACCGCCCCATCCTGGACGCCGCCGAGCAGATGTACAAGCTGCCCCGCGTGGCGCTGGACTTGGCACCCGTGGCCGAGGCCCTGCAGCGCCTGCAGGCCGAAGACGCCGGCACCTTCATCTACGAAGCGCGCGACGCGGCCGAACCCTCGCGCACCGCGCGTTTCATTGCGCCGCGCACGCTGGATGAGCTGGCCCGCTGGCGCGCCGCCCTGCCCCAGGCCCGCCTGCTGGCCGGCGCCACCGACATCGGGCTGTGGGTGACCAAGCAGTTCCGCGCTTTGGGCGACATCCTCTATCTGGGCCGCGTGGACGAGCTCCAGGCCATCAAGCCCTGGGGGCCGGCCGATGCGCCCGAAGGGCTTGAGATCAACGCTGGTGCTTCACTGGAGCAAGCCTGGGGCACATTGGCCAGGCACGTGCGGGCCCTGCGCGAGATCTGGCTGCGCTTCGCCTCCCCGCCGGTGCGCCACGCCGGCACCCTGGGCGGCAACATCGCCAACGGCTCGCCCATCGGTGACAGCGCCCCGGTGCTGCTGGCCATGGGCGCCGAGATCGTGCTGCGCCATGGCGAGGCCACACGCACCCTGCCCTTGTCCGATTTCTACCTGGATTACATGAAGAACGCGATGCAGCCCGGCGAGTTCGTGCAGGCGCTGCGCGTGCCGCTGCCGCCCCCCGGGTCGGCCTTGCGCGCCTACAAGATCAGCAAGCGCCGCGACAGCGACATCTCCGCCGTGTGCGCCGGCCTGTGGCTGCGCCTGGAAGGCGATGTGATCGCCGAGGCGCGGCTGGCGTTCGGCGGCATGGCCGCCACTGCGCGCCGCGCAGCCAAGGCCGAAGCCGCCCTGGTCGGCCAACCCTGGACGGACGCCACGATGCGCGCCGCCCAGGCCGCGCTGGCCCAGGATTTCACCCCCTTGAGTGACATGCGCGCCACGGCGGCGTATCGTCAACGTGTGGCGGCCAACCTGCTGGAACGCTGGTGGCTCGAAACCCGCCCGGCCTCGCCCCTGAAGGCCGATGTCATCCAGGTCTGGCCCGCCACGGTCTGAGCGCAGGAGGTACCCATGAACCAGACCGTCGAACCCTTCCTGAAGCAGGCCGCCAGTGCCGCAGGCCAGAGCAAGCCGCATGAGTCCGCGCACCTGCACGTCACCGGCAGCGCGCCCTACACCGACGATATCCTCGAACTGACGGGCACCTTGCACTGCGCACTGGGCCTGTCGCCCGTGGCCCATGGCCAGTTGCTGGGCATCGGCCTGGACGCCGTCAGGGCGATGCCGGGTGTGGTGGCCGTGATCACCGCCGCCGACATCCCCGGCCGCAACGACTGCGGCGCCATCACGCACGACGACCCCATCCTGGCCGATGGCGAGCTGATGTACCTGGGTCAGCCCGTGTTCGCGGTGCTGTCCGCCGACCGGGAGGCCGCCCGCCGCGCCGCCGCGCTCGCGTCCAAGGTGATCCGCTTCAAGGAACTGCCCGCGCTGCTGACCCCGCAGGATGGCCACGCCGCCAAGGACTACGTGGTCCCGCCCATGCACATGGTGCGCGGTGACGCGGCCGCCGCGCTGGCCGCCGCGCCCCACCGCATGGACGTGCACGTGGACCTGGGCGGGCAGGAACAGTTCTACCTGGAAGGCCAGATCTCCTACGCCGTGCCGCGCGAGAACGACGGCATGCTGGTGTACTGCTCCACCCAGCATCCCAGCGAGATGCAGCACCACATCGCCGTGGCCCTGGGCCTGCACTCGCACCACGTGCAGATCGAATGCCGGCGCATGGGCGGCGGTTTCGGCGGCAAGGAATCGCAATCGGCCGTTTTCGCCTGCATCGCGGCGGTGGCTGCGCGCAAGCTCAAGCGCCCCGTGAAGCTGCGCCCCGACCGTGACGACGACTTCATGATCACCGGCCGGCGCCACTGCTTCTTCCACGACATGGCCCTGGGCTATGACGACGAGGGCCGTGTGCTGGGCACGGAGGTGAGCATGGTCTCGCGCGCGGGCTGCTCGGCCGATCTGTCGGCGCCCGTGATGGGCCGCGCGCTGTGCCACTTCGACAACGCCTACTGGCTGCCGCACGTGGCCATGCACGGCTTCTGCGCGCGCACGCACACGCAGAGCAACACGGCCTTCCGAGGCTTCGGCGGCCCTCAGGGCGCCTTCGCCATCGAGTACGCGCTGGATTCGATCGCGCGTGAACTGGGCAAGGACGCGCTCGACGTGCGCCTGGCCAACCTGTATGGCGTGGAGACGAACAACGTCACGCCCTACGGCCAGGTGGTCGAGGACAACGTGCTGCAGCCGCTGCTCGATGAACTGATCGCCAGCAGCGACTACCGCGCGCGCCGCGCTGCCATCAACGCCTTCAACGCCACCAGCCCCGTGCTCAAGAAGGGCCTGGCGCTCACGCCGCTGAAGTTCGGCATCTCCTTCAACGTGGTGCACCTGAACCAGGCGGGCGCGCTGGTGCACGTGTACACCGACGGCAGCGTGCTGGTGAACCACGGCGGCACCGAAATGGGGCAGGGCCTGAACACCAAGGTGGCGCAGATGGTGGCGCACACATTGGGCCTGAGCCTTGGCCGCGTGCGCGTCACCGCCACCGACACGCACAAGGTGGTCAACACCTCGGCCACAGCCGCGTCCACCGGCACTGACCTGAACGGCAAGGCCGCGCAGGATGCCGCGTTGACCATCCGCAAGCGCCTCACGCAGTTCCTGGCCGAGAAGCACAAGGTGCCGGCCGAGAGCATCCATTTCGCCAATGACCATGTCGAGGTGGCCGGCAGCCCCCTGCCTTTCGACGGCGTGGTGATGGAGGCCTACATGGCGCGCGTGCAGCTGTGGTCCGACGGCTTTTACGCCACGCCCAAGCTGCACTGGGACCGCGAAACCATGCAGGGCCACCCCTTCTACTACTTCGCCTACGGTGCGGCCTGCAGCGAGGTGCTGGTGGACACGCTCACCGGTGAATGGAAGCTGCTGCGTGCCGACGTGCTGCATGATGTCGGCCAATCCATCAACCCCGCGCTGGACATCGGCCAGGTCGAAGGCGCCTTCATCCAGGGCATGGGCTGGCTGACGACCGAAGAGCTCTACTGGCATCCCAAGAGCGGCAAGCTGCTCACGCATGCGCCCTCCACCTACAAGATTCCGACGGCCAGCGATTGCCCGGAAGACTTCCGCGTGAAGCTGTTCGACAACCGCAATGTGGAGGACACAGTCTACCGATCGAAGGCCGTGGGCGAGCCGCCTTTGCTGCTGCCCTTCTCGGTGTTCTTCGCGCTGCGCGATGCGGTGTCGAGCGTGGGCGGGCACCAGGTGAACCCGCCGTTGCGTGCGCCGGCCACGTCCGAAGCTTTGCTGGATGCGATCGATGCCGTGAAAGCGGCGGTGCGGGCAGGTGCTTGAGGGCATGCGGCCATGCACACCATCAGCAGGGCCGCACGACGCCACGATCTCTGCATGCGTGCATGAATCTGTGACGAGCACACCATGAACGCCTTGAGCAACACCGCCCTGCACCAGGCCGCACGCCAGTGGTTGGCCGATGGTACGCCCGCGCTGGTGGTGCGGGTGTGCGAAGTGCGAGGCTCCACCCCGCGTGAGACCGATGCGCGCATGCTGGTATGTCTGGACGAAGCGCAAGGCACCATCGGCGGTGGCCACCTGGAGTGGCAGGCCATCGCGATGGCCCGACAGGCCTTGCGCGAGCATGCCCACGGATCGAACGCCGTTGCGCAAGGCAGGAAACTCGCCGCCTGGACACACACCTTCGCGCTCGGCCCCACGCTGGGCCAGTGCTGCGGCGGTGTCGTCGTACTGGCCTTCGAGCCATTGAATTGCGAAGCGTTGATGAACTGGCCGACCGTGGCCCCGCGCTTTCGGCTGGACCTGCACGGCGCCGGCCACGTGGGCCAGGCCATCGTCAAGCTGCTGGCCGACATCGACTGCGAAGTGCGCTGGATCGACCAGCGCCTGGACGATTCACCGCAAGCACTGCCCGGGGACGAAGCGACGCTGGGCCTGCCCACCGGCCAGGAGCTGGGCGCCCTGCCACCACACATCCGCTGTCTGCCCACGGAGGATGCCGCCGCCGAGGTGGCCCATGCGCCCCCCGCCAGCCTGCACCTGGTGCTCACGCACCGGCATGACCTGGACCTGGCCATCGTCGACGCGCTGCTGCGCCGCGACGATGTCCGACAAGGCCGCGCGTGGGTGGGCCTGATCGGCTCGCGCACCAAACGCGCCGCCTTCGAGCACCGCCTTCAGGCACGCGGCCATGCGCCCGACCTGATTGCCCGCATTGCCTGCCCCTTTGGCCTGCCGGGCATCGTCGGCAAGGAGCCTGCGGTGATCGCCGTGTCGGTGGTGGCGCAGCTGCTGCAACGCGCACCGCCCACAACCGACCAAGAGCCCCACAACCCCGCATGAGCGCACTGGACGACACCCCAACCCTGCTGATCAAGGACGCCGACTGCGTCGCCACGATGGACGACCATGGCACCGAATGGCGCCACGCCAGCGTGCTGATCCGGGGTGGCGAGATCATTGCGGCCGGTCCCACCGACACCCTGCCCGCCGCGCTGCTGGCCCGCGCCACGCGCACCATCGACGCGCGCGGCCACGTCGTTATCCCCGGCCTGGTGAACACGCACCACCACATGTTCCAGAGCCTGACGCGCGCCATCCCGGCTGCGCAGAACGCGGAGCTGTTCGGCTGGCTGCGCACGCTCTACCCGATCTGGTCGGGCCTGACACCGGACATGGTGCACATCTCCACGCAACTGGCCATGGCCGAGCTGCTGCACAGCGGCTGCACCACCAGCAGCGATCACCTGTACCTCTATCCCAATGGCGTGCGCCTGGACGACAGCATCGAGGCGGCCAGGGCCATCGGCATGCGCTTCCATGCCAGCCGAGGCTCCATGAGCGTGGGCGAAAGCGACGGCGGACTGCCACCTGACCACCTGGTCGAACGCGAAGCCGACATCCTGCGCGAATCCCAACGCCTGATCGACACGCACCACGACAGCGATCGCCTCGCAATGGTGCGCATCGCCCTGGCACCGTGCTCGCCGTTCTCGGTGAGCCCCGATTTGATGCGCGAATCCGCCGTGCTGGCACGTGCGGCCAACCGGGGCGTGCGACTGCATACCCACCTGGCGGAGAATGACCACGACGTGGCCTACAGCCTGGAGCGTTTCAAGCTGACCCCCACCGAGTACGCTGAATCACTGGGATGGCTGGGCGATGATGTGTGGCACGCTCACTGCGTCAAGCTCGATGAACACGGCGTCAGCCGCTTCGCTGCCACCCGCACAGGTGTGGCGCATTGCCCGTGCAGCAACATGCGCCTAGCCTCCGGCATCGCGCCCGTGCGGCGCATGGTGAACGCCGGCGTGCCGGTGGGGCTGGGCGTGGACGGCTCAGCCAGCAACGACGCCGGCCACCTGTTGGCCGAAGCGCGCCAGGCCATGCTGCTGGCGCGCGTGGGCCGCAGCCTGGCGCCCTTCGGCTGTGATCACGGCCCCTCGGACATGAGCGCGCGCGATGCGCTGCGCCTGGCCACGCGTGGCGGCGCCGAGGTGCTGGGGCGTGATGACATCGGGCAGATCAAGCCCGGCATGGCGGCCGACCTGGCCATCTTCGACCTGCGCACCCTGGCGATGGCAGGGGGCGCGGTGCACGACCCGGTGGCTTCGCTGCTGTTCTGCCACAGCGTCAGCACGGCGTGGACCATCGTCAACGGCCGTGTTGTGGCCGACCATGGCGAGCTCACATTGATCGATCAAGGACCGATGGTGGAGAAGCACAACAAGCTGGCCAGTCAACTGGCCGGCATCTGAGCGCACAGGAGCTCAAACACCCGCCTCGTGGTGCGGGGTGCCGTCCTCATCGTCAGCCCACCACGGCGCACGCGAGGCCCAGTGCATGTGCAGCCCCACGCGGCTGCCGAAATCACCGTCGAGCAACCCCGCTCGCAGGCGCAACATACCGGGCAACGAGGCACGCCTGCTGAACAACGGTGACCCACAGCGCCGGCAGAAGCAGCGCTGCTTGTCGTCAGACGAATCGTAGACCTGGACCAAATCCTCGCCACTCAGCCAGTGCAGCTGGCTGGCCTGGATGGGCACATTGGTCGCGAAGGGGCCGCCCTGTGCGCGCCGGCACTGCCCGCAATGGCAGACCTGGATGGGCGGCAGCGCACCGCTCACGGTGAAACGGATACCGCCGCACAGGCAGCTTCCCTGATGGATACGCGCCAGCTCGGATGGCGGCAAAAGCTCGGTGCTCATGCGCCAAGCCTACCCCACATCAGGCGCTCACTTCGGCGCGCCGGCCTGGTACCACTTGCCCAGCAGGGCACGCTCCGCATCGGTGATCTGCGTGGCGTTGTTCAGGGGCATGGTCTTGAGCACCGTGGCCTGCTGGTAGATCTGCTGTGCATGCTGGCTGACCAGCTCCGGCGTGTGCAGCATCACACCCTTGTTGGCAAGAGCCGCGCTGTGACACATCACGCAGCGCTGGTTCACGATGGCCTGCACCTGCTGGAACTGCGACAAGGATGCCGCAGGGGCCGCCACAACTTTTGCAGCAGAAGCGCCTTCGGCAGAAGTCGCAGAAGACGCAGAAGACGCAGAAGAGACCGCGTCAGCAGCCGAGGCACCCGATGCCGTCTGAGCAGGCAGCGCGACAAGTGCTGCAGGCGCCGCCGCACCCGCCTCCACCGGCGGCACCGGCCTGGGCGCCAGCCACACGGCCACGCCCAACAGCAGCACCACACCAGCCACGGCCCAATGCCACGGCGCTGGCTTGCCGGCCACTTCCGTCTTGTGGCGCGCCACGAAGAACTGACGGATCAGCGCACCGGCCAACATGATCAGCACGAGCACCAGCCAGTTGTCCTCATGGCTGTAGGCCCAGCTGTAGTGATTGCTCAGCATCGCGAACAGCACGGGCAGCGTGAAGTAGGTGTTGTGCACGCTGCGCTGCTTGCCGCGCTGGCCATGCACCGGGTCCACCGGCTGGCCTGCCTTCATGGAGGCGATCACCTTGCGCTGACCCGGGATGATCCAGAAGAACACGTTGGCACTCATGCTCGTGGCCATCATGGCGCCCACCAGCAGGAAGGCCGCACGGCCCGCGAACAGCTGGCAGGCCAGCCACGCCGCGAAGACCACGACGCCGAACAGCACCATGCCCACGACCTCGTCGCCCTTGGGGCCCTTGCCCAGGGTGCGACAGACCAGGTCGTAGATGATCCAGAAGCCGGCCAGGAAACCCAGCGCCGCCGCCACCGCCACACCGGCCGACCAGTCGTACACCGATTTGTCGATCAGGAAGGTGCCCGCGTTGAACAGGTAGATCACCGTGAACAAGGCGAAGCCCGTGAGCCAGGTGGAGTAGCTCTCCCAGTAGAACCAGTGCAGGTTCTTGGGAATGGTCCGGGGCGCCCCCAGGTATTTCTGCGGGTTGTAGAACCCGCCGCCGTGCACGGCCCACAACTCACCACCAACGCCCTTCTCCTTCAGGGCCGGATCCGTGGGTGGCACCAGGCTGTTGTCCAGCATCACGAAGTAGAACGACGAGCCGATCCACGCGACCGCCACGATCACGTGCGCCCATTTCAGCAGCAGGTTGGCCCAATCGAGCGCATAGCCCATCAGGGGGGAGATCTCCATCATCTCGAACGCTTCCGGTCAACTGCCACGGTAGGTGGAATACGACCACGGGCTCACCAGCAGCGGCACGTGGTAATGCGATTGCGCATCGGCAACGCCGAAATCCAGCGGCACCTTGCCCAGGAAGGCCGGCGTGGGCAACGACGTGCCACGGGCACGGAAATAGCCTTCCACATCGAAGACCAGGCGGTAGCAGCCGACCTTGAAATCATCGCCACCGAGCAGGGGCCCGTCGATGCGGCCATCGTCGTTGGTGACGACGCTGCGCAGCGACAGCCAACGACCATGGGCGCAACCGTCGGACGAGGCTTCACGCACGTACAGCTCGATGTGCATGCCCACGGCGGGGCCACCGAGCACGGTGTCCAGCACGTGGGTCGTCAATCGACCAGAATGAGCCTTTGGCGTGCGATCAGGCGGGGCGTCGGGCTGGGAATTTGCTTGAGACACGAAAGGATCCAATCACTGGGTTGCAAGCGGTTCACAAAACTGTATACACTTTACCCACGATGAGTGTCGCACGCAAGAAATCTGCCACAAAGGCCACCGACGAGGTGGTTCAAACAACACGCGCTGCCGTGCGAGCCGTGTCATCCACATCCATGCCAGCCAACGAACCGGACGACGGGGCCCAGCCCTCGGGCTCCAGCACCGAACACATCGTGGTCGCGGTCACCCGTGCCATCGTCGAACACCGCCTGCTGCCCGGCGCCAAGCTGGTCGAGCAGAAGCTGGGGGACCGCTTCGGCGTCTCGCGCACGATCGTGCGTCAGGCCCTGTTCAGACTGTCGCAGCTGAAACTCGTCCGGCTGGAACCTGCGCGCGGTGCGTTCGTGGCGGAACCGTCGATCGAAGAAGCGCGCGAGGTGTTCGCCGTGCGCCGCATGGTCGAAGGGCAGATGGTGCGCCAACTGATCGCGCGGCTCAAGCCGGCCGACCTGCGCCTGCTCAAGGCCCACGTGAAGGAAGAGCGCCAGGCGGTCGAACGCATCGACGTGGCCACGCGCACCAAGCTGCTGTTCGACTTCCATGTGCGCATGGCCGAGGTGCTGGGCAACCAGGTGCTGGTCGAGCTGATCCAGGAGCTGGTCTCGCGCTGCTCGCTGATCACGCTGATGTACCAGTCGGCCGACGACGCCGAGGCCTCGAACGCCGAACACACCGACATCCTCGCCGCCATCGAGGCGCGCGATGCCGACAAGGCCGCTGCCTTGATCGACGAGCACCTGATGACGGTGGAACGCCAGCTCACCGAGCGCCGCCGGGTGCCCAGCCTGCGCCTCGAAGACGCCCTCGGCACGCCCTGATCCCTTCGCTTTCATGACCACCTACGACAGCACCCAGTCCTACCCCCGTGACCTGGTCGGTTACGGCAACAACCCGCCCCATGCCCGCTGGCCCGGCGGCGCGCGCATCGCTGTCCAGTTCGTGCTGAACTACGAGGAAGGCGGCGAGAACCACATCCTGCATGGCGATCCGGGCTCCGAGCAGTTCCTCTCCGAGATCATCGGTGCGGCCAGCTTCCCGGCCCGCCACATGAGCATGGATGGCATCTACGAATACGGCTCGCGCGCGGGCGTGTGGCGCCTGCTGCGCGAGTTTGAGCAGCGCGGCCTGCCGCTCACCGTGTTCGGCGTGTCCATGGCGCTGGAGCGCCATCCTGAACTGACGAAAGCCTTCGTCGACCTGGGCCACGAAATCGCCTGCCACTCCTGGCGCTGGATCCACTACCAGAACATGGACGAGGCCACCGAGCGCGAGCACATCGAGCGCGGCACCGCCATCATCCGGCAGATGACCGGCGGGCTGTGGCCCCACGGCTGGTACACCGGCCGCGACAGCCCCAACACGCGCCGCCTGCTGGCGGACCACGGCGGCTACGACTACGACAGCGACTACTACGGCGACGACCTGCCCTTCTGGATGACGGTCGCCAAATCCGACGGCGGAAAGGCGCAGCAGCTGGTGATCCCCTACACGCTGGACGCCAACGACATGCGCTTCGCCTCGCCGCAGGGTTTCAACACCGGCGACCACTTCTTCGAGTACCTGCGCGACAGCTTCGACGTGCTGTATGCGGAAGGTGATCCGCAAGGGCTGGACCGCCCCAAGATGATGAGCATCGGCATGCACTGCCGCCTGCTGGGCCGGCCCGGCCGTTTCAAGGGCCTGCAGCGCTTCCTGGACCACGTGCAGTCGCACCGTGATGTCTGGGTCTGCCGCCGCATCGACATCGCCCGCCACTGGAAGACCACGCACCCATGCCCGCCCCTGCCCTGACCATCGACCAGCTCAACGCGCTGGATGCGGACGCCTTCATGCAGGCGCTGGATGGCATCTACGAGCACTCGCCCTGGGTCGCCCGCGAGGCCTGGGCCGCGCGCCCCTTCAAGAGCCTTGTCGGCCTGAAGCATGCGCTGGCCCAGGTGGTGCGCAATGCCTCTGTTGATGCCCAACTCGGGCTGATCCGGGCCCACCCCGAACTCGCCGGCAAGGCCGCCGTGGCCGGGCAGCTCACGGCCGAGTCCACCAACGAACAGAGCCAGGCCGGCCTCACGCACTGCACACCCGAGGAGTTCGCGCGCCTGCAGCAGCTCAATGCCGACTACAAGGGGCGCTTCGGCTGGCCCTTCATCCTGGCCGTGCGAGGCCCGCGCGGCGCGGGTCTGAGCCGTCAGCAAATCATCGAGACCTTCGCACGGCGCCTGCGCCTGCCGGCCGATTTCGAGCGCGCCGAGTGCCTGCGCAACATCCACCGCATCGCCGAGATCCGCCTGAACGACAAGTTCGGCGTGGTGCCCGAGCAGGGCAACCTGATCCTGGCCTGGGCCGATGACCTGGCCGTGCACAGCGAGCCCGGCTATGCCGAGCAAGGCCAGCTCACCGTCACCTACCTGACCGCCGCCCACCAAGCCGCCGCCGCGCAGCTGGTGCGGTGGATGAAGGACGATTGCGGCTTCGACGAGGTCAGCATCGATGCCGTGGGCAACGTGGTGGCCCGCTACCACGGCACCGATTCCCAAGCACCGTATCTGCTGACGGGCTCGCACTACGACACCGTGCGCAATGGCGGCAAGCACGACGGCCGCCTGGGCATCTTCGTGCCGATGGCCTGCGTCCGTAGGCTGCACCGCGCGGGCAAGCGCCTGAAGCACGGCATTGAGGTGGTGGGGTTTGCCGAAGAAGAAGGGCAGCGCTACAAGGCCACCTTCCTGGGCTCGGGCGCGCTGACCGGCGATTTCGACCCGCGCTGGCTGGACCAGGTCGACGCCGAAGGCATTGCCATGCGCGACGCGATGAAGGCCGCCGGCCACAGCGCCGACCTGGCCGACATCGCCCGGCTCAAACGCGATCCGAAGCGCTACCTGGGCTTCGTCGAGGTACACATCGAGCAAGGTCCCTGGCTGGACGAGATCGACCAGCCGCTGGGCGTGGTCACCGCCATCAACGGCAGCGCACGCTACACCGGCGAGGTGGTCGGCCTGGCCAGCCACGCCGGCACCACGCCGATGGACCGCCGCAAGGACGCCGCCGCCGCCGTGGCCGAGTTGGTGCTCTACGTGGAAGAGCGCGCTACGCAGGATCTGCAAGCGCCGGCCGGCCCCTCCGTGGGCACCGTGGGCGTGCTGCACGTGCCTGGTGGCTCGATCAACGTGGTGCCCGGCCGCTGCCAGTTCACGCTGGACCTGCGCGCCCCGCTGGACACACAGCGCGACAGCCTGGCCTCTGACGTGGAAGCCCGCCTGGCCGCCATCTGCGCGCGGCGCGGTGTGGACTACACCCTGGAGCGCACGCTCACCGCCGCGGCGGCTCCCTCCAACCCGGCCTGGCAAGCCCGTTGGGAAGTCGCCGTGGCGCGCCTGGGCCTGCCCGTGGTCAAGCTGCCCAGCGGCGCCGGGCATGACGCGATGAAGCTGCACGAGGTGATGCCGCAGGCCATGCTCTTCGTGCGGGGTGGCAATGCCGGCATCAGCCACAACCCGCTCGAAACCATCACCAACGACGACGCGCAGCTGTGCGTCGACGCGTTCACGAATCTGCTGGAAGGTCTATGACCGCTGTTGCCCCTTCGAACTACCAGGCGCTGGACGCCTGGATCGACGCCCACTTCGACGAGGAAGTACGCTTCCTGCAGGCCTTGGTGCAGGTGCCGACCGACACGCCGCCGGGCAACAACGCGCCGCATGCCGAGCGCACCGCCGAGCTGGTGCAGGCCTTCGGCTGGCAGGCCGAGAAACATGCCGTTCCCGAAGCCGAAGTGCGCGACTACGGTCTGACCACGCTGACCAACCTGATCGTGCGCCGCCGCTTCAGCGAGCAGGGCCGCACCGTGGCGCTCAATGCCCACGGTGACGTGGTGCCCCCCGGCGAAGGCTGGACGCACCCGCCTTATGGCGGCGAGATCGCCGATGGCAAGCTCTATGGTCGCGCCGCCGCCGTCAGCAAGAGCGATTTCGCCACCTTCAGCTTCGCGCTGCGCGCGCTGGAAGCCTTGGCCCAGCAGGCCGATGCGCCAAAGCTCCATGGCGGTGTCGAACTGCACTTCACCTACGACGAGGAGTTCGGCGGTGAACTGGGCCCGGGCTGGCTGCTCAGGCAGGGCCTGACCAAGCCCGACCTGCTGATCGCCGCCGGCTTCAGCTACGAGGTGGTCACCGCACACAACGGCTGCCTGCAGATGGAAATCACCGTGCACGGCGTGATGGCGCACGCGGCCATCCCGCACACGGGCGTCGATGCCTTGCAAGGCGCCGTCACCATCCTCACCGCGCTCTATGCACAGAACACCGCCTACAAGGCCATCACGTCCAAGGTACCGGGCATCACGCACCCCTACCTGAATGTGGGCCGCATCGAAGGCGGCACCAACACCAACGTGGTGCCGGGCAAGGTCGTGCTCAAGCTCGACCGACGCATGATCCCCGAAGAGGATCCGGTGGCCGTGGAGGCCGACATCCGCCGCGTCATCGCCGATGCCGCTGCCAGCGTCCCGGGCATCAAGGTGGACATCAAGCGCCTGCTGCTGGCCAACTCGCTCCAGCCGCTGCCGGGCAATCAGCCGCTGGTCGATGCGATCCAGAAGCATGGCGAGGCGATCTTCGGCCAGCCCATCCCCACCATGGGCACGCCGCTCTACACCGATGTGCGCCTGTATTGCGCCCAGGGCATCCCGGCCGTGATCTATGGCGCCGGCCCGCGCACGGTGTTCGAATCCAACGCCAAACGCGCAGACGAGCACCTCGTGCTGGAGGATCTGCGCAAGGCCACCAAGGTGATCGCTCGCAGCTTGCTGGACCTGCTGAGCGCTGCATGAACAGCAGCAGGCTCAACGCACACCCCTCCGACACCTTGAGCCACATCAGAAGAACTGCGCGAGCAGGCACATCGCCTGGCCTCGGCCGTGGCGGTGTTCGAGCTGGCGGCCTGATCCAGGTCAAGCAGCGCCGCCCGGCCTGCGCAGGCGGGCCGCTGCGCTCCTTCGCCAGTTTGAGACAATCGGGCCACCATGTCCCAGGCCCCCTTGTTCCACATTTCCTTCTACAAGTTCGTCCCGCTGCCCGATCCGGACGGCGTGGTTGACCTGCTGCGTGAACTCGTTGCGCCCTTGACAGGCAGCGTGCTGGTGGCCCACGAAGGCATCAGCGGCGCGCTGGCCGCCACGGCGGAGCGGCTCGACACCTTCGAGCACGCCATGCACCATGATCCGCGCCTGCACGGCTGGTTCAGCGACATGCCTTTCAAGCGCAGTGCCTGCACCACCCGCCCCTTCTGGAAAGTGCGCGTGCACCGCAAGGACGAGATCGTGGCCCTGGGCGTCGATGGCGTCACCGGCGTCGTGCCCGAGCGCGCCTCGGGCAACCACCTGAGCCCACAGGATTTCCGCGAGCTGATCAACCAGGACGACGTCGTGCTGCTGGACAACCGCAACCACTTCGAATACCGCCTGGGCCGCTTCAAACGCGCCGTCGATCCGGGCGTGGGCAACTTCCGCGATTTTCCGGCCTACCTGCGCGCGCAGGCGCCGCAGTGGAGGGCCGAAGGCAAGCGCGTGGCCATGTACTGCACCGGCGGCAT
>DDJC01000050.1:25987-73347 GCA_002339015.1 Burkholderiales bacterium UBA1834
ACGTCTACCAGCTCGACGGCGGCATCGTGAACTTCCTGCACACGCTGCCCGATGCGGAGCGCGACTGGGATGGCGAGTGCTTCGTCTTCGACAACCGCGTGGCGCTCGATGCGCGCCTGCAGGAGACCGGGACCACCGCGCACGAGGTGTATGACGACTCGCCCGACGAGGCCTGGCGCCTCGAACGCGCGCAGCGTCTGGATTCGGTGAACCCGAAGCCGCGCAAGCCCGGCAAGTCATGAGGCGGCCATGACGCGCCCCGCACGCCCGCCCCTGCCCACGCGCGATGGCGTCGGCGCCAGCAGCGTGGCACTGCCCAGCGGCCCATGGTCCACCGTGCTGGATTTCCTCGCTCAGCGCCTGCCCGCCATATCCCCCACTGAGTGGGCCGAGCGCATGCACGCCGGGGATGTGCTCGA
Organism: Burkholderiales bacterium UBA1834; assembly: GCA_002339015.1. Lineage (GTDB taxonomy): Bacteria > Pseudomonadota > Gammaproteobacteria > Burkholderiales > Burkholderiaceae_C > Aquabacterium. Next base: position 26,407 of record DDJC01000050.1, read on the forward strand.
CGACGACGGTCTGCCCGTGCCACACGACGCGCCCTACCGTCCTCAGACCCGCCTGCACTACTGGCGCGCCCTGCCCTTCGAGCACCCCATCCCTTTCCAGGAAGACATCGTCTTCATGGACGAGCACCTGGTGATCGCCGACAAGCCGCACTTCCTGCCCATCACGCCCAAGGGCCGCTACGTGCAGGAGACATTGCTGGTGCGTCTCAAGCGCCGCCTGGGCATCGACACCCTGGTCCCCATCCACCGGCTGGACCGCGAGACCGCCGGCCTGATCGCCTTCACCGTGCATCCGCACGAGCGCAATGTCTACCAGGCACTGTTCCGCGAACGGGCCGTGCGCAAGGTGTACGAAGCCGTCGCGCCGCTGCGGGCGGATCTGGCGCTGCCCTTGACCCACCGCAGCCGTCTGCTCGAAAGCGCGCACTTCATGGCCATGGAAGAAGTGCCGGGCGAGCCCAATTCAGAGACGCTGATCGAACTGATCGAAGGCCGACCCGATGAAGGCCTGGGCCTGTACCGCCTGAGCCCGCACACAGGCAAGCGCCACCAGCTGCGTGCGCACATGCACGCCTTGGGCATCCCCCTTGTCAATGACCGCATCTACCCGGTGCTGCAGGCCGCAGATCCACTGGATGCGCCGCCGGATTGGCGACAACCTCTGCAACTGCTGGCCCGCCACCTGGCCTTCGACGATCCGGTCACTGGCCAGCCCCGCAGCTTCACGAGCCGGCGCTCGCTGGACTGGCCGCCCAACCTGCCGCCAGATCCCGTGTGAGCTGTGCGGCCGGAACCTCGCGGCAACCGCTCGCGTTCTGCCCGGACCACAGCGGCGAGAAATCCGACAAGCCGGCCGCCTCGGCCTTGGCGCGTAAGGGCGCGATCGCGGCCGTGGCCAGCGGGAAGGCCGGCGCCACCGCGCTGATCGGCCCCAGTTCGCGCATCGCGCGGTTGACGATGCCGCGCGCCGGCCGGCCACTGAACACATTGGTCAAGGCCGTCTCAGCCGCGCCTTCGCTGCGCAGCGCCGCGCGGTGCAAGGCGCTGGTCGTGGACTCCGGGCACAACAGGTAGGCAGTGCCCACCTGCACGCCCGCCGCACCCAGTGCCCGTGCCGCCGCCACGCCTTGCACGTCGGCGATGCCGCCGGCCGCGATCACCGGCACNNGCGGCAGCAGCGCGAACAGGCCCACCTGCGTGCCCACATCGTCGGACAGGAACAAACCCCGGTGGCCGCCAGCCTCCAGGCCCTGCGCGATGATGGCGTCCACGCCGCGATCGGCCAGCCAGCGCGCCTCGGCCACCGTGGTGGCTGACGACAACACCTTCGCGCCCCAGCTGCGCACACGCGCCAGCAATGCCTCGTCCGGCAAGCCGAAGTGAAAGCTGATCACCGGCGGGCGGAAGGCCTCGATCACCTCGGCCACTTCCGCACCGAACGGACGGCGCCCCGGGCCTTGCGGGATGTCGGCTTCGTTGGCGTCGAACTCGGCGTAATAAGGCCGCAGCGCCTGCTTCCAGTCCGCGTCACGCGCCGCATCCGGCACCGGCGGCTGGTGAGCAAAGAAGTTCACGTTGAAAGGCCTGGACGTGGCCGCGCGGATGGCCGCCAACTCCTTGCGCAGCGCATCGTCACCCAGCATGGCCGCCGGCAGCGAACCCAGCCCTCCGGCCTCGCTCACCGCGATCGCCAAGGCACTGCCCTGCACCCCGGCCATCGGCGCCTGGATCACTGGCAGATCGATGCCCAGCAGCTCGGTCAGGGGAGCGGTGCTCATGATGGATCCTTGTGCGTGTTCAGCGGGAAGCTTCATTGTGATCCTCCAGCCCCGAACAAGCTGCCAAAGGGGCTTGTCACGCCACCGCTCAAACACGCAGCAATGGCATCCCCATCATGGCCATCGTCACAGGCCCTAAGATGCCCACCAGACGCCCAGCGCCATCCCCGGCGTGGCCACGCCGGGCACGTACCAGGAGACACCCATGTTCAACGCCCTCGTCCTCGACAAGACCCCCGACTTCAGCGCCGAACTGCGCGAGGTGGACGACAGCTTCCTGCCCACCTTCGCGGATGGCGGCGGCGTCACCGTCGCCATCGAGCACTCCACGCTCAACTACAAGGATGGCCTGGCCATCACCAACAAATCGCCCGTGGTGCGCAGCTGGCCCATGGTGGCGGGCATCGACGGCGCCGGCACCGTGCTCGACAGCGATCACCCTGCCTGGAGGGCCGGTGACCGTGTCATCCTCAACGGCTATGGCGTGGGCGAGACGCACAAGGGCTGCCTGGCCGGCAAGGCCCGCCTGCACGGCGACTGGCTGGTGCGCCTGCCCGAGGCCTTCAACACGCGCCAGGCCATGGCCATCGGCACGGCGGGCTACACCGCCATGCTGTGCGTGATGGCGCTGGAACGTCACGGGGCGCTGGACCAGCCGGCCGATGGCGAGGTGCTGGTGACCGGTGCCACCGGCGGCGTCGGCTCCGTGGCCGTGGCGCTGCTGTCCCGGCTGGGCCACAAAGTCGTGGCCGCCACCGGCAAGGCCAGTGAAGAGGCTTACCTGAAGCAGCTCGGCGCCAGGAGCATCATCGAGCGCGCCGAGTTGGGCAGCCCCGGCAAGCCGCTGCAGAAGGAACGCTGGAAAGCCGTGGTCGACGCCGTGGGCAGCCACACCCTGGTCAACGCCTGCGCGCAGACACGCTACGGCGGCGCCGTGGCCGCCTGCGGCCTGGCCCAGGGCTTTGATCTGCCTGCCACGGTGATGCCCTTCATCCTGCGCGGTGTGGCGCTGCTAGGGGTTGACAGCGTGATGGCCCCGCAGGCCAGGCGCCAGGAGGCGTGGACGCGCCTGGCACGTGACCTGGATCCCTCGCTGCTGGAGCAGATCACCTCGGAAGCACCGCTGAGTGGCGCCATCCAGGCCGCGCGGGAATTGATGGAAGGCCATGTGCGTGGCCGCATCGTCATCCGCACCCAGGCCTGACTGCGACGCCCTGGATCGCACGACAGGGCTCAGCGGAGGGCCGCCGCCCTCAGAGCGGCATCGGCCTTGATGCGCCCGCACCGGGGCCCGTGCCGGGTGCCGATGGCAAGCCTGAACGCGGTGCACCAGGGGTGCCTGCGTCCTCCGCACGGCGCTTGAACATGCCGCGAAGCGTCAGCCCCACCACACCCAGCCCCGCCAGCGCGGCGCCTGCAAAGGCCAGCCAGGCCTTGCCCGGCAGGCCATCGCTCAAGAGGCTGTAGGTGTCCGGCACCGGCACGGTCACGCTGATCACGCCGGCGGGCTTGCCGGCCACGTAACCGAAACCGCCACCGCCATTGAACTGGTTGTTCACGCGCAGGAATTCGGGCGATTTGGCGGCAGAGTCATGGCACTTCAGGCAGCTCTTCTGGGCGATCACGGCGCGGGCGTACAGCAGGCGTCCCCCTTCCACCTTCCAATACTCCAGCGGCTCGCCCACACCTTGTGAACTGGCCTGCTTGGCGCCCTGGTGCGCCGCTCGCGCGGCACTGGCCGGCGTCTGGCGTTCCGCAGAGGCCTGCATGGCCGTCAACGCTTCGAGTTCGAAGGCATTGGGCGCGTTGCTTTCGTTGAGCACGGTGCGCGCGGTCAGGCGATACTGGGCCTTGCTGCCCGCCGCCAGCAACACATCGGCCAGCTCGCGCTGGATCAGGGCAGGGTTCTTCCAGTGGTAGGCCTCGACACGCTGCATCACTTCCTTCTCGGAAAGCCTGGGCGCATCCTTGTCCTCGGCACGCGCCCCTTGCAGGAAGGCCGCGTCACCGTTGCTCATCGCGTACACGGATCGGGTCAGGAAGGTGCCGGGCAGTGCCGCTTTCGCACCTTCCGTGCGCACGTGTACGCCACCATACTGTGACGCCCAGCGCCCCACGTTCTCGGCCATGTCGGCCACCGTGCGGCCTTCGCTGACGGTGCGGGACACCACCAGCGCTTCAGCCGCCCACCACGCCCCCGTGCCCAAGGCCAACACCAGGATCGCGGACAGCAGAAGAACCAGAAATCCAGACAGGCGTGGCACGGCAAAACCTTTTCGGGACCGCTGCGCTTGCCACAAGGCCCTGTCAGCGGAGGGTGAATCTCATGTGGCGGGAATTATCTCCGCCCATTTGCCCATAAATGAGGACAAATGACCTCACCCCCACATCCCGGGGGTTACCCTTAATCACGCCTGATCAAACGCGCGCCATTTCCTCACCCAGCCGTACCGCGCCGGCCGGCTGCCAGCCAGGATTGAAGGCCAGCGGCCCCTGCGGGAACAGCAGCACCACGGTGGAGCCGAGCAGAAAGCGGCCCATCTCCTCGCCCTTGCGCAGCACGATCTGCTGATCGTCGTAGCGCCATTCGCGCACCTGGCGCGAGCGCGGCGGGTTGACCACGCCGTGCCACACCGTGCCCATGCTGCCCACGATGGTGGCACCCACCAACGTCAGCACGAACGGCCCGTTCGGCCCCTCGAACACGCAGACCACGCGCTCGTTGCGCGCGAACAGGCCGGGCACGCCGCGCGCCGTGGCGGGGTTCACGGAGAACAGGTCGCCCGGCACGTAGATCATGCGCAGCAGGCGGCCATCGCAGGGCATGTGGATGCGGTGATAGTCACGCGGGCTCAGGTAGATGGTGGCGAAGTGGCCGTTCTCGAACTGAGCAGCCAGGGCGGCGTCCCCCCCCACCAGCGCAGTGGTGCTGTAGCCGTGGCCCTTGGCCTGGAAGATCTGGTCGCGCTCGATACGGCCGAACTGGCTGATGGCGCCATCGACCGGGCAGACCAGTTCGGCGTTGGCGATCGGCCGCACACCGGCCTTCAGAGGCCGCGTGAAGAACTCGTTGAAGGTGGGATAGGCGGTGATGTCCGCATTGGCCGCCTCTGCCATGTTCACGCTGTAGCGCTTGACGAACCATCGGATCACGGCGGTGGTCAGCGCACCGCCCCTGGCCGATGCGGCCTTGCCTGCCAGGGCCGTCAGGGCCTGCTTGGGCAGGACGTATTGCGACAGCACGAAAAGACGGTCAGACACAGGCGCACCCCGGATGATTGGCGAAGGGCGCCATTTTAGCTAGGGGGCGTTGGCCCTGTAGGCAGCGAAGCGATCGGCCAGGAAATCGATGAAGACGCGCACCTTGGCTGACAGGTGGTGGCGCTGCGGGTAGATGGCATGCACATCCGCCGAGGCATCGGCCCAGGCCGGCAGCACCTGCCGCAACTGCCCGGAATCCAGCAACGTGGCGATGTCCCACTCCGAGCGCAGCAGGATGCCGTGCCCGGCCACGGCCCAGTCCACCGCCACCTCGCCATGGTTGGTGCTGAGCGGGCCGCGCACCTTCACCAGCGTCTGCTGTCGCCCGTCAGACAGCTGCCAGTTGTTGAAGGCGCTGGTGTTCTCTCGGATCACGATGCAGCGGTGATCGGTCAGATCACGCGGCGTGGCCGGCTCGCCGTGCGTGGTCAAGTAGGCTGGGGCGGCGCACAGCAGCCGACGGTTGCTGACGATCTTGCGCGCTAGCACGCGGCGGTCGGGCGGCTCGCCGAAGCGGATGCCGATGTCCATGGCGTGGGCGGCCAGGTCCAACGGCCTGTCGGTGAGCTCCAGCAGCACCTCGACCTCCGGGTACTGCGTGGCGAAATCGGAGATGGCCGGGGCCAGCAGGCGTCGCCCGAAGCCGAAGGTCGCGTTGATGCGCAGCAGGCCGCGCGGCTGCTCGCGGCTGGCGGCCAGCGAGCGCTCCAAGGTATCGATCTCGCGCAGAATGCGGCCACCTTCTTCCAGATAGCGCTCGCCCTCGGGCGTGAGGCTCAGGCGCCGGGTGGTGCGATGGAACAGTCGCACGCCCAGGCGTTTTTCAAGGCCAGCCAGGCGGCGGCTCACGGCCGGTGGCGTGACGCCCAGTTCGGGCGCGGCGGAGGCCAAGCTGGGGTGGCGGGCCAGCAGGGCGAAGAAGGCAAGGTCTTGGGCGTCGCTCATGGGCTCGGTAGGCAAGGCACGGAAATTGATGCGTTCAAGTAACGAATCAAATGATTTCAGCACCATTGATGAAATGCAAGTCATCAATGATCATCAGCACATGCTGTCCCTGTCCGTGATGTCGATCCTGCACGTCCTGCCCGCCCTGGCACTGGGTGCCCTGCTGGGCTTCTTCGGGGGGCTGTTCGGCATCGGCGGTGGCATCATCGCCATCCCGCTGCTGGTGCTGGCCTACGGCATGGACCAGCCCATGGCCCAGGGCACGGCCCTGGTGATGATGGTGCCCAACCTGCTGATCGGCTGGTGGCGCTACACCCGGCACCAGCCCGTGCCCTGGCAGCGCGCGCTGGCCCTGGGCGTGATCGCGGCGGCAACCACCTGGGTGGTTGCCCACGTGGCCACACGCATGCCGCCGCATTGGCTGCGCCAGGTATTCAGCCTGTTCCTGCTGGGCCTGTCCGCGCACCTGCTGCAGCAGCAGCGGCGCGCGCGTCAGGGCGGCAAGAAGGCCGCGGCTCAAGAGCCCACGACAGCGCGCGTGCCTCAACGCTACCTGCCCCTGGTCGGGCTGGTTGGCGGCAGCAGCATGGGCCTGCTGGGCATCGGTGGCGGCCTGGTGGCCACACCCATCTTCACCAGCCTGTTCGGCCAGCGCCAGACCATGGCGCAGAGCTTCGCGCTGGCCCTGGTGGCGCCCAGCTCGGTCATCGCGCTGAGCACCTACGCCACGGCCCATCAGGTGGACTGGTCCATGGGGCTGCCCCTGGCCGCGGCCGGCATGTTCACCGTGTCGGCCGGGGTCGCGCTGGCGCAGCGCCTGCCCGAGCAGAAGCTGCGCGCGGCCTTCGCGTGGATGCTGCTGCTGACCTCGGTGTGGCTTCTGGCGGGGCCGACCGGCCGGTAAGCCCCGGACTCATTCACATCACGAGGGGTCGAACAAGGCGCAGTGGTGGTCCTTGCGGAAAGCGGCCGAGCCGAACACGATCATGCCGTCGCTGCTGATGTTCAACGAACTTGCGCGCTGCGCGCTGAAGGCCGGCCAGTAAGGCGGCAAAGGTCCGTTGGGATTGCCTGTTGCGGCAAAGCGCCCCCAATAGCTGATCAACTGCTCCGACAACTGCTTCTGCGCCTTGTTCCAGAACAGCATGGGCCAGGTCTGCTGGCTGCCCTGGAACAGGAAGATCAGTTCGGCCCCGTGCAAGGAACCCAGGCGCATCAACGGATCCGGAAAGAGGAAGGGCAAGCCGGTTTCCGAAAACTCGTAGCTGTAGGTCGGCACCTGGCGGGCAAAGGCTTCCGTCTCGCGCATGGCATCGCACGAGAAGAAGTAGTCGGTCAGCAGTGCGCTGAACGCCCGGTCGAGCGAGCCATAGGCCTGCTTGGTGTAGGTGCCTCGCAGTGTTGTGGCCCGGTGGAGGTCACCGCCCGCGATCTGGCCAATGTAGAACTCCACGTCCGCCTGACGCACCGTCCTGAACGAGGCCTGGTGATACTCGATGCCGACGAACAGGTCGCCTTCCTCATGGGTGGTGCCGATCATCATGGGCACGCGCTGGAACTGGCCTTGCCGCACCTGCTGGCCAGGATCAGCCGTGAGCGTGACGCCATCGCGCACAGGCGTCCAGCGAATGGTCACATCCCGGATTTCGTTGCCGTTGGGCACGGAGGCCGTCACCACATCGGCGGCGGGCTTGTCGCGCATGCAGGCCAGTTGCCCGGGACCGCTCGGGCAGCCCAACTGAGCGCCCAGGTTGGCCGACTGTGCCTCCATGGTTTCAGGCGGTGTCGTGGTCAACAGGCTGCAGGTGCCGCTTTGCATGATGGCGCGGTGGAACAGCCCCTGCGAGCCAGGCGACACGGTGTGCAGGCATACGCTGGCGCCACCGGCGGAATGGCCGAACAGCGTCACGCGCGATGCATCGCCGCCGAAACGCCCGATCTGCGACTGCACCCAGCGCAAGGCAGCCTGCTGATCCTGCAGGCCGAGGTTGGACGACCGGTGCTGCGCCGCCAGTTCCGGCGCGCGGAAGAAGCCGAAGGCGCCCAGTCGGTAGTTGATCGACACCACCACGGCATGCGCCTTGTTGGCCAGCTTGGTCATGTCGTAATCGGCCGCCGAGCCGGACAGGAAGGCCCCACCATGGATCCACACCATCACCGGCAGCTTGCCGTTGCCGATGTTGTCGGGCACATGCACGTTGAGGTAGAGGCAATCCTCATTGGCCGATTTGGGTGACAGGAAGCTGGCGGGCTGGGCACAGCGATCGCTGAATGCCCTGCCATCGCGGGTACCGCTCCAACTCGCGGGCGGTTGGGGCGATTGCCATCGCAGCTCGCCGACAGGCGGCGCCGCATATGGAATGCCCATGTAGGCGCGCACGCCATCGACCAGCTTGCCACTGATCTCGCCCTGACTGGTCTGAACCTTCGGCGGCGCCGGCGTGAACAGCGTGGCATGAGCCGAAGCCACCAGCAGTGCGCCCAAAGCGCACGAGGATGCGAAACGGGCCGCCGGCCTTGTCCATGGATGAGTCATGTGGGTATCCTTGCGTTTGTCCGGGGTGATGAGGCCCGTGTGGCATCGCGGGCCAATCTAAGTGGGTATCCCGCGACAGCCCAGCTGCATCGGACAAGGCGCGCAGCCACGGGACAGACGCACCCGCCACGGCCTTGAATGGCATGCAGGCCATTCGCAGCAGCCGGAATTGCATTTCACGCAGGCAAGGCGGCCATTCAAGGCCGCCGATTCGCTTTTCGCACCACCACCCCTGTCCGGATCCCTGGGGCATGCATTAGGCTCGCCCATCCGGACTCACGACGCTGTTCCCCATGATCCGCCTCGCGGCACATCATCCGCCCCAAGCGCTACGAGCAGGTCGGGCTGTTCAGGGCATTGCCCGCCACGACGATCGGGGGGCTGATTCTCCTGAGCATGGCCTTGTGCCCACTCTTGAGCGCGTGGGGCGCACAGCAGGCCTTCATCACGCTTCAGCATTCGGGTTGGGGGCAGGCGCACCTCGCACAGATCCCACCAGCGGGCTCGGCGACCTTGGTCAACATGTACTTCGGCGTCGTCGCGTCCTATGTCTTCGAGTACCTGCACGACCGGTGGGGCCACCGCGATGCCCGCGAGCGCATGGCGCACAGACTCACCACCGATGCACAACTGCAGCTGCTGCGCGCCCAGCTCGATCCGCACATGCTTTTCAACACGCTGTCCAACCTGTACGAGCTGATCGATGAAAGCCCTCAGCAGGCGCGCACCATGCTGCTGCACCTGATCGCATTCCTGCGCTCGACGCTCGATGGCAGCCGCAGCTCGCACCATGCCCTGGCCGACGAGTTCAAGCTCGCATCCGACTACCTGGCCCTGATGCAGATCCGCATGGGCGAACGCCTGCGCACCACGCTGAGCCTGCCTGACGCCCTGCGTGCCATCTCCGTGCCCGCCATGCTGCTGCAGCCCGTGATCGAGAACGCCATCCGGCACGGGCTGGAGCACCGCCGACACGGCGGCGAACTGACCGTGGCCGCCGCGCAGGAGGCTGGCCAGCTCGTGCTGAGGGTGCGCAACTCGGGGTCGCAAGAAACCGCCCATCCGGCATCGACCAAGCCCGGCGGCTTCGGCCTGCACAGCGTGAAAGAGCGCATGGTCATGCTGTTCGGCCCTGGCGATCATGTGGCGTTGCGCCAACTGCATGAACTGGATGCCACCGAGGTCACGCTGCGCCTGCCCCTGCAGAATCAGAAAGGTGCCGCATGAGTGCGATGGCCCCGACAGCACTGATCGCCGAAGACGAACCGCTGCTGGCCAGAGGCCTGGCCAGAACCTTGGCCAAGCTGTGGCCCGGCTTGCAGGTACGGGCCATCGTGCACGATGGCGTCGCGGCCATCGATGCCGCCCACCAGCACCTGCCCGATATCCTGTTCATGGACATCCAGATGCCCGAGCGCAATGGCCTGGACGCCGTGGAAGACATCGTCGACGGCTGGCCCGCAGACCGCGCAGCACCGTTGATCGTCTTCGTGACGGCTTTCGACCGTTTCGCCATCGACGCCTTCGAGCGGGCCGCCGTCGACTACGTGCTCAAACCCGTGGAAACCGAACGCCTGGGCTTGACTTGCGAACGCCTGCAATCACGTCTGATGGAACGAGAGGGCGGCGGCCAGGTCAATGACACCTCGGCGCTCGCACCGTTGCATGCCTTGCGTCTGGCCATCACCACGCATGAACCGCCCCTCGCGATGATCCAGGCCGGCATCGGCAGCACACTTCACATGATCGCCACGGCCGACATTCACTACTTCGAGGCCGACAACAAGTACGTGCGTGTCGTCACGCACGACCGCTCCATGCTGATCCGCACGCCACTGCGTGAGCTGATGCCACGCCTGGACACCCGCCAGTTCACGCAGATCCACCGCGGCATCGTGGTGTGCACCGCGCTGATCGACAAGGTGGTGCGCGAGGACGCGGGCAGGATCTACCTGCACCTCAAAGGCCGCAGTGAGCGCCTGACGGTCAGCCGCAGCTACGCGCATCTCTTCAAGCCGATGTGACCACCCGGCCTGAGGCCTGTGAGATGACCTGATTTCCAAGCATCGCGGCATGAGCGAGACGGGGTGTGCACGGTTCTTGCTGCACACAGAACTGTATACAGTTTTACCCCCCGGAGCCTTTCGACATGACCGTGATGAAGTCCACCCGCCGCGCCCTGCTGACCACCGCCCTTTCCGCCGCCGCACTGACTTTGGGCATCGCAAGCCCCACCATGGTGCGCGCCGACACCCCCGTCAAGTTCCAGCTGGACTGGCGTTTCGAAGGTCCTTCCGCCCTGTTCCTGCAGCCCGCCGCCAAGGGCTATTTCAAGCAGGCCGGTCTGGACGTGAGCATCGACGCCGGCAACGGCTCGGGCGGCACCGTCACCCGCGTGGCCTCGGGCACCTATGACATGGGCTTCGCAGACCTGTCTGCCCTGATGGAGTTCCATGCCAACAACCCCGACGTGCCCAACAAGCCCGTGGCCATCATGATGGTCTACAACAACACGCCGGCCGCCGCCTTCATGCTCAAGAAGTCAGGCATGAAGACGCCGGCCGACCTGGTGGGCAAGAAGCTGGGCGCGCCGGTGTTCGATTCGGGCCGCAAGTCGTGGCCGATTTTCGCCAAGGCGAACAAACTTGGTGCGGTCACCTGGATCAGCATGGACCCGCCGCTGCGTGAAACCATGTTGGTGCGTGGCGATGTCGATGCCATCACCGGCTTCACCTTCACCTCGCTGCTGAACCTGGAGGCGCGCGGCGTCAAGGCCGAGGACGTGGTCGTGCTGCCTTACGCCCAATACGGCGTGAAGCTCTACGGCAACGTGATCATCGCCTCGCCCAAGTTCCTGAAGGAGAACCCGGAGGCGGTCAAGGCATTCCTGAAGGCTTTCTCGAAAGGCGTCAAGGACGTGCTGGCCAATCCCGATGCCGCCATCGACAGCGTCAAGGCGCGCGACGGCATCATCAACGTGAAGCTGGAGCAGCGCCGCCTGAAGATGGCCATCAACGACGTGGTCAACAGCCCGGATGCCCGCGCCGAAGGTTTCGGCCAGGTCAAGCTGCCGCGTCTGTCGCTGATGGCGTCGCAGGTGGGTGACGCCTTCGCCACCAAGACCCGCGTGAACCCCGAGGCCGTGTGGACACCGGCCTACCTGCCCTCGGCTGCCGACCTGGACGTGCTGCCCAAGAAGTGATGAGCAACTGAACGACAAGAACAACGATCCCGCTGATCACCCATTCATGCGCAACACGAACGAGGTATCCCGCCGATGAGCACCTTCGTCGATTTCCAGAACGTCTGGCTGGCCTACAACGACGAGCTGCTGGCCAATGGCCAGTTCGCCGTCGAGGACATCAGCCTGAAGATGGCCGAGGGCGAGTTCATCGCCATCGTCGGCCCCTCGGGCTGCGGCAAGTCCACCTTCATGAAGCTGACCACCGGCCTCAAGATGCCGTCCAAGGGGCACATCCTGATCGACGGCAAGCACGTGGACGGCCCCTTGAAGATCACCGGCATGGCCTTCCAGGCTCCCTCGCTGCTGCCCTGGCGCACGGTGGTCAGCAACGTGATGCTGCCGCTGGAGATCGTGGAGCCTTACCGCTCCACCTTCAAGGCCAAGCGCAAGGCATACGAGGCCAAGGCCCGTGCCCTGCTGCAGAGCGTGGGCCTGGGCGGCTACGAGGACAAGTTCCCGTGGCAGCTCTCGGGCGGCATGCAGCAGCGCGCCAGCATCTGCCGCGCGCTGATCCACGAGCCCAAGATGCTGCTGCTGGACGAGCCCTTCGGCGCGCTCGACGCCTTCACGCGTGAAGAGCTGTGGTGCGCCCTGCGTGATCTGCAGGCGGCGCAGAAGTTCAACGTGATCCTGGTGACGCACGACCTGCGCGAGGCCGTGTTCCTGGCCGACACCGTGTACGTGATGAGCCGCAGCCCCGGCCGCATCCTGGCCAGCCGCGAGATCGAACTGCCGCGACCACGCGATCTGGAGGTGACCTACACCCCCGAGTTCACCGGCATCGTGCACGAACTGCGCGGCCACATCGGCGCACTGCGCAAGCCCACCAACCTCGGCTCCACGACGGACATCGCCCAATGAAGCTCAGCCAGAAACAACTCGAACGCTGGTCGCCCTGGGTGCTGCTGGCCGCGGTGCTGCTGGTATGGCAGTTCATCTGCATGGCCTTCGACGTGCCCGAGTACCTCTTCCCCAGCCCCAGCCGCATCGCGCAACAGTTCCTGGAGTTCCGCGACGAGATCCTGCGGCACGCCTGGCGCACCTTCTGGGTGACGATGGTGGGCTTTGGCATCTCCATCGTGGTAGGTGTGCTGCTGGGCTTTCTGATCGGCAGTTCGCGCGCGGCCTATGCGGCCATCTACCCCTTGATGACGGCCTTCAACGCACTGCCCAAGGCGGCCTTCATTCCCATCCTGGTGGTGTGGGTCGGCATCGGCGTGGGCCCAGCGGTACTCACGGCCTTCCTGATCAGCTTCTTCCCGATCACGGTGAACATCGCCACCGGCCTGGCCACGCTGGAGCCCGAGCTGGAAGACGTACTGCGCGTTCTGGGCGCCAAGCGCTGGGACGTGCTGGTCAAGGTGGGCCTGCCGCGATCCATGCCCTACTTCTACGGCTCGCTCAAGGTGGCGATCACCCTGGCCTTTGTCGGCACCACGGTGTCGGAGATGACGGCCGCCAACGAGGGCATCGGCTACCTGCTGATCAGCGCGGGCTCGTCGATGCAGATGGCGCTGGCCTTCGCGGGCCTGGTTGTCGTCGGGGCGATGGCCATGGTGATGTACGAGCTGTTCTCGGTCGTCGAGAAGCGCACCACCGCATGGGCGCATCGCGGCAGCCAGGGTCACTGATTGAGTTTGACAAGGATCAACAAGCTGGCCCGCAGTTTGCATTGATCCACAGGCAAGAGTAGAAGCGTTCACCAGCGGCACCGCAGCGGTGCCACTGACCGGAAATTGCTCTTGAGATGGTCCCCCAAAGCCCTGCCGCCACCGCGCGGCGGGGCCGCCATGTCAAGAACGCACACGCCGCCATGAACGCCTTGCCCGGCTTTCAGCCACCGCCACGTCCAGGGTTGCACCAGCCCAGGCACCCATCCCATGGGTTCACGCCACGGGAGGCCCGTTCGTCATGAAGTGCCTCGTCGTGTTCGCCCATCCCGATCTGCACAGCTTCAACGCCGCACTGCACAAGGCCACGCTGGACACACTGCGCGCAGCCGGCCACGAGGTGCGTGATCTGGACCTGTACCGCCTGGGCTTCGATCCCGTGCTGGGCGCAGCCGAGAAAGTCACCTACCTGGGCGACACGCAGGTCAACATCGATGCCCTGCGGGAGCACATCGAACCCTTGCAATGGGCCGATGCCCTGATCGTGGTCTATCCCACATGGATGTACGGCCCACCCGCCATCCTCAAGGGCTGGCTGGACCGCGTGATGCTGCCTGGCGTGGCCTTCAGCCTGGGCGGGCATCCCCTGCGTCCGATCCGGGGCTGCCTGGGCAACATCCGCCACTTCGTCGGCATCACCACCTCCGGCTCGCCATGGTGGTGGCTGCGCGTGATCGGCGATCCGGGCCGCAGCCTGTTCATGCGCGGCCTGCGCCCCCTGTTCGCCCGACGCTGCCACGCGCAATGGCTGCAGCTGCACTCGATGAACTACGCCACGCGCGAACAACGACACCGTTTCCTGACCAAGGTGCAGACACGCCTTGGCCGCCTGTCCTGAGGAAGTTCACTCCCTTTGCTTTCACCCCACTGGAGCCTTTGACGATGACCCGACGCACCAACACATCGCTGAGCAAGTTCAACAAGCTGGCCCTGTCCATCGCGGCCAGCGCCGCCACGCTGGCCTCGGCCCTGCCCGCGCACGCGGCCGACAAGTTCACCTTCCTGACCAACTGGTACGCACAGGCCGAGCACGGCGGCTTCTACCAGGCGCAGGCCACGGGCCTGTACGGCAAGGCCGGCCTGGACGTGACGATCAAGATGGGCGGCCCCCAGGTCAACCTGATGCAGCTGCTGGTGGCCGGTCAGGCCGACTGCATCATGGGCTACGACGTGCAGACCATCAAGGCCTGGGAGCAAGGCATTCCCGCCGTCACCGTGGCCGCGGCCTTCCAGAAGGACCCGGCTGTGATCATCGCCCACCCGCACGTCAAAAAGTTCGAGGAACTGAAGGACAAGACCATCCTGGTCGGCAGCGCCGGCCTGGTCACCTACTGGCCCTGGGTCAAGAGCAAGTACGGCTTCACCGACAAGCAGGTGCGGCCCTACACCTTCAACATCCAGCCCTTCCTGGCCGACAAGGACATCGCCCAGCAGGGCTACCTGGCTTCCGAACCGTACAGCATCGAGAAGCAGGGCAAGATCAAGCCCAGCGTGTTCCTGCTGTCCGACATGGGCTGGCCTCCGTACGCCACCACCGTGGTCTGCACGGCCGACACCGTCAAGAACAAGCCCAAGCTGGTGGCCGCCTTCGTGAAGGCGTCGATGGAAGGCTGGAAGAGCTACCTCAGCGCCGATCCGTCGCCCGCCAATGCGCTGATCAAGAAGGACAACCCCAACATGACGGACGACCTGATCGCCAATGGCATCAGCAAGATGAAGTCGGAGGGCATGGTCTTCGGCGGCGACGCGGCCAAACTGGGCATCGGCATCGTGACCGACGAGCGCATGAAGACCACCTTCGACATGATGGTGGCCAACAAGCTCGTCGATCCGAACAAGGTCGATGTGAAGAAGACCTACACCACCCAGTTTGTCAAGGACCTCAAGGTGATGCCTTGATCCCTTCGCGCACTTGAGCGACACAGCCGAGAGCAACACACCATGCACAGCCTGCCCATCATTGACCTGAGCCAGCCCGAGGGGCTGGCCGAACGCATCGACCAGGCCTGTCGTGACCGCGGGTTCTTCTACCTCGTGGGCCACGGCGTGGACCCGGCATTGCGCATGGCCGTGTTCGATGCCGCGCAGCGCTTCTTCGCGCTGGGCGATTCCGAGAAGGCCCGCTGGCACATCGAGCGCAGCGGCATTCACCGGGGTTTCGATCCCATTGGCTGGCAGGCCCTGGAACCCGGCCAGCCGGGCGACCTGAAGGAGAGCTTCTACCTGGGCGTGGACCGGGGCGAGGACGATCCCTTGGTGAAGGCCGGCACGCCCAACCAGGGGCCCAACCAGTGGCCTGATGAAGCGTTGGTGCCTGGCTTCCAGCAGGCCGTGCAGGCCTACGAGCAGGCGCTCAATGTCCTGTCGCACCGATTGCTGTCGCTGATGGCCGCGGGCCTGGGCCTGGCGCCCGATCACTTCGAGCGCTACCTGCTCGATCCGATGCCTGTGCTGCGCCTGTTGCACTACCCCGAGCAACCGCCCTCCGGTGCATTGCTGCCGGGCCAGATCGGCTGTGGCGCGCACACCGATTGGGGCAGTGTGACCCTGCTCGCGCAGGACGACGCTGGGGGCCTGCAGGTGCAGGCGGCCGATGGCGGCTGGTTCGACGCGCCACCGGTGGAAGGCAGCTTCGTCGTCAACCTGGGCGACATGATGGCCCGCTGGACCAATGACCGCTACCGTTCCACGCCACATCGCGTGTTCAACCCGAAGGGGCGCGAGCGCTACGCCATCGCCTACTTCTTCGACATCGACTACCACGCCGAGGTCAGCGCCCTGCCCGGCTGCTTCAACGATGCCAACCCACCCCGCTACCCGCCCACCACGGCAGGCCAGCACATCATCGAGATGTATGAACGCACCCGTGCCAGCCATTGAAATCCTGTCGGCAGAACAGGTCTACCCCAACGGCACCCGCGCGCTGACGCCGGTGTCGCTGGCGATCCAGCCCGGCGAGTTCGTGACCCTGCTGGGCCCCTCGGGCTGCGNNCTGCGGCAAGAGCACCCTGCTCAAGATGGTCGCCGGCCTGCTGGAGCCCAGCGATGGCCGCATCCTGCTATCGCGCAAGCCCGTGCAGGATGCGAATGCAGAGCACCAACTGTCGTTCGTCTTCCAGGAGGCCACGCTGATGCCCTGGTCCACCGTGGAGGCCAATGTGCGCCTGCCCCTGGACCTGGCAGGCGTGCCCAAGGCCGAGGCCGCCCCACGCGTGGCCCAGGCGCTGGAGATGGTCGGCCTGGGCGCCTTCGGACAGCATCGCCCGCGCGAGCTGTCGGGCGGCATGCAGATGCGCGTGTCCATCGCGCGTGGCCTGGTCACGCAACCGAAGCTGCTGCTGATGGACGAGCCCTTCGGCGCGCTCGACGAATTCACCCGCAACAAGCTGGACACCGACCTGCTGAACCTGTGGCGCCGGCAGGGCCTTACGGTGGTGTTTGTCACGCACAGCATCAGCGAGGCCGTGTTCCTGTCGACCCGCGTGATCGTGATGGCCGCCCGCCCTGGCCGTGTGGTGGAAGACATCGCCATCGACGCCAGCATCGCGCGCGATGACGATTACCGCACCAGCCCACGCTTCAACGAGTTGGTACGGCACCTGCAGCACAGCCTGTCGGAGGCCCACGCATGAGCCTGCCTCTGATACAGAACGAACGCGCCCGCCAGTGGCTATTGCCGCTGATCGTGGCCGCGCTGCTGCTGGGCCTGTGGCAGGGCTGGACAGTCTTCGCCGACGTGCCCGCCTACCTGGTGCCCTCACCCTGGGCGATCGCCACCACGCTGGTCGCCGACTGGGCGCTGCTCAGTGGCTCGCTGTGGGTCACCGTCAAGATCACGGTCCTGGCCTTCCTGGTGTCGGTGGTGCTGGGCTCGCTGGTGGCCTTCGCCTTCGTGCAGAGCCGATGGATCGAATCGGCCTTCTTTCCGTATGCCGTGCTGCTGCAGGTGACGCCGGTGGTGGCCATCGCCCCGCTGATCATCATCTGGGTCAAGGACCCGACCGCCTCGCTGGTGGTGTGTGCCACGCTGGTGGCGCTGTTTCCCATCATCAGCAACACCACGGTGGGCCTGCGCAGCGTGAACCCCGGCCTGGCGGCCTACTTCAAACTGCAGCGCGCCTCGCGCTGGCAGACCCTGGTGCGCCTGCGCATCCCTTCGGCCTTGCCCTACTTCTTCGCGGGGCTGCGCATCTCGGGCGGGCTGGCCTTGATCGGCGCCGTGGTGGCCGAGTTCGTGGCCGGCACCGGTGGCACGGGCACGGGCCTGGCCTACCAGATCCTGCAATCGGGCTACCAGCTCAACATCCCGCGCCTGTTCGCGGCACTGGTACTGATCTCGGTCACCGGCGTGGGCGTGTTCGCCGTGCTGTCAGCCATCTCGCGCTGGGCGCTGGGCGGCTGGCACGAGAGCGAGATCAACCGCTGAGCAGACCACTGACTCCCCTCTCTCCATGACGACTTCATCTTCCATCCTGATCCGCAACGCCCGCGCCATCCTCACGGGCCTGCCAGGCGATGCCATGCGCCACGACGTGGCCACGCAAGGCGCCGACATCCGCCTGCGCGGCGATGTGATCGAGGCCATCGGCACGCTGGCGCCCCAACCCGGCGAACGCGTCATCGACGCCGGCAACAGCGTGGTCATGCCCGGCTGGGTCAACACCCACCACCACCTGTTCCAGAGCCTGCTCAAGGGCATCCCGGCTGGTATCGACCAAGGGCTGATGGGCTGGCTCAGCGCCGTGCCTGTGGCCTACCGGCGCCATTTCGACCACGACGAGGTGATGCGCGTGGCCGCGCGCCTTGGCATGGTCGAACTGCTGCTGTCGGGCTGCACAACCGTGGCCGACCACCAGTATCACTACTACCCAGGCATGCCCTTCGACGCCTCGGCCGCCGTGTTCGACGAGGCCGAAGCTCTGGGCCTGCGCTTCGTGCTGTGCCGGGGCGGGCAGACCATCGTGCGGGCCATCGACGTGAACCCGCCGCCCCAGGTGCGCCCCGAAACGCTGGAGCAGTTCTTCACCGCCGTGGAGCGCGACGTGCACCGCTACCACCAGCGCGGCCCGCGCCCGATGCGCCAGGTGGTGAGCGCGCCGACCACGCCAACGTGGTCCGTGCCGGTAGACCACCTCAAGCCCATGGCGCAAGAGGCCCGGCGCCTGGGCATCCGCCTGCACAGCCACCTGAGCGAAACGGTGGAATACGTCAGGTATTGCCGCGAGGTGCACGGCTGCTCGCCCGTCGAGTTCGTTGGCCGCCACGACTGGCTGGGCGAGGACGTCTGGTACGCCCACCTGGTGCACCTGACGCCCGAAGAGATCCAGACCCTGGCCGAGACTGGCACCGGCATGGCCCATTGCCCGCAGAGCAACGGCCGTCTGGGCTCCGGCGTGGCCCCTGCGCCCGAGCTGATGCGCGCGGGTGGCCGTGTCTCGCTGGCCGTGGACGGCGCGGCCTCCAATGAAGCCGCCGACATGTTCCACGAAGCACACACCGCCTGGATGGTGCACCGGGCCGTCAAAGGCCCAGGCGCGCTCAGCACCGACGAGGTCATTCGCATGGGCACGGCCGGTGGTGCACAAGTGCTGGGCCTGCAAGGGGTTGGCACCCTGGCACCGGGCCAGGCGGCCGATCTGATCTTGCTGCCCTTGAACGATCCCCGTCAGTGGGGGCTGCATGATCCGGCCGTGGCACCCGTGGCCTGTGGCGCGGCGCGGCCCAGCCACGTGTTCTGCGCGGGTCGGCTGATCGTGGACGACGGCCTCATTCCCGGGCTTGATCTGCAAGCGCTGCATGCGCAGGCCGACGCGGCCGTCCGCCGCATGCAGCACACCGTGGCTTGAATGGTGCTCCGCTGCACGCCAAAACCATGACACGCGCATGCCATCAGCCCCTTACACCTCAATCGGCACGGACCGACTGGCGCGGGCCGGCGCTCAGGCGCACAGTAAGACCCATGGATACAGCAATCCATGTCTTCCCATCCGATGACAAAAGGAGCAAGATCATGAACAAGGATCAAGTGAAGGGCCGTGCCCACCAAGCCGTTGGCAAGGCCAAGGAAGTCGCCGGCGACGCCACCGACAACTCCAAGCTGCAGGCCAAGGGCGTGGCACAGCAGGCCAAGGGCAAGGCACAGGCCAACTATGGCGATGCCAAGAACTCCGTCGCCAAGAAGATCGACCGTTGATTGCACCCGTTGATGGAGCGAGGGCGATGCGAAACCACTTGAACACATCGGGTATGTTCGCTGCCCCGCCCAACCCGCCGGATGCGCCGCCGCACCCCAACCCGGTGCACGGCACGCCGCCCATGACGGATCCGGAAGATACCCCGACTCCTCTACACAGACCCTCCGATGGAGAGCCGGTGCAGGAGCCGGTCGAGCCGGATACCCTCTAAGGTGTGCTGATCGCGACGCGTCCCGCAGGCCACCGACTGAAAACGGTGACCTTCAGGCCCGCTGAGGAACTGCTTGCGAGCAGCGCCCCGGCGGGCCTCCTTGCATTGCATGACTGCCAGGCATTGTCCCAAGCTCGTGATGCATCACGCAGGCTGCGTGGCCTTGGGCTCCCTGCCGTCCTGGGGTGCAGGGGACGGATTGTCGGGCTCGTCAGGTACCGTCAGGTGCGATGTGCATTGCGGGCATCGACAAGCCTTGATCGGGATGATGCTCCGGCAATACGGACACTTCTTTTCAGTGGGCTCGCCCGGCGGCGGCGGCGCTTCCTGGAAACGTGCATCCATCTGCGCCTCGGCACGGCTCATCAGCCGGCTCACCACGAACATGGCCAGCCCGACCAGCAGGAAAGCCAGCATCGCGTTGATGAACAAGCCATAGTTCAAGGTCACTGCGCCAGCTGCTTTGGCCTGTGCAAGGGTGAGGTATGGGCCGGCCACACTGGGCCCTTCTCTCAGCACCACGAAAAAGTCCTTGAAGTCTGTCCGCCCCATCAACAGGCCGACAGGCGGCATGATGATGTCGTCTACCAGACTACGGGCGATGGTTGTGAAGGCCGCGCCCACCGTGAACCCCACGGCCAGGTCCACCAGATTGCCGCGGGTCACGAACTTGCGAAAGTCTCTCCAGAAATGCATGGCGATGTCATGAGAAAAAAGGTCCCTGCATTGCAGCGCCTTTGCGCCCACACGGCTGTCGGCCTGTGCCGATGCCCGATGTAGGCATCGGCCGTCACCCTCCGTCCATCCCAACGCAGTCAACACCATGAGCACCCATCCCGCCCTGCCTCCCTTGAGCCACGCCCAGATCGTCAAGCACCTGCACCGCGCCAATGACGTGGCACGCCGCGCCATGGGCCTGGGCAAGCATCCCTTCGGCGCGATCCTGGTCGGCCCGGATGGCGAGACCGTGCTGGCCGAACAAGGCAATGTCGACACCGTGAACCATGCCGAATCGGTGCTGGCCCGCACTGCGGCACTGAACTTCAGCCCCGAGGTGCTGTGGCAGTGCACGCTCGTGACCACGGCCGAGCCTTGCGTGATGTGCGCCGGCACGCAGTACTGGGCCAACATCGGCCGCGTGGTCTATGGCATGACCGAGCACCGCCTGCTGGAGCTCACCGGCAACGCGGAAGAGAACCCCACGATGAGCCTGCCCTGCCGCGAGGTGTTCGCGCGCGGCCAGAAGCCCATCGAGGTCATCGGCCCCGTGCCTGAGGTGGAGGAAGCCATGGCAGCCCTGCACAAGGGCTTCTGGCAATCCTGAACGTTTAAACGCTGGCGTGCAGTCCTGATTCCCCATTGGGAATCCCCAGCCTGCACGTGGCGCAAGGCGCGCGGCACAATCGTCTGCATGACGAAGACCACCGCGCCCTACATTCCCCAGATCCGCCTGTACCAGCAATGGCTCGAGAAGCAGCACGGCCTGCATTTCGATGATTTCGAGGCGCTGTGGCGCTGGTCGGTCGACGAGCCGGAGGCGTTCTGGATGAGCCTGTGGGAACACGACGCGATCGATTCGCCCGTACCGCCCACCATCGCACTGGAAGACGCCACCATGCCTGGCGCCAAGTGGTTCCCGGGCACGCAGGTGAACTACGCGCAGCGCGTGCTGCGCCATGCCGAGGCGGCCCATCGTGCAGGCCAGCCTGCCATCCTCAGCGACAACGAATTGGGCGAAGCGCGTGAACTGTCATGGCCCGAGCTGCAGCGCCAGGTGGCGTCCTTCGCGCTCACCTTGCGTGAGCTGGGTGTGGGCCGTGGCGACCGCGTGGCCGCCTACCTGCCCAACGTGCCCGAGGCCATCGTGGCCTTCCTGGCCTGTGCCAGCATCGGTGCCATCTGGAGCGTGTGCGCGCCAGACATGGGTGCCCAGGCCGTGACCGACCGCTTCCAGCAGATCGCACCGCGCGTGCTGATCGCCGCCGATGGCGTCTACTACGCCGGCAAGTCCATCGACCGGGCCGAGACGGTGGCCGCCCTGCGCGCGGCCCTGCCCACCGTCGAGAAGCTCATCGTGCTGCAATCGGCCCACTCGCGTGGGCGGCCCCTCGCGGGCATGATTGACCTGACCTATGCACAGGCCACTGCCCGCGATGACGACGCCACGCGCAACTTCCAGCCCGAATGGCTGCCCTTCGACCAGCCGCTGTGGGTGGTCTACTCCAGCGGCACCACGGGCCTGCCCAAGCCACTGGTGCACGGCCACGGCGGCATCATCATGATCGTTGCGGCCATCGGCAAGCACAACGACATCGGCCCCAGCTACGCGTCCAACAGCTTCGGCGAACGCTTTCACTGGTACAGCTCCACCGGTTGGATCATGTGGAACACGCAGGTGGCAGGCTTGCTGGATGGCGCCACCATCTGCCTGTTCGATGGCAGCCCCGGCGGCAGCAAAGAGGCGCCTGACTGGACCGTGCTATGGCGCTTCGCAGCCCGCCACCAGGTCACCTACTTCGGCGCAGGCGCCGCCTTCTATGCCAACTGCATGAAGGCCGGCGTAGACATCGCCGCCTGCGGCGACCTGTCCCGCATCCGCGCGCTCGGCTCCACCGGGTCGCCCCTGTCGGAAGACGTGCAGCGCTGGGGCACCGACCAATTTGCGCGCATCGGCACACCCGGCATCTGGTGGAACAACCTGTCGGGCGGCACTGACTTCGCCGGCATCTTCGTCGGCGGCCACCGCGAGTTGCCCAACGAGCCCGGCGTGATGCAGTGCCGTGCGATCGGCCATGCCGTCGAGGCCTGGAACGACCAAGGCCAGGCCGTCACGGGTGAGGTGGGCGAGCTGGTCTGCGCCAAGCCTGTGCCGTCGATGCCGCTGTTCTTCTGGGGCGACCAGGGCAACGCGCGCTATTTGTCGAGCTACTTCGATGTCTACCCTGGCGTCTGGCGCCATGGCGACTGGATCAAGGTCAATGCGGACGGCAGTTGTGTCATCTACGGCCGCAGCGACGCCACCATCAACCGTCATGGCCTGCGCATGGGCACCAGCGAGATCTACGCCGCGGTCGAGGCCCTGCCCGAGGTGCTGGATTCGATGGTGATCGACCTGGAGTACCTGGGCCGCGCCAGCCGCATGGTGCTCTTCGTGGTGCTGCGCGAGGGCTTCACGCTCGATGCCACGCTCACAGCCCGCATTCAGGGGGCGATCAAGACAGCCCTGTCGCCGCGCTTCATCCCCGACGACATCCTTCAGGCGCCCGAGATCCCGCGCACGCTGTCAGGCAAGAAGCAGGAGGTGCCGATCAAAAAGCTCTTCCTGGGCCAGCCTATCGACAAGGTGGTCAACCGCGAGGCCATGGCCAATCCGCAATGCGTGCCGTGGTACGTGGCCCAGGCCGAGGCGTCTGCGTCCGGTTGACAGCCCTGATGTTGCAGCACAGCATGACTGTTGGGTATTACCGGTTTTGGCACGGCCGTTGGCCGGGGAAAATGTAACGAGGCCAATTTCTTGCGTGTTGCCCGCCGAGTTTCGGTAGAGTGCGACAAAACCCATAGCCCAGATTCATGCCCGCAAGCCACGAATTGATGTCGGAATTGCGTGCCGCTGCGGATGTGCTGTCCAGCCCTGACGGGCTGCTCAGGTATCGCCAGTTGGTCGCCGAAGCGCTGCACAAGCGCTTTCAGTGTTCCATGGCGAGCTTGTGGGTGCTCAAGGATGGCGCCCAGGGCTGCTACCTGCTGTGCGTGGCCGCCTTCTCTGAAGACCCTGCGCTCTCAGCCGCTGGGGTCGAGTTGCATGAAGCCGATTTCCAGGCCTACTTCGATGCGCTGATCAACGCCAAGGTCTACAGTTCCCCCAACGCACAGGAAGACCCGCATCTGATCAGCCTGCGTGACAACTACCTTGTGCCCCAAGGCGTGCAGGCCCTGCTGGACGTGGCGTTCCAGATCAACGGCCAGCCATTGGGGGTGTTGTGCATCGAGCAACGAGACACCCCGCGCATCTGGAGCAAGATCGACGAAGTCGACCTGCGCACGGCAGCCTCCGTGATCGGCATCAGCATCGCGCGTTACCGCAACGCCGAGCAGCACAGCTCGGTGGCCTGAGCCGCCGCGCCTCAGACCTGGTGCAACGCACCAGATGAGATACAGGTGCCCTGGGCATCAAGCAGTTCAACCCATCACGACAGGCCCGCCCTTGGCCAGGCCGCGCTGGTAGGCGGGCCGTGCCACCATGCGGGCCTTGTAGGCCACCAGGTGCGGGCACTGGTGCGCAGCCTGCTGGCTGCGGGCCAGCAGGGCCTCGACGGCAAAGCTCATCTGGAAGTCAGCCAGGGTGAGCCGATCCCCGGCGAACCAGGTGTGCATGCTCAAATGGTTCTCGATGAAGGCCTGGCTGTTGCTCAGGTTCGGATCGATCAGCTTGGCCTGCACCTGCGCGCACAGCTGGCGCGCGATGGGCTTGACGAAGAAGGGCATGGGCTGCTGCGGGATGCTCATGAACACCAGCTTCATCACCAGCCAATTCATCAGCGAGCCTTCGGCGAAGTGCATCCAGAAGCGCCACTGCAGTTGCTCGGGCGTGCCGGGATGGGGCAGCAATTGCGCGGCTTCACCTTGGGCTTGCGCGCCATAGCGGTCCACCAGGTACTCCAGGATCGCAGCCGATTCGGCCACCACCAGATCCCCATCGGTGATCACGGGCGATTTGCCCAGCGGATGGATCGTCTTGAGCTCAGGGGGGGCCAGCTTCGTGCGCGGATCACGCTTGTAGCGCTTGATCTCGTAGGGCACGCCCAACTCTTCGAGCAGCCACAGCACGCGCTGCGAACGGGAGGTTTCCAGGTGATGAACGGTGATCATGACGGGGCTTTCTCGCCAGGTGGCGTGGTGCCGCCGCCCAGGGCCTGCACCAGGGCCACCCAGTTGTCGAGCTGGTTGTAGCGCACCTGGGCCGCAGCCAGTTCAGCCTGCCGGCGCGACTCCTGCGCGTCCAGCCAGGTCTTGAGCGGATCAGCCCCGGAACGATAACGCAACTCGGTGAGCTGTTCTACCTTGCGGGCCTGCACCAGGCGGTCGTTTTGTGACTGGGCCTGGCGCAGCAGCTGGGTCTGGGCCGACAAGGCTGCATCCACATCGGCCAGCGCCTGGTAAAGCGTCTTGCGGAAATCGAGCACGGCGGCGTCGGCCTGGGCCTGAGAGATCGCCACGTTGCGCTGCATGGTGCCCCAGTTCAGGAAGGGCAAGGCCAGGGCGGCACCCAGGGTGCCCACCGGATTGGCCAGCACGTTGCTCAGCGATTGGCTGCTTCCTCCTACGCTGCCGTTCAGCGTGAACGTGGGGTAATAGGAGGCGCGGGTCACGTCCACATTGGCGAAGGAGCCGCGCAGGCGGGCCTCGGCCGCGCGCAGGTCGGGGCGGCGGGAAAGCACCTCGGCTGGCAGCCCGGGCGACAGCTCGGGCCAGGGCGTGGCCGGCCACTGCGGCTTGGGCAGCACGGCATCGGCGTTTTGCGAAGGCTCGTCCAGCAACAGGGCCAGCGATTGGCGCACCACCACGCGTTGCTGCACCAGTTGGGACAAGGACGCCTCCTGGGCCAGCACGCTCTGGCGGGCCTGGGCCTCTTCCAGGCCGGAGACGCTGCCCGCCTGGCGCTGGGCCAGCACCAGGTCCAGTGTCTTGCGGGCATAGGCCAGGCTCTGCTTGGCCGTGTCCACCTGCTGGTCAAGATAGGCCAGCTGCCAGTACAGGGTGGCCGTGGTGCCCACCAGGCTCAGGGCCACGGCGCGGCGGTCTTCTTCGGTGGCGGCGGCCTCCCACTGGGCGGCGTCGCGCTGGGCACTCAGGCGGCCCCACAGGTCCAGCTCCCAGCTGGCCCCCACGCTGGCCGAAGCCGAGCGCGTGGTGGGCTGCGATTCGCCGATGCGCCGTGAGGCATTGGCGCTCACGTTGCCGGAAAAGCTGGGCAGGCGATCGCTTTCAGATTGCTGCAGTTGGAGCTGGGCCTGACGCACGCGCAAGGCCGCCACCGCCAGATCGGTGTTGCGGGCCAGGGCCTGGTCGATCAGGTTGTTCAACACCGGATCGTTGAAGCCCTTCCACCAGGCATCGTCCAGCGCCACGGAACGTGCCGTACTCGCAGGGGCCGCGGCGTACTGGAACTGGCCTGGGACCTGGGCATTGCCGGCCTGCGGGGCATTGAGGCCGGCCGTCTGGGTGGCGCAGGCCGTCAGCAGCAGGCAGGCCAGCACGGCAGTGGCGGCCAGGGTGCGTCGTCTCCAAGGGTGTTGCGGGGCTGTGCTCATCTCGTCCATGTCCTAGTTCTGTCTGTCGTCATCGGCCTGCAGCCATCCCGTTCAAGGTCGGGCCAGGGCCTCCACCGGATCCAGCCGGGCCGCGTTGCGTGCCGGCAGGAAACCGAACACCACGCCGATCAGGCTGGACACGCCGAAGGCCATCACGATGGAGGTCGTCGAGTAGACCATGCGGAAGCTGCCCCCGGCCAGCCTGTCAAAGATCTGCCCGATGCCCAAGGCCAGCAGGATGCCCAGGATACCGCCGAGCAGGCACACCAGCACCGCCTCGATCAGGAACTGCCGCAGGATGTCGCCCTGCCGCGCCCCGACGGCCATGCGCACGCCGATCTCCTGCGTGCGCTCCGTGACGGACACGAGCATGATGTTCATCACCCCGATGCCGCCCACGATCAGCGAGATCACGGCAATGGACGAGATCAGCAGGGTCAGCGTCTGCGTGGTGGTCTCGATGGTCTGGCGGATGCTGTCGCTGTTGCGCACGAAGAAATCCTGCGAGCCATGGCGCTGGGTGAGCAGGCGCGTGATGCCCTTCTCGGCTGCCACGGACGACACATCGTCGCTGATGCGCACCGTGACGTTGCGCAGGTAGTTCTGCCCCATCAGGCGACGCATGGCCGTGGTGTAGGGCACCCACACGTTCAGGCTGTCACTGGCGAACATGCCGTCCTGCGCCTTGGTCACGCCCGTCACGCGCACGGGCACATTGCCCAGGAAGATCACCTGCCCCACCGGGTCCTCGCCCGGCTTGAACAGGGCATCGCGTGCATTGGGGTCGATCACGGCCTCCTGCGTCTGGCGGCGCACGCTCTCGGCGTCGAACGACATGCCACTGTCCATCGTGTAGCCCTTGACTCGGAAGAACTGGTCGCCCACGCCCGTCACGCTGGCCGAGGCCTCGGCATTGCCGCGCCGCAGCGTCAGGCTGGTGCTGACCGAGGGGGTTACGCTGTCCACATAGGTGAGCTGCGCCAGTGCATCGGCGTCTGCCGGCACCAGGGTGCGGATGCGGTTGGCCAGCCGGTCGCCAAAGCCCTTGCCAGGGAAGATGTCGATCGTGTTGGTGCCCATGGCGCTGATGTCAGCCAGCACGCGCTGGCGCGAGCCTTCGCCCAGGGCCACCATGGACACCACCGAGGCGATGCCGATGATGATGCCCAGCATGGTGAGCAAGGTGCGCAGCCGGTGGCCGGCCATGGCGCGCAAGGCCATGCTCGTAGCCTCGCCCAGGCGCCCCCAGTTGGAGGCCAGGGCCCCCAACCAGCCAGGTGCGGCCTGCTTGGGTTGCCGGATGGCACTGCCCTCGCCTGGCGGTGAGGCCTCGATGTGCGCAGTGCCATCGCCTGCGGGGTCGGTGTTGGCGTGGTCGGCCACGATCACGCCGTCGCTGATCTCGATGATGCGCTGCGCGTTCCGGGCCACCTGCGGATCGTGGGTCACGATGATGACGGTGTGCCCCTCCGCGTGCAGCTCGCGCAGGATTTTCATCACCTCATGGCCGGAGGTCTTGTCCAGCGCGCCTGTGGGCTCGTCGGCCAGGATCACATCGCCGCCGTTGACCAGCGCCCGCGCGATGCTCACCCGCTGCTGCTGGCCGCCCGAGAGCTGCCCCGGCCGGTTGGCCAGGCGCTCGCCCAAACCAAGACGCGTCAGCAGTTGGCTGGCGCGCTCACGGCGGGCCTCGCGCGGCGTACCAGCGTAGATGGACGGGATCTCGGCATTGCCCACGGCCGACAGATCGCCCAGCAGGTGGTAGCGCTGGAAGATGAAGCCGAAGTGCTCGCGGCGCAGGCGGGCCAGTTCATCGGGCTCCAGCGTGGCGGTGCTCTGGCCGTTGACACGGTAGTCGCCGCGCGTGGGCCGGTCCAGGCACCCCAGGATGTTCATCAGGGTGGACTTGCCCGAGCCGGAGGCGCCGATGATGGCCACCATCTCACCCGCGTCGATGCGCAGGTTCACGTCCTTGAGCACGGCCACGGTGCCATCGCCCGAGGGGTATTCGCGCCACAGCCCGCTCACTTCGAGCAGCGGTTGCGGCGTGCCTTGATGATCAGGCCTTGCCTTGGTCATGGGCGGCTCCCGGCTCAGAACATGCCCGGGCCACGGCGGCCGGCGCGGCCGACACTGCCCGAATCACCCGCCTGGGCCTCGCCCACCACCACCTTGTCGCCTTCGTTCAGGCCTTCGAGCACCTGTGCCTGCACACGGTTGTTCAAGCCGATGCGCACCTTGCGCTTGACGATGCGGGGCTGCTTGGCATCACCTTCCAGCACGCTCACCTCGTACCGGCCACTCTTGTCACGGCGGTCGCTCAGCGCCGAAGAGGGGATCACCAGGGCATCTTTCGCGTTGGCCAGGACGATGGACACCTGCGCCGTCATGGACACACGCAGCTTGTCCTCGGGGTTGGGCACATCGAACAGGCCGTTGTAGTACACAGCCGCCGCCGTCGACGAGCTGTTGCTGGACGACGAGGTCGACGTGTTCGAATCCGTCTGCTCCGATTCGGGCACGGGCTCGATGGCGCGCAGCTTGGCTTCGTAGCGCTTGTCAGCTTCGCCCAGGATGGTGAAGTACACCGGCAGGCCGGGCTTGACGCGCACGACATCGGCTTCGGAGATCTGCGCCTTCACCGTGACGGTGTCCAGCTTGGCCAGCTTGATGATGGTCGGCGCCGATTGCGTGGCGTTCACGGTGCGGCCCTCTTCGGTCACCACCGCCACCACACGGCCATCCATCGGCGCGAGGATGCGGGTGTAGCCCAGGGTGACACGGGCTGTGTCGGCACTGATGCGGTTCTGCTCGATCTGGGCATCCTGCGCGGCCACTTCGGCCTTGAGCGTGTCCAGGCTGGCCTTGGCCGCCTCGAACGATTCACGGGAGGTGGCGTCCTGCGCCAGCAGTTGCTGCTCGCGCTTGAAGGTCAACTCGGCCTGCACCAGCGCGGCCTGCCGCGCCACACGCGTGGCCTGGGCACTGCGCAGGGCGGCTTCGGCATTGCGCAGCGTGTTGGTCTGCGTGTCGGCATCGATCTCGGCGATCAACTGGCCCTGCTTGACCTGGTCGCCCAGTTGCACGTACAGCTTCTTGATCTGACCGGATACGCGGGCGCCGACGGCCACCTGCTTAATGGCCTCCACCGTGCCGCTGGCCAGCACATTGTCTTCAATGTCTGCCTTGCGAACCTCGGTGGTGATGACCTGCGGAATGGGTGGGGGGCTGAACCACTTGCTCTTGACGAACCAGGCGAGGCCGGCGATCAGCAGCAGCGCCACCCAGAACTTCCAACCCGTCCACCAACGTTTAGATGTCAATGCGTTCATGCGACGCAGTGTGATGCATCCTTGTTATCGACCCGTTGCGTGCCGGTAAATCCCATGTAAAGAAACCGCTTTTCCAATAGGGATTCAGGACAGCGTTGAATGCTTCGTTCAGAAGGTCAGCTGCCCTGACAGATACCAGCCGCGCTGCTTCTTCTTCGTGGCGATGTTGCCCAGGTCGACCCAGGCGGCCGTTAGGCTCACGTGGCGGTGCGGAAACCAGGCCAGGAACAGGTCATAGGCGTCGTCTTCCTCGAAGCCAGGCACGGCACCGAAGTTGTCGGGCTTGCCGCGGAACTCGCCCCCCAGCACCAGGTCATCGCGCAGCATCACTCCCAGGCTGCCTTCCACTTTCAGTTGGTGGTCAGGCTCGGAGTCGCTGCCGAAGCCGAGCAGGCCGAACTGGTTGGCCCGGGTCCAGCGCAGTGTGACGTTGCCCAGCACGTTGTAGCCGACCAAGGCGCCCAGCCACACCTTCGTGGCGCTGGCGTACAGCTCCAGGTCTTCATCAGCGCGGATGGGCAGGCCCACGGCCTTCAGGAAATCGACGTCGTCGGCCATCTTGTACAAGGCGCCGACGCTGATCTGTGGCATCCAGCTGTCCTGGGCGTAGACAGCATCGCCGGCCACCTTCACCTTGGCGCCCAGCACGCTCATCTCCAGCCCCTTGCCGCCAGGGATCACATCCTCGCTGACCTTGAAGCTCCAGCGCGCCATGCTCAGTTCGACCCGGTCACGGATGCCCACGGCGGCGCTGGCCACGCGCAGACGGTGGTCACGCGTGTTGACCTCGGTCACGGCGGCGGAGCCGCCCACCTGGTCGCTTGAACCGCCCCCGGCGATCACGGCCCACGGCGTGAGCCCGCCGCCCGCCGNNCCCGCCGTGCCATCGACAGCCGTAACGCCCCAGGTGGCCAGCAGGCGATCACCGGCATGGGCAGAGTCGGCCGACCACAGCGCGGCACCGGCCATCAGCACTGCACCCGCCTGCCAGGCCAGGCGTCGCTTGGCAGACGTCAGCAGGCGCGCGGACGCGGCACTTGCCACGGGCGATGAGACGGGATCATGATCCGCCTGGCGGCAGGGGTGATACGGCTTGGTCATGGCTGGATCCCATCGAGGAAAGGGTCACTCAATCGAGTCGGAATGCACAAACAACCGCTGTCCGGCCCCCTATTGCTGGAATCATCATCGGCACATCCCCGCGAAAATTGATGACGACGACGACAGCCAAAGCTCACGGAGAACGTCATGCCTCTTCGCTCTGTCAATCACCTGCTTTCGCTACGCGCCTTGCTGGCCGCCTCCCTGGCCACCTTGCTGTGGACCACCGGTTGCTCGACCACCTACCGTGCGGACGTCCCGCTCTACAAGCAGCTCGGCGGGCCGGACCACATCAGGGCGTTCACCGGCAAGGCCCTGAGCCGGGTGGCAGCCGACCCTGTCGCCGGCCGCAGCTTCAAAGGCATCAAGATGCCCTTCCTGATCGACAGCGTGGGCAACTACATCTGCAAGGTGGCTGACGGCCCCTGCGTGTACGAGGGCCAGGACATGCAGAAATCCCATGCCGACCTGAACCTGGGCGGCTCCGAATTCGACGTCCTGGTACAAGCGCTGCGTGAAGAGATGGACGCTGCCGGTGTGCCTAACGGTGCCAAGAACGAACTGCTGCGACGCCTGGCGCCCAGCCGCAGCGAGATCGTCACCCACTGAGCTGGCGAACACAAGCCACCACACCCGCGCCATGTCCCTGCGTCAATGCTGCTGCCTCAGGTCCTTCACAGCGCTCTCATGCAGAAGTCTTGCACCAATGGAATCGCCATGAACATCGCTGCCCACCTGTCCACATCGGTCCGCCTGTCGATCAGCACCCTGGCCCTGGCCTGCACCGCCGCCCTGGCAGACCCGCAGACCATCAACGTGGTGGATGCATCGGGACAGCCCATCGCATCGGCCGCCGTGTCGGTGATCGTCAAAGGGGGCAAGACCACCGCCCCGGCAGGCACTTCCGCGGACATGGTCCAGAAAAACCGCCGCTTCGCCCCCACTGTGCTGCCCGTGCAGACCGGCACGGCCGTGAACTTTCCGAACCTGGACACGGTGCGCCACCATGTCTACTCGTTTTCGCCGGCGCGCAAGTTCGAGATCAAGCTGTACGCGGGCACGCCAGCCGCACCCATCGTGTTCGACAAGCCCGGCACGGCCACGCTGGGCTGCAACATCCACGACACCATGGTCGGCTACATCCATGTGGTCGATACGCCCTACTTCGGCGCCACCGATGCCGCCGGCAAGGTAAGCATCGACCTGCCGGCCGGCGAGCACAAGGCGCATGTGTGGTATCCCGCCATGGGCGAGGCCACCCCGCCTGTCGAACTGCCGCTCAGGACCGGCGCACCGGTCACCCTGCGGATGAAGTGATCAGCCCAGGTCCCTCAAGGCCAGGGTGATCGCCAGCACCACGCGGGCCTGTGCGGGCGTGAGCCGCCCGGCCACCGGCCAGGTGTCGTCCGGCCTGGATTCAACGCCACCGCGCGCCACGCGCGAGCCGCGCCACACCACCACCCCGGCACGGCGTGCCCTGAGCAGGGCTGGCTCCAGGTCGCGGTGCCAGGTGCCGTGGCCCGTACAGGCCACGACCAGGCCGCGCAAGCGGCGAGCGTCAGAGGCGGTCCAGGCCGCCAGCATGGCATCGACCAAAGCGCCATCCGCATCGGCGTGGCTGGTGATGATCTCCACACGCGGCAACTGATCCAGCGCCCCCATCGCAGGCAGCCATTGCCCCCGCGGCGGCACCCAGAGGGCATCCGGCGTTGCCACCACCTGCCCATCAGCCACCTGCGCCAACGGCAAGGCGCCGCCGCCATCGAAAGCGTCGATGTGCCAGCTGTGCACCTTGCGCACATCCGTGCCGCTCCAGACCTGCCCGTGCAGCACGGCCACGACACCCGCCAGCACCTGCGCGGCAGCCCAGCGGGCCACGCTCACGGCATCGGCCAGGTTGCGAGGGCCATCGGCCTCGGCCGACGACGCGGGGCGCATGGCCGCGGTCAGCACCACCGGCTTGGTCGGCGACAGCAGCAGATGCAGCAGCCAGGCAGTTTCCTCAAGGGTGTCGCTGCCATGTGTGATCACCACGGCATCCACCTCCGGCCGGGCCAGGGTATCGCTCACGGCCTGCATCAGTGCGCGCCAGACGGCCCAGCCCATGTCCTTGCTGTCCAGCTGCGCCACCTGCTGCGCCTCGATCGGCTGTCCTGCGAGTGCAGGCACCGCCGTGACCAGTTCAGCCACGCCAAGTTGCGCAGCCTTGTAGTCCTGGTCAAGCCCTGTGCTGGACAAGCCGGCGATCGTGCCGCCGGTTCCCATCACCACCACCACGCCCGAAGCGGCCATGTCATGCATCTCGTCGTCTCCCAAATGCCACGAAAGTACTGGACAAAGCAACAGTCCTGTATAGAATGACAGCAAACCTTCTGGTGCCGCCATGAACGATAAACCCAAACTTACACCGCGTCAGCAACAGATCTTCGAACTCATCCAGCGTGCCATCGCCAGCACCGGGGCCCCGCCCACGCGCGCCGAGATCGCGGCCGAGCTGGGGTTTCGTTCGGCCAACGCGGCTGAAGAGCACCTTCAGGCCCTGGCCCGCAAGGGCGTGATCGAACTGGTGGGAGGCACTTCCCGCGGCATCCGCCTCAAGGCCGGCACCCTGCGCACCGTCAATGAAGCCCGCAAGCGCTCGGCCGATGAGCCCGGTCTGGTCAGCCAGGTGCTGGGCGGCTTGAGCCTGCCCTTGCCTGGTCTGGAACAGCTGGCGCTTCCCCTGATCGGCCGCGTGGCCGCAGGCAGCCCCATCCTGGCCCAGGAATCCATCGAGCGCACCTACAACGTCGAGGCCGGCATGTTCGCCAAACGCCCCGACTACCTGCTGCGCGTCAAGGGCATGAGCATGAAGGATGTCGGCATCCTTGATGGCGATCTGCTGGCCGTGGCACGCACGCGTGAGGCCCGCAATGGCCAGATCGTGGTCGCCCGCCTGGGCGACGAGGTCACCGTCAAGCGTTTTCAGCGCACGCCCCAAGGCATCTCCCTGCTGCCGGAGAACCCTGATTTCGAACCCATCGTCGTTCCACCCAACCACCCCGAATTCGAACTGGAAGGGCTGGCGGTGGGCCTGATACGCAACCACATGCTGCTGTAGCCCAGGCTGCAACAGCATCCCATCGATGCCCAGGTGGCGGGCATTTGCTCCCGACCGGCCCTCAGGCCTGCGCGGAGCGATCCTGAGCATCGATGGTCCTGACGGAATCCTGCCGAACTTCAAGTCTGATCGGAGTTCACCATGATTCATCACTTCGCACGCGCACTGGCTGTTCGGGAACAAGCTCGCAGCCAGGCACCGGCCACGCAACGCACCCCAGCAGACGGCACCAGCACGGCTTCGGCCGCGGTCATGCCCCTGCAGCCACGGGCCAGCCGGCTGCGCATCCACCGCGACCCCTCGGATGCCCGCCGCACCGTCATCGCCGGCCGCTTCGCCGATGTCTGCGCCGCACTGGACCGCATGGCCGCCGAACTCGAAGCCGCAGCCTGAACAGCCTGGGCAACCGCTCAAGGGCTTGAGTTCCTCGATGGGGGCCTGAGGTCGCCCACCCCATAGAGCAGCGCCCATGAAAAATCCCCGCCCACCTTTGCGGTGCGCGGGGATTCTTGTTGCTTGTTCAACGCTTCTTGCTGCAAGCGCCACCCACCTGTGACGGCAGGAGCGCCATGCTCATCGTCAGCCCATGTGCAGGCCGCCGTTGATCGAGAAATCAGCGCCCGTGGCAAAGCCAGCTTCGTCGCTGGATACCCAGGACACCATCGAAGCGATTTCCTCGGGCGTACCCAGGCGCTTGACGGGGATCGTCGCCACGATCTTGTCCAGCACGTCCTGACGGATGGCGCGGACCATGTCCGTACCGATGTAGCCAGGCGACACCGTGTTGACCGTCACACCCTTGTTGGCCACTTCCTGGGCCAGCGCCATCGTGAAACCGTGCATGCCAGCCTTGGCCGCAGAGTAATTGGTCTGGCCGAACTGGCCCTTCTCGCCGTTGACCGAGCTGATGTTGACGATGCGTCCCCAGCCACGGTCCACCATGTCATCAATGACCTGCTTGGTCACGTTGAACAGGCTGTTGAGGTTGGTGTCCATCACCGCGTCCCAGTCGGCCTTGGTCATCTTGCGGAACATGCCATCGCGCGTGATGCCGGCGTTGTTGACCAGCACGTCGATCGGGCCGTGCTCGGCGCGGGCCTTCTTGAAGGCCTCGACGGTGGATTCCCAATCCGCCACGTTGCCCACAGAGGCGTAGAAGGTGTAACCCAGGGCCTTCTGCTCGTCCAGCCACTTCACGTGGTCGCGGCTGGGACCGCAGCCGGCGATGACGATCAGGCCGTCGCGGTGCAGACGCTGGCAGATCGACGTGCCGATGCCGCCCATGCCGCCGGTCACGTAAGCCACTTTTTGAGCCATTTTTGAATACTCCTCGTTGGGGATGTGAATGCTGTCGTTGGTGAAGAAACAAGTTGCCCGCGTGCGTTGTCAGCGAGTTGGCGCGGGCCACGAAGGACGAAAGAGCAAGATGCTGACCAGGTCTGCCAGGCTCAACGCTCGACAGTGAGCGCCACACCCATGCCACCACCGATGCACAGCGAAGCGATGCCCTTCTTGGCATCACGCTTTTGCATCTCGTGCAGCAGCGTGACCAGGATGCGGCAACCCGATGCACCGATGGGATGGCCGATGGCAATGGCGCCGCCGTTGACGTTGACCTTGCTGGTGTCCCAGCCCATTTCCTTGTGCACGGCGCAGGCCTGGGCCGCGAAGGCTTCGTTGATCTCGAGCAGATCCAGATCGGCGGCCTTCCAGCCGGCACGCTCCAGCGCGCGGCGCGAGGCCGGCACCGGGCCCATGCCCATGTAGGCCGGGTCGAGCGCAGCGCTGGCGTAGGAGGCAATGCGCGCCAGGGGCTTGAGGCCGAGCTGCTCGGCCTTCTTCGCGCTCATCACCATCACGGCAGCCGCGCCGTCATTGATGCCCGAGGCATTGCCCGCCGTCACGCTGCCGGCCTTGTCGAAGGCTGGGCGCAGCCCGGCCAGCGCCTCGGCGTTGGTCTTGCGGTTGATGTATTCGTCCGCGTCGAAGACGATGGGATCGCCTTTCTTCTGCGGGATCGTCACGGGCACGATCTCGTCCTTGAAACGACCGGATTCCTGCGCGGCAGCGGCCTTCTGCTGCGAGGCCAGCGCCAGCGCATCCTGCTCGGCACGGCTGATGCCGTACTGCTTGGCCACGTTCTCGGCCGTGATGCCCATGTGGTACTGGTTGTAGACGTCCCACAGGCCGTCGGTGATCATGGAGTCGATCAGGGTCCAGTTGCCCATGCGCTGACCATCGCGCGAACCGGGCAGCACGTGCGGCGCCATGCTCATGCTTTCCTGACCGCCGGCGATGATGATGTCCGAATCGCCGTCGCGGATGGCCTGGGCCGCCAGCATCACGGCCTTGAGCCCCGAGCCGCAAACCTTGTTGATGGCGAAGGCGGGCACGCCCTGCGGCAGTCCCGACTTGATCACGGCCTGGCGGGCCGGGTTCTGGCCACAGCCGGCCTGCAGCACCTGGCCCAGGATGACTTCGCTGATCTGTTCGCCGGCCAGCCCCGTGCGCTTGAGCAGATCCTGGATGACGATGGCGCCCAGTTCCGCGGCGGGCGTCTTGGCCAAGGCGCCACCGAACTTGCCCACCGCAGTGCGGGAGGCGGCAACAATCACGATGTCGGTCATGGGGTTCTCCTTCAGGGGGTCAAGCCTGCCGGCCACTTTGGCCTACCTTAGCAGGCATATCGCAAAAATCACGCCCGGCGTTTCACATAACGCCCCGGGGCAGGCTCGATCGCGGGATAGTCCTTACTTCCCGGCGCAGCCGGGGCCTTGATCCAGCGTCCGCCGTGTTCATCCAGCCAAGCGGCCCAGGTGGGCCACCAGCTGCCAGGTTGCTCGTCGGCTGCCGCAATCCAGTCGGTTGCCTTGGCCGGCAGCGTGCGTGTGCCCGCCCGCGTCTGCCAGAAGCTGCGCTTCTTCTTTTCGGGCGGATTGATCACGCCGGCGATATGGCCAGAGGCCCCCAGCACGAAGGTGGTCGGCCCGCCCACCAGCTGCGTGGAAGCATAGGCACTGTCCCAGGGCACGATGTGGTCCTCGCGCGAGCCATACACGAAAGTGGGCATGGTCAGGCGGCGCAGGTCCAGCGGCGTGCCGCACACCTTCACGGCATTGGGCTCCTTGAGCTTGTTCTCAAGGTAGGTGTTGCGCAGGTACCAGCAGTACATCGGGCCAGGCAGGTTGGTGCTGTCGCTGTTCCAGTACAGCAGGTCGAAGGCAGGAGGCGTCTCGCCTTTGAGGTAGTTGCCCACCACGTAGTTCCACACCAGGTCGTTGGCCCGCAGGAACGAGAACGTGGTTGCCAGCTCGCTGCCCTTCATCAGCCCGCCGCCCTGGGGGCTCTGCGCACCGATGGTGAGTTCGCGCATGTGCACCAGGCCCTCGTCCACGAAAACATCGATCGTGCCCGTGTTGACGAAATCCAGGAAGGACGTGAGCAGGGTCAGGCTGGCCACAGGGCGCTCGCCGCGCGCATCGAGCACGGCCAGCGCCGAGGCCAGCAAGGTGCCGCCGATGCAGAAGCCCAAGGCGTTGATCTGCTCGGCGCCGGTGATGTCCTGCACGGCCTGGATGGCACGCATCACGCCCTGCTCGGTGTAATCGTCCCAGGTGGCCTGGGCCAGGCTCTCGTCGGCATTCACCCAGCTGACGATGAACACGCGCTGCCCTTGCGACAGGGCGTAGCGCACCAGCGAGTTGTCGGGTTGCAGATCGAGGATGTAGTACTTGTTGATGCACGGGGGCACCAGGAGGAAAGGCCGCTCGCGCACCTTCTCGGTCAGTGGCTTGTACTCGATCAGCTGGAAGAAGGGGTTCTCGAAGACCACGGTGCCTTCGGTGGTGGCCACGTTGCGGCCCACTTCGAACACGGATTCGTCGGTCTGCGACATGTGGCCCTGGCGGATGTCACCGAGCAGATGCTGCAGGCCCTGCTTGAGGCTTTCGCCCTGGGTGTCCAGCGCCAGCTTCTGGGCCTCGGGATTGAGCGCCAGGAAGTTGGAAGGCGACGCGGCATCCACCCACTGCTGCACGGCGAAGCGCACACGCTCGCGGGTCTTGGCGTCTCCCTGCAGGCTGTCGGCCAGTTGCTTGAGGGTGTTGGCGTTGAGCAGGTACATTGAAGCCATGAAGGCCGAGCCGGGCTGGCGCGTCCATTCGGGTGAGGCGAATCGACGGTCCTTCAGCGCGATGGACTCGGGCTGGGTGAGCGCGCGGTTCCACAGATCGGCGGCTTGCTTGAGGTAATCCTGCTGAATCTGGGTGAGGCGTTCCGGCGCCACGCTCAGGCTGGCCACGGATTGCGCCAGCGCACCGACCTCCTGGGCCACCGTTTCGACGGCATCGACCGCCTGGCCGACAGGGGGCAGACCGAACGCGCTTGCCGCATCCGCTGATGGGGCTTGCGACGCATTGGCGGCCCGGCCCCTGGCAGTGCCTGCGGGCCGATCCTTGATAGGGGACGCGGCCGTGC
Organism: Burkholderiales bacterium UBA1834; assembly: GCA_002339015.1. GTDB lineage: Bacteria > Pseudomonadota > Gammaproteobacteria > Burkholderiales > Burkholderiaceae_C > Aquabacterium. The sequence continues at coordinate 64,566 of DDJC01000050.1, forward strand.
GTGCGCGCGGCTGGGGCACGGCCTTCAGCGGCGCAGCGGCCGAGGGACCGGTCTTGTCGGACGAAGCAGGCTTCTTGACCGCGGCGGATGCGCGGCGCCGGGGTGTGGCGGCCATAGGTCTCCTCTTAGGGCTCTTTCAACGTGAAGGCGTCGTTGAGAGACGCGATATATGCCTGTCTATTCTGGGCCGTTTTTTCCGGGGCAACGAGACAAGCCCTGGTTTTACGCGGAATTGCCCGACCGTTTGATGACCGCAGACAACAACCCGCACGATGCCTTACCGCCTCGGCACGACACGACGCACTGCAGTCACAATGCCCCTCATGTGGATCGTGGTGATTGCGTGGATGTACGTGGCGGTGATGATGGCGGTGGCCGAGGCGTTCGGCCCGCAGGGCTCCATCCTGGGCGGCCTTTTCACGCTGCTGCTGTACGGCGTGGCACCATTGGCCCTGGTCATCTACCTGATGAACACGCCCATGCGGCGGCGGCGCTTGCGTGAGGCGGAAGCCCGGGCCGCCGCGGCCGAGGCCCCTGCCAGCTCAGGCTCTGTCGAGCCAGATGCAGGCGGCCTGCCGGCCAGTGACGCCATCGCGCCGGAACGAAAAGAACCGTGAGGCATCACTGACGGTGCACCACCGCCCGCCAGCCACCTGAGACACCCCCAGCGCAGCCAGTCGGTGCCGGGCCAGCCCCGCCAGATCGGCCAACCACTTTCCTGACGCGGGCGATGAGGCCGGTGCCGACGTGGCCGCTGGCTTGAACAGCGGCGTGGCCGGCGCTTGCGGATCGACGCCGAAGCCTTGCAAGACGTCGGCCCCGACTTCAAAGGCTGTCGGACCGATGCAGGGGCCCAGCCAGGCCCGCAGTTCGGCTGGGGCACTGCCCGTGCCGTCGCACAAGGCCGCTACGCCAGTTTCCAACACGCCCTGCCCCGCCATGGCGCCGGCACCTGCCAGGCCACGCCACCCGGCATGCAGGGCCGCCACGCCACGCTGACCGGGTGCGGCCAGCAACACGGGCAGGCAATCGGCCACCATCACCGTGCAGGCCACGCCAGGCTGGGTCGTCCAGCTGCCGTCGGCCTGCACCGGCTCGGCGAGATCCCACGGATGACCGTCAACCAGCCAGCCTCCCGCCGCGCCCTGCCCCAGCCGCACCACTCGGTGGCCATGCACCTGACTCAGCCAGAAGGGATGCGCCCCCAGCAATTGGGCCATTGCACGGCGATGGGCGGCCACGGCGGCGGGGGCATCGCCTACATGGTCTCCCAGGTTGACATCGTTGTAGGGTGCGTGGCTGGGCGCGGGCATGCCATCAGGCAAACGATCGGCCATGCGCGCCGCCAAGCCCGCCGGCCAGCGCCGGGTGCTCATCCACGCGCGCACCCCCGGCTGCGCAGGCCAGGCCAGGGGCCCCAAGGCGTCATCGCTTGTGTCGAGACGGTCAATCATCACGTAAAGTCGGGTTTCAAGCACGCGGTCATGCAGGCTGGACCACTGAAAGCGGACACCCGCTGGCGGGCTCGGGGCTAAGATGCCGCCCCGATGCTACCCCGTTCCTCCCCTCAGGCCACCCGAGCCCATGCACGGCGAGCCAAGGCACTGCACTGGCCGGTGCAACCGGTGTCGCCGGCACTGCGCCGCTGGTTGAAGGCGCCTGGCTCCCTGACCGCCCGCCTGCGCGCCCTGGGTGCCGTGCAGGTGGAGGTGATGAGCCAGGGCACGAAACGCTTGTGGCCCGCAGAGCGCCGCCTGCTGCGTCAGGCCAGTGGCCATGTCCGCGAAGTCATCCTGTGTGTGGATGGCCAGCCGATGGTATGGGCCCGCAGCGTGACGACACCCCGCGCCTTGAAAGGCCCCTGGAAAGCCTTGAAGGGACTGGGCACCCGGCCTCTGGCCGAGCTGCTGTTCAGCCACGCCCGGGTCCGGCGCGGCCAGCTGGCGCAGCATGACTGGCAGCGCTGCGGCCCGCAGCAGGCCCGCGCACACCGGGACTGGCAGCGTCTGGCCAGGCGTCCCCACCGCCCAGCCATTGCCACCGCGCCACCGGGTTGGGCCCGTCAATCGGTGTTCTGGCACCACAGTGCGCCATTGCGTGTGATGGAGGCGTTCGCGCCCTGCATGCGAGGTCGTTTCACGCCATGAGAGGTTGGCGGTCGCGCCATGGGCATGCTCTACACTGGACCCCATGCATTTTTCACGGCGCATCGAGCATTGCCCCATGTGTGGCACCCGGGTCGACCATCGCATCCCCGATGAGGACAACCGGGAACGAGCCGTGTGCCCCTCCTGCGGGCACATCCAGTATGTCAACCCGCTGAACGTGGTCGGCACCGTGCCCGTCTGGGGCGAGCAGGTGCTGCTGTGCCGCCGAAACATCGAGCCCCGCAAGGGTTACTGGACGCTGCCGGCAGGGTTCATGGAACTGGGTGAGACTTGCGAAGAAGGGGCCCGCCGGGAAACCGATGAGGAAGCCGGGGCACGCATCGAGATGCAGGGGCTGTACTGCGTGCTGGATGTGGTCAATGCCGGCCAGGTGCATTTGTTCTACCGCGCGCGGCTGCTGGACACCGATTTCAACCCCGGTCCCGAGACCATCGAGGCCAAGCTGTTCACCGAAGCCGACATCCCCTGGCAGGAGCTGGCCTTCCGAACGGTGAAACTGACGCTGGAGCACTTCTTCGCCGATCGGCGTACGGGTCAATTTGGCGTGCATTGTGCCGATATCCGCTGAACGACACTGTTGACTCTCAGCGCAATGCGCCCTCAAGGGAACGCGCCACAGGCTCATGAACGCACCTGACAAACCGCAGGCAGGCCCCCTTGCCCCAACCGAGGGCCCCACGCTGCCCCACGCCAGCGCGGCCTTGCGGCTGCGCGAGGATCTCATCGCCCCCGATCCCCTCCTCGATTGTCTGATCGAGGTCTGCCGCCTGCATGGCCTGAGCGCATCGCGCGCTTCGCTGTCCGCCGGGCTGCCACTGGACAAGGGCCCCTTGAGCCTGACGCTGGCCGAGCGCGCTGCGGCGCGCGCCGGCCTGGCCACGCGTGTGCAGCGGCTGCCCCTGGACCAGATCGACGCCCTCACGCTGCCCGCCATCCTGCTGCTGCATGAGAACCACGCCTGCGTGCTGCTGGGCCGCGAGGCCGATGGGCGCCTGCGCGTGCTGTTCCCCGAGACCGGCCAGGGCGCCCTGACGCTGAGCGCGGACGAACTGTCGGCCCGGTTCAGCGGCGTGGTGCTGTTTGCCCGGCCTCACTTCCGCTTCGATGAACGGGCGCCCGAGGTACGCAGTACCCGGTCGGGCCACTGGTTCTGGGGCGCGGTGCTGGCCCAGCGCTTCGTCTACAAGGATGTGCTGTGGGCCGCGCTGCTGGTCAACCTGTTCGCGCTGGCCTTCCCGCTGTTTTCCATGAACGTCTACGACCGGGTGGTGCCCAACCACGCCGTCGAGACCCTTTGGGCCCTGGCGGTGGGCGTGGCCCTGGTGCTGGGCGGCGACCTGTTCATGCGCCTGCTGCGCAGCCACTTCGTCGACGAGGCCAGTGCCCGCATCGACGTGAAGATCTCGGCACGGCTGATGGAAAGCGTGCTGGGCATGAAGCTGGAAAACCGGCCGCAGTCGGTAGGCTCCTTCGCATCCAACCTGCGCGGCTTCGAGCAGGTGCGCGATTTCATCGCGTCCAGCACCGTCACCGCGCTGATCGACCTGCCCTTCGGCCTGCTGTTCGTGGCGGTGATCGCCTGGATCTCGCCCTGGCTCGTGATCCCGGTGGTGATCGTGTTCCTGACCGTGCTCGTGGCCGGCTACGTGCTGCAGCACCGCCTGCACGAGCTGTCGCAGACCACCTACCAGGCCTCGGCTCAGCGCAACGCCACGCTGGTGGAAAGCCTGACCGGCATCGAGACCATCAAGGCCCAGGGCGCCGAAAGCGTGATCCAGTCGCGCTGGGAGCGTGCCAACGAGTTCCTGGCCGCCACCAACGTGAAGATGCGCGGGCTGTCCTCCAGCGCGATGTACAGCACCTCGACGCTGCAGCAGCTGGTGTCGGTCACCATCGTGATCATCGGGGTGTACCTGATCACCGACAAGAGCCTGACCATGGGGGGGCTGATCGCCGCCAACATGCTGGCCGGCCGCGCCTTGGCCCCGGCCGGGCAGATCGTGGGCCTGCTGATGCAGTACCAGGGGGCGCGCACCGCGCTCGAATCGCTTGAGCAGATCATGGCCAACCCGGTCGAACGGCCGGCGGACAAGACATTCATCCAGCGGCGAGAGCTCAAGGGCGAGATCGAGTTCCGCAACGTGTCCTTCGCCTATCCGAACCGGCAGGATGCCGCCCTTGATGGCGTGAGCTTCAAGATCAACCCGGGCGAGAAGGTGGCCTTCATCGGCAAGGTGGGTTCAGGCAAGACCACGATCCAGAAGCTGGTGCTGGGCCTGTACCAGCCCAAGGAAGGCTCGGTGCTGCTCGACGGCATCGACATGCGCCAGCTGGACCCGGCCGATGTGCGCCGCAACCTGGGCTATGTCTCGCAGGACGTGACCTTGTTCTACGGCTCGCTGCGCGAGAACATCACCTTCGGCATGCCACACGCGGTGGACGAATCCGTGGTGGCCGCGGCCGAGTTGGCCGGCATGACTGATTTCGTGCACCGCCACCCGCAGGGATTCGACATGCAGGTGGGTGAGCGCGGCGAGCTGCTGTCGGGCGGCCAGCGCCAAAGCGTGGGCATCGCCCGCGCCGTGCTGCACAACGCTCCGCTGCTGCTCCTGGACGAACCCACCAGCGCGATGGACTTCTCCACCGAAGCCTACGTGACGCAACGCATGGCCGAGTTCGCCCAGGGCAAGACGGTACTGCTGGTCACCCACCGCACCTCGATGCTGTCCTTCGTGGACCGCGTGATCGTGGTCGACCAGGGCAAGATCGTGGCGGATGGCCCGCGCGAGCGCATCCTGCAGGCGCTGTCTGCCGGCCGCATCGCCCGTGCCAGCTGAGAAGGAGCCGACCATGAAACCCCTCATGAACGCCGGCAAATCCGTGCTGGGCCTGCTCGAAGCCATCCGCGTGCGCGTGGCCCCGGTCACCGACCGCATCCTGGACCGCATCACCGGCCCGCGCGTGACATCCGCCACCGCGGCCGATGCCGGCATGCGCCGTTTCGAGCTGCAGGCCGACGCGGTGATGTCCACCGCGACCACCTACCGCGCCCAGACGCTGGTGCGCACCGCCCTGCTGATCGTGGTGCTGCTGATCGTGTGGGCCAGCTTCGCCCAGGTGGACGAGGTGACCAAGGGCGAAGCCAAGGTCGTGCCCTCCAAGCAGCTGCAGGTGATCCAGGCGCTCGATGGCGGTGTGGTGACCGAAATCCTGGTCCAGGAAGGCCAGGTGGTCGAAGCCGGCCAACTGTTGCTCAAGATTGACGAGACACGAGCAACCTCAGGCGTGCGTGAAAGCGCAGCCCAGACGTTCTCACTTAGGGTCAAGGCCATCCGGCTGAAGGCCTTGGCCGAAGGCACCAGCTTCGTGCCGCCCGTCGCCAGTGGCCCGGAAGAGCAGCGCGTGGTCGATGAGGAAACCCAGCTCTACGACGCCAGGCGATCCGAGCTGTCGGCCCTGATCGGCATCAGCCAGCAACAGCTCGCGCAGCGCCAGCAGGAACTCTCCGAAGTGCGCGCCAAGCGTGAATCGGCCACCCGCAGTCTGGAGTTGTCCCAGCAGGAGCTGAGCAAGACCCGCCCCCTGCTGGCCACCGGTGCCGTTTCGGAAGTTGAAATCCTTCGCCTGGAACGCGATGTGACGCGCGCCCGCGGCGACATGGAGCAGGCCGGCGCCCAGAGTGCACGCGTGCAGGCCTCCATCGCCGAAGCTTCGCGCAAGATCCAGGAAACCGAGCTCTCTTTCCGCAATGAGGCCCGCAAGGAGCTGTCCGAAACCCTGGGGCGGCTTAACAGCCTGACCGAAGGCGCCGTGGCCCTGGTCGACAAGGTGGACAAGGCCCAGGTGAAGTCGCCCGTGCGCGGCCGTGTGCAGCGCTTGATGGCCAATACGGTGGGCGGCGTGGTCCAGCCCGGCAAGGACATTGTCGAAATCGTGCCGCTGGACGACGCCCTGGTGCTGGAGGCCAAGATCCAGCCCAAGGACATCGCCTTCATCCACCCCGGACAGAACGCCACCGTGAAGTTCACGGCCTATGACTTCTCCATTTACGGCGGTCTGGACGCCCAGGTCGAGAACATCAGCCCGGACACCATCACCGACGAGCGCGGCGTGAACACCTATTACGTGGTGCGCGTGCGAACCGCGCAGCCCAATTTCGGCGAAAAGATGCCCATCATCCCGGGCATGACCGCCGAAGTGGACATCCTTACTGGCAAGAAGACCGTGATGTCCTACCTGCTCAAACCCTTGCTCAAGGCCAAAACTTACGCGCTGCGCGAGCGCTGACAAATCGACGCGGAGGGGCCTGGGAAGGTCTCTCGCACGACAGCCCCCTAACAGGCCCTTTCCACGGGCCGATCTGTGCGCAATTGCTTCATTTGATGGCTTGGCTGCCGAAATAGCGGCCAGCTTGAGCCAGGCATTCGTCGTTGGTGACGCAAGGCTTGCGCAAGCAAGACAACGCGGATGGCAGGACCGAGGGGCTTAAGCGCAGAAATATCCGGTTTGGGAGTGCACTAGTTCTCAGGCGGCCACGGTCAACCCCTTGCTCACGGGGGATGCAGGCTTCAAATTAGAGCCCGGCCGGTTGTTACGTTTCGAGAGGATTCCCATGGTCACCACCGCACAAGTGCCAGTTGGCACCGTCAGCAGCCTGAAGGGCAATGTCAGCGTCATCCCCGCCAGCGGCGGCCCGGCCCGTCCCCTGCAAGTCGGCGACGTCATCCACCCCGGTGATCGCATCATTTCCGCGGCCGGCGCCCAGATCCAAGTGACAGACCCGGACGGCAAGCTCTGGTCTCCGCGTGACAACGCAGCGCTGAACATCACGGCCGCGGACGACGCCACAGCCGCCGCGAAACCCGACACCGGCACCGCCAAGGCCAAAACCGCAACCACGGTGCTGGGCGCCGCAGGTGACAACCTCGACGACGTGATCGCGGCCGTGAACACCGGCAATGAAGAAGACGCGGCCGCGGCCGGTCTGGCCGGCGGCGGTGGTGGCACGCTGGGCGAAGGCCTGCGCGTGGACCGCGTGACCGAAGTGGTCAGCCCGCAAGAATTCAACTACGGCACGGGTGACCGCGCCCAGGCGCAGGACGCGCCGACCGCCACGCCGCTGATCGACGGCAATGACGCGCCGGTCATCACCGATACGCCCACCGACCCCGACCGCCCGACGACCTCCTTCGATCCGGTCACCGGCAACTACAACGTCAGCACGCCCGAAGACACCCCCGTGTCCGGCCAGGTCAAGGCCACCGATGCCGATGGCGATCCCCTCACCTACGCACTGGGCGCCACCACCCCGGCCCACGGCACTGTTGTCGTCAACACGGACGGCACCTGGACCTACACCCCGGGCAAGGACTACAACGGCAGCGATGCCTTCACCGTGGTCGTGTCGGATGGCCGCGGCGGCACTGCCGTGTCCACCGTGACGATCGGCATCATCCCTGTGAACGACCTGCCCGAGTTCACCGATCCGAACGTGCCGGGCCAGAATTTCGACCCGACCACGGACACCTACAAGGCCACGACGTCAGAAGACACGACGGTGGTAGGCAAAGTCGCCGCCACGGACCTGGACGGTGACACGCTGACCTTCACGCTGGGCGGCACCCCGCCGGCCCATGGCACCGTGGTGGTCGCGCCCGATGGCAGCTACACCTACACCCCGAGCAAAGACTACGCGGGCAGCGACAGCTTCACCGTGGTGGTCGATGACGGCAACGGCGGCAAGGTCACCTCGACGGTGACAGTGAGCATCGCCCCGGTAGCCGACATCCCCGTGGTCACTGTGTCGCTCGGCAAGGCAAGCCCTGACCTCGTGACGATCAACAAGGACAACGCCACGAGCACGGATCTGGGCTTCAAGGTCACGGCCATCAATTTCGACGGATCCACCGGCACGGTGAGCGCCGTGAGCGGCAGCAATGTGTCTGGCTTTGCGGTGGCCGGCAGTGTCTCCACAGACACGGGCAACGATGGCGAATCCAGCGAACTCGGCTACGACCGCGCCACACAGACATCCGAGAAGGTATCCATTGCCTTCGACCATCCGGCCAGCAGTGCCACCGTCCAGTTCTCGTGGCTGTCGCCATCGGAGCATGCAGCCTACACGCTGTACGACGCCAATGGCCAGGTCATCGGCAGCGGCGTGGTCACCGGCATCACCGACCAGATCGACCCCGCGATCACGCTCAAGGCAGACAACGGTGCCGCAATCAGCCGCATCGACTTCACGGCACCCGGCGTTCACGACGACTACCTGATCCACAACGTTACTTACGTCAAGAGTGAGAGCATTCCGATCACGGTGACGGCCACGCCGACCGACGTCGATCATTCGGAGCACGTCAGCGCCCTGGTGGTCTCGGTGCCCGACGATGCCACGCTGTCGGCCGGCACCAAGAACCCGGACGGCACCTGGACGCTGCCGCTGTCGGGCAGTGGCACCTACCAGGTGGTGATCGACCCCGTCACCCATGCGGTCACGGTCACCGGCTTGGTCATGACACTGCCCAGCGACCACGTGGGTGACATCAAGGTCACCGTCACGGCGACGGTGTACGACACTGTCACCAACGTGACCGCCCAGGGCAGCGGCTCCG
>DDJC01000056.1:0-2883 GCA_002339015.1 Burkholderiales bacterium UBA1834
GCCTTGGGCGTCCACCAGCAGCTGGTCGCCCCCCAGGCGGAACTGGCCAGTACGCTGGCCCGGCTCGATCATGGCCGAGGGGCTCAGGAAGGTCCAGTCCAGCACGGGCTCGGCGCGCAGCAGTTCCAGCGCCTGGCGCGCACCTTCGGCCGTGCCCTTCCATTGGGCCGGAAAGTCAGGGCTGTCCAGCAGGAGCTTGCCGGGCGCCACTTCCAGGCTGGCCGCGCCGCCCACCAGCAGGAAACGAGGCACGCCAGCGGCCTTGACGGCTGCCAGGATGCTCTTGAAGCCCTTGACGTAGTACGCCAGCGTGTCGGCCTGGGCATGGCCGCTGAAGGCCGAGATCACGGCCTCGAAGCCCTGCCCCGCCAGCGCAGCGGTGAGGGCGGCCGTGTCGGTCACGTCCACGCCCTGGGCGCTGACCCTGTCGGCAGTGGGCACGCGCTCGGGGCGCGAGACCAGGGCGGTGATGGTGTGGCCGCGGGAAGCGGCTTCCGCCAGCAGCTGGGAGCCGATGAAACCGGTGGCGCCGATGATCGCGATCTTCATGATGGTGTGTCCTTCGGGTTGAAGCAATGGGTTCGTGATGGACGAATCTTGCGCGCCTCGATTGATTCTATAAAGATCCCGAAAGACAATTCATTGTTTCCCAATCATTGACAATCTCGCATGGCCACCACCGACGCACTGAACCTGAATCATCTGCTGGTCTTCGCCGCCGTGGTGGAGGCCGGGAGCTTCACGGCTGCGGCGGATCGGCTGGGCCAGACCAAGGCGCGTGTGAGCCTGGTGCTGCGCGAGCTGGAGGGTCAACTGGGTGGCGCACTGCTCACGCGCACCACACGCCGCCTGGCCCTGACCGAACTGGGCCAGCAGGTGTACGGAGACTGCATCCCGCCGCTGCGCTCGGTACAGGACACGGTGGCACACCTGGGCCGCGAGGACGGGCCGCTCAGCGGCACGCTGCGCATCACCGCTCCAGTGGACCACGCCGCACAGTCGCTGGCGCCCGCCCTGGCGCGCTTCGCGATGCTGCACCCGGCCCTGCACATCGACCTGCGCGCCACGGACCAGCGTGTGGACCTGGTGCGCGAAGGGCTGGACCTGTCGATCCGTGTGGGCTGGCTGCGGGACTCCACCCAGCGGGCGCTGAAGCTGGGCGGCTTCGAGCAATGGGTGCTGGCCAGCCCCGACTACCTCCACCGGCGCGGCACGCCCCGGCAGCCCAGCGAGCTGGCCGAGCACGACTGGGTGGCTCTGAGCCTGCTGCCCTCGCCCCTGACCTGGACCTTCACGCACGCACGCCGCGAGGCCCAGACGGTGCGCATGAGCAGCCGCCTGCGGGTGGACTCCGGCGCGGCGCTGATGGCCTTGCTGGAACATGGCATGGGCCTGTCGGTGACAGAGCAGTTCAGCGCCGCCAAGGCCCTGCGGGATCGCCGCCTGGTGCGCGTGTTGCCGGACTGGCAGGCCCCCTTCGGCGGCATCCACGCGGTCTACCCGCCGGGACGTCAGGCACCACCAGCGCGGGTGCGGGCCTTCGTCGAGTTCTACCGGGACTGGCTGAGCAAGGTGGCCTGAAGCGTCGGCCTCAGGCGGCCATCGCCATCTGGTTGTGGGTAGGCTTCAGGCTGGCCGTGGCGGATGACAGCGGCGGGCACAGTTCGCGCTGCGCATCGATGCGATCGGCCAGGAAGGCCGCATCACGCGCCACGCCCGAGAAGCGGCCCGACCCCCAGGTGTACTGCCAGGGAAGGCCCAGGAAGTACAAGCCCTTTTGCTGCGTGACGCCGCGCGTGTGCACAGGCTGGCCCCGGCCGTTGAACACGGGCGCGTCCAGCCATTCGAAATCGGGCCGGAAGCCGATGCACCAGATCACGCTGGTGATGCCGGCCGCCTGCAGGTCCAGCGTGAGTTGTTCGCCATCGGGTTGCCACACCGGCTCGTACACCGAGGGCGGCGGCGCGTCGATGCCCTGTGCGGCGATGTACTTGTCGATACTGGCGTTGATGCCGTTGTAGACCTGGTCGGCGCGGTCCAGTGCGGCCTGCAAGCCAGGCTCGAACTGCATCACACCATCCTCCAGGCCCGCCAGCAGACCGTGCAACTGCATGCCCTCCGATGCAAACTTGCGCAGGTCGATGTCGCGCCCGCCGTCACGACCGGTGACGTAGTGGTTGGTGTTGTCACGCACACCCTCGCGCAGCGGGTGCTGGTGCACGGGCATGTCGTAGTAGTTCATGTCGGCCAGCCAGTCGACCACGTCGCGGCCGCGGTAGAAGCGCGCGCAGCGCGGTGCGTCGCCCACCGCCAGGTGCACCTTTCGGCCGGCCAGGTGCAGGTCTTCCGCGATCTGCGATCCGGACTGGCCCGAGCCCACCACCAGCACAGCCCCCTCGGGCAGCGACTGCGGGTTGCGGTACTGCTCGGAATGCACCTGCACGATGCCGGCTGGCAGACGCTCGGCCAGTCGCGGCACGATGGGCACGTGGTAGCCGCCCGAGGCCAACACCACCTGGTCGGCCGTGCAGACCAGGTGGTGGCCGTCCTGCGTGGCCTGCACCTCGAAGCCGCCCTGCGGGCGCGGCATCACCTTGCGAACGGCCACGCCTTCGCGCAACGGCGCATTCACGCTGCGCTTGAATCCGTCCAGGTACTCGTTGATCTGGTCCTTCTTCATGAACCCATGCGGATCATCGCCCGCATAGGGGTAGCCGGGCAGCTTGCACTGCCAGTTGGGGGTGACCAGGCAGAAGCTGTCCCAGCGCTGCGTGCGCCAGCTGTGCAGGGCCGTGTGCTTTTCGAGGACGATGTGGTCGGCGCCGATCTTCTGCAGGTAATGGCTCATCGACAGGCCGGCCTGGCCGCCGCCGATGATGATGA
>DDJC01000056.1:2934-9288 GCA_002339015.1 Burkholderiales bacterium UBA1834
CGGTCAAGGAAGGCGGCGGCAATGGATGAAGCAGGCGATGCGGATCAGCTGCGGAAATCGACCACGTGCACGCAGGCGTCAGGCTGGTGCTTGAAGCGGGCGGCGGTCTCGTCGATCTCGGCCCACTGGTCCATGGCGCGGGAACAGGCGAAGCCGTACTTGGCGCGCACGCGTTCGGAGGCGATCTCCAGCGCCTCCCGGGTGCGGGTGAGGAAATCGGTGAGCGGGTAGTCCGTGCCGGGCACCAGATAGTCCTGCATGACCAGCGACGGTGAATAGCAGGTGCTGTCGCTGCCATCGGGCCAGCGCACCTTGAAGAGCATTTCAGGCATGGAGGGGCTCCTGCAGGAAAGGTGAAGTGAAAGCTATGGTTGAGGGAACGCCGCGGCCCTCGCGGTAATGCCGCTCATGCAGCTCGGCGCTGCGTGACCAGGCGAAGCGGGCGCAGACACCGGGTGCCGCTTCGAGCACGGGCGCGCGGGCATCGGCCCGCAGACTCAGGCGCAGTGCGCGGGCCAGGTCGGCCACGCTGAGCGGATCGGCCCACAGGGCTTCGTGCTCGGCCAGGTGATCGGTGAAGGGGCGGATGCGCGAGACGATGGCCGGCGTGCCGCAGGCCAGGGCTTCGAGCACGACCAGACCGAAGCCTTCGCGCAGCGAGGGCATGACCAGTGCGGTGGCGCGACGGTACAGGGCAGGCAAGGCCTTGTCGGGCAGGGGGCCGGTCAGGTGCACGCGGGCTCGGGTGGCCTGGGGCAATGATGCAAGCGTGGCGTGGAAGCGGGCGGCATAGGCGTCGTGGTCGAGCAGGCTGGCACCGCCGGCGATCACGAGGCGGGCATCGGGCTGCACAGGCAAATGGTCGTCATGGGTTTCGTGGAGATCACGGGCAGGGCTTCCGCCCAGTCGGATGCCACACTGCACGGCTGCAAACGCGCGCAGCAGACGTTCGGGGTTCTTGCGCGCCTCGATGCCGCCCACGGACAGCCACAGCGGGCCGGTGTGGCTTGGGTCCAGACCCAGGGCGTGCCACTGCGCAGCGTCCTGGGCCGCCTGCATCGGGTCACCGCTGGCGGGCGTGAAGCGCGTCGTGTCCACGCCGTTGGGCACCAGGCCCGCATCGCGCTGCCACTGCGTCTTCAGCACGCCCTGCCACAAGGGGCTCACGCACAGCAGGCGGCTGGCATCGCGCACACCCCGCGCCTGCCAGGCGGTCAACACCGGGTCGTCGAAGGTGTCCAGGTGATGCACGGTTCGAGTGAAGCCGGCAATGCGCCCGTCGGCGCGCAGACGGGCCAGGGCGTTGGCGGTGATGCTGTCCTGAGAGTGCAGCACGTCGAAGCGGTCCAGGTCCGGCAGATCGCGCAGGTGGCGGGCGACCGCGTCGATGCGGCTGGCCACCATCGCCGCGAGGGGCGACAAGGGCTGGCCTTGCTCGGCTGCATCGTCATGGCACGCCGGTGGCACCAGCTTGCCATTCGGTGAGGGCAGCGTGGCCAGGCTCAAGGCCGCGCGTGTCTCGCGAAAGAGGCGCTGCCCTTTGGCGGCCGGTGCGATCAGGGTGACCTGGTGTCCGCGTCCGCACAGCGCATCGGCCAGCGCCAGGGTGTGCACCACGCCGCCGCGCGGGTTCAGCGAGTGCATGAGCAAGGCAATGCGAAGGCTCATGGCGCCACCCTGCATGCCCGTTCCAGGATCCGCGCCTGGAAGCTGTCCTGCGCACTCATGCAGCCTCCCGCTTGAACGTTTCGCGGGCCCGGGCCCCGATGAAGTCGTGCGCGGCCAGGTCCCACAGCAACGCCTTGCCGCCCCCGGCATCGCGCAGCCAGCATTGCGGCTGCGCGGTGATCTCGCCGATGGCCTCGCAGGCGATGCCGCGCCCCTGAAAGCGCTTTCGTGTCTCGGTCACATTGGAAGGCGCCACGGACAGCAGGTAGCCATAGCTCGGAAAGGCCGTGAGCCAGCGCAGCGCGTGGGCATGACAGGCATCCCCGGGCGCAAAGCCCGATGGGCAGGGGATGCGGTCCACGTCGATCACGGCGCCCACGCGCGAACACTCCAGCAGCATCAGCGCCGTGCCCAGGCAGCCGGCCATGCTGATGTCCTTGGCGGCGCGGCACAGGCCGGCCTCGGCCAGCTCGGGCAGCAGGGCCAGGTCGGCGCGCAGACGCTCGGCCGGCGTGGTGGTGGAGGCGTTCCAGAAGGGATAGGGCTCTTCCCAGCGGCCACGCAGGTCCACGGCCATCAGCAGTTGCTCGCCAGGACGGGCCGCGAAGCTGGAAAGCAGGCGCTTTGCGCGCCCCAGCACGGCCACGGCCAGTTGCCCGCGTGCCGCACGGTGATTGCTGTGTCCGCCCACGATGGGCACGCCATAGGCGGCCGAGGCGGCGGCCATGCCCTGCAGGATGGGCTCGGCCTGGCCGGCGCCATCGCTCCACAGCGCATCGACCACGGCGATGGGGCGACCGCCCATGGCCGCGATGTCGCTCAGGTTGACCATGATGGCGCTATAGCCCGCGAACCAAGGCATGCGCGCGACGAAATCGTCGACCAGCCCCTCGATGGCCAGCAGCAGGTGACCATCGCCCTGCGCATCGGGGATGGCAGCGCAGTCGTCGCCCAGCAGCACGCCGTCTTCCGAGGACAGGGTGGTATCGGCCAGGCCACCGGGCAGGGCACGGGCCAGCACGCCCACCGCATCGGCGATGTCACGCTTGTGCTCGAAGCCCCGGCTGGCGCGCAGGGCCACGACCAGCTCGTTGAGATCGAAGGCGCTCATGAACGGCCTCCCTTGGCGGATGACAAGGTCAGGTAGCCCCACTCGGGCTGAGTGCAAGGCGGGTAGTGCGGCAGGCTCGCCTGCATCAGGCCATGTGTGCGGCCATGCAGCAGCACCTCGCGTTGCAGCTGCCAGTGCAGGCGCTGGAACAAGGGGACGTTCTGCGCCTGCACATGGGCCCAGAATGCCTGCGCGCCTTGCGCATGGGCCATGCCCACGGCCAGGCGGATCAAGGTGGCCCCCAGGCGCCCATGGTGGCGAAACGACGGGTGCACTGCGAGACGCGAGCCCCACCACACGCCCGGCTCGGCCTGGTGGATGCGCACGGTGCCCACGACCTGGTCCGTCTCACCGGCCACGCAGGCACAGGCCACGAGCAGGGTGGCCTGCGGATCGATGGCATCCCGGTCGTCGCCCACGAACACACCCTGCTCCATGCAGAACACGGCCCGTCGCAGCGCGTGGGCCTCACGCCGCTCCCAGGCCTGCGTGGCCTGCTTGACGCGAAAGGCCGTGGGCACAAAGGCGGCGGGCAGGTCGCAGAAATCGTCTGCGTGCCAGGCAGGTGCAGCTGGTGCCGTGTCGATCAGGGTGGTCGTGCTGGAGAGGGTCATGGCTGCTCCGTGGTGCAAGTCCTGGTGCATGCGCGGCGCATGAGGCTCAGGCCTCGAACATCGACAGCGACGAGCAGGCGCCGCACTTGCCGCAGCCCGCCTTGATGTCGGACGAACGCAGGCCCGCCGCGGCCACCATCACGCCCAGCGGCTCCAGCACCGAGCGCATGAAGGCCGGATCCGGCGCAGGGTGGCCTTCGAGTGGCGTGCCGCTGATGGGCACGAAGGGCACGACGAAGGGATACACACCCAGATCCAGCAGGCGGCGGCTCATGTCCAGGATGGCCTCGCGCGTGTCGCCCAGCCCGGCCAGGATGTAGGTGCTGACCTGACCCCGCCCGAACACCTTGACGGCCGCCTCGAAGGCACTGAAGTAGCGCGACAAGGGCACACTGGCCTTGCCCGGCATGATGCGCTGGCGCACCTCGGCCGTGACGGCCTCCAGGTGCATGCCCAGGGTGTCGACACCGGCTTCGCGCATGCGCATGAACCAGGCATCGTCGTCCGGCGGTTCGCACTGGGCCTGGATGGGCAGGTCCACGGCGGCCTTGATGGCGCGGGCGCCGTCGGTCAGGATCGCCGCGCCCCGGTCGGACGTGGGCGGCGTGCCGGTGGTCAGCACCATGTGCTTGACGCCATCGAGCGCGACCGCGGCGCACGCCACCTCAGCCAGTTGCTCCGGCGTCTTGCGCGCGATGGTGCGCCCCGCCGCCAGCGACTGGCCGATCGAGCAGAACTGGCAGGTCTTGCGTCGGCTGTCGTAGCGGATGCAGGTCTGCAGCACCGTGGTGGCCAGCACGTCGCGGCCATGCAGCGTGGCGATGTGCGAATAGGGGATGCCGTCGGCGGTGCTGCGCGCGTAGAAGCGTGGCGTCTTCGGAAACTCGATGCGCGCGATGGGGATGCTGGCGTGGCGCAGCACGCTGGTGCCGTCCGCGCCCGGGGCCTCGGCCACGAAGGGCGAATCCCAGGCAGGCGCGGTGTGCACGGGCACCATCACCGTCACGCCGTCGATGGTGACGGCCTTGTGGTCCGAGGGGCCTGCGCCGCCACGGCGGCTGGCCAGGCCAGCGCCAGGATCGACCAGGCGCAGGCCACGCGATTGCAGCTCGGTCATCAGGCGGCGGGCTTCGGCCGAAGGCGCCTGGCCATGGATGGCCGGTGCAGCAGACGGCGGCGGCGCTTGCACCGATGACGACGGCGCCACCGCCGCCTCGTCAAGCGACGCGGGCAAGAGGGCTTCGCTCAGGCTCATGGCTGACACTCCCGAAGGTTGGGGTGGCCGACGTCGCGGTCGGTGCATCGGTGGATGAACGGGTGGCGATGGCGCTCACGCCCCCGCGCACGGGTGCGGTCTCGCGGCCATCCATCACCAGGCTGAGCAGCTCTGGCCGTGCGTAGTGGCCCACCGAATCCATCATGCGTTTGCGCTTGGTGATCAGGCTCATGTCCAGATCGGCGATCACCATGCCTTCACCCTCCTTCAAGGGCGGGGCCAGGTGCACGCCCTCGGGCGAGACGATGGCCGTGCAGCAGCCGCCGCGCAGCGCCTTCTGCAGCCCGGCATCCGGCGTGAGCGACTGGATCTGCGCGTCCGTGAGCCAGCCCGTGCTGTTGATCACGAAGCAGCCCGATTCCAGCGCGTGATGGCGGATCGTCACCTCCATCTGGTCGGCGAAGATCGGCCCCACCAGCGAGCCTGGGAACTGCGCACAGTGGACTTCTTCGTGGCCCGCCATCAGCGCGTAGCGCGCCAGCGGGTTGTAGTGCTCCCAGCAGGCCAGCGCGCCCACGCGGCCTACCGCGGTGTCCACCACCTTGAGCCCACTGCCATCGCCCTGCCCCCACACCATGCGCTCATGGAAGGTGGGCGTGATCTTGCGGCGCTTGAGCACCAGGGTGCCGTCGGCATCGAAGACCAGCTGGGTGTTGTAGAGGGTGCCGTGGTCGCGCTCGTTGACGCCCAGCACCACGACGATGCCGTGGGCCCGGGCCTGCTGTGCCACCGCGTCGGTCACGGGGCCAGGCACCACCACCGCGTGCTCGTACAGCTTCATGTGCTCGGGGCCACTGGCCACGGGCGGGCGGATGAACGAGAAGTAGGGGTAGTAGGGCACGAAGGTCTCGGGAAAGACCACGATCTGCGCGCCCTGGCGGGCCGCCTGATCGATGGCCTCGCAGACCTTGTGCAGCGTGCCTTCGGCCTCGCCCAGCACGGGCGAGATCTGCACGGCCGCCGCCTTGATGATGCGTGTGTTCATGAAGATGACCTCGCGGTGGCGTTTGAACGCCGATGCCGGCGCTCAGAGCGTCCAGGTGTCCAGGATGAAGGCGTTGGACTTGCGGTGCAGCAGGATGATGTCCAGCACATCCAGCGGGTTGATGGGCCTGATGCCTTCGATCAGCGAGCCTTCGCCATGGCCGTACAGGGCCTGCAGCGCGAAGCGGCAGGCGTAGACCTTGCCGCCCTCTTCGATGAACTTGGCGATCTGCTTGTTGAAATTCTGGTGGCCCGGAAAGGCCTCGTCGCCCAGCGTCGGAAAACCGCGCTTGACGCCCAGCGTGACACCGGGGCCATACAGCAGGATGGAGGTCTCGAAGCCCTTGCGCTGCAGGCGCGTGGCCTGCAGCAGGTTGACGAAGCCGATCGAGCCTTCGAAGGCCACCGTGTGGAAGGTGACCAGGGCCTTCTCGCCCTTCTCGGCCTTCACGTCTTCGAAGACCTTCTCTTCATAGTCGACCAGGTGTTCGCCGATCTGGTTGGGGGCTTTGGTGACAGCAGGCATGGTGTGCTCCAGCGATGGGGGGATGGATGGGAGGGGATGCGCGCGCTGATCACCTTCGTGCACAGGCCATGCCATCAAGGCCGCTCGATGTGCGATCAAGATGCGATCAATGGATGTCGCCATGGGGAAGCGATCGCTGCCTGATCACAGGGATGGCGGGCAGCCCCGGGGCCAG
>DDJC01000056.1:9315-9552 GCA_002339015.1 Burkholderiales bacterium UBA1834
CAGCGCCGCGTGATCCAGGCTGGGGCATGCAGGCCCGTGAATGCCACCATGGAGTGCACGCGCCATGCAATCAATCGGCACGCTTCATGCAATCAATGCCCGGCATGAACAGCATCACCCGCCACTGGGCCCAGCGTCTGCGTGAGAGCGACAAGCCCGCCTATCTGTTGATTCCCGACCTGCTGGCCGAGGACCTGCGCAGCGGCCGTCTGAGCCCGGGCGACCGCCTGCCGCCGC
>DDJC01000099.1 GCA_002339015.1 Burkholderiales bacterium UBA1834
GGCGCTGGCCGCCGGCAACTGCGTGGTGCTCAAGCCGGCCGAGCAGACGCCGGTGGGCATCCTGGTGGTGGCCGAGCTGATCGCCGACATCCTGCCGCCCGGCGTGCTCAACATCGTCAACGGCTTCGGGCTGGAGGCGGGCAAGCCGCTGGCGTCCAGCAAGCGCATCGCCAAGATCGCCTTCACGGGCGAGACGACCACCGGCCGTCTGATCATGCAGTACGCCAGCCAGAACCTGATCCCGGTCACGCTGGAGCTGGGCGGCAAGAGCCCCAACATTTTCTTCGACGACGTGGCCGCGCAGGACGACGAGTTCTTCGACAAGGCGCTGGAAGGCTTCGCGCTGTTCGCGCTGAACCAGGGCGAGGTGTGCACCTGCCCGAGCCGCGCGCTGGTGCAGGAGTCGATCGCCGACAAGTTCATGGAGCGCGTGGTCCAGCGCGTGCAGGCCATCAAGCAGGGCCACCCGCTGGACACCGACACCATGATCGGTGCGCAGGCCTCCAGCGAGCAGGTCGAGAAGATCCTGTCCTACATGGACATCGGCAAGCAGGAAGGTGCGATCTGCCTGACGGGCGGCGGTCGTGCCAGCCTGGCCGGCGAACTGGGCGATGGCTACTACATCCAGCCCACCATCTTCCAGGGCCACAACCGCATGCGCATTTTCCAGGAGGAGATCTTCGGGCCCGTGGTGTCCATGACCACCTTCAAGGACGAGGCCGAGGCGCTGCACATGGCCAACGACACGCTGTACGGCCTGGGCGCTGGCGTGTGGAGCCGTGACGGGAACCGTGCCTTCCGCATGGGCCGGGGCATCAAGGCCGGCCGAGTGTGGACCAACTGCTACCACCTGTACCCCTCGCACGCGGCCTTCGGCGGCTACAAGCAGTCGGNNAGCAGACCAAGAACCTGCTGGTGAGCTACAGCCCCAAGGCGCTGGGCTTCTTCTGACGGAGGGCGTGGCCATGAACGTCGTGCCTCACGTGATGCCTCGGGTCGAGCGGGTGGTGACCACGCCCGCCGCCCTGGCCCTGATCCAGCGGCTGCGCGCGCAGCATGGCCCGCTGATGTTCCACCAGTCGGGCGGCTGCTGCGACGGCAGCGCCCCGATGTGCTTCGCGCGCGGCGACATGATCGTGGGCGCGTCGGACGTGCGGCTGGGGACCATCGGCGGCGAGCCGTTCTACATCAGCAAGCCGCAGTTCGAGTACTGGCAGCACACGCAACTGATCATCGACGTGGTGAGCGGGCGGGGCGGCATGTTCTCGCTGGAAGGGCCGCACGGGCTGCGCTTCCTGACGCGCTCGCGCCTGTTCGAAGACAGCGAGGGTGATCGCCTGATGCCCATTTCATCGGGGGATGGATCGCCGGTCTGATCCCTGCAGGTACGGTGGTGGCCGGTGCCAAGAGCCCGGGACACCACGCAATGCGGCGCCGCCGGTTACCATCGGCCGCGCCGATTGTCTTTGCATGCCTGCTTCTGCACACCTGCCTGTGCCTGTACCCCATGACCGCTTCCGATCTGATCCTCTACGGCATTCCCAACTGCGACACCGTCAAGAAGGCCCGCACCTGGCTGGCCGGGCAGGGGGCCAACGTCACCTTCCACGACTACAAGAAGCAGGGCGTGCCGGCTGGTCGGCTGGACGACTGGATCAGGCAGGTGGGCTGGGAGAAGCTGCTGAACCGCCAGGGCACCACCTGGCGCAAGCTGGACGATGCGGTCAAGGCTGGTGTGGTGGATGCCGCCAGTGCCAAGGCCCTGATGCTGGAACAGGCCAGCGTGATCAAACGCCCGGTGATCGAGCGCGGCGGCCAGGTGCTGCTGGTCGGCTTCAACGAGGCCGACGCGGCCAAGGCGTTGGGCTGAGCGCCCTGGCGTGTGGTGCGCTGCTGGCGGCCGGTGGTCTGCTCGGCCCGCAGTGGGTTCACGCCGTCAGCTTGAAGCTGGCCTGCGCCACGATCTGCCCGTTGATGCGCAGGTCGATCTGGTGCTCGCCCGGGTGGTAGCGGCGCGTGGTCACCGGCCGCATCGAATGCGATTTGGCCAGTGACAGCGTCTCGCTCGGAGCCAGGCTCACGCGCCAGCCCTTGAAGGTCTTGGCCGAGGCGCCGCCCTGGGCCCGTGCGTGGTGCACGGTGTAGTCGATCTCCAGCGTCTGGGTGCTGGCGCTGGTCGAGGCAAGTGCCAGGTTCAAGGCGACCGACTCACCGATGGCAATGCGCTTGGGCGAGACCCGCCAGCGCACATCTCCGTCGAACGCGGTGCCCAGGCCCCACAGCGTGAGCGTGCGGCCATGGCCCTGCTTGATCAGCGTGCGGCTGGCGTGGCGCAGCAGGCGCAGGCGCGTGGCCGGGGCCTCGGGCAGGTGGCGCTCCAGCCAGTCGGCCAGGCGCTCGGGGTGGTCCTTGGCGATGTCGTTCAAGTGGTTGGCCACGCTGCGGCGCACGTACTCGCTCACGTCGTCCTGCAGGGCTTCGAGCAGGGGCAGGGTGGGCGTGGGGTCCGCCACCAGGGCTTTGAGGCGCAGGCCCCAGGGCAGGCGCGGGCGGCTGCCTTCGCTGACCAGGCGGCGCACGTGGGGGCTGGGATCGGTGGTCCATTCGCTGAGCGTGCGCAGTGACAGCTCCGGGTGCGCCATGATGATGGGGCGGATGGCGAACTCGGCGGTGAAGCGCTGGGTGAGCGCGTGCAGCACCTGCAAGGCACGTTCTGGATGGTCCAGACCGCGTTGCGCGACGAACTCGCCTACGGGCCACAGCACCCAGCCGGCCAGACCGGTGTCGTCGGTGCGCAGCAGGCCCAGTTCCTTGTCCGGATCTTCCACGTGCGTGACGGTCTTGAAGCTGGCCTCCAGCACCTCGGCGGCATGATGGAAATCACCGGGCAGCGTGGCCTGCAGGGCCTGGCCCAGGTGCTGGGCACGGGCCTTGAATTCCAGATCTTCCAGCCCGGCCAGGGCCAGGCGCTCGAAGCGCTTCTGATCGAAGGCGGGCCACACGCGGCGAAGGTGGCGGCCGGCTTCCCGCACCACGTCGGCATTGATCAGGTTCTTGAACGGTTCTGCCACGACGGTCCTTCAGTGGATGGCGAATTGCACGCGCGCGCCGGAGGCCTTGTCGTCGTCCGGCAGCCCTGTGCGGCCCAGCTTGGAGGCGGTCAGCAGCACGCGCTCGGGGGGCAGTTTGTCGGCCAGGTAGGCCTTGACGCGGTCACCGCGCCGGTCGGCCAGCACCTTGAGCGCGGTGTCGTCGGCTGGGGCGCTCGCCTCGAGCAGGGCTTGCATCTCGGCGGGCGGCAGGGTCTTGGCCAGGCCGATCAGGTTGCGTGGCTTCTTGATGTCGGCGGCCTTGTAGGCGGCGGTGAGCCATTGCGTGCGCTCGTCGTCGCCGATGCGCACTTCGGGCAGGGGCTGGCCGGTGGCCTTGGCCTTGGCGGCGCGCATCAGGTTGCGCACGTAGCGCTCGCGCAGGCCGTCGGCGTCCACGGCGGGGTCGGCACGGCCGGTGGCCTCGAGTTTGAGCGAGGGCTTGTCCTTGAGCCTGGTCACCAGGGTGTCCAGGCCCTCGCGGGCCTTGTCGCTCAGTTCGGCGCTGCCGGGCGCGAAGGCCACGGTACCCAGTTCGTTCGAATCGCCGCCCATCAGCAGCGAGAAGGGCGCCGTGATGGCCTTGGTCAGCAGGTTGGCGATCACCTTCCAGATGATGCCGGCCACCGAGAACTGCGGGTCGTCCAGCGAGCCGGACACGGGCAGGCTGATGTCGATCTCGCCCCGGCTGTTCTTGAGCAGCGAGATGGCCAGCTGCACCGGCAGCTTGGTGGCATCGGGGCTGTCGACCTTGTCGCCGAAAGTGAGCTGGTCCAGGAAGATCTTGTTCTGTGCTTCGAGCTTGCCCTTGTCGACCTTGTAGTGCACGGTCAGCGACAGCGTGCCCTTCTCGATGGCGTAGCCGGCGTAGCGGCCGGCGTAGGGGCTCAGGCGCGTGAGCTCGATGCCCTTCGCACTGCCCTGGATGTCGGTGTACAGCCGCGGGCCCAGGGGATGCAGCTGGCCGGTGATCTCAAGCGGGGCGCCGCCGTCCACCGCACCCAATATCTTGACCTGGGCCGGCTCGGGCTTGCTGGAGGCCACGGCGGAGATGTCGCCCTCTACCTGCGTCAGGCGCGCCGAGTAGTTGGGCTTGACGAAGTTGTCGGTGAAGTCGACGCGGCCCTTGGCCAGGGTGATGTGCTGCCAGCGCAGCTGGGAGGGCGGAGCGGCGCCGCGGTTGGCTGCAGACGCCGAGGAGGCCGGGGCCGATGCCGGCGCCTCCGCCCTGGGGGCGATCGGTGCGGTCGTGGTGCCGCTCAGGGGCTCCACGGTTGTCGGCGTGCCGGGCGCGTCCTGCGGCGTGGTCAGCGACTTGGCCTCCTGGCCCGCGCTGCGGTCGGTGATGTCGGCCAGGTTGAGGCGGCCGTTGGGGTTGATGATGACGCGGCCGTAGAAATCCTGCAGGGCGATGCGGCCCAGGTCGGCATCGAGCGCCTGGTCTTTCCAGGTGATGTCCAGTCCTTTGGCAGACAGCAGCTTCCAGCGCAGGAAATCCGCCTGGTTGACGCTGTCCTGCACGCGCACGTCGCCCAGGCTGGCCTGTCCCTGGTAGCGCGCGTCGAGCTGGCCGATGTCGTTGTCCAGCGGCAGGTTCACGGTGACGCTGCCCTCCATGCTGGCCAGGGCCTGGGCCAGCTGGATGTTGACGTGGGGATCGAGGTAGGGCTGCAAGGCACGCAGGTCCAGCTGCGTGACACCCAGCTTGCCGCGCAGCGACAGCGGCTGCGGGCGCACTTCGCCCGACAGGCGGATCTGGCCCTTGCCCTGCGCGCGGGTGTTCAGCGCGAAGGTCATGAAGCGGCCCAGGTCGGTCGAGGCCTGTCGCACGGTGAGTTCGGCCTGACTGAGCGTCACCTGGGCATGCGGCTGCACGCTCTGGTCGCTCACGGCCACGGCGCATTGGGTGCAGCGCAGCGCCGTCACGGCCACCTGGGGCAGGGCCGTTGAGGCATTGGCGGGTGCGCCGGGCTTGCCGCTGGCAGGCGCATCCTGCCGGGGCGGCATCAGCAGCCAGCGTCCCTGGGCGTCGCGTGTGGCCTTGGCGTCGAGCTTGTTCAGGGTCAGGGCCATGAGGCTCAAGGTGTCAAGGATGGCCGGCTGAGCTGCGCTCGGCAGACGCAGGCGGGCTTGCAGGCCCTGGGCGTCGAGCGAGGCCAGCGAGAGGCCGTCCTTCACGCCCTTGGCAACGGCCTGCGCCTTCAGATCCTTCAGACCCAGTTGGCCCTGGCTCAGCACGATGGCCTGGGTGTCAGCCTCCAGCGTCGTCTGGGCGGACAGCTCACCCTGTGTGATCTGCACGGGCAGCGGCATGAGCTTGTCCAGGGCCTTGAGCCAGGGCGCGGGCTGCAGCCCGGCGAGTTGGAGGTTCAAGGTGGCGCGGGGTGGCTGGGCTTGTAGGCCGCCCTCGACGGCCAGGGCCATGCCGTGAGGGTCGGCTGCGTCCAGGTGCAGCTTGGCCGGCGCAGCGTCGTGGCGGCTGTTCAGCCCGCTGAGCGCGATGTGGACCGGGCCGAGCGTGGGAAGCGCGTCTGCCCCGGGCGGCTGGACATCAATGGCCTCAGCATTGACCTTGAGCTGGTCGAGCTGCCAGCGCCAGGCCGAGGGGGCGGGGGATGCCTTGGCCGGTGTGACGACGGATGCGCTTGAAGCCGGCGCGGCCGCTGAGGCCGTCTGGGCGCCCAGGCCCCTGGCCTTGGCGCGCCGCACGGCCGTGGGGGGCTGCACGCCCACGCGCAGCCCCTCCAGCGTGATACTGCCCAGGCGGGCCTGGCGCTCCAATGGCAGGGTGTCGATGCCCGCAACCTTCAACGCTGTCCACCGGGTCTGCACACCCAGGGCCGGCACGGTCAACTGCAGGCCGCTCACGTCGACACCGCCCGTGATGGCCACGCGCGGCACGGCCGGGGCCTTGCGCTCTTCGAACACGATCTTGAGCGAGGCGGCCAGGCGGCCGGAGGCCACGTCGGCCTGGGCCTGCGGGGGCAGCAGCGGGCGCACGGCGACGGCCCACTTGGGCAGGTCCACGTCACGCCATTGCACGTCGATCTCCGAGCGCAGGCCTTCCTTGAAGGGCAGGGTGCGGCCGTTCACGCGCAGGGGGCTGCCGTTCACGCGGGCTTCCAGCAGAGGGTGCACGTCCACGTCTTCATCGGCCGGCAGGCTGGAGATGAAGGGCACGCCGATGTTGATCGCCTCGATGCGGTGCGTCTGGCCCAGCACCCGGTCGCCGTAGCGCACCAGGCCATCCGTCAGGCGGATGTTGTAGATGGCGAAGCGCGCGGGCTCATTGCCGGCGGACTCGGGCTCGGACTGGGCCTGTTTGGCCAGGTGCTCCAGGATGGGCGTGAAGTTGAAGCGCTCGTTCTGTTGGCGCTCCACCCACAGTTCGGGCCGGATGAGCGTGACACGGCGCAGCACCGGGGCCAGACGCCACACCGAGCTCAGCGAGAGCTGCGCCTGGGCCTTCTGCAGCGTCAGGATTTCGCTGCCCTGGGCGCCGATGGCGATGTGGTCGGCCGTGACATTCAATGTCCAGGGCTGCACGTCCAACTGGCCGATGCGCACCGGCACGCCCAGCGCCTGCTTGGCGGCGGCCTCCACCTTGGGGCGCACCCAGCCGGGCAGCCACCCGCCCAGCACGCCCGTCCACAGCAGGGCCAGCGCAGCCAACCCGGCCAGAATCTTCAGCCAGGTGCCTCGCCGCCCGGCCACGAACGGGTGTGCTGGCGCTTGGGAAATCGGATGGCCTCTGTCGGGGGCCTTGGCTGGGTCTTGCATGGGAGGCGGTGGTGTCGGTGCCGTTGAGGAAATCGGTTTTTTGCAGGCACCATGCAAAAGCCCCGCCGGGGCGGGGCTTCATTGTGCAATGGCCCGTGGGCCAACGCCGTTGGCCTGAACCGATCTCAGGCCGCCAGCAGTTGCCGCAGCACGAAGGGCAGGATGCCGCCGTGCTGGTAGTAGTCCACCTCGATCGGCGTGTCGATGCGCAGCTTGACGATCACGGTCTCGGTGTCGCCTGAAGCCCGCTGGATGATCAGCTTGGCGTCGGCCTGCGGCACGATGGCGTCGCCCAGCTCGATGCTGATCGTCTCGTCGCCCTTGAGGCCCAGCGACTGCCAGCTGTCGTCGCCCTTGAACTGCAGCGGCAGCACGCCCATGCCGACCAGGTTGGAGCGGTGGATGCGCTCGAAGCTCTCGGCGATCACCGCCTTGACCCCGAGCAGGTTGGTGCCCTTGGCGGCCCAGTCGCGCGAGGAGCCNNGCCCTTGGCCGCCCAGTCGCGGCTGGAGCCGGTGCCGTACTCCTCGCCGCCGAAGATCACGGTGGGCACGCCCGCATCGATGTACTTCATCGCGGCATCGTAGATGAACTGCTTCTCGCCCTTCTCGGGGCCGTCCAGCTGGAACAGTGTCAGGCCGCCTTCCTCGCGCGAGCCGTCATGGCGCGTCGGGATCATCAGGTTCTTGATG
>DDJC01000110.1:0-125 GCA_002339015.1 Burkholderiales bacterium UBA1834
TGGATCTCGATGTGGCGCGGGTGCTCGAGGAACTTCTCCATGTAGACCGCCGGGTTGCCGAAGGCGGCACCCGCCTCGGCGCGCGTGGTCTGCACGGCGTGGATCAGCGCGGCCTCGGTGTGCAC
>DDJC01000110.1:153-4619 GCA_002339015.1 Burkholderiales bacterium UBA1834
CGGCGGCCTTGATGATCACCGGGTAGCCCACGGCGCGGGCGGTGCGGATGATCTCCTTCGGGTCGTCGGGCAGGGCGCCTTCGGAGCCAGGCACGCAGGGCACACCCGACTTGATCATGGCCTGCTTGGCCGAGACCTTGTCACCCATGATGCGGATGGACTCGGGCGTGGGGCCGATGAAGGTGAAGCCGCTGGATTCGACGCGCTCGGCGAAGTCGGCGTTCTCGGACAGGAAACCGTAACCGGGGTGGATGGCTTCGGCGTCGGTGACTTCGGCGGCCGAGATGATGGCCGGCATGTGCAGGTAGCTCTGCGCCGAAGGGGCCGGGCCGATGCAGACGGCCTCATCGGCCAGGCGCACGTACTTGGCGTCGCGGTCGGCCTCGGAGTACACGACGACGGACTGGATGCCCATCTCGCGGCAGGCGCGCTGAATACGTAAGGCGATCTCGCCGCGATTGGCGATGAGAATTTTCTTGAACATGGAGCCCCGCCTTATTCGATGACGAACAGGGGTTGGCCGTATTCAACCGGCTGGCCGTTGTCGACCAGGATCTTGGTGATCGTTCCGGCCTTGTCGGCCTCGATCTCGTTCATGATCTTCATGGCCTCGATGATGCAGACGGCCTGGCCTTCCTTGACCTGGTCGCCCACTTCGGCGAAGGCCTTGGCCCCCGGGCTGGAGGCTCGGTAGAAGGTGCCGACCATGGGCGACTTGACCACGTGGCCGGTTTCGGCGACAGCGGCTTCTGCCACGGGGGCGAGCGCGGCGGCTGGTGCGGCTGCGGCGGGCATGGGTTGGGCCTGCATCACCGGCATGGCCACGGCCACGGGGGCGGCACCAGCCTTGACGATGCGCACCTTGCCGTCGGCCTCGGTGATTTCGAGTTCAGAGACGTTGGACTCCGACACGAGGTCGATCAGGGTCTTGAGTTTGCGCAGGTCCATGTTGGGAATCTCCAGGGTCGCCGGGGCATGCCCGGTCGGCTCGATGAAAGAGGGAAGGGAGAAATGAGGGCGTGAGGTCTTGGTCTTTGTAGGCTCAGGCGGCCGGGGCGGGCGCGTTCAAGCGCTCCAGCGCGGCATCCAGGGCCAGCTGGTAGCCCAGCGCGCCAAGACCGACGATGACGCCTTCTGCCAGGTCCGAAAAATAGGAGTGGTGGCGGAAGGGCTCGCGGCGGTGCACGTTGGAGAGGTGCACTTCGATGAAGGGAATGGCCACGCCCGCGAACGCATCACGCAGGGCGACGCTGGTGTGGGTGTAGGCCCCGGGGTTGATCACGATGAAGGTGGTGCCATCGGTGCGCGCGGCGTGCACGCGGTCGATCAGGGCGCCTTCATGGTTGCTCTGGAAGGCGCTGAGCGTGGCGCCGCGAAGGGCTGCGCGCTGGCTCAGGGCCGTGTTGATCTGCTCCAGCGTGGTGGCGCCATAGACCTGTGGTTCCCGGATGCCGAGCAGGTTCAGATTGGGGCCATGGAGGACAAGAATCTGCATGTGTTCGTTGAACGATGGCCGGATTGTGTCCGGATGTTCGTCCAAGAAAATGAAAGTAGGCGGATTTTAAGCACAAATGGGCACAAAAAACTCATCTGCTTATGTGCTTGAGGAAAATCTGCCTGTAAAGCCCCTGGATGACAGGGGAAGCGGTCAGATGCCGCTGTCAGACGAACTCGCGGGCCCAGCCGTTCAGTTCGTCAAGGTGCGCGGGCCCCATCTTACGATGCCGGATACGTCCCTGGCGGTCGATGACCACTGAAAACGGCAGGGCTCCTGCCGTGTTGCCCAAGGCCTGGGCCAGCTCGGTGCCACCGAAACCGGCCAGACCGATCGGGAAGTGTACCGGGGTTCTGCCCAGAAACGCCTTGACCGGGGTGGGGCCGTCGATGGCCAGCCCGATCACATGCCAGCCCTGGGCATTGTGGGCCTGGTGGAACTTGTCCAGATCCGGCATCTCCTTGACGCAGGGCGGGCACCAGGTGGCCCAGAAGTTGATCACCAGAGGCTTGCTCTGGAAGCTGGTCAGCTGCAGGGGCGGGCCATCGATGGTGTCAAATTGCTGAGCCCAGAAGCCTTCAGGCAGGGGATCGCCGGGCGCGGCGCGGGCGGCCGAGTGTTCTCGGTGCAAGGCCCACCAGACGCCGCCGCCCAGACCGGCCACAGCGGCAGCCAGGCCGGCGCCCAGCCACACGCGGCGCGAAGGGCTGGGCTGTGGTGTGGTGTGTGCGGTGGCCGGCGCCGTGGATGCGGGGGGCGTGCTCGGGGTTTCCATGCGCGGCAGTGTACGCGCCGATGCGGCCAGGCGGTGTTGTCCGGCCAGGGCCAGGCTCAGGGCAGGGCTTGCGGGCGCAGCAGGCTGGCGCGTGCCTGCCCCCAGGGCAGCACCACGGCCTGGCCGCGGCAGCCGCGGTCGACCTCGGCGTAGACATCCGGGGCCACGGCCAGGCCCTGGGCCGTGGGCCAGATCTGCCAGCCCTCGGGCATGCGTCCGCTCGTGAGCTCGCCGCTGTTGCAGCGGCCGCCGTGGCAGGCGTAGTGGGCCAGCACCAGGCGGGCGCACCGGGCCTGGTCGGCGGTGGCGGGCGGCACGTCGGGGGGCAGTTCGGTGACCTGGGCGGCGAAGGCCTTGAGCGCCTGGGCGGCCAGCAGGTCGCGGCGCTCGAAGTCCACGCCCTCGGTGCCGGGCGCCGTGAAGCGGAACCAGCGGGCCCATGCCACCGGCTGGCCGGTCGCCAGATCGTAGGTGGTGGCCGTGAAGCCGTTGCTGGGGTGGGCGGCGCCTGCGTGATAAAAGCCCACGCTGTAGGTGGTGGCCAGCCAGCGACGGTTGGCGAACACCACATCGACCTGGTCATCGTGGTCGATGGCGGTCAGGGCCTGGCTGACGCGGTCATGCCATTGGGCCTTGAACTGGTCGTTGATGCGCTGCAGCACGGCGGGCGGGGCGCCGCGTGTGAACTGCGGGGTGGTGACCTTGGTACGGGCATCGCTGAGGACTTCCCAGGCCACGGGGCCTTGCTGGCCGCCTGGGCCGCGTTGAGCGCGGATGCCCTTGAGGCGGCGCTGCTCGTAAGGGTCGCTCAGGGCCTCGGCGGTGGGGGTGTAGGCGGCGACACGGGTGAGCGTGACGGGCGTCGGCACGAAGCGGCCCGTGCGGCTGACCACCTGCCATTGCCCCTTGGCGCTCGCGCCCGCCAGCGTGAGTGACCAGCTTCCCGTGGGCTGTTCGCAGGGCGCGTCGGGGATGCCGTAGTCGGGGGCGCATTCCTGCAGTGTCAATGTGTCGGGCGAAGCGGGGGGCGCGTCGGGCGCGGGGCCCCACAGGCCCAGATCGCGGCCGAAGCGCTCATAGAAGTATCGGCCAGTCCAGCGCCCCTGATCATTGAGAGACAGGGCCATGACGACAGGCTGCCCCGCCAGGCGGCCTTCCCAAATGCCTTGCCAGCCCGGTGGCTGAGTCTTGGCCGCGGAGGCACCAGGCGCTGACGGGGGCGATGCTGGTGCAGCCGGGGCGGGCTGCGCCGACAACGCAACGCAGGCGGCCAGCAGCAGGGCCGCACTACGCAACCCGCGCGGGGTTTGAGTGCCGCCATGAGCGCAGTGCAGCGGTTGGCCGCCGTGTCGGGGCTGCTCAGCCCGGCGTCGGTGAGGCGTCGTCATGGTCAGCGTCCTCCATCAGTTTCTTCAGTGCCTGGAGATCACCCCGCTCGGTTCGCCCGCGTGCATCGGGCTTGAGCGCGCCGCGCAGGTCGTCCAGGTCCAGGATGGTCAGGTGCAGGCCGATGGCTTCACCCCCCAGGCCAGGGCAGGGCACGGTCAGGCTCAGACAATCGACGCTCTGGCCGCGCGGGCCGGGCACGCTGCCCACATCGTAGTCCAGGCGCTGGTTGATCAGGGCGATTTCGGCAGATTTGGGGTCGTCGCAGTACAGCTGCAGGTGGATGTCGTTCAGGCGGGTGGCGGTGCCGCGCCAGATGGCGCCCGCAAGGTGGGGGCGGAATTCGGCCAGACGCTCCATCCAGCGGGCGGCCAGCTCACGCAGGGCAGCCAGCTCGGCGGGCTGGGTGTCGGCGCAGAAGATGGCGAGGTACTCCTCCACCGCTGCTTCGACTTCATCGTTGCCAGGCAACTGGGCGCGGGCGTTCAGGCCCAGCACCTTCACGGCGCGGCGTTTGGCGGGGCCGTATTCCAGGCCCTCCTCGACCACCAGGCGCGCGGCGGCGGCGGCGATTTCTTGGCTGAGCTCGCTCATGTGGATGATTCTAGGCGCCTGCCGCCAAGCGCCGCCTGGCCTTGTCGACTACGCTGCCACCCGCACCGGCACGGCACTGAAGGCCGCATTGCCGCTGATGCCGTCGGTCAGGCGGTCGTCGGTCAGGTCGTTCAGGCTGGCGCCGGCATGGGCCTGGGCCACCCGCAGGCCCGTGCCCTGGCGGTCATGACCCCAGCCGTGCGGCAGGCTGACCAC
>DDJC01000061.1:0-4197 GCA_002339015.1 Burkholderiales bacterium UBA1834
TTGACGATGTCGCCGGCCTTGAGCACCTTCGATTCGGAGGGGATGCCGTGCGTGACCACGTGGTTCACCGAGATGCACGAGGCGTGCTTGTAGCCCTTGTAGTCGATGGTGGCCGGGATGGCACCGGCTTCGCGCATGAAGGTCTCGCACAGGCGATCAAGCTCAGCCGTGGAGACACCCGGCCGCACATGCGGCGCAATGAAATCGAGCGTGTCGGCAGCTACGCGGCCAGCACGGCGCATGGCGGCGAAATCGGCTTCGTCATGCAGGGGGATGGGACGGCCGCCGTCCTGTTGGGTGGATTGGCGCATGGTGGGCGAAAGGATGAAGGATCAGTGCGTGGCGGAACGGGCGGGGGCCAGTTCGGCATGGGCCAGCGTGGGGGCCATGGATGGCAGGGACGTGCTCAGGCGCGCGTCGGGTTCGTTGTCCTGCGCCGGGGTCATTGCCCAAGGACACAACGCGGCATGCGAGGTGCGCAGCAAGGCTTCGGCGCCTGAGGGGATCTCGCGCCCCTGGAGCAGGTAGGGTCGCGCCAGCGCCAGCGGGCTGTCCAGCAGCGCGAAGCGCAGCAGGGTGTTCAAGGCCTGGACCTGCGCCGCATCGCCGCCACCATGACGCGCACAGTGGCGAACGATCTGCTCGAAAGCCTGCTCCAGCGCCAGTTGCTCGTCGTCCAGGCACTGACGCCAGGGCTCTGCCAGGGCTTCGTCGATGGGCGGGTGGTCTTCGCACTGCAGCAGAAAGCGCGCGTGCAACGGGTGTTCACGGCACCAGCCCAGCAAGGACTGCACGGCTGGCCAGGTGCGGCCGGCCTGCCAGTGTGGCTCGACAGCCTGGCGCAAGCCGGATTTGGCCCGCAGCCAGGCGCGCGCAAGCACCTCGCTTCGCGAGCCGAAGCGGTGATACACCGAGCCCATGGGCGCACCCGCCTTGCTGGCGATGGCAGCCATGGAGACCGCGGCCACACCGCAAGTGGCGGCCACCTCGATGGCGGCCTGCACGAAGGTGTCGTCGTTGAATTTGGCAAGTCTGACCATCCAATTAGAATAATTCTTCTAATTGATGACGTCAACGTCGTCATGCTTGACCTGGCTGGCCGCCAGGGTTGATGACCTCGGCGAAGCAATCGCCATATACTGTATGCAAATACAGTATCACCATGCGCGCGTTGCCCGTCCTTTCCTCCCTGCCCCCGGCGCTCCAGGATGCGCTGTGGTCAGCCAGCCAGGTCAGTCCTGGCCGGCAGCGCGTCTGTGCCACCGGCTTCGCAGCACTGGACCGGGAGTTGCCGGGCGGAGGCTGGCCCACGCACACCCTCACCGAGTTGCTGCAACCCTGGCCGGCCCCACGCGAGCCCCTGGCCGAGTGGCGACTGCTGAGCCCAGGACTGAGCCGCCAGGCAGGGCCCGGCCAGGCCCTGGTCTTCGTGGGCCCACCGCTCATGCCCCATCTGCCTGGGCTGCAACAGGCCGGCGTAACGGCCGCCCACCTCACCTGGGTGCGGGCAGACACCCCGCAGGAGCGCTTGTGGGCCACCGAACAGCTGATCAAGGGCCCAGGCGCCGCGCGCGAACTGGCAGGCCTGGTGAGCTGGCTGCCCCAGGCTGACACCGCCCAGGTGCGCAGGCTGCAGACCTGGGCCCTGCAATGCGATGCGCCGGTGTTCATCGTGCGGCCGGCGCAGGTGGCCCAGCAGTCTTCCGCGGCGTCCTTGAGATTGCGCCTCGAACTTCAGGGCCCCGGACATTTGCATATCGACATTCTCAAGCGCAAGGGGCCGGTGCTGGCGTCCCCGCTGCGACTGCACGCCTGGCCACCTGGCTTGGCACATTGGCAGCACAAAGTCCCCGCGCCCATCGAGCAACCCACGCGTGCGCCCCAGCCCATGCCGATACCCACGGCGATACCCAGCCCCCCACGGCATGCCGACACGACCCCCCCCACCGCCGCCTTCACGGCGCCATCTTCCTCTGCTTCACATGCTCTGGTTCTCGCTGATCCCCTCCGTGACTGACGGTGCCACCGCCGACGAACAAGCCTGGACACAGCGCCTGCTGGGCTGGTGGGCACTGCGCTTCACCCCCCGCGTCGCCTTGCTGGACGAGGCCGTGCTGGTCGAGGTGGGCGCCAGCCTGCGACTGTTCGGCGGCGCGCAAGCCCTGCGGCAACAGCTGTGCGAAGGCGCCCCCGCGCCGGGCTGGCAGCGCCTGGCCTGGGGGCCGACCAGCCTGGCGGCCCTGGCCTTGTCGCGCCATCAGGGCGATGAGGTGAACGCCGCATGCCCCCCGCCCGAGCAACTGGCGACCTTGCCGCTGCACACCCTGAGCGCCGCTCGCCCCCACCTGGAGACCTTGTCGCAGATGGGCTGCCGCACCCTGGGCGCACTGCGGCGCCTGCCGCGTGGCGGCGTGGCCCGGCGCTTCGGCGCACCCTTGCTGGACGCGCTGGACCAGGCCCACGGCCAGCGCCCGGACACCCTGCCACCCTGGCTGACGCTGCCCGAGGTGTTCGACGAGCGGCTGGAACTGCCCTTTCGCGTGGAATCGACCGACGCCGTGCTGCACGCTGCGGCCCATCTGCTGCGCCGGCTGCAGGATTGGCTGGCGCTGCGGCACGCGGGGGTGCTGGCCATCGAACTGCGCTGGCGGCACGACATGGCCTCGCGCCACGCCGGTGGCGGCGAGTCCCTGGAAGTGCGCACCGCCCAAGCCGTGCGCCAGGTAGACCATCTGGCACGCCTGCTGGCCGAGCACCTGGCCCATGTGCGCCTGAAAGGCCCGGTGGGCGAGCTCAGCCTGCATGCCCGCGAGATCGAACGCCTGCCGGACCAGGCCCTGTCGCTGCTGCCCGAGGCCCTGCCCAGCGGTGAGGCCCTGCGCCATACGCTGGAGAAAATCAGCGTGCGCCTGGGGCCAGACCGTGTACTTCGGCCTCAGGCACTGGCCGACCACCGTCCAGGGCACATGCAGACCTGGGTGCCCAGCACACAGGCCGATGGCATCAGGCCCGGACCGGCCAAACCGCACCCACAGGCCATGCCCATGCCAGCCTGGATCCTGGACCAACCCCAGCCCCTGACCCTGCGCGGACACCAACCCCAGCACCACGGCCCGCTCAGCCTGCTGGCCGGGCCGCAACGCATCGAAGGCGGCTGGTGGGATCAGCATCATGCCGATGGCGTCCAGGCGCGCGATTACTTCATCGCCAGCTCACCCGCGGCCGGCCTGCTGTGGGTCTACAAGGAGCGCGTGCCCATGGCCGCCGAAGGCCAGGGCGCGGCGCACTGGTTCCTGCACGGGGTGTACGGCTGATGGACCGCCACGCGCTGCCCGCCTACGCCGAGCTGCACTGTCTGAGCCATTTCAGCTTCCAGCGCGGGGCTTCGCATCCGGCCGAGCTGGTGGAGCGGGCCTGCCAGCTGGGCTACAGCGCGCTGGCCATCACCGATGAATGCTCGCTGGCGGGGGTGGTGCGGGCCCATGCGGCCTTGAAAGACATCCAGCGACAAGCCCACCTGGATGACCACCCGGTGCCGCTGCTGAAACTGCTGATCGGCAGCGAGTTCACCGTGCGCCCTGCCAGCCATGAGCCCGATGTGCCGCCCTTCAAACTGGTCGCGCTGGCCTGCAACCGCGATGGGTACGGCCACCTGAGCGAGTTCATCACCCTGCTCAGGCGCGACAGCCCCAAAGGGCAGTACCGTCTGTCCATCGATCAGATCACCGCGAGTGCCTTCAAGCACTGCGTGCTGCTGCTGGTGCCCCCGCGCCCTTGCAGCCCCAAGGCCCTGACCCATCTGTGCCATTGGGGAAAAGCCCTTTTCGGTCGACACATCTGGCTGGCCGCTGAACTGCTCAGCGCCTGGGACGACCTCGAATGGCTGGAGCAATTGCGCATGGTCAGCGAAACCACCGGCATGCCCTTGGTGGCGGCGGGCGACGTGCATTTCCACGTGCGGTCACGCAAGCCTCTGCAAGACGTGATGACCGCCGTGCGCACGGGCAGGCCCGTGGCTGAATGCGGACTGGCCTTGCAGCCCAACGCCGAGCGCCACCTGCGCTCGCGCATGCGCCTGGCCCGGCACTATCCGCCCGATCTGCTCGCGGCCACGCTGGATGTGGCGGCCCACTGCCAGTTCAACCTCAAAGAGTTGAAGTACGAATATCCGCAGGAATTGGTGCCTCCAGGTGAAAC
>DDJC01000061.1:4205-4539 GCA_002339015.1 Burkholderiales bacterium UBA1834
CCCACGAGCCACTTGCGCCAATTGACCAAGGCGGGCCTGCTGCGCCGCTACGCGCACAAAGGTGGCACGCCTGCATCTGTGCTGCATCAAATCGACAAGGAACTCGATCTCATCCGGCACCTCAAGTACGAAAAATTCTTTTTGACCGTCGAAGACATCGTCCAGCACGCGCAGGGCAAGGGGATCTTGTGCCAAGGGCGCGGCTCTGCGGCCAACTCTGCCGTCTGCTATGCGCTCGGTGTCACTGAAGTCGATCCCAGTGGCGGACACCTTCTGTTCGAGCGCTTCCTCTCCACGGAGCGCCATGAGCCCCCCGACATCGACGTCGATTTCG
>DDJC01000061.1:4560-4681 GCA_002339015.1 Burkholderiales bacterium UBA1834
CCGCGAAGAAGTCATCCAGTACCTGTACACCAAATACGGACGCCACCGCACCGCCCTGGCCGCCACCGTCATCACCTACCGAACGCGCAGCGCCGTGCGCGATGTCGGCAAGGCGCTGGGC
>DDJC01000051.1:0-28940 GCA_002339015.1 Burkholderiales bacterium UBA1834
AGGATGTTGGTCTGGAAGGCGATGCCATCGATCACGCCGATGATGTCGCCGATCTTGCGGCTGGAATCGCTGATGCCTTGCATGGTGCACACCACCTCGTCGACCACCGAGCCGCCTTGCGTGGCCACGCTGGCCGCTGTCTGCGCCAGCTGATTGGCCTGCTTGGCGCTGTCGGCGTTGTTGCGCACGGTGCTGCCCAGCTGTTCCATCGTGGCAGCGGTCTCTTCGAGCGCGCTGGCCTGTTGCTCCGTGCGTTGGCTGAGGTCCTGGTTGCCCTGCGCAATTTCGGCGCTGGCGGTCGCGACGCTTTCGGAATTCGAGCGCACTGCGGACACCACCGATGACAGGCTGGTCTGCATGCGTGACAAGGCCATGAGCACCTGCGCCGCCTCGTCTTCGCCATTGGCCTCAATGGGCTGCGTGAAATCGCCCGCGGCCACGCGGTCGGCTGTCGCGACTGCTGCGCGCAGCGGGCCGCCGATCGATCGGATCAGCCAGAACCCCGCCACCACGGCGGTGCACAGGGCCGCGACCACGCTTGCCAGCATCGTGAGGCGGGCCGAGCTGTAGGCCGCCTCGGAGTTGTCGCTTTCCGCCGAGCTGCCTTCATGATTGAGCTTGATCAGTTTCAAGAGCGTGGCGGAGAAGCGCTCGTACACGGGCCTGCTGTCCTTGTCCAGCATCGCCCTGGCCTGATCGGTCTGGTTGAGACGGGACATGGCGATCAGCTTGTCATGCATCTGGAGGTAGAGCTGCCAGTCTGCGGCGAAGGATTTGTAGAGCTGTCTCTCCTCATCGCTGCTGATCAACTGGACGTAGGCGTCATGGTTCTTGTCGAACTCCGCTCTGACCGAGGAGATTTCCTTCTCGATGCGTGCCATCTCGGCGTCGTCGGTGGCCAGCACGTGGCTGATTTCGCCGATCCGGAAGTCGGAGGTGTTGGCGTTCATCGCATTGATGCGTTCGACACTGGGCAGCCAGTTCGTGGTGATCTCATGGGTGGACGCCCGCATCTTTCCCATCTGCCACATGGCGGCCGTCGCCATGAGGACGATGAGGGTTCCGAGGACGGTCAGGGTGATCGTCAGACGCGTGGTGATTTTGAGTGACTTGAGCATGGTGGCTTCCCAAATGGACGATTGGGTAACCCTGGTCACGGCGGAGCCGCCCGGGATCGTGCTCGGCTTATCGGCGCCTTGTCCGAAACCATGAGATCCTGGTTGGCTGCTTTGTGGAAAAAGTGGTAAATCTGAAATAAAAAAAGGGCTTCCTGCTGGAAGCCCTTGGCGACGGTCGACCCGTTGGGGAATCAGCCCATCACGAAGTGTTCCTTGTCCATGGCCATGGTCGAGGCGCTGGTGGCCAGCATGGCCTTGTGATGGCCGTCTGCGCGGGGCAGCAGGCGCTCGAAGTAGAACTCGGCCGTCTGGATCTTGGACTTGTAGAACTCCGGCGTCTCCTTGCCGCCCTTGGCCAGCTTCTCCGAGGCCACCACGGCCTGCTGCAGCCAGAAGTAGCCCAGCATCACGAAGCCGGCGTACATCAGGAAGTCATAGCAGGAGCTGCTGACCGTGTCGCGGTCCTTGGCGGCGCGCAGCATGATGCGCAGCGTCGCCCACTTCCACTGCAGCGAGCGCTTGATCAGCGTGCGCGACATCGAACCCAGCGGGCCGCCGCTGAAGGCGTGCGCCTTGGCGAAGCCGATCATCTCGTTGGTGAACTCCTTGATGCACTTGCCGCGGGTCTGCAGCAGCACCTTGCGGCCCAGCAGGTCCAGCGCCTGGATGCCCGTGGTGCCTTCGTACAGCGTGGAGATCCGCGCGTCACGGGCGATCTGTTCCATGCCGTGCTCCTTGATGTAGCCGTGGCCGCCGAACACCTGCATGCCCAGGTTGGCCGACTCCAGGCCCATCTCCGTCAGGAAGCCCTTGAGGATGGGGGTATAGAAGCCCAGGCGGTTGTCGTAGTCCTCGTACTTGGCCTGGTTGCCTTCCAGGATGCCGTTGACCATGTTGTCGGCCAGCTTGGCAGCGTGGTAGATCATCGAGCGACCGCCTTCGGCCACGGCCTTCTGGGTCAGCAGCATGCGGCGCACGTCGGCGTGCCAGATCAGCGCGTCGGCCACCTGGTCGGCGTCCTTCTTGCCCGACAGGGCGCGCATGGAACGGCGCTCCATGGCGTAGGGCAGGGCGCCCTGGTAGGACAGCTCGGCATGGGCCACGCCCTGCACGGCGGTGCCGATGCGGGCCGTATTCATGAAGGTGAACATCGCTTCAAGCCCCTTGTTGGGCTCGGCGATCATGTAGCCGATGGCCTCGTCGAAGTTCAGCACGGCGGTGGCCGAGGCACGGATGCCCATTTTGTGCTCGATCGAGCCGCAGACCACGGGGTTGCGCGCACCGAGCGAACCATCGGCGCCCACCATGAACTTGGGCACGATGAACAGCGAGATCCCGCGCGTGCCCTTGGGCGCATCCGGCAGGCGGGCCAGCACGATGTGAATGATGTTCTCAGCCAGGTCGTGTTCGCCGGCGGAGATGAAGATCTTGGTGCCGGTGAGCTTGTAGCTGCCGTCGCCCACGGGCTCGGCCTTGGTCTTGACCTGGCCCAGGTCGGTGCCGCACTGCGGCTCGGTCAGGCACATGGTGCCGGTCCACTCGCCGGAGACCAGCTTGGGCAGATAGGTGTTCTTCTGGGCTTCGTTGCCGTACTGCATGATGGTGTTCATGCAGCCCAGGCTCAGGCCGGGGTACATGGTGAACGACCAGTTGGCCGTGCCCATCATCTCGGCCTTCATCAGGTTCAGCGACATCGGCAGGCCCTGGCCGCCGTATTCGGTCGGGTGCGACAGGCCCTGCCAGCCGCCGGCCACGTACTCGGCATAGGCTTCCTTGAAGCCCTTGGGCGTGGTCACGTTCCCATTCTCGAAGTGGCAGCCTTCCAGGTCGCCGGAATGGTTGATGGGCGACAGGATCTCCTCGCAGAACGTCGCGCAGCCCTCGAGGATGGCATCCACCATGTCGGGCGTGGCTTCGCCGCCGTTGGACAGGCTGGCGTAATGGGCGGGGTAGTCGAACACCTCGTTGAGCAGGAACTTGACGTCACGCAAAGGGGCCTTGTACTGCGGCATATGTCACCTCGGGTCATCGGGCGGGCCCGCCAGGCCGCGCCACCATGTGAAAACGCATCCGGCAGCCCGCCGGCGGGGATCGATTCGTTTCGAACGCTCGTTCTTTTCAAACGGGCGTTCGAATTGGCCGCATTTATACCCCAGCAGTGAGCGCTTGTGGGGAGGATTTCCGCGTGGGTGTGGGGGATTTGGCAGGGATTCACGGGGCTCCCCCATGAGTGGAGGGGGCGGGGCCCACAGGGGGATCCGGCGCAGCGCCCCTCCACGCAAGGCGTTACATGGGGTTCTCGGGCGTTTGCGCACACAGGGAGTTGTTGGCACGCCCCATGCTTGTATACCAGTGTGTACATCACTGGTCGCACCCCCCTGGTGCAAGGAGCAAGCATGTCAATGGATCACTGGAATCGTCGGTCTTGGATCAAGAACGTGGGCGCTGCAGGGGCGATGGCCTCGCTGGGCGGCCTGCCGCTGCTGGCACGAGCGCAGAAGCCGCTCACCATCGGCATGATCTACGTGGGCCCCAAGGACGATTTCGGCTACAACCAGTCGCACTACGAGGCGGCGTCCGAGATCAAGAAGATGGCCGGGATCAAGATCGTGGCCGAGGAGAACGTGCCCGAGACCCAGGCCGTGCAGAAGACCATGCAGGGCATGATCTCGCAGGACGGCGCCACGCTGCTGTTCCCCACTTCGTTCGGCTACTTCAACCCGCACATCCTGGATGTGGCCAAGAAGAACCCCGACGTGCGCTTCTCGCACTGCGGCGGCATGTGGGATGCGGCCAAGCATCCCAAGAACGTGGGCAGCTTCTTCGGCTACATCGACGAGTGCCAGTACCTCAACGGCGTGATCGCCGGCCACATGACCAAATCGAAGAAGATCGGCTTCGTGGCGGCCAAGCCCATCCCGCAGGTGCTGCGCAACATCAACGCTTTCACGCTGGGGGCCAAGTCGGTGCACCCGGACATCACCTGCTCGGTGATCTTCACCGGTGACTGGTCCATGCCGGTCAAGGAGGCCGAGGCCACCAACAGCCTGGCCGACCAGGGTGTCGATGTGTTCACGATGCACGTGGACGGCCCCAAGGTGGTGGTGGAAACCGCCGCCAAGCGCGGCAAGTTCGTCTGCGGCTACCACGCCAGCCAGGCCAAGCTCGCGCCCAACGCCTACCTCACCGGCGCCGAATGGAACTGGATCACGCCCTACAAGCAGATCGTCGAGGCCGCGCGCACCGGCAAGCCGCACCCCAACTTCCTGCGCGGCGGTCTGAAGGAAGGCTTCGTGAAGACCTCACCCTACGGTTCGATGGTGCCCGAAGGCGCGCGCAAGGCGGCCGATGCCGTCAAGGCCCTGATGCTCAAAGACCAGTTCGAAATCTTCAAGGGCGAGCTCAAGGACAACACCGGCAAGGTCGTGATTCCCAAGGGCACCACCATCAAGCAGATCGATCCGGTGCTGGAAGGCATGAACTACCTGGTCGAAGGCGTGATCGGCAAGGTCTGATCCTTGCAAGCGCACTGAACACGCACCCAGGCACGCCCTCCCCAGACGAAAGGCCGACCCGCCATGAGCACCGCAACGACACCGCCCGCAGCAGCCCCCAAGGGCCCGTCGGCCTGGGGCTCGGCCCTGGAGTCCATCGGCCTGCCTCTGCTGGCGCTGGCCGGTGCGGTGCTGATGTTCGGCTTCTTCGTGTGGCTGGGTGGTACCTCGCCGGTGGAGACCTGGGTGCTGCTGTTCAAGGGGGCGTTCGGTGATGCCTTCTCGTGGCAGAACACCTTGCAGCGCGCCGCGCCGCTGATGCTGACCGCGCTGTGCGTGGCCATCCCCCAGCGCGCGGGCCTGATGGTGATCGGCGGCGAAGGCGCGCTGGTGCTGGGCGGTCTGGGCTGCGCGGGGCTGCCCTACCTGTTCGCGCCGCCACAAGGCGTGGCCGGCACCGCGATGGTGCTGGCAGCCGGCGCCCTGTGCGGTGCGGCCTGGGTGGCGCTGGTGGGCGTGCTGCGGCAATACCGTGGCGTGAACGAGACCATCAGCTCGCTGCTGATGGGCTACCTGGCCATCGGCCTGTTCAAGCATTTCGTGGAAGGGCCCATGCGGGATCCTTCCAGCCTCAACAAGCCATCGACCCTGCCGCTGCCCGAGAGCAACCTGCTGGGCCTGATCCCTGGCTACGAGGTGCACTGGGGGCTGGTGTGGGGTGTGATCGCGTGCCTGCTGGCCGGCATCTGGCTGCACGGCACCACGCACGGTTTCTCGACCCGTGTGGTGGGCGGCAACGCCCGCGCTGCACGGCTGGTGGGCTTGCCTGTGCCGGCGCTGGTGATCACGGCCTGCGCCGTGGGCGGTGGCAGCGCAGGCCTGGCTGGCGCCATCGAGGTGGCGGCGGTGCACACCAATGCCAATGCCTCGCTGATGGCGGGCCTGGGCTACACCGGCATCCTGGTGTCTTTCGTGGCCCGGCACAACCCCATCGCGGTGATCCCGGTGGCGATCCTGTTCGGTGGCTTCGGGGCGGCGGGCAGCCTGCTGCAGCGCCGGCTCGATCTGCCCGATGCCTCGGTGCTGGTGCTGCAGGGCTTCGCCTTCGTGTTGATTCTGGCCAGCGAGGCACTGCGTGGCCGGCTGGGTGAGCTGTGGCGCGGGCGCACGCCGGCACCCGCCGCCACCACGCCGCCGAGCGCTTCGCCCTCGCCATCGTCCCCATCCGTCAACAGCGCAGCCCCGGTGGGCACCGCGCAGGAGGCCGCGTAAATGAGCATCGACATCTGGGGCGACGTGGCCCTGGCCGTGGTGGGCGGTGCGATCCGCGTGGGCACGCCTTTCCTGTTCGTGAGCCTGGGCGAATGCCTGACCGAAAAATCCGGCCGCATCAACCTGGGCCTTGAGGGGGTGCTGGTGCTGTCGGCCATGGCCGGCTTCGGGGGCAGCTACCTCACGGGCAATGTGTGGCTGGGCGTGCTGCTGGCCGGCGTGGTCGGCGCGATGCTGGCCATGCTGCACGGCTTGCTGTGCTCGCTGCCGCGCGTGAACGACATCGCCACCGGCATCGCGCTGATGCTGCTGGGCGCGGGCCTGGCCTTCTACCTGGGCAAGCCGCTGATCCAGCCGCAGGCGCCGCAGATCCCGTCGATCGATCTGGGCTCGTGGAGCGATTCGCAGCAGGTGCAGGCGGCGCTGCGCATCAACGCGCTGTTCCCGATCGGCGTGCTGCTGGCCGTGCTGATGGCCTGGGCCTTCGCCAACACACGCTGGGGCCTGATCGTGCGCATGGCCGGTGACAGCAGCGATGCGGCACGGGCGCTGGGTTATTCCGTCAATACGGTGCGCGTGCTGGCCACCACGGTGGGCGGCTTCATTGCCGGCATGGGCGGCGCCTCGCTGTCGCTGTACTACCCGGGCAGCTGGAACGAGGGCTTGTCCAGCGGGCAGGGCCTGATCGCGGTGGCACTGGTGATCTTCGCGCGGTGGCGGCCGGTGGCCTGCCTGGGCGCCGCCCTGTTGTTCGGTGGCGCGGGCGCATTGGGCCCGGCCTTGCAGTCGGTGGGCATCAGCGCCGGCTACCACCTCTTCAATGCAGTGCCCTATGCACTGACGCTGCTGATCCTGATCTGGACCTGCAGCCCCAAGCGCTCGCTGCAGGGCGCGCCGATGGAACTGAACGTGTCGCGCTGATGGGGACGTGCACGGCCTGCAGCGGCCCGGTGCCTTGGCGACACATGAGCAGAAGGAGCATGCAATGAGCGGCTTGAGCGGATTGAACAAGACCCCGAACGGCGTGGTGGTCGGCATGGTGCAGCTGCAGTTGCCCGTGGTGGACACACCCGCGCAGCTGGCGGCGCAGAAGGACCGTATCGTGGCCATGGTGGGCAAGGCCCGCCGCAGCTATCCGGGCATGGACCTGGTGGTGTTCCCGGAATACTCGCTGCACGGCCTGTCGATGAGCACGGCTGACGAGTTGATGGTGAGCCTGGATGGCCCCGAGGTGGCGGCTTTCCGCGAGGCCTGCATCGAGCACCGCATCTGGGGCTGCTTCTCCATCATGGAGAAGAACCCGCAAGGCAACCCGTACAACACCGGCCTGATCATCGACGACCAGGGCGTGATCAAACTGTACTACCGCAAGTTCCACCCCTGGGTGCCGGTGGAGCCCTGGGAGCCCGGCAACATGGGCATCCCCGTGATTGACGGCCCCAAGGGCCTCAAGCTCGGCCTGATCATCTGCCACGACGGCATGTTCCCCGAGATGGCCCGCGAGTGCGCCTACAAGGGCGCCGAACTGATGATCCGCACGGCCGGCTACACCGCGCCCATCCGCCACGCCTGGCAGATCACCAACCAGGCCAACGCCTTCCAGAACCTGATGGCCACGGCCAGCGTGTGCCTGTGCGGCAGCGACGGCACCTTCGATTCGATGGGCGAGGCCATGGTGTGCAGCTTCGACGGCACCGTGATGGCGCAGGGTGGTGGCCGCCCCGACGAGATCGTGTGCGCCGAGATCCGCGCCGACCTGATCCGCGAGGCGCGCGCGCACTGGGGCGTCGAGAACAACATCTACCAGCTCTACCACCGCGGCTACGTGGCGGTGAAGGGCGGCGCGCAGGACTGCCCCTACACCTTCATGCAGGACATGGTGGACGGCACGTTCGAAC
Organism: Burkholderiales bacterium UBA1834; assembly: GCA_002339015.1. Classification (GTDB taxonomy): domain Bacteria; phylum Pseudomonadota; class Gammaproteobacteria; order Burkholderiales; family Burkholderiaceae_C; genus Aquabacterium. Next base: position 7,783 of record DDJC01000051.1, read on the forward strand.
TGCCATGGGAAGCCCAGGTGGCGCATACCGATGGCCAATCCTGCGGCTTCGCCCCGCCCACCCGCGCCTTCCAGGGCAACGAGACCAACCTGCTGGACACGCCTGCGCAGGCGTCCCTGTTCAATGCCAGCACCAACGCCAACGGCATCAAGGAGGCCGCATGACCACCTTCATCGAATCGCAACCCTACGCCTGGCCCTACAACGGCGATCTGCAGCCGTCGAACACGGCGCTGATCATCATCGACATGCAGACCGATTTCTGCGGTGTCGGCGGCTATGTGGACAAGATGGGCTACGACCTGTCGCTGACGCGCGCGCCCATCGAGCCGATCAAGGCGCTGCTGGCCGCCGCGCGCAAGGTGGGCATGCTGGTGATCCACACGCGTGAAGGCCATCGCCCCGACCTGAGCGACCTGCCGGCCAACAAGCGTTGGCGCTCGCGCCAGATCGGCACCGATGGCGTCGGTATTGGCGACGTCGGCCCGTGCGGCCGCATCCTGGTGCGCGGCGAGCCCGGCTGGGACATCATCCCCGAGCTCTACCCCATTGATGGCGAGCCCATCATCGACAAGCCGGGCAAGGGCTCCTTCTGCGCGACCGACCTGGAGCTGATCCTCAACACCAAGGGCATCCGCAACCTGATCCTCACCGGCATCACCACCGACGTGTGCGTGCACACCACCATGCGCGAGGCCAATGACCGCGGTTTCGAGTGCGTGATGCTGACCGATTGCACCGGCGCCACCGACCCGGCCAACCACGCCCAGGCCTTCTCGATGATCAAGATGCAAGGTGGCGTGTTCGGCGCCGTCTCCGATTCCAAGGCCGTGATCAAGGCGCTTGAAGGCCTGTGATCCACACCAGCTCATTGAACAGCTTCTTTTCATTCAACACGCTCACCCCACCCCATGACTGATTCCAGCAAGACCCGTACAGACCGCCGCCAGTTCCTGCAGGCCAGCGCCGCCGCCATCGCCTTGGGCAGCGGCTTGCCTGCCGCGCATGCCAATGGCGACAAGATCATGATCGGCTACTGGCCCATCGCTTCGGGCCTGCCGCTGTACACCGCGCTGGAGCGGGGCTTCTTCAAGGAGGCTGGCCTGAACGTGGAAGGCGTGAAGTTCGCCAGCGCCCAGCAGGTGGCCGAAGCCATGATCGCCGGCCGCGTGCACGGCTCGGCCAACGGCACCGCCTCGGCCGCGCTGGGTCTGGCCGAGATCACCTCGCCGGGCCTGTTCAAGATCATTTGCTCCAACCCCTCGAACCACAAGCTGGTGCTGGACCAGTTCGTGGTGCCCAAGGACAGCCCCATCAAGTCCATCGCCGAACTCAAGGGCAAGCGCGTGGCCTCGGGTCCCGGCATCCAGAACGTGACGCTGGCCAAGATCATTCTGGAAAAGAACGGCATCACCGACCCGAAGGTGATCGAGCTGCCCATCGGCCAGCACGTGCCCGCCCTGGCCGCCGATCAGCTCGATGCCGTCTACACGCTGGAACCCACCGGCACGGCCGGGCGCCTGAAGGGCCTGACCCGGGTGCTGGAGAACGGCGTGATCAGCAAGTACGTGCTGGGCGCGGCCGATGCGCCCTGGTTCGGCGGCTCGGCCAGCGTGACCACCAGCTTCCTGAAGGATCGCCCCGAAGACGCCAAGAAGTACATCGCCGCCTACGCCCGCACGGTGGACTTCGTGCGCAAGAACCCGGCCGAAGTGCGCAAGCACATCGACGGCTTTACCGCCATCGACGCCTCGCTGGTTCAGGAGGTGCCGCTGTCGGGTTTCACCCTGTACAACGAGTTCAGCGCTTCCGACATCGGCTACTTCCAGAAGTTCTTCGACGTGTTCACCGAGCGCAAGATCTTCTCGCGCGCGGTACCCGTCAAGCCGCTGATCTACACGGCCTGATGCCCTGGAGCGCCCCATGATTCCCAAGCCCCTTGACCGAGTCTTCGATCCGCGTCTGCTGCCGCTGGTCGGCCCCTTGCTGCTGTTTGCGCTGTGGGAACTGGTGATCGCGGCGCAGTGGATCAAGCCTGTGCTGCTGCCCCCGCCAGGCGAGACGCTGGCCCACCTGTGGGACAGCATCGTGTCGGGATCGATCAAGGTCGATTTCCTGGCCACCTTCTACCGCACCATGGTCGCTTTTGGCATCGCCGTGGCCATCGGCGTGCCGCTGGGCGTGATGCTGGGCAGCTCGGTGTCGGCCTACCGCAGCGTCGAGTTCCTGATCGACTTCTTCCGCTCCACGCCGTCGTCGGCGCTGATCCCGCTGTTCCTGCTGATCTTCGGCATCACCGATGCCAACAAGATCGCCATCGCGGCCTTCGCGGCGGTGCTGCTGGTGCTGTTCAACAGCGCTTACGGGGTGATGAACGCCAAGAAGACGCGTGTGATGGCGGCGCAGATCATGGGGGTGTCGCGCTGGCATGTGTTCAAGGACGTGATGCTGATGGAGAGCCTGGCGCAGACCTTCGTGGGCTTGCGCACGGGGGTGTCGATGTCGCTGGTGATCGTGATCGTGGCCGAGATGTTCATCGGCTCGGAAACCGGCCTGGGACACCGCATCATCGATGCGCAGCAGGTGTTCAACGTGAAGGACATGTACACCTCCATCCTGATCACGGGTGCCCTGGGTTACCTGCTCAACCTGGCCTTCCTGCTGATCGAGCAGAAGGTCGTCCACTGGAGTGGCAAAGCATGAAAGGCATGGGGTTGCCGCCGCTTGGGCAGGCCGCTTGGCGTGGGTGGCCGGCGTCGCTCATGTCCCCCGGCCGGGCTACGCCCGACCTCCTCCTTTACTTCGCTATGCCGGCCACCCACGCCAAGCGGCTCGCTGGCGCTCTGGCAATGCCTTCGCTTCGCGAAGGCTGGGAGTTGGTTGGCGGCCAACGCCGCCAACCAACTCCATTCTCTCACCGCACGCCCCACCAACACACAACAACCTCCCACCAGCACCACTGGTTTTCAAAGAGCACCAGACCATGAACGCCATCCTTGCCTCCGGACCGCTGGTGCCTTCTCAAGAGGCCACGAAGTCCCGCCCCCACGTCACCGTCCGGGGCCTGTGCAAATCCTTCGCCGGCAAACCGCTGTACACCGACTTCAACCTCGATTTGCCCCGCAGCAAGATCGTCTCGATCTTCGGCCCCAACGGCTGCGGCAAGTCCACCCTGATGAACATGATCGCGGGCCTCATCCCGCTGGACAAGGGCGAGATCCTCTTCGACGGCAAGACGCTGAAGGAGACCAAGATCGGCTACGTTTTCCAGAACTACCGCGATGCGCTCTTTCCTTGGATCACGGCACGCGACAACATCGCCTACCCCCTGCGCCGCCAGGGCATGAAAGAAGCCGAGGTGCAGGCCCGCGTCGACGAACTGATCAAGCTTTTCGAGATCCGCTTCGACCTGGCCCGCTACCCGTATGAACTGTCCGGCGGCCAGCAGCAAACGGTCTGCATCATGCGCGCCCTGGCCCCCAGCCCCGAGGTGATGTTCCTCGACGAGCCCTTCTCGGCACTTGACTTCGAGATGACCCTGTTCATCCGCGAGAAGCTGCAGGAGGCGCATGTGACCACGGGCGTGACCATGGTGATCGTCTCGCACGACCTGGAGGATGCCGTGTTCCTCGCCGACGAGATCCTGCTGCTCACGCGCCGGCCCACCAGCATCGCCGAGATCGTGCCTTTCACGCTGGCCCGCCCGCGCGTGCCCGAGACCATGTCCGATCCGGAGTTCGTGCGCGTCAAGGCGCGCACGCTCGAAGTCTTCCGGCGCGAGATGAAAGCCTGAGAAGGAGTTCAGCATGACGGCCCCGCTCGATCCAGTCCCCCCGAAAACAGGCGCCCTGGCCCTGTCCACCTACCAGCTCACCAAGCGCTTCGGCAGCTTCACCGCGCTGGATGCCGTTTCCATCGACGTGCGCCCCGGCACCGTGCATGCCCTGCTGGGTGAGAACGGCGCGGGCAAGAGCACGCTGGTCAAGGCCGTGGTGGGCTACCACCAGGCCGAGGAGGGCGCCGTGCTGATCGACGGCCGTGAGCACGCCATCACTTCGCCGGTGGTGGCGCGCAACCTGGGCATCGGCATGGTCTACCAGCACTTCACCGTGGTGCCCGGCATGACGGTGGCCGAGAACCTGCTGCTGGCCCGCGGCACGCTGCCCGCCATCGTGCCCTGGCACCAGGTGCGGGAGGAGCTGTCGCGCTTCATGGCGACCACGCCCTTCAAGCTCGATCTGGATGCGCGCCCGATGGACCTGTCTGCCGGCGAGAAGCAGAAGCTTGAAATCCTCAAGCAGCTCTACCTCAAGCCACGACTCCTGATCCTGGACGAGCCCACCTCTGTGCTGACCCCGCAGGAGGCCGACGAAGTGCTGGGCCTGCTGCGTGACCGTGCGCATGCGGGTGAGACGTCCATCATCATGATCACGCACAAGTTCCGCGAAGTGATGGATGTGGCCGACGATGTGAGCGTGCTGCGCCGTGGCGCGCTGATGACCAGCGTGCGCGTGGCCGACACCACGCCGGCTGAACTGGCCGCCGCCATGGTGGGCGAAGCCAGCGCGGCCAAGGCCGACACGGTGCCCCAGGCTGCAGCTCATGAATCCCCCGCGATGGCCGAGGTGCTGGACGACAGTGGCGCCACGCATGCCGAGGCCACGCCTGCGCATGAAGTGCCAGCCGGCCCCGCCGTCTTGCGCGTGAGCAAGCTGTGTGTGGGCGGTGACCGTGGTGAACGCGCCGTGCATGACCTGAGCCTGGCGGTGCGCCGGGGGGAGATCCTGGGCATTGCCGGTGTCTCGGGCAATGGCCAGCGCGAGTTGATGGAGTCGCTCGTCGGCCAGCGCGAACGCGAATCCGGTGAGGTGCACATCGGCAACGAACGCTACCTGGCCAAACGGGCGCAGAACCAGCGCCTGAACGTGCGCAGCCTGCCGGAAGAACCGCTGCGCAACGCCTGCGTGGGCGAGCTCAGCGTGGCGCTCAACATGGGGTTGCGGAGGTTCGACCAGGCGCCCGTGTCGCGCCTGGGCTGGATGAGCCCCAGCGTGCTGCGTGAGAGCGCCCGCCGCCTGATCGCCGAATACCGCGTGAAGACGCAGGGTGAGAACGCGCCGATCAAGTCGCTCTCTGGTGGCAACGTGCAACGCGCCGTGCTGGCCCGGGAGCTTGAAGGCCAGGTCGATGTGCTGCTGGTCTCCAACCCCGTGTTCGGCCTGGATTTCGCTGCCGTGGCCGAGATCCACGCCCGCATCCGCAAGGTGCGCGATGCCGGCGGTGCCGTGCTGCTGGTCAGCGAGGATCTCGATGAGCTGCTCAAGCTGGCCGACCGCATCGTGGTGATGAGCGAAGGCCGCCTGGTGCATGAGTGCCAGGCCAAGGGGGCCGATCGCCGTGTGCTGGGTGCTTTCATGGCCGGCGGCCACCACGACGACCATGCCGTGCCGGCCGACCCGGCCTACCCATCCGTGAAACCCTCTGTCGAGGAGGCCGCCGCATGAACGCCGAACTGGCCGACATTGTCGGTACCCCGTCGCTGCTCAAGCCACGCACCGTGGCCGCCCAGCCCTTCGACTACGCCTTCGCCATCGGCAAGACGGCGTTGGTCATCATCGACATGCAACGCGATTTCGTCGAGCCAGGCGGATTCGGCGAAACCCTGGGCAACGACGTGTCGCTGCTGCAGGCCATCGTGCCCACCGTGCGGCGCGTGCTCGACGCCTGGCGCGCCGTGGGCGGGTTCGTGATCCACACCCGCGAAGCGCATGCCCCCGATCTGTCCGATTGCCCGCCGGCCAAGCGCCTGCGCGGTGCACCCACCCTGCGCATCGGCGATGAAGGCCCCATGGGACGCATCCTGATCGCGGGCGAACCTGGCAACGCCATCATCGACGAGCTGGCCCCCATCGACGGCGAACTTGTCATCGACAAGCCTGGCAAGGGCGCTTTCTACGCCACGGGCCTGACGGATGAGCTCACCGCGCGCGGCATCACGCACCTGGTGGTGATGGGCGTGACCACCGAGGTCTGCGTGCAGACCACCCTGCGCGAGGCCAACGACCGTGGCTACGACTGCCTGCTGGTCGAAGACGGTACCGAGAGCTATTTCCCCGCCTTCAAGGAGGCGACCCTCGCCATGATCCGCGCGCAGGGCGCCATCGTGGGCTGGACGGCCCCGGCCGATGCGCTGATCGCGGCCTTGGCCGATTGACGCCTCGCGGCCCGACACACGCGACACGACCCCACAACACCACACCACACGCTGATGACGATGCCTTCCCAAGCCGACTCCACCAAGCCTTACACCATCGCGGCGTTGCTGGCCGCCTACCGTGAGGGCCGCACCACACCGGCTGAAGTGCTGGCGCCCTTCATCGCAGCGGCGGGCGACGCCAGCGCCATTGCACCGGCCGATCCCGCGTTCATCAGCCGCGCCACCGAAGCGCAGTTGCTGGCGCAATTGAAGCGCCTCGAAGGCCAGTCGCCCGACACATTGCCACTGTTCGGCATCCCCTTCGCGGTCAAGGACAACATCGACGTGGCCGGCATGGCCACCACGGCCGCCTGCCCGGCCTTCGCCTTCACGCCTGAGCGTTCGGCCACCGTGGTACAGCGGCTGGTGGATGCTGGCGCCATCGTCGTCGGCAAGACCAACCTAGACCAGTTCGCCACCGGCCTGGTGGGCGCACGCTCGCCCTACGGCGCGCCGTCCAGCACCTTCAGCGACCAGCACGTCAGCGGCGGCTCCAGCTCGGGCTCGGCCGTGGCGGTGGCGCGTGGCGAGGTCTGCTTCTCGCTGGGCACCGACACCGCCGGCTCGGGCCGCGTGCCCGCGGGCTTCAACAACCTGGTGGGTCTGAAGCCAACGCCGGGCCTGGCGCCCACCACCGGCGTGCTGCCTGCCTGCCTCACGCTCGATTGCGTGTCCATCTTCGCGCTCACCGTGACCGATGCCGCACGCGTGCTGGCCGTGATGGAAGGCCCCGAGGCCGGCGCGCCCGTGTTCAACACCTTCACCCTGCAGCCGCCGCGGTGGCCCAGCCAGCAGGCCTTGCGCGTGGGCGTGCCCACCGCGCCCGAGTTCTTCGGCGACGAGGCCTATGCCAGCGCTTTCGAGCACGCGAAGGCGCAGTGGTCGAACCTGAAGGATGCCGAAGGCCGCCCCTGGCGCGTCGAGTTCGTGCCGGTGGACCTGACGCCCTTCCTGGCCGTGGCCCGCCTGCTGTACGAAGGCCCCTGGGTGGCCGAGCGCTATGCCGCCATCCGCCCCTTCATCGAGCAGCAGGCCGATGCCATGAACCCCGTGGTGCGCGGCATCGTCGAGCAGGCCCGGCATCACGACGCGGCCCACGCCTTCGATGCGCTCTACCGCATGAAGACGCTGGCCGCGCAGACGGCACCGGTCTGGCAAGGCATCGATCTGCTGCTGGTGCCCACCGCGCCCACGCACCCTACGCACGAGGCTGTGGCCGCCGACCCGGTGGGCCGCAATGCGCAGCTGGGCACCTACACCAACTTTGTCAACCTGCTGGGCCTGGCCGCCTTGGCCCTGCCGGCAGCGCTGCTGCCTTCAGGCCTGCCTTTCGGCATCACCCTCATCGCCCCCAGCGGGCGCGATGCCGCGCTGGCCGATGTCGGCGCCTGCTGGCAGCGTCTGCTCACCGCCATGCCGCTGGGCCATCACCTCGGCAAGGCCACTGACGCCGATCTGCAGATGCCCGCGACAGCGCCCGCCGCCGATGCCGAACTGCTGCTGGCCGTGGTCGGTGCCCACCTGCAAGGCATGCCGCTGCACACCCAGCTCACCGAGCGCCGTGCGCGCCTGGTGCTGGCCACCACCACCTCGCCCCACTACACGCTGCATGCACTGCCCGGCACCGTGCCACCCAAGCCCGGCCTGGCCCGCGTGGCCCCTGATGGCGAGCCAGGCCATGCCATCGCGCTGGAGGTCTACGCGCTGCCCATGGCCACCGTGGGCTCCTTCCTCGCACTGATCCCGCCGCCGCTGGGGTTGGGATCGGTCGAGCTGGCCGATGGCCGCTGGGTCAAGGGCTTCATCTGCGAACCGGCCGGCCTGCAGGGCGCCGACGACATCAGCCACCACGGCGGCTGGCGCGCCTACATGGCCGATCGCCTCAAGAACAACCAGCCCAGGGCTGCCTGACACCATGGACGCGAAAGACATCAACCACCCCGAGGTCGTCAGTGAGGTCACGGCCGTCTTCCTGGATTACGAATCGGCCCTGATGGCCAACGACGTCGAGGCACTCAACGACTTCTTCTGGGACAGCGCCGCCACCACGCGCTATGGCATCGCCGACAAGCAGCTGGGCCATGCCGCCCTGGTGGCCTACCGCCAGAGCGTGCCCGCTCCCGATTTCACCCGCACCCTGCACGATGTGCGCATCACCGCCTTCGGCCCTGACATGGCCACCGCGATGTGCGAGTTCAGGCGCAGCGACACCCATCTGCATGGTTTCCAGACACAGACCTGGGTGCGTCTGGGTTCGCAGTGGAAAATCGTCTCCGCCCATGTGAGCATGATCCCCATGCCCTCATGACCCCACGTCGCCCGCCACCCTCTTGATGCCCGCATGAAGATCATCGCACCCTCGGCACCGTTCTCCGGCCTGGCCTCCGGCGCGCCTTCACTGGCTGATCGGGCCTATGGCCAGATCAAGCAGATGATCTTCGATTTCGTGCTGCTGCCGGGCGACCGCTTCAGCGAGAGCGACCTGGTCGACCGCCTGCAGGTCAGCCGCACGCCGCTGCGCCAGGCGCTGCAGCGCCTGCAGCGCGAAGGCTTCCTGCTGGTGTTCCCCAAGAGCGGCTGGCAGGTGGCGCCGCTCAACTTCGAGGTGTTCGACCAGCTCTACGACCTGCGCGTGCTGCTCGAAACCCACGCCATCGCCAAGTTGTGCGAAGCCGAGGAGCGCCCGGTGCTCACCGCCCTGGCCAATACCTGGCTGGTGGCCGAGGCCGAGCGCCACCCCGTGCAGGCCATGGTCGACCGCATGGACGAAGAGTTCCACAGCGCCCTGGTGCGCGCCGCCGGCAATGAAGAGATGGCCCGCGTGCACGACGACATCACCGAGCGCATCCGCATCATCCGCCGGCTGGACTTCACCAAGCCAGCACGTGTGCAGGTGACCTATGACGAACACGCGCGCATCATCCGCGCCATCAGCCGCCGCCGTACGGATGAGGCCCAGCGTCTGCTGCGCGCCCACATCGAGCAAAGCAAGCTGGAGGTGCGCCACATCACGCTGGACATGCTGTACCGCGCGCGGCGCGAGGCCTGAGCTTCAGGCCTTCACGGTTCGGCGCGCGCGCTGCCACCAGCGCCACAGGCCCTCGTCCACGCTCAGCCTGCCCGGCCCGCTCAGCGCCAATGGCAGCAGCATCACCATGAAGATCAGCGGCAGCTTGAAGTTGCCGTAGCCCGCATCCGTGATGGCATATCCCATGCGCAGATCGGCCAGCGTCTGCCAGTCCATGGGCCAGTGCACGGCGGCGGTGGCCACCACCGTGAGCACCAGCAGCGATGCGGCGAACAAGCGCGTGCCCATCCCCAGCATCAGGGCCACGCCGCCGGCCAGTTCGAACCAGGTGGCCATCTGCCAGTTCACATCGGGCGGGACCAGGTTGAAGGGAAAGGGAAACTGCCCCTGGATGTCGGCGAACCAGTTCTGGCCGTGCAGCTTTTCCAGCCCCGATTCCAGGAACTCCCAGCCCAGCAGCAGGCGCAGGCCCAGCGGCCCCAGCCATCGGCCGGCGTCGTTCAGCGCGGCCAGTAGCCTGTCGATGATCAGGTCAAGGCGCATGGTGGTTCTCCGTGTCGTCGCTGTCCCACAGCACGCCGTGCGTGCGCCAGGTCTGCAGCTGGTCCAGCCCTTGCGCCACCAGGTCAGGCGAGCCGGCCTGTCCCAGCTCGGCCGCCACGGCCTCGCAGGCCTGGCGGGCGCTGAGCCCGCTGGTGCTGGCGATGTGAAGCAGCCGCGACGACACCGCGTTGAGCTGCGCGAAACGCACAGCCTCCTCACGGTCCCGGTAGACCAGCATGAAGGTGGGCGAGGGCCGGCGTGGCCGCAAGGACGGGCCGATCCGGTGCACCGGCCACTGGTAGTGCAGGTTCATCAGGGCCGGGTTGGGGCGCGGCACCTGTGTGTGCCAGCGTTCATCGTCCTGTGCGGCATGCAGGGGCGCCCAGCGGGGGGCCTCATCGAAGGGGGCCGTCTCCACCGCCAGCTCGCTCCATTCATGGTGGGCCAGTTCGCGCAGCCATGCGGGCAGGCGCACATCCGTGTCAGGCGTGGCCAGCAGCCACCGCACGAACTCGCCGGGGACTTCGCGGAACAGTGGTGTCTCGCAACGACCTTCCCGGCAGAACTGGCGCACCAGCCGCGGCCAGCGCGCGCCCAGCACAGCGTGTGTCACGGGAAAGCAGGGGCGCAGCAAACCTTCCAGGTTGTTGAACACTAGCTCACCATAGAGGCCCACACGGCGCGCGGAGGCACCGGGCGGCCTGGGCGCCCGGCGCGGATCCCGCAGGTGCGCCCCCAAGGTCTGCTGAAAGGCCCGCAGGCCGGCCTGCCCGGCGCTCATGCGGCCTCCCGCCGAGACCGGCGACAAGTCGGCACTTGGGCCTGCAGCTGTGCGATGTGCGCCACCTCGGGCATCAGCTCAGACAGCGGCGGGATGTTGACATCGCGCTCCAGGCAGGTCGGTACCGGCCCGCAGCGTTCATAGGTGGCTTGCAGCAGCGACCACACCGGGTCGGTCACGTCGGTGCCGTGCGTGTCCACCAGCAGACCATCGGGCTCCACATAGTGGCCCGCCACGTGCACATAGGCCACACGGTCCAGCGGCAGAGCCTTCAGGCAAGCCAGGGCGTCGAAGCCGTGGTTCACGCTGTTGACATGCACATTGTTGACGTCGAGGTGCAGCAGGCAGTCGGCTTCGCGCACCACCGCGCTCACGAAGGCGGCTTCATCCATCTGCGCACCCGGCGGGATCAGGTAGCTCGAGGTGTTCTCCACGCCGATGCGCCGGCCCAGGATCTCCTGAGCCCGGCGGATGCGCGCGGCCACATGGCGCACGGCCTCGTCGGTGAAGGGCAGGGGCAGCAGATCGTACAGATGCCCGTTCTCATCACCGCACCAGGACAGGTGCTCGGTGTAGAGCGCGATGCCGTGCATGTCCATGAAATCACGAATGCCTTCGAGCAGGTTCACATCCAACGGACGCGGCCCGCCCAGCGACAGCGACAGGCCATGGCATGCAAAGGCGTGCTCCTCGGTGAGCTGGCGCAACTGCCGCGCCTGGCGGCCTCCCAGGCCCATCCAGTTCTCCGGTGCCACCTCGAAGAAGCCGATGCCTTCGGGCACCTGCTCAATCAAGTCTGGCAGCAAGGCGCGCCGCAGGCCCAGGCCCGCGCCGCGCAGTGCAGAAAGGGGGATGGCGCTCATGCGGGGCTCGCCAGGCATCACGCTCACTTGCTGGCCGCAGGGTCGGGCTTCATGCCGGACTTGGCCTTGGGCACGGATGCGGCGCCGCACTTGCCTTCACCGCACTTGCCGTCCGCGCGCTTCTTGCCTGCATGCGGCTTGGAGGCGCCGCAGGCACCGTCCTTCGCCTTGGCGCCACAGCTGCCTTCCCTGGCCTTGGCCCCGCAGTGGCCTTCCGCCTTCTTGGCGCCACAGTGGCCATCGGCGCCCTTGGTGCTCATGCCCGCATCGGCGGCGGCCACCTGATAACCCTTGTCCAGGGTCTGCGCCGAGTAGGCAGCCTGCCCGGCGTGGGCCGACAGGGCGAGTGTGGCCGTGGCCAGGAAGGCCGAACCCAGGCCGAGGGTGGTCTTGGTCGTGTTCATGGGGTTTTCTCCGATCTCGATGAATGGTGATTGACAGGGTGGTTGAAGCCGCGAGGCCTCGGTCAGGCATACGCACGCGGTTGAGCATTGGACGCGGCAGCCCGACATTCCTTACAGTGCGCCCTATACTTTTTCGACACTGTCCTGGTCCAGCCCTCATGTCCAACCCTGTCACAGACCTGTTCGATGCCGATTATGTGTGTCTGCTGCGGCGTGACATGGTGCGCTTTGCCCGCCTGCAACTGCGCGATGAACACCAGGCCGAAGACGCTGTTCAGGAGGCCCTGGCCGCCGCCCTGGCCGGCAGCGAACGCTTTGCTTCGCGCGCCTCGCTCAAGACCTGGGTGCTGAGCATCCTGAAGAACAAGATCCTGGACACCTTCCGCCAGCGCGCGCGCCGCCGTGAACAGGCCCTGGACGATGAGGTCCCCCCGCACGAGCCCGACATCCAGGGGCACTTTGACGGGTCAGGCCATTGGGCGCCAGAAGCCAGGCCGGCGGAGTGGGGCAATCCGGAGCAGGCGCTGGCCTCGCGCCAGTTCTGGTCGGTGTTCGAGGCTTGCCTCACCCGCCTGCCCGAGGTCCCCGCGCGCGCCTTCATGATGCGCGAGCTGATGGGGTTGGAAACGGCCGACATCTGCGGGGAGCTGGGCATCACGGCCAATCATTGCGGCGTGCTGATGCACCGTGCCCGGCTGGGCCTGCGCGCCTGCCTGGGCGAACGCTGGTTCGCAGGCGAAGGAGCCACCTCATGAAGTGCATCGACGCCACACGTCTGGCCTCTGAATCACAGGACCGTGAACTCGGCCTGGCCGAGCGCACCTCGCTGCAGATGCACCTGGTCATCTGTGCAGGCTGCAGGCGCTTCAATGCGCAGCTGGGCGTGCTGCGCCAGGCCATGCGCCGTGTGGATGCCTTGTCCGAGGATGGCCTGTCCGGTGGGCCGGATGAGCCCGGCCGTGACGAGGGGCCACCACGCTGAAGCGGCCCACCGTGGCCCGTGGTGCGCGGCCGCAGGTGCGCGGTGTTGCCGGTGACGATCGCCCGGGGCTGAGTCAGAACCGGGGCAGATCCGCCAGCGCCTTGTCCAGCGTGGCCGTGCGCCGCACGCCGCGCAGCTCGCCACAGCGCGCCAGCATCGGCACCGTCTTGCCCGGGTTCAGCAACCCCTTGGGGTCAAAGGCCGCCTTGAACGCCAGCATCTGTTCGCGCTCGTCATCGGTGAACTGTACGCACATTGCATCGAGCTTCTCGATGCCCACGCCATGCTCGCCCGTGATCGTGCCGCCCAGGTCCACCGCCGTGCGCAGGATGTCGTTGCCGAAGGCCTCGGCGCGCTGCAGCTGCCCGCGCTGGTTCGCATCGAACAGGATCAGCGGGTGCAGGTTGCCGTCGCCCGCGTGGAACACGTTCACGCAGCGCAGCCCGTGCGAGGCCTGCATCGCCTCAATGGCCTCGAGCATGGTGGCCAGCGCCTTGCGCGGGATCGATGCGTCCATGCACAGGTAATCCGCGCTGATGCGGCCGGTGGCCGGGAAGGCGTTCTTGCGTCCGCTCCAGAAGCGCAGGCGCTGGGCCTCGTCCTGGCTCAGGTCGCAGCGTGTCGCGCCGGCCTGGATCAGCACCTCGCGCAGGCGTGCGATCTCTTCTTCCACCTCTTCGGGCGTGCCGTCGCTTTCCACAAGCAGGATGGCGGCGGCCTCCAGGTCGTAGCCGGCCTTGACGAAATCCTCGACGGCCTGTGTCATCGGGCGGTCCATCATCTCCAGCCCGGCCGGGATCAGGCCGGCGGCGATGATGGCCGCCACCGCATCACCCGCCTTGCGAACATCGTCGAAGCTGGCCAGCAGGCAGCGCGCCACCTGCGGCTTGGGCAGCAGGCGCACCGTCACTTCGGTGACCACGCCCAGCAGCCCCTCGCTGCCGATGAAGGCGGCCAGCAGGTCCAGGCCGGGCGCGTCCATCGCCTCGCTGCCCAGGGCCACCGGCTCGCCCTCGACCGTGAAGCCGCGCACGCGCAGCACGTTGTGCACCGTGAGGCCGTATTTCAGGCAGTGCACGCCCCCGGCGTTCTCGGCCACGTTGCCGCCGATGGTGCAGGCGATCTGGCTGCTCGGATCGGGCGCGTAGTAGAGCTTGTGGGGGCTGGCCGCCTCGCTGATGGCCAGGTTGCGCACGCCGCACTGCACGATGGCCGTGCGCGCCAGCGGATCGATGTGGACCACCTTGTCCAGGCGCGCCAGCGACAGGGTCACGCCATCGGCATGGGGCAGGGCGCCGCCCGAGAGGCCTGTGCCCGCACCGCGCGCCACCACGGGCACGCCCAGCGCATGGCAGGCCTTGAGCACGGCACCGACCTGTTCATGGGTCTCGGGCAGGGCGACCACCAGGGGGCGCTGCCGGTAGGCGCTCAGGCCGTCGCACTCGAAAGGGGTGACGGCCTCGTCGTGCCACAGCAGGCTGCGTTCGGGCAGCACTTGCCGCAAGGCCGACAGCACCTCCTTCTGGCGTTGTACTCGAACCACGTTGATGTCCATGACGACACTGTAGCGGCATGGGGCGGCCGATGTGGTGACTGGCTCACACGGAGATCACCGCAGGGAGGTCACAGCAGCGTGATGTCCTCGATGCGCCGCATCAGGGCGATGTCGGCCGCGTCGATCACCTGGGTGGCGCCCTGCTCCGGGAAACGGTAATGGCGGCCCGTGGCGGATGAGCGCACGCTCAGCGAATGCGGGCCGTCGTAGCGCGCCAGGGCCTGGCGCAGCACCGGGGTGGCTGGCGTTCGTCCTGCCGAGGCTGTGCGGGTGGGCGAGGCTGCGGCAGCCGAGAGCGGCGTTGGCGCGGCAGGCTGGGGGGCACCAGGGTCATTGGCGCTGTGCAGGCCTGCGAGGGGGCGTGACACCCAGCTCGTGGCTGCCGGCCGGGGCGTCACGAGGCCACCCGGGAAGGGCGGCGGTGGCGTCCAGCGCACCGCCCTGGACAGGCCTGGGGGCGATTCGTGCAGCGGATCCGTGAAGGGAATGGGCCGGCAGCGGGAAGATGAGCGAGCAATCATGGCGCAACCTCGAAGGACAAGCACAACGGTTGCGCAGTGTGGACAACTGCACGGCGTTTGCCCATCCCCATCGAGGGGCCCCCAAAAGGGGGTGTCGCCTTGGCGGCTCGTGAAACCTCAAGGCTTTGGCGGGGCCTTGCGCGCGGTGCTTGGCTTCGTCGCCCGGGTCTTGCCACCGGGATTGGGGCGTCGGGTGGCTGGCTTGGCGGAGGGGGCGGGCGTCTCGCCGGCGGGCGCAGGGCGCGCCGTGGCCGACATCGCCTCCTGGCCGGCCTGCACCGCCTGGGATGCCAGGTTGGAGAACTGCTCGGTCAGGGTGCTCCACCACTGCATCGGGTTCACGCCCGGGGGCGGTGTGGGGGCGGCTGCGGCGGGGGCGTCGTCTGAGCCACCATCTGCACCGGCGGTGGCATCTTCGCCCGCCCCGGCCGTGGCAGCCGTGGCCGCAGAGGCCTGGGCCGCAGGAGGGGTCGCGGGTGGTGTCGCCTGCGCCTGCAGCGACTCCCTCAAGGCATCGAGCGGCACCTTCATGCCCTGCAGCGTCTGCAGGGTCATGCGCTGCACTTCCAGGGTCTGGATGGTCATGCCGATCATGCGGGCGTTCTGCTCCAGCCAGAACTGCACGGTCTTGAGGTCCTGGATGCGCTTGTCCAGTTCTTCCGGGTCCAGCGTGGGCATGGCCCAGGCCGCGCCGGTGCCTGCTGCGCTGCCGCCCAGATTGGGCAGGGCGCTGGAGGCCGCCTTCATCCAATCCTGAAAGAAACCCAGGCCGGCGGCGCTGAGCCCGGCAAAGGGATTGTTGTCCGAGGCCTGGCCGGAGGGATCGGGGCTGGAAGGACGCGTGGGCATGGTGGACTCCTGTGGCGATGCCAGGGTGAACCGGCCGCCGTGGTGTCAGGTGGCCGTGAAGGGCTCGGCCCATTGTGCCGCGAGATCCTGGGCGATGCCGGGAGACGCCGCGCCATGTCGCCCGTGGCGGATGGGCTGTCGATGCCCCGCATAATCCGGTGCTTGACCATGCAACGCCGCGACTTTCTACGACTCAGCGGGCCTGTGGCCGCTGCGCTGGCCTGGCGCCAGCTGTTCGCCATCACCACCCCGGCCCAGCCCGTGCTGCAGGGCTGGACCGAGTCCGCCGATGTGTTCACCCTGGGGGTGGCCAGCGGCGAACCCCTGCCCACCAGCGTCGTGATCTGGACACGCCTGGCGCCCAAGCCCCTGCAGCCCGATGGCGGCATGCCGCCCCAGCCCGTGCCGGTGCGCTGGGAGGTGGCGAACGACCCACGTTTCGCCCAGATCGTGCGCCAGGGCGAGGCCCTGGCCCTGCCTGGGCGCGCGCACAGCGTGCACGTCGAGGTGCAGGGCCTGGAGAGCGACCGCATCTACCACTACCGGTTTATTGCGGCGGGGCAGGCCAGTTCGGTAGGCCGCACGCGAACTGCCCCCGATCCCGAGGCCCGCGTGCAGCGCCTGCGCCTGGCACTGGGATCCTGCCAGCATTACGAACAGGGCTACTTCACGGCCCACCGTGACATCGCGCGCAGCGATGTGGATGCCGTGGTGTTCGTGGGCGACTACATCTACGAGACAGACACCATCGCGCGCCTGAGGCTGCGCAGGCACGTGTCCGGCCTGATGGATGACCTGAGCCTGGAGCGTTTCCGGGTGCACCACGCCAGCTACAAGCTCGATGCCGATCTGCGAGCCTGCCATGAGGCCCATCCCTGGCTGCTGACCTGGGACGACCACGAGGTGCGCAACGATTACGACGGCGACCACGACAACTTCGGCATGAGCACCGAGGAGCTGCTGAAGGTGCGCACCGACGGCTACCGCGCCTACTTCGAGCATCTGCCCATCTCGCCCACGCGCGCGCCGGTGGGCGCCAACGCCCAGATGCACACCCGCTACAGCTGGGGCCGGCTGGCCGACATCTGGTTGCTCGATACGCGGCAGTACCGCAGCGAGCAGGCCTGCACCAGCTTGCCGACATCGTTCTGGCGCGACAAGATGCTGTGGCATTGCGATGCCACGGCCGCGCCCGAGCGGACAATGCTGGGCCACGAGCAGGAGCAGTGGCTGGCGCGTTCACTGGCCACCAGCCGTGGGGCGTGGCGCATCATTGCGCAGAGCACGCAGATGACACCGGGCACCTTCAAGCCCCCGGGCGCCGAAGCCCTGCGCTACAGCGATGGCTGGGACGCGTTCCCGGCCGCGCGCCAGCGCTTGATGGCCGCCATCGCCCAGCCGCGCGTGCCCGATGTGGTCGTGCTCAGCGGCGATGTGCATCGCCATGTGGCCGGCAACCTGCGCCTCAACCCCAACGATCCGCAAAGCGCCATCATCGCCAGCGAGTTCGCCACCTCGTCCATCAGCAGCAATGCGCTCAGTGAGTTCCTGCATGGCTGGATGAAGGCCAGCAACCCGGATCTGCTGTACCTGAGGGGCGATGAGCGGGGCTATGCGCTGATCGATGTGACGCCGGAGCAGATGCGTTGTGATTTCAGGGCGACGGCGCACCCGGTGCGTGCAGATTCCCGGTTCCACACACAGGCCAGTTACGTGGTTGAACGAGGCGTGGCGGGACCTCGGCCAGCCTGAACTGAGAAGTGGGTAGGGCAGTGCAGAAATGGGAGCGACATGTTCAAAACATTCTTGCGGGTGCTTGCCCTGCTGGGTTTCGCTGTGATTTTCGCTGTGACTGTTGGCGGGTGTTCGACGGCCCTCACAGGTCAGAAGCTTTTGGCCATTGAGCCGTGCAATGTTGGGGTGGGGCGCATCTATGACGTTCGGATCGAAGGCCGCATGCTGCTCTCGGCGTCAAAAGAAATGATCGGGCACAAGCGCGCATGCGGCAGTTCCGATTCCTCCTACATGGAGGTGCCAGACAGCGTCGATGTCACTTGGCGAACCGCTGACGGCGTCATCCACAAGGAAACGGTCACCATCAAAGCCCGCGTGGACAAGAGGTTCCATCTGCGACGACTCATCTTCAATTTCGACGAGGGGTCTTTGCAGGTGCAGCAGTTCTTGAGTTTCGACGAGCCGTGGGCTCTTGGGCGCGACGTTGTCTTGCCCATTTATCCTTGATTCTCATCCGCAATATTTGCGGCTCAGGTATCGCAACCCGAGGGGGAAGGGCCATGTGGCGCATGCTGATTCGCGCACTGTTGTGCGTGACGCTGTCTGTGGTGTTGGCGCATCTGGCGGGGCTTGGGCTCAATTCGAAAATCAAGCTGGAATCCAACCTTGAGCCCGCCTTGCACTGGGTATCTGATTCCTTTGTCTACCGGCCTGGATATCGAGGTGGTTTTCCTGGCATCAAGTTTCCTCGCCAGGGACTTGAGTTGGCCTGCAATCGTGGTTCGACAGTCTTGCCCTGTGATGATCCCAGGGCTATGCGACGCGAAATTGGCAAGGGGATCGAGGGCTTCTATTACCGGAAGTACAAGGAGGCCACCATATCCAGTGGTGTAGGCATGGTGGTCGGCGTCAAGTACGCGGATGGCAGCTTGTCGATCGATGCCGAGCCGAGGATCAAGTTCGGCATCATTTATGTGGCGGGCTTTCTGGCCGGCTTTGCGCTGTCCCTGTGCCTATGCTGGGTGCTTTTCAAACGGCTCTTCGCAAACATCGATGGCTTGACTGAGCGGCTTCTGTTTCGCCATTGACCGGATCAGCGGATCAGTCCAGCCCGCGCAACCGGCTGTGCGCCGGCACGCTCGCCAGCAGAAACTCCATCTGATCCGCCAGGATGCGACGCCCGCGCAGGATCATGTCCTCGTGCAGGCTCGGCGTGTAGGGCAGGTAGTGCAGTGACCACCCCAACTCTTGCGGCGTGCGGTTGCCCTTGCGGCTGTTGCAGGCGCGGCAGGCGGTGATGCAGTTCTTCCAGGTGTCCTCACCGCCACGCGAGGTGGGCACGATGTGCTCGCGCGTCAGGTCGTCCAGGTGGAAGCGGTCACCGCAGTAGGCGCAGATGCCGCGGTCGCGGGCGAACAGCTTGGGATTGGACAGCGCCGGCACTTGCCGCCAGGCCCGGCTGGGGATGGAGCCGCGCGCAGCGATGATGGGGTGCAGCTCCAGGCGGGACTGCAAGCCGGTAAGCCGCTGGATGCCGCCGCGCAGCACCATGAAGGGCTCGCCCAGCGTCCAGGCCACGCCCTCATTGGCATAGAGCACCGCCGCATCCTTGACCGACAGCCAAGCCTGCGGACGGCCCGACACGTCAAGTTGCAGCACGTCCATCACGCCCTCCAGACACTGGGAACACACGAAACGTGGCGCCCTACAGGCTCGCCTGACCACAAGATAGCCCGCCCGTGTGAATTTCTCAACCATGGCCTGTGCCACGGCGCCCATTCCCGGTGTCTTGCCGCAACAACAGCGGCATCAACGCGCTTCGCGTGACCGAAACGTTGCTGCACTGCAGTACAGGGTAAACCCTCTGTGTGCACAGTTGTGCAGTTTTTACAGGGCCCTTGCAGCGGCCATCCGGCAACTGATTTACGCAAAAAAAGTTGCCGACAGGCATGCACAGCGGCCACACTTTCTGCAAAATAGCACGACCGTTCGTTTTATTCGACAGCCGTTCTGCAAGGATCTGCCCGCGTGACCAGCCCCCAGCCCCACGACGCCAAGCCCGCCCCCGAGGTGGTGCGCGAGCGTGGCCGCTCAGCGGCGCACAAGGGCCAGCAGACGCGCGCCACCATTCTTGATGCGGCCCTCAGCCTGGCCTCCCAGATGGGCATCGAGGGGCTGTCGCTGGGCGCGCTGGCCGAAGTCACCGGCATGAGCAAGTCAGGCGTTTTCGCCCACTTCGGTTCGCGTGAGGAACTGCAGATCTCCGTGATCCGCGAGTACCACGAGCGCTTCGAGGAAGAGGTCTTCCGCCCCGCCATCCGGGAGCCACGCGGTCTGCCCCGGCTGCGTGCCCTGTTCGACCGCTGGGTGGCCAAGGTGGCCACCGAAATCGATTCTGGTTGCATCTACATCAGTGGCGCCGTCGAGTTCGATGACCGCCCCGGCCCCGTGCGTGATGCGCTGGCCGGCATGGTGCTGATGTGGCACGGCGCGCTTGGGCGCGCCATCCAGCAGGCCGTGGAACTGCGCCAGTTGCACCCCGACACTGATGCCATGCAGATGCTGTTCGAAATCCATGGGCTGATCCTGTCCCTGCACCACGACGCGCGCTTCCTGCGCACGCCGGGCGCGGTCGACAGGGCCCGCACGGGGTTTGAGCGCGTGATCCAGTACTACACGCTGGATGCCGCGAGACCCTCGCCTGGACTGGCGGCGCCCCACGCCGCCACATCAGGGGTGTTGCAGACCTCCTGAAGTTGTTTTCACTCCCCCCTTTCTCTCAACAACCCTGATCATTGCCCGCGTGCCACAAGGTGGCGTCGCGGTTTTTCACCGAGGAGCCTCACGATGCCTTCCTACAATCCCCCTCTGCGCGACATGCACTTCGTGATCCACGAACTGCTGGGCGCTGTTGACGAACTCAAGCAGATCCCCGCCTACGCGGATCTGGACGCCGACACCGTCAACGCGGTGCTGGAAGAAGGCGGCAAGTTCGCCTCCAAGGTGCTGGCCCCCCTGAACCTGACCGGTGACGACCAGGGCTGCGTGCTGGACAAGACCACCCACGAAGTCAAGACGCCCGATGGCTTCAAGGAAGCCTACAAGCAGTACATCGAGAACGGCTGGTCCGCGCTGGCCGCCGATCCCGAGTGGGGCGGCCAGGGCATGCCCATGCTGGTCAACCAGGCCATCTACGAGATGCTGAACTCGGCCAACCAGGCCTGGACCATGTACCCCGGCCTGAGCCACGGCGCCCACGCCGCCCTGGAAGCCCACGGCACCGACGAGCAGAAGAAGCTGTACCTGCCCAAGCTGACCAGCGGCGAGTGGACCGGCACCATGTGCCTGACCGAGCCGCACTGCGGCACCGACCTGGGCCTGCTGCGCACCAAGGCCGTTCCGCAAGCCGACGGCACCTACAAGATCACCGGCGCCAAGATCTTCATCTCGGCCGGTGAACACGACATGGCCGAGAACATCGTCCACCTGGTGCTGGCCCGCCTGCCCGACGCCCCCGAAGGCTCGAAGGGCATCTCGCTGTTCGCCGTGCCCAAGTACAACGTGAACGCCGACGGTTCGCTGGGTTCGCGCAATGGCATCTACTGCGGCGGCCTGGAGCACAAGATGGGCATCCACGGCAACG
>DDJC01000051.1:28994-42404 GCA_002339015.1 Burkholderiales bacterium UBA1834
GCCATGTTCGTGATGATGAACGGCGCCCGTCTGGGCGTGGGCAACCAGTCGCTGGGCCTGACCCAAGTGGCTTACGAAAACGCTGTGAACTACGCCAAGGACCGCGTGCAGATGCGTGCCCTGTCGGGCCCGAAGCGCCCCGACCTGGCCGCTGACCCCATCATCGTGCACCCCGACGTGCGCAAGATGCTGCTGACCGCGCGTGCCTACGCCGAAGGCGCCCGCGCCCTGGTGTACTTCGTCGCCGTCGAGCTGGACAAGGCCCACAACCACCCCGACGAGGCCGTGCGCAAGGCATCGGACGACCTGGTTGCGCTGCTGACCCCGATCGTCAAGGCCTTCATCACCGACAACGCCTACATCGCCACGACGCACTGCCAGCAGGTGTTCGGCGGCCACGGCTACATCCACGAGTGGGGCATGGAGCAGTTCGTGCGCGATTCGCGCATCAACATGATCTACGAAGGCACGAACACCGTGCAGTCGCTGGACCTGCTGGGCCGCAAGGTGCTGGGTGACGGCGGCGCCAAGCTGACCGCCTTCGGCAAGATCGTGGGCCGCTTCGTCAAGGCCAACGCCGACAACGAAGCCCTGCAGGAGTTCACCAAGCCCCTGGCCGATCTGGGCCAGAAGGTGCAGGCCTTCACGATGGAAATCGGCATGAAGGGCATGCAGAACCCCGACGAAGTCGGCGCCGCCGCGGTCGACTACCTGCGCGTGGTCGGCCACCTGGTGTTCTCGTACCTGTTCGCCCAGTCGGCCAAGATCGCCCTGGAAAAGCAGAACGACGCCGATCCGTTCTACAAGGCCAAGCTGGCCGTGGCACGCTTCTACTTCGCCAAGCTGCTGCCCGAAGTCGAAACCGCCATGATCACCGCCAAGGCCGGTCTGAAGCCCCTGTCCGAGCTGGACGAAGCCCTGTTCTGATCCGACAGGCCGTGAAGGGCGCGGCCGCGCCGCCCCTTCGCGCCATCTCACACCCTTAGAGTTCCGCTAGGAGAGAACATGAGTCGATTCAATGTCCGCAAGGTCGCCGTGCTCGGCGCCGGCGTGATGGGCGCGCAGATCGCTGCCCATCTGGTCAACTGCAAGGTGCCGGTCGTGCTGTTCGACCTGCCCGCCAAGGAAGGCCCCAAGAACGGTATCGTCAGCAAGGCTGTCGAGAACCTCAAGAAGCTCAAGCCCTCGCCGCTGGGCGTGACCGACGACGCCGTGCTGATCCAGCAGGCCAACTACGAAGAGCACCTCGAAGAGCTGCGTGGCTGCGACCTGATCATCGAAGCCATCGCCGAGCGCCTGGACTGGAAGGAAGATCTGTACAAGAAGATCGCCCCCTTCGTGAATGACAAGGCCATCCTGGCCACCAACACCTCGGGCCTGTCCATCACGGCCATGGCCAACGTGCTGCCCGAGCAGCTGCGTTCGCGCTTCCTGGGCATCCACTTCTTCAACCCCCCGCGCTACATGTACCTGGTCGAGCTGATCCCGACCCAGTACACCGATGCCACGGTGGTCGACCAGCTCGAAGCCTTCGTGACCACCGCCGTGGGCAAGGGCGTGGTGCGCTGCGAAGACAGCCCCAACTTCATCGCCAACCGCGTGGGCGTGGCCGGCCTGCTGTTCACCATGATCGAAGTGAAGAACTTCGGCCTGGGCTACGACATCGTCGACGACCTGACCGGCAAGCGCATGGGCCGTGCCTCCTCGGGTACCTACCGCACCTGCGACGTGGTCGGCATCGACACGATGGCCCACGTGATCAAGACCCTGCAGACCGGTTGCGCCAGCGACCCGTTCGCTGCCGCCTTCGCCACGCCGTCTGACGTGCAGGCGCTGCTGGACAAGGGCAATTTCGGTCAGAAGACCAAGGCCGGTTTCTTCAAGAAGGACGGCAAGGTCATCATCCAGTTCGACGAGAAGACCGGCACCTACGTGCCCGCCGGCAACAAGGCCGACAAGGAAGTCACCGACATCCTGAAGAAGCCCGCTGCCGAGCGCCTGAAGGCCCTGCGTGAGTCGAGCAACCCGCAAGCCCAGTTCATCTGGGCGATGCTGCGCAACAGCTTCCACTACGCCGCCGTGACTGTCGAGAGCATCGCCGACACCTGCCGCGACGTGGACCTGGCCCTGCGCTGGGGCTATGGCATGAAGCAAGGCCCCTTCGAGATCTGGCAGGAAGCCGGCTGGAAGCAGGTGGCCGAGTGGGTCAAGGCCGACATCGACGCCGGCAAGGCCATCACCAAGACGCCGCTGCCCGCCTGGGTGTTCGACGGCCGTGACGGCGTGCACACGCCGCAAGGTTCGTGGAGCCCCGCCAAGAAGACCTACGTGCCCCAGCGCGAGCTGCCCGTGTACAAGCGCCAGTTCTTCCGCGAGGACGTGCTGGGCTCGGGCGCTGTGTCCGCCGACACCGCTGGCAAGACGCTGCACGAAGACGCCGCCATCCGCCTGTGGACGCTGGACGACGAGGTCATCATCGCCTCGATCAAGTCGAAGATGCACACCATCTCGGCCGAAGTCACCGCCGGCCTGGCCAAGGGCCTGGAGCTGGCCGAGCAAGGCTACAAGGGCCTGGTGATCTGGTCGCAGGACGGCCCGTTCTCGGCCGGTGCCGACCTGCAGTCCATGATGCCTGCCTTCATGCAGGGCGGCGGCAAGGCCATCGCCCCGTTCGAGAAGCAGCTGCAGGACTTCATGCTGAGCCTGCGCTACAGCAACGTGCCGTCCGTGGCCGCCGTTCACGGCCTGGCCCTGGGGGGCGGCTGTGAGCTGGCCGTGCACGCTTCCAAGCGCGTCGCCGCCATGGAAAGCTATGTCGGTCTGGTCGAAGTCGGCGTGGGCCTGATCCCCGGCGGCGGTGGTCTGGCCTACCTGGCCCGCCGTGCCGCCGAGCAGCTCGAAGGCTCCAAGGGCGTGTCGGGCCAGGTCGGTGGCGACCTGATCGGCTACGTCAAGGAAGGCTTCCAGGCTGCGGCCATGGCCAAGGTGGCGACCTCCGCCATCGAAGCGCGCAAGTACGGCTTCCTGCTGGACAGCGACGTGATCGTGCCCAACAAGGACGAGCTGCTGTACGTGGCGATCGCCCAGGTCAAGGCCATGTTCGAGTCGGGCTACCGCGCCCCGGCCAAGCGCACCTTCCCGGTCGCCGGCCGCAACGTGAAGGCCACGCTGCAGTCCACGCTGATCAACATGCGTGACGGCGGCTTCATCTCGGCCCATGACTACTACATCAGCTCGGCGATTGCCGACGTGCTGACCGGTGGCGACGTGGACTACGGCACGCAAGTGACCGAGGAATACCTGCACGCCCTGGAGCGCAAGCACTTCTGCACGCTGCTGGACAACCCCAAGACGCAGGAACGCATCATGGGCATGCTGTCCACCGGCAAGCCCGTCCGCAACTGATCGATCGGAGCATTCAAATGACTCAACTTCGTGACGCCTACATCGTCGCCGCCACCCGCACCCCGATCGGCAAGTCTGGTCGTGGCGTGTTCAAGAACACTCGCCCGGACGACCTGCTGGTGGCCGTGATCAAGAGCGCGCTGTCGCAGGTGCCCTCGCTGGACCCCGCCGCCATCGAAGACGCCATCATCGGCTGCGCGATGCCCGAGGCCGAGCAAGGCATGAACGTGGCCAAGATCGCCACGCTGCTGTCGGGCCTGCCCAAGACCGTGGCCGGTGCCACCGTGAACCGTTTCTGCGCCGCCGGCATCACCGCCGTGTCCATGGCCGCCGACCGCATCCGCGTGGGTGAGGCCGAGGTCATGATCGCCGGGGGCGTCGAGTCGATGTCCATGGTGCCGATGGGCGGCAACAAGCCGTCCTTCAACCCCGAGATCGTCAATCACGACGAGAACGTGGGCATCGCCTACGGCATGGGCATGACCGCCGAGAAGGTGGCCGAGCAGTGGAAGGTGACCCGTGAGGAGCAGGACGCCTTCGCGGTCGAATCCCACCGCCGCGCCATCGCCGCCCAAGAGGCTGGCTGGTTCAAGGCCGAGACCACCCCGATCGAGATCGAGGTGCGCACGCCCAACCTGGAAACGGGTGAAGTGACGGTCACCAAGAAGACCATCACCAAGGACGAGGGCGCCCGCCCCGACACCAGCCCGGAAGGCCTGGCCAAGCTGCGCCCCGTGTTCGCCGCCAAGGGCAGCGTCACGGCCGGCAACAGCTCGCAGACGTCCGACGGCGCTGGCTGCCTGATCCTGGCTTCGAAGGAAGCCTGCGAGAAGTACGGCCTGAAGCCCCTGGCTCGTTTCGTGAGCTTCGCCGTCAAGGGCGTGCCGCCCGAGATCATGGGCATCGGCCCGATCGAGGCCATCCCCCTGGCCCTGAAGTACGCGGGCCTGAAGGCCTCGGACCTGGACTGGATCGAGCTGAACGAAGCGTTCGCCGCCCAATCCCTGGCCGTGCTGAAGGACCTGGATGCCAAGGGCTACGTGCTCGACCGTGCCAAGGTGAACCCGATGGGCGGCGCGATCGCCCTGGGCCACCCGCTGGGCGCCACCGGCGCCATCCGTGCCGCCACCGTGGTGCACGGCCTGCAGCGTACTGGCGGCAAGTACGGCATGGTGACGATGTGCATCGGCACCGGCCAAGGCGCCGCTGGCATCATCGAGCGTCTCTGATCGCTGACGCGCGACGGCCATGAGCCTTGCAGGAAAGCCCGCCACTGTGCGGGCTTTTTTCTGGGCCATGGGTTTTGATTCCTGCCATTGCATGGAGCACGTATGGGCTTTCAGGCACTGAGGATCACCACGGATGATGGCGTGGCACTGGCGGCCCGGGCTTATGAGCCTGACGGCCCGCCACGGCGCGCCGTGCTGATCTCGCCCGCGATGGGCGTGGGTCAGCGCTTCTACGAGGCTTTTGCCAGCTGGCTGGCCTCGCAGGGCGTGGCGGTGCTGACCTTCGACTTCCGCGGCATGGGCGATTCGGCCCCGGCGCGGCTGCGCGGCTTCAAGGCCAGCATCACCACCTGGGCCACGAAGGACCAGCCGGCCGTGGTGCGCGAGCTGCTGCGGCGCTGGCCTGGCGTGCCGTACAGCTACCTGGGCCACAGCCTGGGTGGGCAGATCTTCGGCATGCTCGATGGCGCCCAGGTGCACTTCGACCGCATGGTGACGGTGGCCAGCGGCAATGGCCATGTGGCGCTCAACAGCCCCAGGACGCGCCGTGCCGCGCCGCTGCTGTGGTGGGTGCTGGCGCCGCTGGGCATCGCCGTGGCGGGGTACTTCCCTGGCAAGCGCCTGGGCGCGGTCGGCGATCTGCCCGCCGGTGCGATGTGGCAATGGCGCCGCTGGTGTCTGCACCCCGAGTACCTGGCGTCGGAGGGGGCGCACATGCGCGAGCGCTATGCACAGGTGCGCACACCCATCCGCGCGGTGATCCTGGAAGACGACGAGTTGGTGTCTCCCGAGGGCATCCGCCATCTGTACAAGCTCTACAGCCAGGCCCCTGTACAGTTCGAGTCATTGGCGCCGAAGGCCCTGGGCCTCAAGCGCATCGGCCATTTCGGTGTGTTCCAGTCGCACGCCAGGACGGTGCTGTGGCCGCGCGTGCTGCACTGGCTGGAAGCTTGAATACGCGAAACGCACACCCTCCATCCCCCCTGAATTTTCCCCGAGGAGTACATCCATGTCCGACGACATCCTGGTCCACCGCGAAGGCGCGGTGCTGACACTGACCTTCAACCGCCTCGACAAGAAGAACGCCATCACGGCGGCCATGTACACGACCCTGGCCGATGCGCTGGAATCGGCCGCCAAGGACGACGCTGTGCGCGCCGTGGTCATCCAGGGCCACGAGCAGATCTTCACCGCCGGCAACGACCTGCAGGATTTCAAGGAGCGCCCGCCCGTGAACACCGATGCGGGCCCGGCCCCGGTGTTCCGCTACCTGGAGGCCATGCGCACCTTCCCCAAGCCCATCGTGGCGGCCGTGGCCGGCCCGGCCGTGGGCATCGGCACGACGCTGCTGCTGCACTGCGACCTGGTCTACGCGGGTGACAACGCGGCCTTCAGCCTGCCCTTCGTGAACCTGGGCCTGTGCCCGGAGGCCGGCTCCAGCGAGTTGCTGCCCCGCCTGGTGGGCTACGCTCGCGCCGCCGAAAAGCTGATGCTGGGCGAGGCCTTCTACGCTGAAGAGGCGCTGGACATGGGCCTGGTCAGCCGCATCCTGCCGCCGCACGAGGTGAACGGCTTCGCGCAGGCGCAGGCGCGCAAGCTGGCTGACAAGCCCTCCGCCTCGCTGCGCATCACCAAGCAGCTGATGAAGCAGGGCCATGAGGCGGCGCTCAAGTCCATCATGGACGACGAGCTGGCGCACTTCGGCCAGCTGCTGCGCGGCCCGGCTGCGAAGGAAGCGATCAGCGCCTTCATGGAGCGCCGCAAGCCGGACTTCTCGAAGTTCTGATCTGGCGATGAGGCTGCATTGACTTGGCGTCGATGCAGCACTGGTTCAGCACGGAAGCGGGTCGCCGTGAGGGCTGCCCGCTCAGCCCAGGGCGGTGGCTGCGTGCACTGGTTCGGGCTGACCGGCCGTGCCATCTTGGCTGCCGCGGATGTGCGCCACCACGCGCGCCAGTCGTGCCAGCTCGGTGGGGGCCGCACGTTCCACGCGCACGGTCATCTCGCGCTCCAGCTCGCGCAGGCGCCAGTTGATCTCGCGCAGCACCAGGGCCAGCTCCAGGTGCAGGGTCTGGTTGTCCAGGTGCTCGCGCAGGTCCTGTGGCGCGCGGGTGTCCACGCCGGTGCTGGCCAGGGCCTTCTGGATGCTGTCGAAGCGGCCGAAGGCCTGTTGCGTGAGCTGCTTGAAGACCTCGCTGGAGGTCTGCACTTCCACCTGCAGCAGCTCGCGCGCCTCGGCCAGGCGCTGCACATAGCTGGCCGTGGCCTCGGCCTTGCGCAGGGTTTCGTCCACGCTGGGCAGGGGCACCAGGGTCTGCACCAGTTCGCCCACCTCGCATTGGCGCACGGTCTGGTCGACCACGTCGATCAACTCGCGCTCGTACTCGCCGGGGATCAGCTTGACGGCCACGTCGGCGCGCAGCAGCGGCGACATGCGGGTGGACTTCATGCTGCCCAGCAGTTCGCTGAGCGCCAGCATCTGGTGGTCCAGCGACAGCGCATCGCCCATCAGGCCGCGCGGGTAGCCGAAGCCATCCAGGCGTTCATGGTGGGTCAGCACCAACTCGGCCACCGCCTTGCCCATGCCGGGCATGTCCTTGAGCACGCGCCAGCCGACCACGGGGTGGGCGGCCACATGCTTCCATTGCTCGGGCTTGAGCTGCACGCCCTGCTCGTGCCGCAGGTAGCTGGGTTCGATGTAGAGCTCGCCGACGTCATGGCACAGGCCGGCCTGCAGGAACTGCGAGGCCGTGGTGCGGGTGCGGGGCGATTTGAGGCGCAGCGACAGGCCCAGGGCCAGCAGCGCCACGGCCATGGCATGGCGCAGCTTGTCATCGCCTGAGCCGTGGTACACGGTGACCAGCGACTGCATCGGCGCGCCCATGGGCATCTGTCTGAGCGATTGCAGCGCTTCGGCACGCAGGCCCTTGGGCTTGTAGAGTTCGCGGATCAGGGCGCAGTCGTCCAGCAGCTGGCCGGCAACCTCCTGCAGCTGCGCGCCGGTGACGCCCGCGGCCACCTGCATGCACTCTTCGAGCGGCTTGTTGAGCTTGTGCTCCAGCAGGCGCTCGCGCACGCTGGCGTCGATGCGGGCGCCCTTGGCCAACAGCTTCATGCCGTTGCGCGCGATGATGTCTTCACTGGCCTCGACCCCGTGGCTGTCGGCCACGGTCATCACATGGTCCAGATAGTGAGGGTTCACCTCACTGGCAGGTACTTCGTTCACGGTGATGACGTGTTTGGATAACGAGAAATGGATCTCGTCAAATTTTGCGGCACGGCCAGGGGCTGAAAAGCGCGTTTCAGGCCGATTGGTCGCGATTCGTCAACTATGCACGAAGGAAATACGGGATTGACCGAATACCCAAGGATGGGTCGGGCGGCGCTGAAAAAAGCTGAATCTCAGTTGTGCGCGGGTCCCTGAAAGCCCTTGCGCCGGAAGGTGAGCACGAGGGTGTCGCGCCAGCCATGCTCGCCCAGCGGCTGGATGGGCGTGCTTTCGTGGATGACGCGGGTGTCGTCCAGCAGCAGCAGCGACCAGGGATCGCTCAGGGTGAAGCGCACGCCGTGCGGGCCCTGGGCTTCGAAGACGCGGGTCTCGCCGCCCTTGATGCCGTGGCGTTCAAGCAGGATCACGGCCACGTAGTCCACCCCATCACGGTGGGCGCCTTCGGGGGTGGGGCGGCCGATGCCGCCCTGGGTGTCGACACGGAACTGGTGGGCCTCGATGTACCAGGTGGGCACAGCGCCTTCACGGGCCAGGACCTGGCCCAGGTGGGTGAGCAGGCTGCGCCAGGCCGGCGCCTGCGCCACGGCGGGCTCGACGGGCTCGAACCAGCGCTCGATGCCGCCGTGCAGGGCGTTGTATTCGACCGGCTGCCAATGGGCACGGTGCGGGGTCTGCGTCAGCTCGCCGCTGGCGGTGTCCAGCACGTAGCAGCCGTGGCGGCGGGAGCGGTAGCGCCCGCCGTCCTTGAGGTGGGTGTCGGGTGGCAGATGGGCCCAGCTGGCGTGCAGATCGTCGAGTTCGGGCATCGTCGCGCCGATCCAGTGCGCCAGCTGGATGGGCGTCATCAGGGCCCAGCCGTGGGCATCGAGGCGGGCCGGTAGGTCGGCGGGAGCGGTGGCGTTGACGATCTGCATGGACGTGATCGTCTCATGAAGCAGGCGTGGTGACAGGCCGGGGCCTTCCCAGGTCCCGTGAAACCTTGCGCCAGATCAGGTGGTGAGCTGGGGTGCGCTCACCCCCTCGGGCATGCTGTCCGTGGCGATGCGGAACACGTTGTCCTCCGGATCGGCCAGCACGGCCTGCCATTGGCCGTAGTAGGTAGCGAAGGGGGCCTTGAGCACCTGGCCGCCGTGGATGCGGACAGCCTGCACGGCCTCGTCGACGGCGCTGGGCGTGGGCAGCATGAAGGTGGCGTAGGCCACGGTGGGGCGGGGGGCCGTGGTGTGTGGTGCCTGGCGGCCATCAAGCCCGAGCAGGCCGTAGGCGGCGCGGCCATCGTTGAAGCCGAGCTGGAAGTCAGCAGTCTCCAGTGCGCGGTAGATGGGCGAGCGCGCGGCCTCGGCCTCGGGCAGGCCGAACACGGTGCGGTAGAAGCGGCACTGCGCGTCAATGTCGCGGCTCATCAGGTTGAACCAGAGTTTCATGCAGTGGCCTCCTCGCCGCGGGGCTTGAGCGCGTAGCTGCGGCGGTACATCTCGACCAGGTGCTCGCCGGCGGTGCAAGGGGCGTAGCGTGGGGCTTCGCCCTCGGGCACGGTACCGGGCACGGGGTCGATCAGGGCCAGGTAGTCGGGCTCGTAGAAGAAGGGAATGGAATAGCGCGGCGCGCCGCCCGAATGCACGTTGCGCACGCGGTGCGGGTTGGAGTGGTACAGGCCGTTGGTCCAGCGCGGGATCATGTCGCCCAGGTTGACGACGAAGCAGCCGGGGATGGGCGTGGCGGGCACCCAGTCGCCCTCGGGTGTCTGAACCTCCAGGCCGCCGTGACCGTCCTGCGCGAGGATGGTGATGGCGCCCCAGTCGGTGTGGGCACCGGCGCCGAAGGTGCGCTCGTCGGCGCCTTCGGGATGCGCGGGGTAGCGGATCATGCGCAGCGTGACCATGGGGCTGTCGCTGGTCTCGTCGAACCAGGTTTCGGGCAGGTTCAGCGACAGGGCGATGAGTTGCATCAGGCGGCGCGACAGGCCCAGCATCGCCTGGATGTAGGCCTCGCATTGCACAGGCGCGCCGGGCACCTCGGCGGGCCACTGGTTGTGGCCGTAGGTCTGGTAGCCGGCCTGCACGTAGGGATGGTCGTCGGCATAGGCCATGCCGCAGTAGAAGCTCTCCTTGAGGTCGGGGCGGGCATCCTGGTCCAGGGTCTGTGCACCCATCAGCTCGAAGCCACGCATCGATGGGGAGTTCGCCATGGCCAGGCGCTCGCGCGTGGCCAGGGGCAGGTCCATGAGCGTCTTCGCCAGCGCGAACTGCGCGGCCACCTGGTCGGCGTCCACGCCGTGGTGGCGCACGTAGAAGAAGCCTGAGGCCATCGCGGCCTCGCGCACCTGGCGGGCCACCTCGGCGCTGCGCGGAGCGCCCAGGGTCAGGGCGTCCTGCAGGTCAATGATCGGAATCATCGTGCCCTCCCGGGATCAGGCCTTGAGCTTGCGGTCGGCCGCGGCAGGCAGGAAGCGGTCGGTCCAGATGTCGCCGACGGCGGGCGAACTCTTGAGGTTGAAGGCGGCGACGGTTTCGTCGATGGTGGCCTGCAGGCGGTCCGTGGTGGCGGCGCCCCAGCCGTGGCTGCGTGTGCCGGCGGTGTTCATGCTGCCGTCGATGATGAGCTTGAGGCGCTCGAACTCGATCTCTTCATTGGCCAGGGGCTCGCGGGCCTTGACGGCGGCGGCGCCGGCTTTGGGGTCGGCGATGGCCTCGATCCAGCCGCGCGTGCTGGCCTTGACGAAGGCCTTCATCGCTTCGGCCTGCTCCATGCTCTTGCCATTGGCGACCAGGCCGTTGCCGTAGGACTTCATGCCGTAATCGCTGTAGCGGAACATCGTGATCTGCTCGGGGCCCATGCCGCGGGCTTTCAGGTTGAGCAGGCCGGTGAAGTAGAAGTAGCCCGCGCCGTCGAAATCGCCCTTGACGAAGCGGGTGTCGCCGATGTCGGGCACCACGTTCTCCCAGCGCACGCTGGTGGGGTCGATGCCCTGGGCCTTGGCGAACACCGGGAACAGCTTGCGCGTGGCGTTGAAGGGCTGGCCCAGCAGGGTCTTGCCAGCCAGGTCGGCAGGCTTCCTGATCGGGCCATCCTTTCGCACGAGGATGGCGTTGGGGTTGAGGTCGTACTGGATGGCCACGGCCCGCAGTCCGGCGCCTGGGTTGTTGACGTTGAACTCGACCATGGTGGCCAGATCGGCCGAGGCGCAATCGTAGGCGCCGCTGCCGACCAGGCTGATCGCGGCGGCCGAGCCGTTGCCGGTGTCGATGGTCACGTCCAGGCCGGCGGCCTTGTAGTAGCCGCGCTGCTGGGCGAGCAGGAAGCCGGCTGCGGTGGCCTCGACCTTCCAGCCCAGGTTGAACTTGAACTTGTGCAGGGAGCCCTGGGCGCGGACGAAGGGCGTGGGGGCGAGCAGCAGGGCGCCAGTGGCGGCGAGCAGGGAGCGGCGGTCGATCATGGTGCGAGCGGTGATTGGTTGCCATGGGGACTCGCGCAGGCATGGCTGGACAACCTTCCTGCGTGAGCGCGCATGGAGCAATTTCCGGGCGGTGTCGGACCGCTGAACGCTTCTACTCCTGCTCAGGCTTAAGCAGATCCCGTGCCGCACCGCGAGTGGGCGTGGCGTGCCCGCCCTTTTCAGTGGGGCGCCTCTCGACTTGGATCCCTCGGGTTTGGTCAGCCGGTGGAGCTGCCTTGTGCAAAATCCTGCAGGACGCGCGCGGCCGCCTCGCGCAGGAACGGGCCCTCTACCCGCACGGCGGGCGAGGCGGTGGCCAGCAATTGCCTCGAGTTCATCGCCAGCGTCGGGTCGCCCAGCGACTCGATGATGTCATCCAGCGTGGCGGCGTAGACCACGCGCGTGATGCCGGCCCAGAACAGGGTGCCGCAGCACATGGCGCAGGGCTCGCCGCTGGCGTACACCGTGGCGCCGCGCAAGGCCTCGCGCCCATGCACACGCACTGCGTCGCGCACGGCCACCACCTCGGCGTGGGCCATGCAATCACCCGAGGTGATCTGCTCGTTGCGCGAGACCTGCAGGCGCCGGCCCTCTTTCACCACCGTGGCGCCGAAGGGCATGTTGCCCAGGGCCACGGCCTGACGCGAGGCCGCGATGGCGGCCTGCATGTGGGCGCTGTCGTCGTCGGTGAAGGCATCTGCGGTTGGCATGGCTCAGATCTCGTCGATGGAGGTGCTGCGGCTTGAATCGCCCGGCTGGCCGGCCTGATCAGGCTCGTTCGGCTCTGGGATGGCGAAGCGCTCGCGGCTGTGGATGTAGAAGCTGGCCCCGAAGCGCGCCACCGGGAAGTAGTGCTGCAGGTGCACGCGCCAGCGTTCGGTGTCGATCAGGCCTTCGCGCGCGTGCATCCACAGCAGGCGGCCGATGAACACATAGCGGCTGGGCGTCTCCAGCGTTTCGTGCAGCACGCATTCAAACGACACGGGTGCCTCGGCGATGCGCGGAGGCTTCACGGCCAGCGAGGGCAGGGTGCTGAACCCCACATGGTCGACCTCGCTCTGCTCGGGCGGCAGGCTTTCACCGCAGCGGTGCATTTGCGCGGCGATGGCCTCGTCGGCCATGTGCACCACGAACTCGCGCTCGCGCAGGATGTTGGCGGCCGTGTCCTTGAGGTGCCCGTCGTGCTGGCGGTTGATGCTGACCATCACGATGGGCGGATCCTCGCCCAGCATGTTGAACATGCTGAAGGGCGCGGCGTTGGCCACACCGCCCGGGCTGAGCGTGGTGATCAGCGCGATGGGCCGCGGCACGATCAGGCTGGCCATCAGCTTGTAGCGCTGGTAGGCGGTGAGCTGCTCGAAATCGATGGCCAGGGTCATGGCAGGGCGCCTTCCACGCCGTCGATGTACCACGTCATGCCCCACAGTTCGGCATCGCTGATGACCTGGCCCGCGGCGACCTTGACCTTGCCTGCCTGGTCCTTCACCACACCCTGGAACGGGTGGAAGCTGCCGGCCAGAATGGCGGCCTTCTTCTCATTGAAGAGCTTGAGCACATCGGCCGGGATGGCGGGGTTCAGGGCGGCCAGCTCGATCATGCCCTCCTTCATGCCCCACTTGGTGTCCTCGGCCTTCCACTTGCCTTCCAGCGCCTGCTTGACCTTCATGCGGTAGTACACGCCCCAGTTCACGGTGTTGGCCGTGAGGTGGGCCTTGGGGCCGAAGCGGGTCATGTCCGAATCCTGGCCGAAGGCGTACAGGCCCTTGGTCTGCGCCAACTGCACCACGGCGGGCGAATCGGTGTTCTGGTAGAGCACATCGGCGCCCTGGCCGATCAGCGCATCGGCAGCCTGGCGTTCGCGCGTCGGGTCGTACCAGCTGTTGATCCAGATCACCTTGGTCCTGGCGGCCGGGTTCACGCTGCGCGCGCCGTGCGTGAAGGCGTTGATGTTGCGCAGCACTTCGGGGATCGGGTAGGAGGCGACGAAGCCCAGCGTGTTCTTCTTCGTCATCTTGCCGGCCAGCATGCCCAGCAGGTAAGCGCCTTCGTAGAACTTGGTCTGGTAAATCCCCAGGTTCCTGGCCATTTTGTAGCCGGTGGCGTGCTCGAAG
>DDJC01000051.1:42435-86041 GCA_002339015.1 Burkholderiales bacterium UBA1834
CCGAAGGAGGTGGTGAAGACCATCTTGCAGCCGTCTGCCACCAGTTGGCGGATCACGCGTTCGGCATCGGTTGATTCCGGCACGTTCTCCACATAGACGGTCTGGATGCGTGCGCCGAATTCCTTCTCGATCAGCTTGCGGCCGAGTTCGTGCTGGAAGGTCCAGCCGACGTTGGAGATGGGACCGGGGTAGATGAAGCCAATCTTCAGGGGCTCGGTGGCCGCATGGGCCGAGGGCCAGAAGGATGAGGCGGCAAATGGGGCTGCGAGCGAGCCGAGGAGCAGGGAGCGACGGCGCATGGCGGATGTCCGGTGGGTTGAATGTAATTGTATACAAACAATAATCGTGCCATGCTGAAATACATATCAAGTGATTGATTTGAAAGAAAAAAATATATTTCGATTGTTGTGCACAAAAAATATTTGCACAATGTTGATGCGGCTCTGCACCGGAAAGCGTCAGCATGCATGGCGGCCAAGGGCAAGCAGGGACGGGCCGTGGTGGCCATGGCGCCAGTGCGCAGCCTGTAGGCCCGCCCCGCGGTTGCGTAGCGTCAAGCCACGCGTAGCAACGCCTGACGCCTGAAGTGGTCGAGCTGCCCGATGGGGCCACTGTCTCTGGCATGGGGCAGACCCCACGCGCGATAGAGCGTGCAGGCCGAGGTGAAGATGCGCTCCGCCGCACGCCACCTCGAGAAAGGCGCTTTACGGAACGCCTTGGAATCGAGGCACAGTTGGGCGGCTTCGTCCACCTTGTGCCCATGAGACGCCAGCGTGCGCAGCGATGGCTCGAGCCATTCCCAGTAGTCGATCTGCCGCTGCACATCGGCCCGGGTGGCCAGGGGGCCGTGGCCGGGTACGATGACATCGACATCCATCTCGAGCACGCGCTTCAAGGCCCCGGTGATGCCGGACACCGGGCCTGCCCAGGCAACCGGCGTGACGTTGACGAACAGGATGTCGCCGGTGAAGACCACGCGCCGCTCGGGGACGTGGACGATGCAGTCGCCGTTCGTGTGCCCTGGGCCGACCTCCATGAGTTCAAGCCTGATGCCCTCGACCTCGACAGACAGCTGTCCGGAGAAGGTCTGCGTGGCCCCCACCACGTGGATACCCGAAAAGTCGTACGGCCTCAGCATGGCCCCCATGTACCGCCCGAGCGCATCCACGCCGTGCACGGGCACATGGCTGAAAAGCCTGCTGCCCAGCTTCAGCGCGGACAACTGCCGCGGCCGGTGATGGTGGAGCTGATCTGCGCAGGCCTGGGTGGAATAGATGGGGATGCCAGGGAACAGCTGGTTGCCCCAGCAGTGGTCGCCATCCGCGTGGGTGTTGATCAGGTGGCTGATGGGCGCTGCCTGCAGGATGGCATCGGCATGGGCCAGCATCTCCCGCGTGTGGTGCAGATCCCAGCAGGTGTCGATGAGGACGGTGCTGCCACCGCAGCGCACCAGGCCCACATTGGTTTCACCCCAGCTGCCGTTGGGCACCAGCCAGGCGAACGTGTCATGCCCCGTGTCGTACAGGCCTTCCTCGTACGCGGGCACCTCGCCCATGCGGGTCACGGTTCTGCCCGTGCCCGAGATCAGGCGCGTCGCCTTCATGCGTGCACCTTGTGCTGGATTTCGCCAATGCCATCGATGCGCAGCTGCAGCAGATCACCCGGCGCGAGCCAGTGACCGTTCTCCATTCCGCTGCCGCCGGGCAGCGTTCCTGTGCCGAACAATTCGCCAGGATAGAGCTGTTCGCCCTTGGACGCATGGGCCAGGGCCTCGCCGATGGAATGGTGCATGCCCGCGGTGGAGGTGGCGCAGACCTCCTTGCCGTTGATGCAGACACTGGCCTGGAGCTGGCCGAGCCGCGGAAGCACGTCGTCGGCGGTGACCGCCGTCTCCGACATGGCGCTCATGAAGTGTTTGGACTTCTGAGGCCCGAAGCCGCTGCCCATCTCGGCGCGTTGCACGTCACGGGCGCTGATGTCGTTGAGCACCACGAAGGCGCCGATCGCGCGCAGCGCTTCGTCCGGATCGGCGTTCAGCAGCGGGCGCTTGAGCACGAAGCCGAGTTCCAGCTCGTAATCAAGCGCCTTGCTGTACCAGGGCGCGCTGATCGGCGTGCCGCTGGGAACGAAGGTCAGGTGGTTGCCGAAATAGTAGATGGGCTGGCGATACCACAGAGGCGCAGGCCTGAATGCCGGGAAGGTGCGTCCGCTCAGGCTTTCGTAGAGGCGTGCGAACCGGTAGGCGGCGGGCAGGAAGCGGCGCGCGTAGCCACGCGATGCGTCGATGACATGCCTTTCGAAGAGCATGAAGTCGCGGAAGGAGCGCGGCTGGAAAGGCAGCATCGCAGGGCCCGTGCCGTGAGCCTTGACGAGGTCGGTGGCGGGCACGCAGAGGTCGGGTGGATCCTGCTGCTCATGCCAATGCCCATCCTGCTGGACTTGGTAGATGCAGGCATCCGAGCCTGATTGTCGAACCCGGCGGAACTTCATGCTGACCTCGTTTCGGAACAATTGTTCCAATTAGAATAGCATGATCCGGAACAAGTGTTCCGGTTCAAGGACGTGGATGCCATCCAGGAAAGCAGCAGCCGGGGCCGGGGCACAGCCCCCCTCAGTACGCAAACCAAGCCGGACGACGAGCACGCGGGATCGCCTGCTGGATGCAGCGGAGGCCCTGTTCGCCGAGCATGGCTTCCACGGCGCGCCGATGCGTGACATCACGACCCAGGCCGGGACCCGTCTGGCGGACATCAACGATCACTTCGGCAGCAAGGAAGTCCTGTTCCAGGAAGTGGTCGCCCGGCGTGCGCTGCAGATCAATGCCGACCGGCAGGCGCGCCTGGCGGACATGGCCGGTGTCAAGGGGCGGGCCGCTCAGATCCGGGCCATCGTCGAGGCATTTGCGGCGCCCTTGCTGGCCAGGAGCGCCGAGAGCCAGGGCTGGCGCAACTACCTGCGGCTGTTGGCTCAACTGACCAACAGTCGATCGCTGGTGCTGGTGCTGATCGCAGAGCACTTCAATCCCATCGCAGAGGTGTTCATCGAACAGATCGTGCGTGTGCTGCCCCAACTCGACCGGCGCCAGAGCCTCAATGCCTACCAGCTGATGGTTGCGTCCAGCATGGCGCTCTTTGCCGACAACGGCCGCATCGACATCATGTCCGGTGGTCAGGAGCGTTCGGACGATTTCGCGTCGCACTATGGAGACATGGTCAGCTTTGTCGCAGGAGGGATCCTCGCGATCGCCGAGAGTTGACGAACCGGGGCTTGACCGGTGATGGACCGCGGCCCTAGGCGCATCACGCCGGAAACAGCGCTGCCGCCAGGTCGTTGTCCACCGTGGGCACCTCGATGCGCAGGCGCGTCTCCAGTGCGGTGAGGTGCTTGTCCATCAGCGCGACGGCGGCGGCCGCGTTGCCCAGCGACAGCAGCTCGATCAGTTCGGCGTGTTCATCGTGCTCGCAGGCGGCATCGCCCGGGGCCTCGTACAGCGCCACGATCAGCGAGCAGCGCGACATCAGCTCGCCCAGCATGCGCGCGAGGTGGCGGTTGCCGGCCAGCTCGGCCAGCGCCAGATGGAAATCACCGGCCAGGCGCACCCAGCGGCTGTGATCCTGCGCGTGCAGGGCTTCATGTTCGGCCGCCAGGCGCTGGCGGAACTGGGCCAGCTTGCTCGGCGTCAGGCGCTTCATGGCCAGCGGCACGATGGCGGCCTCCAGCGCACGGCGCGCTTCGAAAACCTCGTGCGTTTCCTGCGGGCTGGGGGCGGCCACGGAGGCCCCCTTGTTGGGCACGATGTCGACCAGGCCCGTCAGGGCCAGCCGCTGCAGGGCCTTGCGCACCACGGTGCGGCTGACATCGAACACCTCGCACAGCGCGGCCTCGCCCAGGCGGGCGCCCGGGACCAGACGGCGCGACATGATGGCGTCGAACAGCGCGTCGTGGACGGGCTCGTCCAGCGCGACCTCACCACGTTTGAGCCGCGTGCCCGTGGGGCGTTCCAGTGGAGCGGGCGCGCGGCGTGGAGGCATGGTTCAGAGGGCTCAGGGCTTGCGTGCGCGGACCTTGCCGTCGGCCACGGTCACCTTGGCGCCCACGGCGTACTGCGTGCGCAGCGTGTAGTTGACGACACGGCCATCGTCCATGCGGATGGCGGTCTTGAAGACGGTGCTCTTGTTGACGTGCTTTTCGACCTCGTTGCCGGCAAAGCCGCCAGCCACCGCGCCGCCCACGGTGGCGATGGTGTTGCCGCTGCCCTTGCCCACCTGGTTGCCCAGCAGGCCGCCCACGACGGCACCGGCCGCGATGCCCAGGCCGCTGCCGCCTTCACCCTTCTGGGTGACGGCGCGCACCTCGGTCACGGTGCCGCAGGTCTTGCAGGCCGCTTGCGCCAGGCCGCCCTGGGCGCTCAGCGCCAGGGCGGTGGCCGCCAGCAGGGCCAGGCGGGCAGGGGTGCGGGTGGAAATGCGGGCGTTGTTCATGGTGTCTCCTTCGGAATGATAGGCCCATGGCGGGGTGCGCCCGGGGCCTGGTTCCCTTTCAACGCACGGCCAGGACAGTGCGTGGACACACGGATGAGGGGGCAGGGGATCAGTCTCGCGGCACTTGGCGGGGCTTGCCGTGGTCGTCGATGGCCACGTAGGTGATGTTGGCCTCCGTCACCTTGACCAGGTGCGGGTCGAGAGGGTTGCGCTCGGCCCAGACCTCCACATGCACCGTCATCGAGGTATTGCCCACGCGCACGATGCGCGCGTAGACCGACAGCAGATCACCCACCGACACGGCCGAGCGGAACACGAACTCGTTGACGGCGATGGTGGCCACGCGGCCGCGCGAGATGCGCACCGGCAGGGCCGACCCGGACAGGTCGACCTGCGCCATGATCCAGCCGCCGAAGATGTCGCCGTTGCCGTTGGCATCCTTCGGCAGGGGCATCACCCGGGAGACGAGCTCCATGTCGGGGTGGAGATCGGGCGGGGTCAGCAGGGTGGGGGGTGTGGACATGGGCAACAGCAGGCAAACGTCAGTCATGTCACGGCCGACAATGCGAGGTCTTCCGTGACACGCTATTGTGAACGCATGCGCCGTTTTGCACAGTCCCCTCCGGCAGAGTCCTCTGCCACGCCATCGCCCGTAACGCCTCTTTCGCCACAAACCGCACGCTCGGACCGCCAGACCCTGGCGCGCCTGTGGCCCTACCTGTGGGCCTACCGCGGGCGGGTGCTGCTGGCGCTGGCCTTCATGGTGGGCGCCAAGCTGGCCAACGTGGGCGTGCCGGTGCTGCTCAAGACCATGGTCGACCGCCTGGCGCCCGATGCCGCCTCGCCACAGGCCTTGCTGGCCGTGCCGGTGGGGCTGCTGCTGGCCTACGGGCTGCTGCGGCTGTCCACATCCCTCTTCACCGAGCTGCGCGAACTGGTGTTCGCCAAGGCCACCGAAGGCGCGGCGCGCTCCATCGCGCTGCAGGTGTTTTCGCACCTGCATGCGCTCAGCCTTCGCTTCCACCTGGAGCGTCAGACCGGCGGCATGACCCGCGACATCGAGCGCGGCACCCGCGGCGTGCATTCGCTGATCTCGTACTCGCTCTACAGCATCATCCCCACGCTGATCGAGGTGGTGCTGGTGCTGAGCGTGCTGGGCGCCAAGTTCGACATGGGCTTCGTGTGGATCACGCTGGCGGCCCTGAGCGTGTACATCGTCTTCACGGTGACGGTGACCAGCTGGCGCACGCGTTTTCGCAAAGAGCAGAACGAGCTCGATTCCAAGGCGCACACGCGCGCCATCGATTCGCTGCTCAACTACGAGACAGTGAAGTACTTCAACAACGAAGGCTTCGAGACGCAGCGCTACGACGAGAGCCTGGAGAAGCTGCGCCGTGTGGCTGTGAGAAGCCAGCAGAGCCTGTCGCTGCTGAACATCGGCCAGCAGACCATCATCGCCGTGGGCCTGATCGCGATGCTGTGGCGCGCCACGCAGGGCGTGGTCGATGGCCGCATGACGGTGGGTGACCTGGTGATGGTGAACGCCTTCATGATCCAGCTCTACATCCCGCTGAACTTCCTGGGCGTGATCTACCGCGAGATCAAGCAGGCGCTGACGGACCTGGACAAGATGTTCACGCTGATGGAGCGCGAGCAGGAGGTGGGCGATGCGCCCGATGCCCGGCCGCTGCTGCTCAAGGGGCCGCCGGCCGTGCGCTTCGACCACGTGAACTTCGCGTACGAGCCCTCACGGCCCATCCTGCACGACGTGAGTTTCGAGATTCCCGCGGGGCAGACCGTGGCGGTGGTGGGCCCCTCGGGCTCGGGCAAGTCCACCCTGGCCCGTCTGCTCTACCGCTTCTACGACGTGCAGGACGGACGCGTCACCGTCAACGGCCACGATGTGAAGGGCCTGACGCAGGACAGCCTGCGCCGTCAGATCGGCATCGTGCCGCAGGACACGGTGCTGTTCAACGACACGGTGGCCTACAACATCGGCTATGGCCGCACGGGCGCTACGCAGGACGAGATCGAGCAGGCCGCGCGCGCCGCCCGCATCCATGATTTCATCGTCAATACACCCGGTGGCTACGGCACCATGGTGGGTGAACGCGGGCTCAAGCTGTCGGGTGGCGAGAAGCAGCGCGTGGCCATCGCGCGCACGCTGCTCAAGGATCCGCCCATCCTGGTGTTCGACGAGGCCACCTCGGCGCTGGACTCGGCCAATGAGCGCGCCATCCAGGCCGAGCTGGCCGCCGTGGCGCAGGGCAAGACGGTGCTGGTGATCGCGCACCGGCTGTCCACCGTGGTCAACGCGCATGAGATCCTGGTGATGGACGCCGGCCGCGTCATCGAGCGGGGCACCCACGTGCAGTTGCTCAACGCCAATGGCCGCTATGCGCAGATGTGGCGGCTGCAGCAGCACGAGCAGTGAGGCAGGTTCGGGCACGTCAGGCGGAAAAAAGGGCTTCGCGTCGCGAAGCCCCGTCAATGCAGTGTGAGCGGCGCTGTTGTCGTGTTCTTCAGCCGCGTGCACGCCGCAGCCGCATCGCCACCAGGCCCAGTCCGGCCAGCACCATGGCCACCGACGTAGGCTCCGGCACGGCCGCCACCGTGCCGTTCTTGAAGCTCACCGCCACCTCGCCGTTGTCATCGGCGAAGGGCCACAACGGCGAGGCGCTCAGCGTGATGGCCGAGGTGCCCGCGGCCAGGGCCGTGAAGGTCAGCGTGGCGGTGGTGAAGTCACCCTTGCGGCCGGCCAGGGTGTTGAAGTTCACGCCCGGCTTCGTGCCGGTGGCGTTGTCGATGGGGCCAGGCGTGTCTTCCACATAGCCCAGCTCCCAGATGGCGGGCACGACCACCTTGTCCAGGCGCAGGATGGCGGCGTCGAAGCTCACGTCGTAGCCGCCGCCGTAGATGTTGTTGGCAAAGCCCTTGCCCAGGATGTCGATGGTGAA
Source organism: Burkholderiales bacterium UBA1834 (assembly GCA_002339015.1). Classification (GTDB taxonomy): domain Bacteria; phylum Pseudomonadota; class Gammaproteobacteria; order Burkholderiales; family Burkholderiaceae_C; genus Aquabacterium. The sequence goes on from DDJC01000051.1 coordinate 49,874, forward strand.
GGTGGCACCGATGTCCACGGGCGCCAGCGGCGATTGCACCTCGATGCTCTGGGCCTGGGCCCACAGGGAGGTGGTGGCCAGCACGGCGGCGATGAAGTGTTGTTGCAGGGTCATGATGGATCCTTGTCGGATGGAGGGTGGTTGGAAAGTCGGTCAGCGTTCGGTGCTGCCCAGATGCCAGGCCGAGGGGCCAGGGGCCTTGCCCAGCAGCTTGCTGAAGCGGGCGGTGTCCAGCGCATTGACGATGCCGTCGCCATTGAGGTCGCCGGCCAGGCCGTGCTTGCCCAACTGAGCCTTGAAGGCGGCGGTGTCCAGCGCGTTGGTGAAGCCATCGTTGTTCAGATCGGCATCGCAGGCATTGCCGTAGCCGTCGCCATCGGTGTCGAGCTGGTCCTTGTTGGGCGTGGCCACGCAGTTGTCGCGACTGTCGGGAATGCCGTCACCGTCGGTATCGGTCTCCTTGACGGCGCCCTGGCTGGTCGTGCCGTCTGGCGAGCCCACGCGCACCAGCACGTTGTCACCCTTGAAGTCACCCAGGTCGATGGTGCCGTTGCCTTCGTTGTCCAGCACGCCACGCCCCAGCTCCGCACCCGTCTTCGGGTCGAGGGCCACGGCGGTGATCCACTCGGGCGGCGGGCAGGTGCGGCACACCGGCTCCAGGTTCACCTTCACCGTGGCCAGGTTGCCCTTGAGCACCACCCACGGGAAGCTGATGCGTACCGGGGCACTCACGCGCAGCTTGACGGTCGGGTCGCCCAGCAGGTTGTAGATGTTGAGCTCCTGGCGCAGGTTGCCCACGCCGGGCCGTGTGCCGTTGCTGGACAGCGGATGGCGGCTGGCCTGCGAGCCGGCGGCCACTTCCGAGATATAGGACTTGGCGTAGTTCAGCAGGTCGCCCAGGCGCTGCACGGGGCTGCTGGTGCCGAAGGTGTTGATCAGGCCGGGGAAGACACCGTCGAACAGGCCGAGCGTGAGGTGGTTGTTGTCCACCGTGCTGCTTTGGCGCGTGTCGCCGATCACGGCCAGGGCGCCGTCGGCCTTGCGCAGGAAGGCTTCGGCCCAGTAGGTGGTGGTGCTGCTGATCAGCGGGCCCCCGCCGGGGGTGGCGTAGTCGGCATTGACCGTCTCGTTGTCGAAGATGCCGCTGGCGCAGTTGATGCTGAACACCACCGGGAACTGGTTGTTCGTCACGGAGATGGCGCCAAGGTTGCCGGTGCTGAAGCCGGGGTCGCCCCAGCCCGTCCACCAGCCATGGTCGCGGTGGTAGAGGATGGAGGTGCCCTGGTTCACGGCGGCCACGATGTCGGCGCTGTCGGCATCCCACGCGAAGGTGGGCTTGCGCAGCGCGGCCGGGATGGCGGCACCGCCGTTGTAGAACTGCGGGTTGGCATCGCCATCGGCGTTGTACAGCCGTGCCACGCTGAAGCCCTTGGCCACGGTGTGATCGCGCACGATCTCTGACGTCTCCACGAACCAGCGCTTGTCACGCGTGGGCGTGTGGTCGCCGCTCTGGCGGGTCTGGAAGTAGGCGGCGAAGGTCAGTCGGCTGTAGTAGTCCTGGCCGAACAGCGGGTTGGATGGAGGGCTGTTCTCGAAAGCCATCACCTTGGAGACGATGGTGTTGGCCTGGGCCAGCGTGTCCACCGGGAAGCGGCCGATGCCAAAGGGCGGGATGGTGGTGGCCGTGGCGCCGGGCAGGAACTGGCCGTACCACATGTCGCCAGCGTTCAGGGCGTTGTCCCAGCTGTTGTTCTGGTCGTAGCTGGTGGGCACGAACTCCGAATCGCCGATGAACAGCACCCACTTCGGGCGCACCAGGTGCGTGTTGTAGTAGTTGGCGATCCAGTTGCGGATCTGGGCCTTGGTGGCATTGGCGGGGCCGCCGGTGATCTGCGACGTGGTGACCACACGCGTGCTGATGCCCAGGGCCTGCTTGTGCACCTTGAGCGTGTTGGCCGCGGCCAGGAAGTTGGGGTGCGTGACGATCAGGTAGCGTGCGCCGAAGATCGCCGGGTCGATCTGCAGCGGGGGCGCACAGCGCAGCTTGGTCAGCAACCCCTTGTTGACGGCGAACTGCACGGCCGGCAGGGGCAGGGCCTCGATGCGCTGGTCGATGGGGTCGAAGCCCACCTTGCGCGTGCTGCCTACCACGCCCTTGAGCTGCAGGCGGTCATACGCGAAGCAGCGGCCGGCGTGCTTGATGGTGACCAGGTAGCTGGGGTAGTAGGTGATGACCTGGCGATCGGGGGCGTAGCCATAGGGGGCCAGGCGGTAGCCCTGTACGTTCGAATCGCCGCGGAACACAGGCAGTTCGCCCAGGCTCTGGCCGGGGCCCTTGGCGCCCTTGGCGTAGCGGTCCGGGTCGTGGGTGAACTCGGTCTTGTCCAGCTTGGCGTTGAGCGGCGTGGCATCGGGCGGCTGGATGGGGTACAGCCGTGCCGGGACTTCCGCGGGGCTGCCTTCGGGCTGGATGTTGAGCGTGGCGCCATCGCCATCGACCGGCAGCAGGGCCGAGAAGCCGGTGATGGGCAGTTCGGCAAAGCCAACCTCGCGGCTGTCGGCGATGGCGGTGTTGGCGCCGCCGCGCTGCACGAAGCGCTGGAACACGCCGTGCGGTGTCTCGACGCTCTGCAGCTCGGGCTTGGGCACGCTGATGCGCACCACGGTCTGGCTGGCATCGCTCGAGACGGTCTCGATGCGGATGGCGGGCGCGGTCTGGGCCTGGGCGTGGGATGCGCTCAGCGCCAGCAGCGAGAGGGCGCAGGCGACGTGCAAGGCACGCGGCGTGAAGTGCTGTCCTTGAGGACGGATGGGGTGCATGTGAGCCTCCGGTCGGGTGGGTGAGATCGCGTGACACCGAACGTTCGGAAGCACACGCGGACCGGAGGTTATGAATGCTGGACAAGGCGCTCAAGGCCTTGTCCCCTAGGCTTTGGGAGGCTGGAGGCGGCATGCCCCCCAAGGTGGGCCCCAGGCCTAGGGAGGCCTTCCCCAAGGCTAGGGCCCTATGGTTAGGGGTTAGGGGTTAGGGGGCTGGTTCAGGGCTCGATGGCGATGCCCACGATGGGCTGGTCCGAGGCGACCGCGCCGATCAGGCGGGCCTGGCCGCTGTTGAGGTTGACCTCGTACAGGCGCGAATCGCGGCGGCCCTGGCGGGTGGTGACCAGATAGGCGGCGTTGTCGATGTCGGCGATGTCGAAGGAGGCCTTGTCGAAGCTGTCGATCCGCAAGGGCCCCACTGCCTGCAGCAGGCCCGTGTTGGGCGAGATGAAGGGCTTGGCCGTGCCTGTGGAGCCCTGGATCACCAGGTAGTTCAGGCGCGCATCGATGGCGTACTCGGTGGTGATCTTCTCGTCGGTCTTGTCGTAGGTGTAGCCGGCCGCGACGATGGTGGCCGTGTTGCCGGCCAGCAGGTCGCCAGGCTGGTAGGCCAGGGCCTTGTCGGGCTGCACGCCGGGCGTGGCCGGATCGAAATCGATGACGGCGCCGGTCTCGGGGTGCAGGCGCAGGTTGGCGCCCTGGTCGTTGACCACGCGCACGCGGTCGACCGTGGGGTTGAAGTCGATCCCGAAATTCTCACCCTTGGGCAGGCTGATGGGCGGGCCGACAGGCGTGACCGTGCCTGCGGCCAGGTGGATACGCATCAGTCGACCTTGATTGCTCAGCCCGAACAGCTCACCACGGAACACACGGAAATCGATGCCCAGCAGGCGCTCGCCGGCTTGGAGGCCGTCCAGGCGGATCTTGCTGATCAGCTCGCCCGGCGTGCTGGCGTTGAAGCTGATCAGCTGGTTGTCCTGCGTGACCGCGAACAGCACGTGCGAGCGCACCTTGATGGGTGCCATGACTTCCTGGAACTCGGGTTGTGTGCCACCGCCCAGCGCCTGGAGCCTGGGCGACAACTGGGGCATGTACGAGCAGGCGCCCAGCAGGCTGGCGACCGACAACACGAGGGCGCCGCGAACGGCCCGGGAAGAGAGGTGCATGGTGGGAGGCTCTGAAGCTGCGCCACAGGGCGCTGAAGCAGGCCATTATGGGCAGCAGGTCACGGCCTGTCCATCGTGGGGCGGCCAACTCGGGCGACAATTGGGGACGGCGCATTGCGGTCCCGGACATGGAGCGCTGCCTGGCGCCCCGACGACTCCCATCGCTTCCCCTCACGCCCATGAACGCGACCTCCGCCCCCCAAGCCGGCACCGACCTCACCCTGATCCGCCCGGATGACTGGCACCTGCACGTGCGCGATGGCGCCGCCATGCACGCCGTGGTGCCCGCCACGGCGCGCCAGTTCGCCCGCGCCATCATCATGCCCAACCTGCGCCCGCCGGTGACCACGGCCGCGCAGGCTGCGGCCTACCGTGATCGCATCAAGGCGGCCGTGCCCGAGGGCGTGGCCTTCGAGCCGCTGATGGTGCTCTACCTGACCAACAACACGCCGGCCGACGAGGTGGTGCGCGCCCGTGAGGCCGGCGTGGTGGCGTTCAAGCTCTACCCGGCTGGTGCCACCACCAACAGCGATGCGGGCGTGACCGACCTCAAGCTCACCTACAAGACGCTGGAAGCCATGCAGCGCGAGGGCCTGGTGCTGTGCGTGCACGGCGAGGTGACCGATGGCGACGTGGACGTGTTCGACCGCGAGAAGGCCTTCATCGACGACAAGCTGATCCCGCTGCGCCGTGATTTTCCCGAGCTGAAGATCGTGTTCGAGCACATCACCACGAAAGAGGCCGCGCAGTACGTGAGCGAGGCCGATCGATTCGTGGGCGCCACGATCACGCCGCAGCATCTGCTGTACAACCGCAACGCGATCTTCATGGGCGGCGTGCGGCCGCACTACTACTGCCTGCCCATCCTCAAGCGCGAGGAGCACCGTGTGGCCCTGGTGCAGGCGGCCACCAGCGGCAGCCCCAAGTTCTTCCTGGGTACGGACAGCGCGCCGCATGCGGCCCACCTGAAGGAGCACGCCAGCGGCTGCGCCGGCTGCTACACCGCGCCGCTGGCGCTGGAGCTGTATGCCGAGGCCTTCGAAGCCGCCGGTGCGCTGGACAGGCTCGAAGCCTTCGCCAGCTTCTACGGCCCCGACTACTACGGCCTGCCGCGCAACACCGACCGCATCACGCTGCGCCGCGAGGCCTGGACGGTGCCCGAGGCGCTGCCCTTCGGCGAGACCGAGATCAAGCCCCTGCGCGGCGGCGAGACCTTGAACTGGCGCTTCGTGGGCTGAGTCTCAGGTCCGCAGGGGCTGGTCGGGCCAGCCCGGCATTCAGGCTGGCAGGAACCCGTCGACCGACAGGTAACGCTCGCCCGTGTCGTAGCAAAAGCCCAGCACCCGTGCCTTCGGGCCCAGCTCGGGCAGCTTCTGGGCGATGGCCTGCAGCGTGGCGCCCGATGAGATGCCCACCAGCAGGCCTTCCTCACGCGCGGCGCGGCGCGCCATCTCGCGCGAGGCCTCTGCATCGACCTGGATGGTGCCGTCAAGCAGGCTGGTGTCCAGGTTGGTCGGCACAAAGCCCGCGCCGATGCCCTGGATGGGGTGGGGCGCTGGCGAGCCACCCGAGATCACGGGCGAGGCGGCCGGCTCCACCGCGAACACCTTGAGCTGCGGCCAGGCCTTCTTGAGCACGCGCGCGCAGCCGGTGATGTGGCCGCCCGTGCCCACGCCGGTGATCAGTGCATCCAGCCCCTCGGGGAAGTCGTTCAGGATCTCCTGGGCGGTGGTGCGCTCGTGTACCGCGATGTTGGCCGGGTTGTCGAACTGCTGCGGCATCCAGGCGCCAGGGGTCTCGGCCACGATCTCCTGGGCCCGGGCGATGGCGCCCTTCATGCCCTTCTCGCGCGGGGTCAGGTCGAAGCTGGCGCCGTAGGCCAGCATCAGGCGGCGGCGCTCGATCGACATGCTCTCGGGCATGACCAGGATCAGCTGGTAGCCCTTGACGGCGGCCACCATGGCCAGGCCGATGCCCGTGTTGCCCGAGGTGGGCTCCACAATGGTGCCGCCGGCCTTGAGCTGGCCCTGGCGCTCGGCGTCTTCCACCATGGCCAGGGCGATGCGGTCCTTGATGGAGCCGCCGGGGTTGGCCCGCTCGGCCTTGATCCACACATCGGCGTTCCCAAGCAGGCGGTTGATGCGGATGTCCGGCGTCTGGCCGATGGTCTCCAGGATGTTCTGTACTTTCATGCGGGGGCTCCTGTGGCGCGGTGCGCAGGGAAGGGAACGATCGTGCCGAGCACGGTTCAATGCAAGGATAAGGGCGCTGGGCGCAAAATCGCTGTATGACATCAACAATCCTGAGGTCCCTGTTCGCCTTCCTGTCGCTCACCCTGATGGGGTTGCTGCCCCTGGGCGTGGCGCGTGCGCAGGATTTCATGCCGGTGGACCAGGCCTTCCAGGTGCAGGCGCGTGTAACGCAGCCTGGCCAGGTGGCCATCGATTTCAAGGTGGCCAAGGGCACCTACCTGTACCGTGAACGCATCGAGGCGCGCCTTGACGGGGCGCCACCCATGCCGCTGACGGTGCTCACCCCCGAAGGCGAGCGCAAGCACGATCCCACCTTCGACAAGGTGATGGAGGTCTACCACCACGATGTGGCCGCCAGCGTGGCGCTGCCCGCTCAGGCAGCAAAGGGGGGCGCGGCGGACCAGACCGCGCCACCGACGCTGGCCGTGGTCTACCAGGGCTGTGCCGATGCCGGGCTGTGCTACCCGCCGCAGACGCGCCACTGGCAGCTGACCCGCGATGACCAGGGTCAGGTCACGGCTGTGAGCTGGGTGCCACCCAGGACGCCAGTGCTCCGTGGGGGCAGCGGCCTGTTCGGTGGCGAGCCCAGGTCCAGCGGCTTGTTCGGCGGCGGTGCCGGTGATGCCGATGGGAGCGCCTCGACGATGTCAGCCACGGCCATGGGCGCCGGCCCCGCATGGGGTGGTGCCAGTGCCGAGCCGCTGGGCCAGGCACTGTCCAGCGGGCGATGGCTGATGGTGCTGCCCGCCTTCCTGCTGGCCGGCGTGCTGCTGTCGCTCACGCCCTGCGTGTTGCCCATGGTGCCCATCCTGTCGTCGATCATCGTAGGCCAGCATGGTGGCATTGCGGTTGCGTCAGGTGCTTCAGGGCAGGGCGGGGAACGGCCGCGCGGCTTCGCGCTGGCGCTGAGCTATTCGCAAGGCATGGCCCTGGTCTACACCCTGCTGGGCGTGGCGGCGGGCCTGCTGGGCCAGGGGCTGGCGGCCTACCTGCAGCATCCCTACGTGGTGCTCGCCTTCGCGGCGCTGATGGTCGTGCTGGCGTTGTCCATGTTCGGCCTGTACGAGCTGCGCCTGCCCGCCTCGGTACAGAGCTGGCTGGGCCAGCGCACCCGCGGCCTGCCGGGCGGGCGTTTCGTCAGCGTGTTCGTGATGGGCGCGGTGTCGGCGCTGATCGTGAGCCCCTGCGTATCGGCGCCGCTGGCCGGCGCCCTGCTCTACATCAGCCAGACGCGCGACGTGTGGCTGGGCGGCGCGGCCCTGTACGCCATGGCCTGGGGCATGAGCGTGCCGCTGCTGGTGGTGGGCGTGGCCGGTGGCCGCCTGCTGCCGCGCGCCGGGCGCTGGATGAACGCCGTGAAGGTGCTGTTCGGCGTGCTGATGCTGGCCATGGCCGCCTGGGTGGCGCGCCCGGCCTGGCCGGCGCTGGTGGCGGTGGTCACCGGGCAGCCGGTGGTGTCCAGCCACCAGAGCGTGCTGCCCTTCCAGCGCGTGGCCAGCGTGGCGCAGCTGGCGCAGGCCGTGGCGGATGCTGCACGGCAAGGCCGCCCCGTGATGCTGGATTTCTACGCCGACTGGTGCGTGGCCTGCATCGAGATGGAGCGCTTCACCTTCACCGATCCGGCCGTACAGGCCAGGCTCGGCGCGGCCGTGTTGCTGCAGGCCGATGTCACGGCCAACACGCCGGATGACCGTGCCTTGCTCGAACGCTTCGGCCTGTTCGGGCCGCCGGGCATCGTGTTCTTCGACGCGGCCGGACGCGAGCTGAGTGATCGTCGCGTGATCGGTGTCCAGAAACCCGAGGCTTTCGTGCGCAGCCTGGAGGCCGCTGGCCTGTGATGCCGGTCAGACCTGTGGGCTGACGTGGCGCACCCGCGCCTGCCTTGATTGAGCAGGCCGGGAGATCCGGCCCCTGGACCATCACGCCAAGGGCATTTCCGCTATCGTGTCGGGTTCCGCTGAGGAATCTCATGAACCCTGACGCCCGGAGCCTGTGGCGGGCTCCCTCCTGGACGCTCTCCGTGCTGCTGGCAGCGCTGGGCATGCTTGGCCCCTTCGCCATCGACACCTACCTGCCGGCCTTCGCGGGCATCGCGCAGTCGCTGAACGCCACCCCGGTCGAAATCCAGCAGACGCTGTCGGCCTACCTGTTTGCCTTCGCTTTCATGAGCCTGTTCCACGGCTCGCTGTCCGACAGTTTCGGGCGCCGGCCTGTGGTGCTGACCGGTATCGCCATGTTCACGGTGGCCTCCGCCGGCTGCGCCATGGCGTCCTCCATCGGCGAGCTGGTCTTCTTTCGTGCCTTGCAGGGCCTGTCCACCGGCGCGGGCATCGTCGTCTCGCGGGCTGTGATCCGCGACATGTTCCCGCCCGATGCGGCCCAGCGCGTGATGGCCCAGGTGACGCTGTTCTTCGGCGTGGCGCCCGCCATCGCGCCCATCGTGGGGGGCTTCCTGTTCGTGCACGCGGGCTGGGAGGCGGTGTTCTGGTTCCTCACCGGCGTGGGCGTGGTGTTGTGGCTGGCCAACTGGTGCTTGCTGCCCGAGACGCTGCACGTGGACCACCGCCAGTCCTTCGCGCCGCGCAACCTGCTCAAGGGCTACATGGCGCTCGGCCTGAATCCGCGCTTCATGCTGCTGGCGCTGGCCAGCGGCGTGCCCTTCAACGGCATGTTCCTGTATGTGCTGTCGGCGCCGGCCTTCCTGGGCGAGCAGCTGCATCTGGAGCCCACCCAGTTCTTCTGGTTCTTCCTGTGCACCATCAGCGGCATCATGGGCGGCGCCTTCTGCAGCGGCCGTCTGGCCGGGCGCATCGCGCCAGCGCGCCAGATCCGGCTGGGCTTTGCCGTGATGGTGGTGACCTCGGTGCTCAACCTGGTGGCCAACCTGCTGTTCACCGCCCAGGCCTGGTGGGCGCTGCCGCCGATCGGCCTGTTCGCCTTTGGCTGGGCCCTGGTCACGCCCATCGTCACCTTGATGGTGCTGGACCTGGTCCCCGAGCGACGCGGCATGGCTGCATCGCTGCAGACCTTCGTGGGCAGTGCGGCCAACGGGCTGGTGGCGGGTGTCGTGTCGCCCCTGGTCATGCATGACACGGCGCTGCTGGCGCTGGCCTCGCTGCTGCTGATGTCGATCGGGCTGGTGTCCTGGATCGTGCTGCAACGCCCGGCACGGCCATCGCGGCGATAATGGCGCGGTGAAGTCGGCCAGACCGCCGCTGGTGCAAGCATCGAAAGGTGGCACTGGAGGAAGGTCCGGACTGCGCAGGGCGGCGTAGGAGGTAACACCTCTCCACCGCGAGGTGAGGATCAGAGCAACAGAGACGAGCCGATTCAGTTCGGGTGAAACGGGCAATCTCTACGCGCAGCAACACCAAATAGGCACACATGGAGCGGCATGGCTTGCCGTGTCGCTCTACCCCTGGCCCGGGGGCCGTGTGCGGGTAGGTGGCATCGAGCCGTTCTGGTGACAGGCGGCCCAGAGGAATGGCGGTCACGGTTCAGCGTCGCGAGACACGGAGCCGCACAGAATCCGGCCTATCGGCCGACTTCACACTTTCACTTTTTTCACGTCGTGCTCAAGTGCAGGCGCCGCTGGTCGAAAAAACCAGGGCCGCTGCCATCTTGCCGCTACCCGAGACACGACGATGAACCTGCCCCTGCGCCCCGCCTTCCGCGTTCTGCCCTGGCTGATGCTGGGGGCTGCCGCCTGGCATGCCCAAGCCGCCGACACCGGCGCGTCGGCGCCGGCCAAGGAGATCGTCGAGCGGGCCGATGGCAAGCCCGTGGGACAGGCGGTGCCCGCGACTGGGCGCCCGGACACCTCACGCAGCAGCCTGGCCCCCAGTTCGCCGGCGCGCGCGCGCCAGCCCGAGGCACCGGCCACGGCGGCATCGGGTGTGTCCATGACGGAGTTGCGTGACCTGATCGACCAGAAGATCGCCGAGGTGCGTGCCAAGCAGGAAACGGCGCCCGTGGTTCGCCTCAACAACAATGCCCCAGCCGCACGCAAGGCGGGGGTCAGGAAAAAGGTGCCGTCGGTGTCGGCGCCCGCCTCCGCGGTGGCCGCGCCCATGGTGCCGGTGGATCCGCTGGAGCTGCCCTGGACCTACAGCGGTGTGCAGGGGCCTGAACGCTGGGCCCAGCTGCGACCTGAATACGCCATTTGCGGTTCCGGCAAGCGCCAGAGCCCCATCGACATCCGAGATGGCATCAAGGTCACGCTGGATCCCATCCAGTTCGATTACCGCGCCACGCCCTTCAAGGTGCTGGACACGGGGCGCACGGTGCAGGCCAGGCTGGAGGGCGGCAACAGCATCACCCTCAACGGGCGTCGCTATGACCTGCAGCGCATCGAGTTCCATCGCCCCAGCGAAGAGCGGATCAACGGCCGGCAGTTCGAAATGTCGGCGCACCTGGTGCACCGTGACGCCGAAGGGCGGACCGCGGTGGTGGCGGTGCTCATGGACCAAGATGACCAGGGCGAAGGGCACCCCATGGTTCAACTGGTATGGAACAGCCTGCCGCTGGAAAAGCACATGGATCAGGCCTCATCGGTGCCCATCGACATGGCGCGCATGCTGCCTGAGCAGAAGCAGTACCTGACCTACATGGGCTCGCTCACGGCGCCGCCCTGCACGGAAGGGGTGCTGTGGATGGTGATGAAACAGCCGATCACCCTCTCCCGAGAGCAGATCGGCGTGTTCAGCCGGCTCTATCCAATGAACGCCCGGCCAGTGCAGAACACCTCCGGCCGCCTCATCAAGGACGGCCAGTAGGGGTCAGTCAGGCCTGCTTGGCGCGGCGGCGCGCAGCGGCGGCACCTGCCATGCCCAGACCGACGGCGAACATCGCCCAGGTGGAGGGCTCGGGCACCGGCGACAGCGAGGCGACCACGTCCTGCGTGCCAAGCACCTGGGCGAACTTGCCCGTGAAGGTACCGCCCGAGGTCACGGCGGTGACGGTGGCATTGATGAAGTCAAAGCCGGTGGCACCGTAGCTGCTGTTGAGCACCGTGTCGGGATCCCACTTGAAGGTCACGACCTTGAAGGTGTCGAAGCCGGTGAAGTTGAAGCCGAACACCGAGCTGTTGGCGCCGAAAAAGCTGGCGGTGGTGCCAGCCGGCGTCGAAATGCTCAGCGGGCTGCCATCGATCAGCAGTTGCTCGCCATCGTTGCCCAGGATGCCCGTGAAGTCGAAGGTCAGGGACTGGATGGTGAAGCTCGAGCCGTTCAGGATGCCGGTCTCGATGTTGAAGGTGTCGCTGCCGGGCTCGGACACCAGGATCGAACCAGTGGCGTGAGCACCCGCGGATGCTGCCAGGGCGGCCACGGCCAACAGGGTCTTGATGTGTTTCATGTGTTCTCTCCTACAGGGGAAAACCCCATGACGTTCATGAGGATGGCCAAGACTAAGGGATGTCAATACAGGTGTCTGTAAGGGATGCCTGACGCCCCCCCTAAATATAGGGGGCTGCGCCCTGATCCGAGGGGAGCTTGTCCGGAATGCGCTTGTCTCCGGCGTCCGACCGTGTTCAGTACACGCGCCCGCCCTTGATCTGCGCATGGGTGCGGCGGGTCAGCGAGGTGGCCTTGGCCATCTGGGCCATGGCGTGGCCGGCATGGGCGTGGCAGATGGCCAGCCCGAGGGCATCGGCGGCATCGTTGTGGGGCTCGCGTGGCAGGTCCAGCAGGCGCATCACCATGTGGCGGATCTGGGCCTTGGCCGCGTGGCCGTGCCCCACCACGGCCTTCTTCATCTGCAGCGCGGTGTATTCGGAGACCGCAGGCGAGGCGGAGGTGCTGAGCAGCCCGGCGATGGCCGCCCCCCGGGCTTGGCCCAGCAGCAGGGTCGACTGCGGGTTGACGTTGACGAACACGATCTCCACCGAGGCCTGCTGCGGCCCGTACGTGCCGACCACCTCGCGCACCCCCTCGAAGATCAGCTTGAGGCGGCTGGGCAGGTCGCCCAGCGCGGCTTCACGTGTCCTGATGGTGCCGCTGGCCACGTAGTGCAGGCGAGGGCCGTCCGTGTCGATCACGCCGAAGCCGGTCGTCTGCAGGCCGGGGTCGATGCCGAGGATTCTCATGGGGGCCCAAGCATACCCGCAGTGCAAGGACTGGCGGGCGCGGGGCCAGCCATCATGCACAACAAAAACGGGCTGAGACGGCCGTCTCAACCCGTTGGAGGGGGGCCATCACCCGGCGTCGGGTGCGGCCACGCGCGGTGGGATCAGCCGGCCTTGCGGCGGCGGGCCAGGGCGCCCGTGACCAGCAGGCCACCCAGGACCATGGCGTACGTGCTGGGTTCCGGCACCGGCGAGGGCACCAGCAGGGCGGCCACATCGGGCGTGCTGCCCACTTGAGCGAACACACCGGAGTAGATACCGCCGGTGGTTTCGGCCGTGATCTTGGCGCCAATGAAATCCAGGGCGATGGCGCCGAAGCCGCCGTTGTCAGCCGTGTCCGGATCCCACTTGAACTTGAAGCCGTCGAAGCTGTTGAAGCTGGTGAAGGTGAAGCCGAACACCGCGCCGCTGCCGAAGAAGGTGGCAGTGCCGCCTGCGGGGGCGGTGATGCTGTTCGGGTTGCCATCGATGACGATGTAGCTGCCGTCGGCCACCGTGTCCGAGAAGTCGAAGGTGATCTTGGTGATGTCGTAGCTCGAGCCGTTGAGGATCAGCGTTTCGATATTGAAGCTGTCGGCGCCGGGTTCCGTCACCAGAATGGCTGCGCTGGAAGCAGTGGCGGCCGTCAGGGCGGCGGACAGGACGAGTGATTTGATCAGATTCATGGGAAACCCCTGGACGGCAATCCGCCGGTTCGACTTCTTGTTCGTGTGAACGACCACACCACGGAAACATTCCGTGACGCGGTTCGCAGGTTAGTGGAACAGCCCCTGCAAGGGCAAGGACTTGTCGAGGCTTGCCCCACGTTTGAGGGGGGCGGGCAGCGCCCATCCCCCTGTTTGGCAGGCCTGGCTTTCGTGACTGCTCAGTGGCGGAAGTGGCGCGTGCCGGTGAACACCATCGCGATGCCGCGCTCGTCGGCGGCGGCGATCACTTCGTCGTCACGCATGCTGCCGCCCGGGTGGATCACACTGGTCGCGCCGGCATCGACCACCACATCCAGACCGTCACGGAACGGGAAAAAGGCATCCGACGCCACGGCCGTGCCTTGCAGGCTCAGGTCGGCGTGGCCGGCCTTGATCGAGGCGATGCGGGCCGAATCCAGGCGGCTCATCTGTCCGGCGCCCACGCCCATGGTCATGCCGTCCTTGCAGAACACGATGGCGTTGCTCTTGACAAATCGTGCCACCGTCCACGCGAACAGCAGGTCCTTGAGCTGCTGCGCGGTGGGCTGCACCTTGGAGACGACCTTGATGTCACCGACCAGGTCGATGTTGTCGGCCGATTGCAGCAGCATGCCGCCGCCCACGCGCTTGAAGTCCAGCACGTTGCTGAGCTTGCGCGAGGTATCGTCCAGGGGCACTTCCAGCAGGCGCACGTTCTGCTTGGCGGCGTAGGCCGCACGGGCGGCGTCGGTGAATCTGGGCGCGATCACCACTTCCACGAATTGCTTGTTGGCGTTGATGGCCTCGATCACGTCGGCATCGACCGTGCGGTTGAAGGCCATGATGCCGCCGAAGGCCGAGGTGGGGTCGGTCTTGAGGGCCTTGGTGTAGGCCTCCAGCGGGCCGGCGCCGATCGCCACGCCGCAGGGGTTGGCGTGCTTGATGATCACGCAGGCGGGCACCTCGAAGGCCTTGACGCATTCCCAGGCGGCATCGGCATCGGCGATGTTGTTGAAGGACAGTTCCTTGCCCTGGATCTGCGACCAGTTGGCCAGGGTGCTGACCACGGGGCTGGCCTCGCGGTAGAAGGCAGCGCTCTGGTGCGGGTTCTCGCCGTAGCGCATGCCCTGCACCTTGTGCAGCTGCAGGTTGAACACGGCCGGGTAGTCGGCCTTGGTGGGCACGGCCTCGGTCTGGAGTTCGCTGCCGGCTTCCAGTGCCGTCAGGTAGTTGGTGATCATGCCGTCGTAGGCGGCGGTGTGCGCGAACACCTTCTTGGCCAGGCCGAACTTGGTCGTGCGGGTGATCTGACCGGCCTTCATCTCCGACAGTACCTGTTCATAGTCGCTCGGGTCGATGATCACGGCCACGTCCTGCCAGTTCTTGGCGGCGGCGCGCAGCATGGTGGGGCCGCCGATGTCGATGTTCTCGATGGCGTTTTCCAGCGTGCAGTCGGCCTTGGCCGTGGCCTGCGCGAAGGGATACAGGTTCACCACCAGCAGGTCGATCGTGTCGATGCCGTGTTCCTTCAGCGCGGCCATGTGCTCGGGCAGATCACGGCGGGCCAGGATGCCGCCGTGCACGCGCGGGTGCAGCGTCTTCACGCGGCCATCGAGCATCTCGGGAAAGCCGGTGATCTCGGCCACTTCGGTCACGGGCAGGCCTTTATCGGCCAGCAGCTTGGCGGTGCCGCCGGTGGAGAGCAGGCGCACGCCTTGCGCGTTCAGGGCCTGGGCGAATTCGACGATGCCGGTCTTGTCGGAGACGGACAGCAGGGCGGTCAGGGACATGGAAAGGGCTTCCTTCAAAGAACGTTGGGTTTACTTGATGAGCTTGTGGTCCAGCAGCTTGCGCCGCAGGGTGTTGCGGTTGATGCCGAGCCAGTCGGCGGCCTTGGACTGGTTGCCCTCGGCCTGTTGCATCACCACCTCCAGCATGGGGCGCTCGACGGCGGCCAGCACCATGTCGTAGATGGCGTGAGGTTCGGCGCCGCGCAGGTCCTGGAAGTAGCCCTCCAGGTTGTCCTTGATGCAGTCTTGGATGTTCTTCTTGCTCATGTGATCAGTGCTCGTGGCAGCTCGCCGTGGGGGCGGTCTGCTCTTCTTCATCGTCCAGATCAGCGCCGTTGTCTCGCGGCGCCGGCAGGCGGTCGTGTTGCGACGCCAGCTGGTCGAAAAAATCGCCGACGGCCTGCACCTGGTCGGCGCAGGTGTCCAGCATGTTCATGTGTGCGCGGAAATCCTCCCCGCCTGGCAGGGCGCGCACGGCCCAGCCAATGTGCTTGCGTGCGGTGCGCACGCCGGCGAATTCGCCATACAGGCCGTAGTGGTCTTCAAGGTGTTCGAGCAGCCACTGCTTGACCTGCAGTGTGAGCGGTGCGGCGCGGTGCTCGCCCGTGGCCAGGAAATGGGCGATGTCGCCGAAGATCCAGGGCCTGCCTTGCGCGGCGCGGCCGATCATCACGGCATCCGCGCCGGTGAGGGCCAGCACGTCGCGCGCCTTCTCGGGGCTGGTGATGTCGCCATTGGCCACCACGGGGATCTTCACGGCGGCCTTCACGGCAGCGATGGTGTCGTACTCGGCGTGGCCCTTGTAGCCCTGCTCGCGCGTGCGGCCGTGCACGGTCAGCATCGCGATGCCGGCCTGCTCGGCGGCGCGCGCGATGCGTTCGGCGTTCTTGTGCTCGGCGCTCCAGCCGGTGCGCATCTTCAGTGTCACGGGCACGTTGTGCGGCGCGCAGGCGTCCACCACCGCCTGCACGATCTGCAGGGCCAGCGGCTCGTCCTGCATCAGGGCCGAGCCTGCCCACTTGTTGCACACCTTCTTGGCCGGGCAGCCCATGTTGATGTCGATGATCTGCGCGCCGCGGTCGATGTTGTAGACGGCGGCCTCGGCCATCATGGCCGCGTCGGTGCCGGCGATCTGCACGGAGATCGGCGCGGTCTCGCCCTCATGGTTGGCGCGGCGCGAGGTCTTGAGGCTGTTCCACAGATCCTTGCGCGAGGTCACCATCTCGCTCACGGCGTAGCCCGCACCCAGCCGCTTGCACAGCTGGCGGAACGGCCGGTCCGTCACGCCGGCCATGGGCGCGACGAACAGGCGGTTGGGCAACGCGATGCGGCCGATGAACATGGGATGAAAGACACCAAAGCCCCGACCGGGTGAGCGGATCGGGGCTGCTTAAAAGGGAGGCAGATTGTAGCCCGCAGGCTGCCCGGCGGGGGGCTCCATTCATGGGCTTGACACTGAAAATCCGGACAAGATCTGTCGCGGGTTTGACGGGTGAGGGCGCCACCGGCTTGTGTGTCGGTGCGGGATGGCGTGTTGCGTCAAATCCCTGCTCGGGTGAAACGGTTTGAACGCGGCCGGTGCGGGCTGCTGCAACGCCCTATATTCTGAGCATAGACCCCAAGAACGCCAAGGAGACCCGCCCCGCATGATGCCCCCCTGGATTGAGAGTGTGCTGGCCATGGCAGCCTTGCCCACCGTGGGCCTGCCGGCGGTGTTCGTCGTGGCCTTCGTGTCGGCCACCTTGCTGCCCCTGGGCTCGGAGCCGGCGGTGTTCGCGCTGGTCAAGCTGCAGCCGGAACTGTTCTGGCCGGCCATCCTGGTGGCCACGTTGGGCAACACGCTGGGCGGGGCCGTCACCTGGTGGATGGGCAAGAAGGCCCACCAGGCTGCTGACAGGCTCGCACACCACCATGTGGAGACCCGGGCACTGGCCTGGCTGGAGCGTTTCGGCCCCAAGGCCTGCCTGTTGTCATGGCTGCCCGTGGTGGGCGATCCACTGTGTGGCGTGGCCGGTTGGCTGGGCATGCCCTTGCGCCCGTGTCTGGTGTACATGGCCATCGGCAAATTCGGCCGCTACCTGGTGATGACGGCCGCCTTGATGGGGATGTTTCCAGGCGTGGCAATTCATGCTTAGTGCATCACATGAACATGGGATTTCATCTTGTAACCATTTCGTGCCATTGGTTTGAGCGCAATGGAAGGCGCTGCGCCTAAACTGGCTTCACGCAGCAACACTGCTTCACAAAGGCGAATATTGAAATGCAAACGGTCCTGGACCGTTTTGAATCAGTCCAGGGGGGGCTTATTCAGCTGAAAGGGCTCTGGTGTTCACCAGAGCCCTTTTTCTTTGGCTGGTTTCTTTGGCTGGTACCGCCGGGTCGGGCTGGCGCGCTTACTTCTTTTCCAGGGTGGTGATGGTGAACTGTCCGCCCACCTTGTCGGCCGTGAACTTCACCTTGTCGCCCACCTGCAGCGTCTTGAGCCAGTTGGGATCGGACACCCGGAAGGACATCTGCATGGCAGGCATGTCCAGGTTCTTGATCTCGCCGTGCTTGAGCGTGATCTTGCCGGCCTCGGGGTCGACCTTCTTGACTTCGCCATCCACTGCCTGGGCGTGCGCGGATACGATCAGCCCCAATCCCAGGGCGAGGGCCGCGAGCGCGGAGACGAGGGGCGACGTCCAACGAGTTTTCACCATGTGCTCCATTTCATGTGCTGCCTGGATTGGACGCCATCACGGCATTCAGGTTCCATCTATTCCTTTGACGCGGCAAGGTCCTGTTCGGTTGACACCGGCCTTGTGGCAGGTCTTGCCGGCCCGGCGGGCTCGTCGGTCGAGGAGGTGGGCACAGGCGCCGGTCGGTGACGGTCACATTCGATCCGGGATCTGTGGTCTTCAATGGGGGCAGATCTCTGGCTGCATGACACCTTCTAGATGATCTGGCTCATGATGGGCTTGAGGCCGGCCGGCTTGCTGGTGGTGAAGGCCGGCCGCCGCATCTCCTAAAATAAGGGGTTTCCATCAGAACCCCCTTTTTCTGGATGCCGCTGCCATGACCGCTGAACCTCCCGCCGCCCAGTCTGACTCCCTGGCCAACATCGCCCCGCGCGACAAGGCCGAGATCCTGGCGCAGGCACTGCCCTACATCCGCAAGTTCCACGGCAAGACCATCGTCATCAAGTACGGCGGCAATGCCATGACAGACCCGGAACTGCAGGCCGATTTCGCGGAAGACGTGGTGCTGCTCAAGCTGGTGGGGCTCAACCCGGTGGTGGTGCATGGTGGCGGCCCGCAGATCGATGCCGCACTGGGCAAGATCGGCAAGAAGGGCGAGTTCATCCAGGGCATGCGCGTCACCGACAAGGAGACGATGGACGTGGTCGAGTGGGTGCTGGCCGGCGAGGTGCAGCAGGACATCGTGGGCCTGATCAACGTGGCCGGCGGCAAGGCCGTGGGCCTGACGGGCCGCGACGGTGGCCTGATCCGCGCGCGCAAGCTCAAGCTGGCTGATCGTGATGATCCCAGCAAGCACCACGACATCGGCCAGGTCGGCGAGATCGAGGCCATCGACCCCAGCGTGGTCAAGGCCCTGCAGGACGACCAGTTCATCCCGGTGATCAGCCCCATCGGCTTCGGCACCGAGAACGAGAGCTACAACATCAACGCCGACCTGGTCGCCTCCAAGCTGGCCGAGGTGCTCAAGGCCGAGAAGCTCATGCTGCTGACCAACATCAAGGGCGTGCTCGACAAGGAAGGCAACCTGCTGACCGACCTGACGGCCCGCCGCATCGACGAGCTGATCGAGGACGGCACCATCAGCGGCGGCATGCTGCCCAAGATCGCCGGTGCGCTGGATGCCGCCAAGAGCGGTGTGAACGCGGTGCACATCGTCGATGGCCGCGTGCCGCACGCCATGCTGCTCGAGATCCTGACCGAGCAGGCCTACGGCACCATGATCAGGTCGCATTGAGCCAGATCATCTGGTTGTTCGACCTGGACAACACCCTGCACGACGCGTCCAGTGCCGTGTTCGGGCGGATCAATGTGTCGATGACCGACTACATCGTGCAGCATCTGGCGGTGACCCGGCCCGAGGCCGAGGCGCTGCGGGTGCAGTACTGGCGGCGCTACGGCGCCACCTTGCTGGGCCTTGAGAAGCACCATGGCATTCGCGCCGCGCACTTCCTGGCGCAGACGCACGAACTGCCCGGCATGGAGGCGCACCTGCACATCCCGCCGGCCGACCGTGCGGCGCTCAACCGCCTGCCGGGCCGCAAATTCGTGCTGACCAATGCGCCGGCCGAGTACGCCAAGCGCGTGCTCACGGCGCTGGACCTGGCCAGCTGCTTCGAAGGCGTGATCTCCATCGAGCAGATGCGCGTGTTCGGCCAGTTGCGCCCCAAGCCCGATGCCCGCTCGCTGCGCCACGTGCTGGCGCGCTTCAAGCTGCCCATGCACCGCTGCGTGCTGGTCGAGGACACGCTGGCCAACCTCAAGACGGCCCATGCCCTGGGGCTGCGCACCGTATGGATGCAGCACTACCTGGGCGCGCGCGCCAGGGCCCGCGTGCCCGGCCGCGCCCATGGCATCCAGATGGAGGGACGCCTGCACCGGCGGCCCGCCTGGGTGTGTGCCAGAATCAGAAGCCTCAGGGCGCTGCACGCCTGGTCCATTCCTCAACCGCTGCCATGAACGACTCCGCCGTGCCCGCTGATGACCTGGACGCCGACACCCATGTCGACGGCAGCGGCACAGCGGCAGCAGCGGCCTCAACCGCGCCTTCGCGCAAGCGCCCCAAGCCAGGAGAGCGGCGCGTGCAGATCCTGCAAGCCTTGGCCGCCATGCTGGAGCAGCCCGGTGCCGAGCGCATCACCACCGCTGCCCTGGCCGCGCGCCTGGAGGTGAGCGAGGCGGCCCTGTACCGCCACTTCGCCAGCAAGGCCCAGATGTTCGAGGCTTTGATCGAGTTCATCGAGCAGAGCCTGTTCACCCTGGCCAACCAGATCCTCGAACGCGAGCCCGACCCGGCTCGCCAGGTCGCGCGCGTGCTGGCGCTGGTGCTGCAGTTCGGCGAGAAGAACCCGGGCATGAGCCGGGTGATCGCCGGCGAGGCCCTGGCCTTCGAACACGAACGCCTGGGCGCGCGCATGAACCAGTGCCTCGACCGCCTCGAATCCCTGCTGCGTCAGAGCTACCGTGCCCTGGCCGATGCGCGCGGCTCGACCACACCCACGGTCGATGCCCAGGCGGGCGCCTCCACCGCGCTGGCGCTGATCCTGGGCCGTCTGCAGCGCTTCGTGCGCACGGGCTTCAAGCGCCTGCCCACCGAACACTTCGACGCGGAGATGCGGCTGCTGCTGGCCTGACCTGCCCTTCGCGTTGTTGCCTTAGAAGAGTCTGTTGCCATGTCTTCCGCTGACCTCACGAACCTGCTCGGCCGTGCCGAGCAATTGATCTCCCGCCTCGAAGGCCTGCTGCCGCATGCGCTGCAGGAGCCGGATTGGTCCGCTTCCATCGCCTGGCGCTACCGCAAGCGCGGCAGCGGCTGGGGCGGCGCCGTGCTCGATCCGATCCGCCATGTCTCGCGCATCAGCTACAGCGATCTCAAAGAGGTCGACACACAGAAGGAGCGCTTCGCGCGCAACCTGGCGCAGTTCGTGGCCGGCCGGCCCGCCAACCACGTGTTGTTGACGGGCGCACGCGGCACGGGCAAGTCATCCCTGGTGAAGGCCGGGCTGGACGCGCACGCCGCCGAGGGCCTGCGCCTGATCGAGGTGGACAAGGCCGACATGGTCGACCTGCCCGACCTGATCGAGCGCGTGGCCGCGCGGCCCGAGCGCTTCATCGTGTTCTGCGACGACCTGAGTTTCGAAGATGGGGAGCCTGGCTACAAGGCGCTCAAGTCCATCCTGGACGGCACCGTCTCGGCTGCGGGCGACAACGTGCTGATCATCAGCACCTCCAACCGCCGCCATCTGCTGCCGGAGTATCACAGCGACAACAAGACCTACAAGCATACCGACGATGGCGAACTGCACCCCGGCGAGGTCGTCGAGGAGAAGATTTCCCTGTCGGAACGCTTCGGCCTGTGGATCAGCTTCTACCCCTTCAGCCAGGACGAGTACCTGGCCATCGTCGGCCAGTGGCTGAGCCACTTCGGCCTGAGCGCCGATGCCATCGAGGCCGCCCGCCCCGAGGCCCTGGTATGGGCGCTGGAGCGTGGCTCGCGCTCGGGCCGCGTGGCCTACCAGTTCGCACGTGACCTGGTCGGCCGCCAGGGAGCCCAGGCATGAGCGGCAGCGATCCGGCGCACGAGGCCAAGCCCTACCACGTGATGCCGCCCACCGACCGCGTGCCGGTGGAGGTGGCTGTGGGCGTGCTGGTCGAACGCGATGCGCAAGGTCGTGAAGCCCGCTTCCTGATGACATCCCGCCCGGCCGGCAAGGTCTACGAGGGCTACTGGGAGTTCCCGGGCGGCAAGCTCGAAGCCGGTGAAACCGTCGAGGCGGCACTGCGCCGCGAGCTGCAGGAAGAGCTCGGCATCACCATCGGCCAGGCGCATCCCTGGCAGGTGGAGGTGATGGACTACCCGCACGCGCGCGTGCGCCTGAACTTCTGCAAGGTCTACGACTGGCAGGGTTCGTTCGAGATGCGCGAAGGCCAGGCCATGGCGTGGCAGACCCTGCCGGTGGCGCAGGGGCCGGTGCTGCCCGGGACAATCCCGGTGCTGATCTGGTTGGCGCAGGAGCGGGGCCATGAAGGCCCCACGCACATCGGCGGCTAGCGGGTGGCGGCCACAACAGGGCCGCCGGCCTCAGTTCAGCACCGCGGAGGCCGGTGTGGACGCGGCGGAGGCCGGCGTGCTGGCCGGCTCTTCGGTGTGCGAAATGCCCACGCCGTGCTGCTCACCGCCCATGTCCACATCGGCGCCACTCTTGATCAGCAGGAACACGGCGATCACGGCGAACACGATAAAACCAGCCAGCATCTTCCACATGGGGGATCTCCTCGGGGGGGTACAGGCCGAGGTCTTGTGAACCCCGGGCGCCAGAACGTCAGGCGCGACGCATTGTGAACCAGCCTGCACGGCGCGCTGCCTAGGTGGCAACCCTAGGTTGATGCGATGCTTGCTGCAGGTCAAGCCTCATGGACGTTATCCTGATGGGCTGATCTGCCGTGGCCATGAACCTCGACACCGCCCCGCCCACCCCCGTGCAACCGCTCAAGGCCTTGAAGGCCTTGCTGGCGCTGCGCCGCAACCCTCAGGACACGCGTCAGGTGTTCCTGCTGACGGAAGCCTTGCGCGGGCGGTCGCCCTTCAAGCTGCTGGCGCGGTTCCGGGCCGATGCGCAGGGGCGCGAGCGCCTGGCCGAACGGCGCTCGCTGCTGCCCACCCTGCGCCGCACCGACTGGCTGGCCGCCCTGCCGCCCGGCACCTTCGGGCGGGTCTACCATGACTTCCTGGCCGAGGAGAACCTGTCGGCCCAGGGCCTGGTGGACCTGGCCAGGAGCGCTGGCCTGGACCAGGGCGACGACGGCTCTGACCGCTTCTACATTGGCTGCCGCCTGCGCGACATGCACGACCTCTTCCACGTGCTCAGCGGCTATGGGCGCGACGAGCTGGGTGAGGTCTGTGTGCTGGCCTTCTCCCACCCGCACCAGGGCACCCGCAGCTTCGCGGTGATTGCCTCGCTGGGCGCTTTCACGCTGCGACGCCGCTGGCGCGTGCCGGGTCTGCTGGGCGCCGTGTGGCAGGCCTGGCGGCAGGGCAAGGCAGCCTCCTGGCTGGCGGTGCAGCCGCTGGAATCACTGCTCACGCGCGATCTGCGTGAACTGCGACAAGCACTGAACATTGCGCCGCCCACCCGTTACCTGGCCGTGACCGACCAGGCGCGGGCGATGGGCCGTGCCATCCCGCAACCCCCTGGAAGGACCCTGTGATGACGTACAACACCCTGGCCTACACCGTCGGCGACGATGGTGTCCTGCTGCTGACCTTGAACCGCCCCGAGCAGCTGAACGCGTTCACGGTGGAGATGGCCAACGAGCTGGTCGACGCCTTCACCCGCGCCAGCGACGACGACGCCGTGCGCGCCATCGTGGTCACAGGTGCCGGCAAGGCCTTCTGCGCCGGCATGGACCTGTCGGTGCCCGGCAATGTGTTCGGCCTGGACGAAACCCAGCAGCCCACCTTGCGGGACATGCAGGAGCGCCTGGACGATCCGGCCATCTTCCACGGCGTGCGTGACACCGGCGGGCGCGTGGTGCTGTCCATCTTCAACTGCAAGAAGCCGGTGATCGGCGCCATCAACGGCGCGGCCGTGGGCATCGGCGCCACGATGACACTGCCGATGGACATCCGCCTGGCGTCCGACAAGGCCCGCATCGGTTTCGTGTTCGGCCGCATCGGCATCGTGCCCGAGGCATGTTCGAGCTGGTTCCTGCCGCGCATCGTCGGCATCTCGCAGGCATTGGAGTGGACCTACATGGCCGATATCTTCGATGGCCACGAGGCGCAGCGTGGCGGCCTGGTCAAGGCCGTGCACCCCGCGGATCAACTGCTGGACGAGGCGATGAAGATCGCCCGTCGGATCGCCAGCGAGCGCTCGGCCGTGGGTGTGGCGCTCACGCGCCAGATGATGTACCGCAACTCGGCTCAGCCTCATCCGCTGGCGGCCCACCAGGTGGATTCGCTGGCCATGTTCTACACCAGCATCGGCGATGGCAAGGAGGGCGTGGCAGCCTTCCTGGAGAAGCGCCCCGCCAAGTTCGAAGGGCGTGCTTCGGCCATGCCGGCGTTCTACCCCTGGTGGGAGTGAGGTGCGGTGTGGCTTTTGTCACGGCATTGCGGACAAGCCCACCCCCTCAAATGAATGCTTTGTCGGAGAAACCCTGTGCGTTGCATGCGACGGATGAGGGACATTGGATGCCATGCACCAAGGTTTAACGCGGTGCGCTGGATCAAATACTTGCAGATCGTCTGAGGATCTCCGCAAACACAACCGAAGGACAAACATGAACGCAGTCATCAAGACCATTTCCCGCGCAGCCGTTGCCGTGGCTGCGGCCGTGGCCGTCAGCGGCGCGATGGCCGCCAACGCCACCGTCTCGCTCGACACCTCTGTCATCAGCGCCAACAACCTGGTGGTGAACAAGCTGGGTGCCAACACCTACGCTGCGGCCACCGGCACGCTGACCTCGGCCGTGGCATCGGCCAGCACCAAGGTTGTCGATTTCGGCAACAGCGATGGCTTCTCGATCGGCTTGAGCGTGCCCTTTGTCGGCCTGCAGACGCTGGCCTTCACCAACTTCTCCTTCGACCTGACCACCAACACCCTGTATGGTTCGCTGGCTGGCACGGGCCTGGTGGTGTCATCGATCGATTACACCGGCGACCTGCTCAAGGCCAACACCGCCAGCACCTCGGGCAGCCTGCTGACGGGGTCCAACTTCTCCGTCTCGTCCGGCCTGCTGGCCTACCTGGCCAGCAAGGATGTGAAGCCAGAGTCGCTGTCGGCCATCACGTCGGCGGTCAAGTCGGTTGGTCTGCCCACCACCCCGGCTGTGCCTGAGCCCTCCACCTACGCCCTGATGGGCCTGGGCCTGGCTGGCATCGCCCTGATCGCTCGCCAGAAGCGTCAAGGCTGATCTGTGGTGCCGGTGCCTTCGAGTACCGGGCGCAAAGCAAAAAGGCAACCCGAGGGTTGCCTTTTTGCTTGCCGTTGTCTTGAATGGGACTTGCCGGGGACTTGGCCAGAAGCAGTCCCGGCCTCCGGTCAATGCGCAGCCCGGAACAGCGCGTCGCCGGCCACCATCGGATCGTTGGTCTCGGCATAGGTGCGCACCCACACCGGGTAGCTGTGGACCACCTTGTGCTGCCAGGGGTGGAAGCCGGGGCGGTAGTAATCCAGCAGCTTGAAAGTGTTGCGCGAAAACAGGCCGCCGGGGCCGTAGACCCAACCCAGGCCCTTGGTGATCAACCACATGCGCTTGGGCAGGCTGAAGCCATCGCCCACCATCAGGCGGTTGGTCAGGCGCACGCTGTCAACCACCACCTTGTACAGCGCGTGCGTCATGGCCGCGCAGCGCTTGACGTAGCCGACCTTGGCCACCTGCTGCATCACGTCGAAAGCCACGGCCTTGTGCTCCATCTCCTCGATGGCGTGCCAGGCCCACATGGCGCGCACGTTGGGGTCGGCATCCTTCATGATGTCCCGCTTGGAGAACAGGCCCTCCGCCATCATGGCCGTGAAGTGCTCGAACGCGGCGGTCAGGGCCAGGTTGTACTCGGCAGAGTACTTCTTCGTGTAATCGTCGAACAGGGCCTTGGCGTCGGTGAGGATGCGGTCCACGTCGCAACCCTGCTTGCGCAGCAGGTCGTTGTAATGCGTGTGGGCGATGCCATGCTGCCCTTCCTGGCGCATGAAGTTCTTGACATCCTCGGCCAGCTTCGGATCCTTGATCAAGTGACGGAAGGCGCGCACGCTGGTGATGAAATAGCGCTCGCCGTCCGGAAAAGCGGCCTGCATGCCATCGAAGAGGCGGGTGCGGAAAGGATTGCCGCCGTGCCAGAAGCGCGGGGTGGATTCGTCCAGATGGAAATCGAGCTTCTCGCGGGGGACGATCTGGTCGGGACGGTCGTGTTCTTGTGGCGCGGACATGGTGGTCTCCTCGTGACAACTGGCCGCAGTGTAGGAAGCAGCCTGTCATCTTTGGAGCCTGCCCGCGCGACACGAAGGCATCGTGCACGACACCCCGGGTTTCCCATAGGTGTCGTGCGATGTCGTTTACTGGAACTTGTTTACTGAGCGCGTTCCTTGATGGCGGCCTTGTTGTCCTTGTAGACCTCCTTGGCATCCTGCTTCACGGCTTTGGCGTTCTGCTTGGCGTCGTACTTGCAATCACGCTCGTCCTTGGCCTCCAGACCTGCGGTCTTGCAATCGGCGATTTCCAGATCCTTGTTGGCCTCGGCCACCTTCTTGTGGGCCTTGTAGTCGGCCTTGTTCTGCGTCTTGAGATCGCGTGCTTCCTGAGAGGTCAGGGCACCGCCCGGATCGCTGGGCAAGGTGGTGGTGGGATCAGCCGCCAGCACCGACAGGCTGAAACAGGCGGCAGAAGTGGCCAGCAGGGTCTTGATGGAAGTGTTCATCTGCTATCTCCTTATGAAACGAGGCCTCGCATGACGGCCTACGACCGCTCATGGGCAATCGGTGTGCCTGGTATCCCTGACGAGGCAAGGGATTGCATCCAGCCTGCGCAGCGCGGCGTAGGGCAGGGTATGCAGTGGCACATTCGGCTTTTGACGACCTGTGGGACGGCCTTGACCGTGGCAGCGGCCCATGGAGGGGAGCGTTACGACGGGCTGGCCTACGCGCGTCAGGGAGGCGCCTTGCTCTACACCGAGACCCACTGGGTTCATGAGCAGGGCGGTGCGGTCGAGCATGCGGTGCTCTACCGCTGCCCGGACGGCAGCCCCTTCGCGCGAAAACGCCTGCTGGCGCGGTCGAGTCCGCAGGCCCCGGATTTCGAGTTTGTCGATGCCCGGGATGGCTACCGGGAAGGCGTCCGCACGAGCGCGGATGGCGGTCGCGAGGTATTCGTGCAGCCCCGCACCGAAGCCCCTCTGGACGTGCGCCCCTTGAGAATGCCGCCCGGCGCCGTGATCGACGCCGGCTTCGATGCCTTCGTACGCGGGCAGTGGGGGGCGCTGAGCGCCGGGGCCACGGTCACGGCGCCCTTCCTCGTACCCAGCCGCTTCGATTTCTGGCGCTTTCGCATCGCCGACGCGCGCGACGGACGCATCGACGGCCAGCCGGTGCGGACCTTGCGGATGCGGGCGGACGCCTGGTACGGCTTTGCCTTGCCTGGCATCGAACTGGCCTACGAGCCGGACGGACGCCGCCTGGTGAAGTTCGAGGGCATCGGCACCATCCGCGACCGGCAGGGGCGTCATCTGGATGTGCGCATCGAGTTCCCCAAGGGGCGGCGCCTGGCCCTGCCTGGCGCCGCTGCCGAGGCCGCTTCGGCCCTGGCCTTGCCCCTGGTGAAGCGCTGCCCGGGGGAGGCGCCGTGATGCCCTCGGCGCTGGTTGCATCCAAATTCGCCGGGCGTGCGTAAGCAGCCCGCAACAAACAAAAAAAAGAGCACTCCATGGCGCCACCGACATCTACTCCCATCGATAGCTCAACCGACAAGGCCCGGCTGCCCGATCCGGGGGCCACCTCCCATTGGCGGCAGCGTGCCCAGGCCTTGCGCCGCTGGTTTGACACCAGCGCACCGGCAACGCCGGGCGCCGAGGACGCGCGCATCGACTGGCTGCGGGCCTTGCCCTTCATCGGGTTGCACCTCGGGTGTCTGGCCGTGGTGTGGGTGGGCGCATCGCCCGTGGCGGTCGCCACTGCCATCGGCTTGTACGCCGTGCGGATGTTTGCCCTCACAGGCTTCTACCATCGCTATTTCTCGCACCGCACCTTCCAGACCTCGCGCGCCGTGCAGTTCGTGTTCGCGGTGATCGGTGCAGCGTGCGGCCAGCGGGGGCCGCTGTGGTGGGCGGCTCATCATCGCAACCACCACCGGTTGGCCGATACCCCGCAGGATCCCCATTCGCCCCGCCACCAGGGGTTCTGGTGGAGCCACGCCGGGTGGTTTCTCACGCCCCGTGCGTTCGCGACGGATCTGGCCCGGGTGCCGGATCTGGCCCGCTACCCCGAACTGCGCTGGCTGGACCGTTTCGACACGGTGGTGCCGCTGGCCCTGGCGGTGCTGCTGTTTGCGGCCGGGCAGGGGCTGGCGTACTGGGCACCGGGCCTGGGCGCCGATGGCTGGCAGATGCTGGTGTGGGGGTTCTTCATTTCCACCACGATGCTGTTCCATGCCACGGTGACGATCAACTCGCTGGCGCATCGCTTCGGCAGCCGTCGCTACGAGACCCGCGATGACAGCCGCAACAACGCGTGGCTCGCCCTGATCACCTTTGGCGAGGGGTGGCACAACAACCACCACTTCTTTCCGGGCAGTGCCAGGCAGGGGTTCCGCTGGTGGGAGCTGGACATCACCTACCTGGGGCTGCGGCTGTTGTCGGCGGTGGGCCTGGTCCATGGGCTCAAGGCGGTGCCAGCGTGGGTGATCCGCAAGGGCGACATCAACCGCCAGGCCAGGAGCTGACACCATGCGCATTGCCGTGATCGGATCGGGTATTTCGGGTTTGGCCGCCGCCTGGCTGCTGTCGCGCCGGCACCTTGTGACGCTGTTCGAGGCCGAGGACCGGCTGGGTGGCCACACGCACACCCATGACATCGACCTGCAAGGCCGCACCTACGCCGTCGACACCGGCTTCATCGTGCACAACCCGGCCAACTACCCCTTGCTCAACCGCCTGTTCGATGAGCTGGGCGTCGCATCACAGCCCACCACGATGAGCTTTTCGGTGCGCAACGACGCCAGCGGCCTGGAGTACAACGCGGCCACGATGGACACCTTGTTCTGCCAGCGGCGCAACATCGTGTCGCCGCGCTTTTGGGGCATGGTGCGCGACATCCTGCGCTTCTACCGCGAGGCACCGGCCTTTCTGGCCATGCCGGGCCAGGGGCCCACGCTCGGCGAGTTCCTGGCCATCCACGGCTACGGCGCAGCCTTCCGTGACGACCACCTTCTGCCCATGGCGTCGGCCTTGTGGTCGTCGCCCGCCGAGCAGATCCTGTCCTTTCCGGCCCATTACCTGCTGCGCTTCATGGCCAACCACCAGATGCTGCAGGTCTCGGACCGCCCCGAATGGCGCGTGGTGCGGGGCGGCTCGTCAAGCTACATACAGGCCATGCGTCTGAGCTGGGCGGTGCAGGAGCGGCTCTCCAGCCCGGTGCAGTCGGTGACCCGGTCGGCGCAGGGTGTGACGGTGGTGTCCCGGCATGGGCCCGAGTCCTTTGACCAGATCGTGCTGGCCTGCCACGCCGACCAGGCGCTGGCCTTGCTGCACGATGCCGTGCCGGCTGAGCAGTCCGTCCTGGGGGCCATTCGTTACCAGCCCAACGACACGGTGCTGCACACGGATGTGCGCCTGCTGCCGCGCCGCCGCAAGGCCTGGGCCGCGTGGAACGCGCGCGTACCGAAGGTGTCCGCGCAGACCTGCACCGTGAGCTACTGCATGAACCTGCTGCAGGGGCTGGACGCTCCCGAACCCCTGATCGTCACGCTCAATGGTACGCATGAGGTCGACCCGGCGCGAATCCTCAGGCGCATGCAGTATCACCATCCTGTCTACACGCACGAGTCCGTGGCAGCCCAGGCACGCAAGCCTGAGATCCAGGGGCATAGGCGTACTTGGTTCGCCGGAGCCTACTGGGGCTGGGGCTTCCATGAAGACGGCATGCGCAGTGCCGTGGAAGTGGCCAATGCCTTGGGGGTCGATTGGCCGCAGGCAGCCACCGGCGGGTCGGTACCGGCCGTGGGAGGC
Source organism: Burkholderiales bacterium UBA1834 (assembly GCA_002339015.1). Lineage (GTDB taxonomy): Bacteria > Pseudomonadota > Gammaproteobacteria > Burkholderiales > Burkholderiaceae_C > Aquabacterium. The sequence goes on from DDJC01000051.1 coordinate 79,142, forward strand.
GCGCCACATGAGGCTCGTCCCCGTGATGAGGCGATGGCATGAGCCCCTTGGCCAGTGCCGTCTACGAAGGCATGGTACGCCACCGCCGTCATGCCCCGCGGCCGCATGGCTTCAGCTACCGCATGGCCCAGCTCTACCTGGACCTCGACGAGATCGACACGGTGTTCAAGCGGTGCTGGCTGTGGTCGGTGGACCGGCCCAACCTTGCGGCCTTCCATCGCCGCGATTACCTGGGCCCGCCGGAGCGCGGGCTGGCCGATGCCGCGCGTGACCGGGTGCAGCAGGCGCTGGGGCGCCGGCCGGCCGGCCCGGTGCGCCTGCTCACGCATCCCCGTTATGCGGGCTACGTGTTCAACCCGGTGAGCTTTTACTACTGCTTCGAGCCCGGTGGCGAACGGCTGGACAGCATCGTGGCCGAGATCACCAACACCCCCTGGAAGGAGCGGCACAGCTACGTGCTGGGTGTCGACCACGCGGCGCGCCATGGCCGTGCGCTGCACTGGCGTTTCGACAAGTGCTTCCATGTTTCGCCCTTCATGGCCATGCAGCGCGAGTACGACTGGCGCTTCACGCCGCCGACCGACGACCTGCACGTGCACATGACCGTGCTTGATGGCGGTCGGCCCGAGTTCGAGGCCGATGTGCATCTGCAGCGTCGCCCGCTGGACGCCGCCGCGCTGCGCCGCGTGCTGTGGCGCTACCCCCTCATGACAGCCCAGGTGATCGGCGCCATTCACTGGCAGGCGCTGCAGCTGTGGCTCAAGCGAACCCCTGTCCACGACCACCCGAAGACCGAAGGAGGCCCCTCATGAGCAATGTCATCGACCACCACGCCGCCTCGTCGGCACCGCCGGCATCCGCGCGCTTCGGTGCCATCGACCTGCTGCTGCGCGACCGGCTGCTGGCGCAGGTGGCGGCCTTGAAGGGCGGGCGCATCGTCCTGAGCGACGCCGTTGGCCACGTCGACCTGGGCGAGCCGGGCAGCGACCTCAGCATCCACCTGGCCGTGAGCGACCCCGCCTTCTACCGCGCCGTGGCGGCGCAGGGCAGCGTGGGCGCGGGCGAGGCCTACATGGAAGGGCACTGGCACTGCGACGACCTGGTCAGCCTGATTCGCCTGCTGGTGCGCAACCGCGACCTGGTCGATGGCATGGAGACTGGCCTGGCCCGGCTGGGCGCCTGGGCGCTGCGTGGCTGGCATGCCCTGCGCCGCAACACGCGCGAGGGCAGCCGCCGCAACATCGCCGCCCACTACGACCTGGGCAACGATTTCTTCTCCCTGTTCCTGTCGAGCGACCTGATGTATTCATCGGCGCTGTGGGCTGGCGAGCACGACACGCTCGAGGCGGCCTCCACGCGCAAGCTCGAGGCCATCTGCCGCAAGCTGCAGCTCAGGCCCAGCGACCGCGTGATCGAGATCGGCACCGGCTGGGGTGGCTTCGCGCTGCACGCGGCGCGCCACCACGGCTGCCACGTCACCACCACGACGATCTCGCGCGAGCAGCATGCCCTGGCCACCGAGCGTGTGCGCCAGGCCGGGCTGCAGGACCGCATCACCGTGCTGCTGCAGGACTACCGGGATCTGGCGCACACCTACGACAAGCTCGTCTCCATCGAGATGGTGGAAGCCATCGGTGCCCCTTACCTGGACACCTACTTTGGCAAGCTGGGCAGCCTGCTCAAGCCCGACGGGCTGGCGCTGGTGCAGGCTATCACCATCGAGGACCACCGCTACGACCAGGCCGTGGCGGCGGTCGATTTCATCAAGCGATTCATCTTTCCGGGCAGCTTCATCCCATCCGTGAACGCGCTGATGGCGGCCAAGACGCGCGCCAGCGACCTGGGCCTGGTGCACCTGGAGGACTTCGGGCTGTCCTATGCACGGACCCTGCAGGCCTGGCGCGCCCGCTTCATGGCCGCGCTGCCGCAGGTGCGGGCCCAGGGTTTCGACGAGCGCTTCATCCGCATGTGGGATTTCTACCTGGCCTATTGCGAAGGCGGATTCCGCGAACGCTCCATCGGTGTCGCCCACCTGCTGATGGCCAAGCCGGGCTGCCGCCTGCACCCGCATGAAGGCGCTGCCTCATGACCAGCGCCCTGACACCGCTGTGGATCGTCTGGGCGATCTCCGCCGTGGCGATGACGCTGGGCTGGGCATGGCAACGCCGCCGCGCGAACGCCGGCATCGTCGACGTGCTGTGGGCCGCCGGGCTGGCCTGCTCGGCCGTCGTGACCGCCCTGTTCGGCGATGGCTCGGTGCTGGCACGCTCGCTGCTGGGTGTGCTGGGGGGCGCCTGGGGCACGCGGCTGGCCTGGCACCTGTGGCGCCGTGTGAGCCGGGAAACGGAGGACGGCCGCTACCGCGCACTGCGCGAGCACTGGCAGGGCAGCCAGCTGAAGTTCTTCCTGTTCTTCCAGGCGCAGGCCGCCCTGGTGCTGCTGTTCTCGCTGCCATTCCTGGCCGCCTCGCGCGCCTCGCACGCCTCGCCGATGTGGCCCTTGCTCGCTGGCATCGTGTGGCTGGGCTGCGTGGCGGGCGAGAGCGTGGCCGATGGCCAGCTGGCGCGCTTTCGTGCCGATCCTGCCAACCGCGGCCGCGCCTGCCGCGCAGGCCTGTGGCGCTATTCGCGCCATCCCAATTACTTCTTTGAATGGCTGCATTGGTTCAGCTACGTGCTGCTGGCTGTGGGCTCGCCCTGGTGGGGCCTGGCCTGGCTGGGGCCCGTGCTGATGTACGTGTTCCTGCGCTACCTCAGCGGTGTGCCTTTCACCGAGAAGCAGGCGCTGCGCACTCGGGGCGAGGACTATGCCGAGTATCAGCGCACCACGCCGATGCTGTTCCCCTGGTTCCCCCGAACACCTTGATGACAGGAGATTGCCATGAACTCTCTACCCACCAACGGCACGGCTCAGCTCCATGCGGGGCAAGGCGCTGAATTGGCGGCCGATCGGCCCGCCTCTGGATTGCTGGGCCTGGCCGAACGCCGCCTCGTGCCCGATGCCCTGCTGCGCCTGGGCATCCGCCGACTCTGTGCCCAGCGCCTGGCTGAGGAATCGGCCGGCGGCGTGGCGCAGCAGGCCGAGCGCTTCGGCCGGCGCCTGGCCGAATTGCGCCAGAGCGCGATCGCCATCCATACGGATGCGGCCAACACGCAACACTATGAGTTGCCTCCCGCCTTCTTCAAGCTCTGCCTGGGGCGGCGCCTCAAGTACTCCAGTGCCTACTACCCCAGCGGGCGCGAGACCCTGGACCAGGCTGAGGAAGCGATGCTGGCCCTGTATGGCGAACGTGCCGAACTGGCCGACGGGCAGCGCATCCTCGAGCTGGGCTGCGGCTGGGGCTCGCTCACCCTGTGGATGGCCGAGCGCTTTCCCAATGCCTGGATCACGGCCGTGTCCAACTCGCGCCCGCAGCGCGAGCACATCGAAGCCCAATGCCGGGAGCGCGGCTTGAACAATGTGCGCGTCATCACCACCGATGTGAACCGCCTGGCGCTGGAGGCCGGCCAGTTCGACCGCTGCGTCTCCATCGAGATGTTCGAGCACATGCGCAACTACGACAGCCTGATGGCCCGCATCGGCCAATGGCTGGTGCCCGGCGGCAAGCTCTTCGTGCACATCTTCGCGCACCGCACGCACATGTACCCGTTCGAGACCCAGGGCGAGGACAACTGGATGGGCCGCCACTTCTTCACCGGCGGCATCATGCCGGCGGCCGACACGCTGCTGTGCTTCCAGAACGACCTGCGCCTGCAGCAGCGCTGGCTGGTCGACGGCACCCACTACCAGCGCACGGCGAACCACTGGCTGCACAACCAGGACAGGCACCACGACGCCGTGATGGCCGTGCTGCAGCAAGCCTATGGCCGCGATGGCGCGGCGCTGTGGGCGCAGCGCTGGCGCATGTTCTGGATGGCGTGCGCCGAGCTGTTTGGCTTTGAGGCGGGCCAGCAATGGCTCGTTGCCCATTACCGTTTTGAAAGGCCGCAGCCATGAGCAGGACCAAGACGACAAAGCGCACCTTGACCCTGGTGGCGGCAGTGATGTCGATGCTGGGCCTGGGCGCCTGTGGCGGCGGCAAGGAAGGGCTGCCGCCCGTGCCACGCGTGGCCCAGGTTGATCTGCAGCGCTTCATGGGTGATTGGTACGTGATCGCCAGCATCCCCTCCTTCCTGGAGAAGGACACCTACGACGCGGTCGAGTCCTACCAGATCCGGCCCGATGGGCGCATCCAGACCACCTTCCGTTACCGTCAGGGCGGGCACGACCAGCCGATCAAGTCCATGCACCCGATCGGCACCGTCAAGCCGGGCACGGGCAATGCCCTGTGGGACATGCAGTTCTTCTGGCCCATCCAGGCCGAGTACGTGATCAGCTACTTGAGCGACGACTACAGCCAGACCATCGTGGCCCGCAATGCCCGCGACCTGGTGTGGATCATGGCGCGCACGCCGCGGATCTCCGAAGCCGACTACCAGGCCCATCTGGCGCGCATCGCGGCCATGGGCTATGACACGAGCCGGTTGCGCAAGGTGCCTCATCTGATGCCGTGAGTTCAGTGCGCCATGGCACTTCAAGGGCGATCCCCCTTTGCTTGCGGCATGGCGGGGCAAGATGAATGTGCCTGTGTGAGTGGATGCGGGCAAGCCCTGCGGCCTTGAAGGCCTTGCAGGGCTTGCCCGCTGACGACGCCCGCACAAGGCTACACTCTGGCTCGGCGACTACCTAGCAGTGGGAGCCCTTTCATGGCCTTCCGGGTTTCCGGAAGGCCTTTTTTACACGTCGGACCCGTTTTGAACCAAGCCGGGTGCATCAGCGCGACAGCATCTTATAGAATGACAATAATGTCATTATGAGGTGCGGCCCCCCATGAGTAAAACCACCCGCTACGTGGCTGCGCTGGCAGCAATGGCCATGATCCTGGCTGGTGGTGCAGCCATTCATGGTGATGGTTACCTTTTGAATGCCGCCCAGAAAACCCTGCAGCGAGGCAGTGTCAAAGCGGGCACGCATGACCATCTGTTGTTCCCGGTCCGTTCTGTGGCAAGCGCAACGCCTCAACCGTGGCCCTTGCATCCCCACTACAACCGGCAGCCCTTGAGCGCCAACATGGAGCGGGTGCTTGACCAGACCGAAGCGCTGGCCTTCATCGTCGTCAAGGATGGACAGCTGCTGCAGGAACGCTATTTCCGCGGCCATGGACGTGGGGCGGTGTCCAACTCTTTCTCGATGGCCAAGCCCATCGTCGGCCTTCTGCTGGGGTTTGCAGCATCGGAGGCCAAGATCAGATCACTGCAACAGCCTGTCAGTGCATACCTGGAGGGGTATGACGAAGGCGTGGCTGCCAAGCTGAAGATCGTGGATTTGATCCGGATGACGTCCGGGATGGCGTGGGACGATCCGGAGGTCTACAACAGACCGCTGTCAAGGACGGCCCAACTCTACTATGTCGACGATCTGCGCAAGTTCATGGCGCGGCAAGCCATCGCCACTGAACCTGGAGCGCGCTTTCATTACAACAGCGGCAATACAGCGTTGGCGGCCCAACTGCTGCAGAAAGCGACGGGCGTGAGCGTCAGCCAGTATTTGTCGGAACGGCTTTGGAGGCCTCTGGGCATGGAGCACGACGCCTATTGGATGCTCGACCGGCCAGACGGCATGGAGAAGGCCTTCTGCTGTCTTTCCGCAACGGCCCGGGACTTTGCCCGGCTGGGGCAGTTTGTCCTGCAAAAAGGGAACTGGAATGGGACGCAGTTGTTGCCTTCCAGTTTCATCGAGGAAGCCTTGTCTCCATCGTCCCCCCATTACGGATACGGCTTCAGGATGGACAATCAGCACGCCCCTGCTTTCTCGCTGTTCCGCGGCATCGGGGGGCAACTGATCATCATGGTTCCGCAGCACAACGCCGTGATCGTCAAACTGGGCAAGACGGCATTGCCGGACGATCCCACGGTGCCGCTGGTTCGGGCCCCAGAAACCTACACGCTCGTGAACGAGGTGGTTTCAGGCTTTGCCAGCGTGGCCAAGTGACAGCCCCTTGAAACTCCCGTCCCGATCCCTATAATGCTTTTAGCACTCGACTGGTTTGAGTGCTAACAACGCGCCCCGAGCGGCTTCCAACCCCGGGGCGTCCGCTTTATCCCATTGTCTGCATGTGAGTGCTTACTATCATGCGGACGCACAACAACCCCGATGTCTCACCAGACAGGAGAAGTCATGAAACTGCGTCCTCTGCACGATCGCGTGATCGTCAAGCGCCTGGAAAACGAAACCAAGACCGCTTCGGGCATCTTCATCCCTGACAATGCCGCCGAGAAGCCTGACCAAGGCGAAGTCCTCGCCGTTGGTCCGGGCAAGCGCAATGACAAGGGTGATTTCGTTGCCCTGAACGTCGCCGTCGGCGACCGCGTCCTGTTCGGCAAGTACTCCGGCCAGACCGTCAAGGTCGATGGCGACGAGCTGCTGGTGATGCGCGAGGAAGACCTCTTCGCCGTCGTCGCCAAGTAAGTACGGCTTTCAGGCACTACCCCACATCTACTGATTTCGGAGAATTCAAATGGCAGCAAAAGACGTCGTCTTCGGCGGTGAAGCCCGTGCCCGCATGGTCGAGGGTGTCAACATCCTGGCCAATGCCGTCAAGGTGACCCTGGGCCCCAAGGGCCGCAACGTGGTGCTCGAGCGCTCCTTCGGCGCCCCCACCGTGACCAAGGACGGTGTGTCCGTGGCCAAGGAAATCGAGCTCAAGGACAAGCTCCAGAACATGGGCGCCCAGATGGTCAAGGAAGTCGCTTCCAAGACCTCGGACAACGCCGGTGACGGCACCACCACCGCCACCGTGCTGGCCCAGGCCATCGTGCGCGAGGGCATGAAGTACGTGGCCGCCGGCATGAACCCGATGGA
>DDJC01000006.1:0-31736 GCA_002339015.1 Burkholderiales bacterium UBA1834
AGCGCGAACTGGCGATAGAACTCGCCCTGCAGCCCCGACAGGAACGCCGAGGGGATGAAGACCGCTGCCAGCACCGAGGTGATGGCCAGGATCGGGCCAGTCACTTCATCCATCGCCTTGCGCGCCGCATCCTTGGGCGATTCGCCCAGCGCCATGTGGCGCTCCACGTTCTCCACCACCACGATGGCGTCATCCACCACGATGCCGATGGAGAGCACGAGGCCAAACAGCGACAGCGTGTTCAGCGAGAAGCCGAACATGTGCATCACCGCGAACGTGCCGACCAGCGAGACCGGCACGGCGATCAGTGGAATGATCGACGCGCGCCAAGATTGCAGGAACAGCACCACCACGATCACCACCAGGAGGATGGCCTCCAGCAGCGTGACGGCGACGGACTGGAGCGAGGCGCGCACGAAGACTGTGGGGTCGTAGGCGATCTTGTACTCGATGCCTTCGGGGAACTTGGCCTGCAGCCGCTCCATCGTCGCGCGCACCGCGCTGGACGTGTCCAGGGCATTGGAGCCGGGCGTCATCAGGATTTGCAGGCCGACCGCGTTCTCGCCGTCGAGCTGGCCGCGCATGGTGTAGTTGTCCGAGCCCAGTTCCAGGCGTGCGACGTCGCGCAGGCGGGTCACCTGGCCGTTGGCGCCGGCCTTGATCACGATGTCGCCGAACTGCTCTTCGGTGGTCAGGCGCCCCAGCGCATTGACGCTGACCTGGAAGGCGGCCGACGCATTCGGCTGCTGGCCGATCGAGCCGGCTGCGACCTGCACGTTCTGCTCGCGGATGGCGGCGACCACATCGCTGGCGGTCATGCCCCGCGATGCGACCTTCTCGGGGTCGAGCCAGACGCGCATTGCGTACTCGCCTTCACCGCCGATGATCACGTTGGCGATGCCCGGCAGGCGCGCCAGTTCGTCGCGCACGTTGAGCATCGCGTAGTTGGACACGTACAGCGGGTCGTAGCGGTCCCCCGGCGAGAGCATATGCACCACCATGAGAATATCGGGCGCGGTCTTGTCGGTGACCACGCCGATGCGCTGGACCTCGGACGGCAACCGGGGCAGCGCGCGTGAGACGCGGTTCTGCACCTGGATCTGCGCGACGTCGGGGTCGATGTGCTGCTCGAACGAGATGGTCAGCACCATCCGCCCGTCCGTGGACATCTGGGACTGCATGTACATCATGCCTTCCACGCCGTTGACCGCCTGCTCCAGCGGCGATGCCACGGTGTCGGCGATCACCTGCGGGTTGGCGCCGGGATAGCTGGCGGTGACCTGCACCGTCGGCGGCGTGACCTGGGGGTACTCGCTCAGGGGGAGCTGGAAATAGCTGATCGCGCCCGCGATCAGCATCAGCACCGACAGGACGATGGCGAAGATCGGCCGGTTGATGAAGAAGCGGGGGAAATTCATTTGCGGGCCTCCGCCGAGCCGGCCGCGCCGTCAGCCTTGGCGGGGTCCGCGCCACCGGCCTTGGCAGGCGCCGCAGCGGGAGCCGGAGCGTTTGCCGCAGCCTTGGTCGCGCCGGTCGCGCCGGCGGCCGGTGCCGCGGGCGCCTGCATGGGCACCATGCGCGGCGTGACCGCCATGCCGGGGCGCACGAGGCCCTTGATGATGATCTTCTCACCGGCCTGCAGGCCGCCGTTGATGACGCGCAGCCCGTCCACCACCGGCCCCAGTTCGATGGGCCGGTACTGGGCCTGGTTGTTCTCGCCCACGACCAGCACGTAGTTGCGCCCTTGGTCGGTGCCCACGGCCTGATCGTCGATCAGGACGGCCTCGCGCGCCGCGCCGGTGGACAGCTTGGCCCGGGCGAACATGCCGGGTGCCATGCGCCCATCCGGGTTGGGCACAACGGCGCGCGCGCGGATCGTGCCGGTGCTTCGGTCAATGGTGTTGCCCACGAAGTCGAGCGCGCCCCTGTGCGGGAAACCCTTGTCCGTGGTCAGCCCGACCTGCACGGGCAGCGAAGCCTTGCTACCGGCGCCCGCAGCGGGCCGCGAGCGGCTGACGACGTTGAGATAGGTGGCCTCATCAATGTCGAAGTACACGTGCAACGGGTCGATGGATACGATCGTGGTCAGCAGCGTGGCCGCGCCGGCGCCGCCACCGCTGACCAAGTTGCCCTCGGTCACGAGCACGCGGTCGACGCGCCCGGCGATGGGCGCAGTGACGCGGGCGTAGGACAGGTCCAGCTGAGCCGCAGCAACGGCGGCCTTAGCCGCCTGCACCTGAGCCTGGCGCGCGTTGCGTGCGGAGGCGGCATCGTCATAGGTCTTGCGCGCGACGGCGCCGGTCGCCACCAGGCGCTCGGCGCGGTCAAAGTCGGCCTGGGCCTGGCTGGCCAGCACCTCGGCCTGACGCAGTTGCGCCACGGCCGTGTCGAGCGCAACCTGGAACGGCCTCGGGTCGATCTGGAACAGCAGTTGGCCCTTGCGCACGAGGCTACCTTCGGGAACGCTCACCGCATCGACGGCGCCGCCGACCCGCGAGCGCAGCTCGACGGTCTTGGGCGCGGCCAGGAAGCCGGTGTACTCGGCCGATGGCGCGACCGTGCGGGTAATGACCTCGGCCACGGGCACCTGCGGCGCCATCGGCGCGCCCGCCGGGGGCGCCGCGGCCTTGCCCTCGTCCTTGGCGTCGCGGGCAGCGATCGCTATCCCCCCGACGGCTGCGATGACGCCTGCCACCACAATGATTCTGATTTTTTTACGCATGGAAGTGACCCTTTCTTGGATGCAGGACTCCGGCCCTTCCGAAGCGCTCTGCAGACATTTGTGTGGAGGCTAGGCGTTACAACGACGGCAAGGTCAAGCCCTCTTGTTGCCTCAGCGGGCAGACGGCACGGACAAGGTGGTGGGACGCCCGGCGTCGTCGCCGTGGTTGGCCTCAGGCGCGCCCTTGAAGCGCAGCAGGCGCAGTGCGTTCAGCGTGACCAGGGCCGTGGCGCCGGTGTCGGCCAGCACGGCAACCCACAAGCCGGTGATACCCAACACGGTGGTGACCAGGAACAAGCCCTTGAGGCCAATGGCGAATACGACGTTTTGGTGAATGTTGGCCATCGTCGCCCGCGACAGGGCCACCAGGTGGGCCACGTCCGTGACGCGGCTCTTGAGCAGCGCGGCATCGGCGGTTTCCAGCGCCACGTCCGTGCCGCCGCCCATGGCGATACCCACGTCGGCGGTCGCCAGGGCCGGCGCGTCGTTGATGCCGTCGCCGACCATCGCCACCTTGGCATCACGCTTCATCTCGTTGACCAAGCGCAGCTTGTCCTGCGGCAGCAGCTCGGCCTCCCACTCGATGCCCAGCTTGCCGGCGATCGCCTGCGCGGTGCGGCGGTTGTCGCCGGTCAGCATGACCGAGCGCACGCCCATGGCGTTGAGCTGGGCCACGCCTTCGCGCGCGTCGCGGCGGGGCTCGTCGCGCAGGGCCAGCAGGCCCAGAACGTTCTTGCTGGCTTCGTCGAACAGGACCACCACGGTCTTGCCGCCATCCTCCAGCTTGTCGATTTCCCTGCGGTGCGCGGCTGTCAGCGTGGCCGTCTGTTCCGCATGGGCGGGCGATCCGACAGCGAGCGCACTGCCGTTCACGGTGGCGCGCACCGCCTTGCCGGCAATGGCCGATGCGCCCGTGGCCTGGGGAATCGCCACGTCCAGGCTCTTGGCATGGGCGACAATGGCCTTCGCCAAGGGATGGTTTGAGCCGGACTCGACAGCGGCGGCAAGCGCAAGGACCTGTTGATGCTTGAACAGCCCGAAGGGCAGGACCTCGGTGATGCGCGGCTTGCCCTCGGTCAGCGTGCCAGTCTTGTCGAAGGCAATGGCGCGCACGCGGCCGATGGTTTCCAACGCGTTGCCACCCTTGATCAGCAGGCCCCGTCGCGTGGCCACCGCAAGGCCCGAGGCGATGGCCGCCGGTGTGGAGAGCACCAGCGCACATGGGCAGGCAATCAACAGCAGTGCGAGGCCGCGGTACAGCCAGGTACCCCAGTCGCCACCCATGGCAAGTGGCGGAACCACCACGATCAACGCCGCGATGGCCATGACGGCAGGGGTGTAGTAGCGGCTGAACTTTTCGATGAAGCGAGCCGTGGGCGCCTTGGAGGACTGCGCCTGCTCCACCAGTTGGATGATGCGAGAAATGGTGTTGTCCGATGCCGTCTTCTCGACTTGTACTTCGAGCACGCCATCGACGTTGATGGAGCCGGCGAACACGTCGGCACCGATAGCCTTTTGACGCGGTACGGACTCGCCGGTGATAGGCGACTCGTCCAGGCTGCTTTCACCGCGGAGGATCTTGCCGTCCGCAGGCACCCGGTCACCAGGGCGCACCAGCACGCGGTCGCTCACGCGCAGGGAAGCGGCGGGCACTTCGCGCTGCCCGCCCGCGGCATCGAGCAGTACCGCCGTCTTAGGCACCAGGGAGGCCAGCGCCTTGATGCCGGCGCGCGCGCGGCCGGCGGCCACGCTTTCCAGCAGCTCGCCGATCGCGAACAGGAACACCACGGCAGCAGCTTCCTCGGCCTCGCCTATCACGAGCGCGCCCAGCGAGGCGACGACCATCAGCGTTTCGATAGAGAACGGCGAGCCTGACACAGCCAGCGCGAAGGCTTTGCGAGCGAACGGCAGCACGCCCGCGATCACCGCAGCGGCGAAGATCCATTCAGCGTAGCCAGGAACGAACTGCGCGATCGCGTAGGCCGAGCCCATCAGGCCGCCCAGGCCCAGCACGTGCTTGCCTTTCTTCGTCTGCCACCAGCGCTGATGGCGCGCCGTCGATGCTGCTGCTGGGGCCGCGGGTGCTGAGCCAGCATGGCGGCGCACGTCGGAGACGCCGAAGCCCAGGCTCTTGATGGTCTTCTCGATGTGGCCGAGCTGCGTGGGGCCGCCAGACGCGAGCGTCAATTCCAGCGTTTCTGCGGTGAAGTTTATGCGGGCATCGGACACGCCATCCATGCGAGCGAGCGCCGTTTCGATCTTGCCGACGCAACTGGCGCAGTCCATGCCCTCGACGCGCATGGACACGTTGGGGGGCGTGCTGGGTGCTCCACGGAAGGCAGAGGCCGGCGCATGGTCATGCCCGCTGCAGGCCCCGTGATCGTGACCGTGGTCATGGGCATGGCCGTGAGCATGGCCATGCCCATGGTCATCACCGCACGCTTTGCCGTGCGAATGATCGTGCCCGTGGTCGTGGGCATGCCCATGGTCATGGTGGCCGCCGCAGCCGGCGTGGTCATGCGCGTGGGCCGCATGGCGCGGTGCAGGTGCTGCGGACATTTCGGACGCGGGCAGTGCCTGCACGTCGAAGCCCAGGGACCGGATTTTCTTGGCAATGTCGCGTGCAGTATTTCGGCTACTTGTGCTGCGCGTCAACGTCAGCGTCTCATTTGTAAAATTAACCTGTACATTTGATACGCCATCAATTCGACCAAGCGCTGTTTCAATCTTGCCGACGCAACTGGCGCAATCCATACCTTCGACCCGAAAGCCCAGTTGTTCGTCCTGCGCTCCTGTGCCGTCCAATGTTTCCAAAGACATATCAATCTCCTGGTTCTCTGAGTAATCGCCGTGGCAGGACGCACAAATCAGCGATCGGAATGTTATGCAAACAAATGAACACTTGTTTGTATGTTTATTCAAAAAAAAGAAAGAATCTCTTTCTGGCTGAACCATCCGACCGCTGCTTTATGCAGCTGCCATTAAGTCATTTTTTGTTGCGCAGCATCTGGTAGGTTTCAAATGCGGTGCGGTAGGCATCACTATAGGTATCAGGCGTCTGCTCACCAGCCCAGAATCCAGCCATTCCCGCAACCTGCCAATCTGCCAAATCACTCTTTACTTGAGCACGAGTCAATGCCACCGGAGCCTTGTAAGCCGCACCCAGCTTGAGCTGGAGATAGCTCTCGTAGGCTTGTTGGTAGGCTTGGGTGTGCGAAGCGGTGGTGATTCCGCGCGAGGTGAACGCGTGCATGCCGGAGATTTTCCACAGTTCCAAATCAGCCATCACTTCAGCACGAGTCTTTCCTGCTGAGGGCGCCTGATACATATCACCTTGGGTCAATTGCAAGTAGCGCTGAAAGGCAGCCTGGTATTGAGGGCTGGACGTATCCGGGCCGCTTTCGCCGCGAGACAACGCTTCCAGCCCAGATTGCCTCCAAGCAGTCAGATTTTCTTGGACCTGTTGCCGTGTCATATCTGCGGCGAACGGTTGAGCGTTTGCTCCAGCAGCAAAAAGTGCGGAAAGCAGAACAGCAAAGCGAATTTTCTTGGACATGGTCAATACTCCTTGACGTTAAAAATAATGGCGTGGTCCTTACGCCTTTCGGATACCCCGTAGACAAATAATAACACACATGAAGATATGTTCAAGTGTTTATTTTTAGAGTGCTTTTTGCTTGTGGGGTCTTCTAGGCATTCAGCAAGGCGCGCCGGTGTCTCTCTAGATTGATAGCCAAAAAAAGCCTACCCCTTGAAGGAGTAGGCCGGCGCGCACTCACATGTTCAGTCAATCGTCGTGTCTGTCCTCCGAAATGTGAACCGCCATGTCCTGGAGTACCTGGCTGACGTGCTGGTCGGCAATGCCGTAGAAGATGTGCTTGGCTTGGCGCTCGCCGCGCACGAGGCGCGCGCCGCGCAACAGGCGCAGGTGATGGCTGACCAAGGACTGCGACAGGTCTAGCGAGCCAGCAATGTCGCCCACTGCGACCGATCCGCGCATGCACAGCAACAGGATTTTCAATCGCGATTGGTCGCCCAGCAGGCGGAAGGTCTCTGCCAGAACAGCGACGTCACTTTGCGATAGTGCGAGGACATCAGTGGTCGTGCCGTGGTTAGAGGTCGAACATTGCACAATAGCGGCGCTGGTGGTTTTGCGGGATGTCATGGATTCAAACCCTCCAGTGAACTGCGAACCGTCTAGCACGGCCTCAATGCTTGTGACCGGGAGCGGAGTGGTCATGGTCATGGTCATGATTGTGCTCACTGTGGTCGTGGCCGCTGTGGTCCTGACGGCCTGTCGTGGGTTGCAGGCTGCAGATGTTCTCGTCAGCCTCCGAGTTCCAGTCGATTCCGACTGTGGCGTGTTCGATGCTGAACTGCTCTCGCAGCACCGCCTCGACGCGCTTGACCACAGCTCGCGCCTCCTCGTCCACGTTGGGTCGAACGTGTAGCGTGGCCATCGTGCGACCGGAAGTGAGTTGCCACACGTGAACATGGCTGACAGCCGCCAGGCCGGGCACAGTGCTCATCAGGCCTTGTTCCACCTTTTCCGGCGAAGCGTCCTCTGGCGCACCCTCCAACAGGATATGGATCGACTTGGCCAGGAGCTTCCAGGCGCTGCGCAGAATCAACGCCGCTACTAGAACCGACAGGATGGGGTCGATCGGAGTCCAGCCGGTGAAGTAGATGACGATCGCTGCAACGATGGCGCCGACAGAGCCGAGCAGGTCACCCATCACGTGGAGGATGGCACCTTTCACATTGACGTGATCGGTTTCGCCGCGGGTCATGATCCACAGCACGAGGACGTTGATCAGTAAGCCGAGCACGGCGACGATCATCATCGGGCCGGCGAGGATGACGGGCGGCGCCTGCAGCCGCTCCCACGCCTCGTAGGCGATCCATGCGACGATCGCGAACAGGGTCACGGCGTTCAGGAAGCCGGCGATGACCTCGAAGCGCAGGTAACCGAATGTGCGTTTGCTGTCGGCTGCGCGGCGACCGAATCGGAAGGCAGCGTAAGCCAGGGCAAGTGCCACGGCGTCGGTCAGCATGTGGCCAGCATCGGCAAGTAGGGCTAGCGAGCCCGACAGCACGCCGCCGACAGCTTCCACGAGCATGAAGCCGAAGATCAGGAAGAAGGAAACCAGAACCTTGCGCTCGTTGGCGCTGGTCACTGTGGGGGTGTGGTCGTGATCATGGTCGTGACCATGATCATGTGCATTGGATTGGGACATGGGCGCCTCTGCTGGTTGAGTGTTTGACTATGGTGAAATATAACACATGAATATGTGTTCATTTGATATATTTTGGCTCACCCTTCTCAGCCTCCGAAGCCATGCGTTGTGATGCCGCAACGAGAAAATGTGCCTATCCTTTCGGCCAGATACGGTGCAGGTCATCCAGAATCAGCTGGTGATGGTGCCTGCCTTGGTCTGCGTGTGTGCGTAAATGAGGGTGATCCGGCGGCAAGCTGGGGTGGTCATGCGCCACGTCAGAAGGGTCGCTGGCCGGCCACAGCCAGAGCGTCAGCGCCACGCCGGCCAAGCCGACCAGGGACATGACAATGAAGGTCGATGGCAAGCCCATGACCGCGCCGAAGCGGCCGGCAAGTGGGTAGCAGATGAGCCAACAGGCGTGCGACAGCGCGAAGTGTGCCGCGAAGATCGCAGGACGGTCCTCGGCATGGGCCGAGCGGCGCAGAAGACGGCCGGATGGCGTTTGCGCCACGCTGTAGCCAAAGCCGATGATCAACCACAGCGGCAGCAACAATGCATAGCTCGGCAGCAGTGCGCCGATCCCCGTGCCCACGACCAGTACGGTAGCGCCGGTGAGCATCGCGGTTCGGTCGGCCACCTTTTCCAGTAAGGATGGCAGAACGAAGGCTGCCACCATCGAACCGCCTCCGAATGCCGCCAGTGCCGACGCCACTTCGACCTCGCCTAGGCCAAAGCGCGCCTTCACGAGAACCACCGTGTTCACGATCACCATGGCGCCCGCCGCCGAGACGGCCAAGCTGATCGCCAGCAGGCCCCGCAGGCGTGGCGTAGCGAGATAGATGCGTGTGCCGCGGGTCGTGCGATCCCAAATGCCGCGGCGCGGTCCGGGAATAGTTGTGGGCAACCGCACGCTGACCACGAGCGCGGCTGAAACGAGGAAACCGAGCACTGTTCCCGCGAACAGGTTGTGAAAGCTGATGACGGTCAGCAGCGCAGCAGCCAGCATCGGGGAAATCAGGCTTTCCAGGTCATAGGCCAGCCGGGACAGCGACAGCGCCTTCGTGTAGTCCTCTTCATCGGGAAGGATGTCCGGGATAGTGGCTTGGAAAGTCGGCGTGAAGCCGGCGGATGCCGCTTGCAGGACAAAGATCAGCAGATAGATCTGCCAGACCTCGGTGACAAATGGCAAACAGATCGCGACAACCGCTCGTACCAGGTCCAGCGCTACGAGTAATGACCGTCGCGGGAACTGGTCGGCGAAGGCCTGTGCCGACGAGTGCGATCACCTGCGCGGTGAACAGGTGGCGGTAGGTGCGGTTCTTTAGGACGGAGAGCATCGAGAGACCTCAGAGCAGTTTGGTTAGTGCCTTCATTTCGGCCAGAACGGAGTCCTCATCATGAGACAGGCAGTGGTCGATGTGGTCATGGATCAGGACGCGCTTGGCCGCTGTGACGGCGCTCTCCACCGCAGCGAGCTGGCGAGCGATGTCCAGGCAGGTTTCTTCTCCTTCGATCATCCCGATGACGTGTCGCAGATGACCCTCGGCGCGCTTGAGCCGTTTCACGAGATCTGGGTGGCTGGTGTGCTTGTGCATCTCTTTCATGCAGCAATCATATCCCCCCCTGGGGGATATGCTCAAGGAGTCTGCATAGCTGTTTGCGCAGTGGATTAGCCCCACCTCGCCTCTCGATGTCTTGCGCCCGACGCCCTCTCTAAGGCGATTGGTGCTCAAAGGAGGTAAGGTTTTCTTTCCCATTCATATGAATAAATATACAATTGTTCATATCTAAGCCAGTAGACAGTGGCTTTTC
This sequence comes from Burkholderiales bacterium UBA1834, assembly GCA_002339015.1. Classification (GTDB taxonomy): domain Bacteria; phylum Pseudomonadota; class Gammaproteobacteria; order Burkholderiales; family Burkholderiaceae_C; genus Aquabacterium. The sequence continues at coordinate 9,754 of DDJC01000006.1, forward strand.
AACGACAAGCACTTGCTCGGAAAGAGAACACCCAGCCGGGGGTAAGTACTGATGCAACACCGATGGAGAATTGAATGCTTCGCAAAGACATACGCAAGGGATGGATATGGGCGGTATCCACGCTTTGGGCCGGCACCGTGCTAGCCCAGCCAGTAGCCGCCCCTCACGTCCCATCCAGACCAGACAGCCACATGGTCGCCCAATTGTGGGAGTCAGCTTGGCAGCGGCAGCCAGAAGCCGCTGGAGAAGGCGCCTGGCAGCAGGCCGCCCAAGCACGCCAAGAGACGGCCGGTAGTTGGGTGGCAGGTCCGATGGCGCTGGAAGCCTCCACCAAAACTGATCGGTTCAACAACCGCAACGGAAAGCGCGAATATGAAGTCGGGGTGGCTATTCCCCTTTGGATGCCTGGTGAGCGCGCCTCGTCGGCACGCTGGGCGGACGCGGAAAGCCTCGCGCTATCCAGCCGGATGCTGGCCGCCAAGCTACGCACGGCCGGACAGGTTCGCCAGGCATGGTGGGCATGGCAGCGTGCCCAGGCCGAATTGGTGGCGGCGCAGGATCGCACCCGCAGCGCGGACGAGTTGGCGCAAGATGTGGCTCGCCGGGTTCGCGCGGGCGACCTGGCGCAAGCCGACAGAAACCAGGCCGATGGCGCCTTGGCGTCGGCTCGTAGTGCCCTGGCCATTGCTCAGGCCGAAGAAATCACGCAGCGCGAGGCGTTGTTGGCACTGACCGGCATCGAGAGTATCCCGTCGCAGGCCGATTCCGCGCAGCCGGAGCAGTCAGGTGTCCGAGTTCAACCGGCATCGGCACAGCCGTCCGGCGCGTTGTTGGGTAACCACCCTGCGCTGCTGGAACTGCAGCACAAGGCGCTGGCGGCCCGCCGCTCTGCGGAACTGGTGTCCCATCAGAAGTACGCCAACCCCGAACTGACCCTGGCGACCACGCGGGATCGGGGCGGCTACGGCGAACGCTACAACCAGACGATCACGGTGGGTGTGCGCATTCCCTTCGGTACGGGTAGCCGTCATACCGAGCAATTGTCCAGCGCCAATGCGCAGGCACTGGAGGCTGAGTCGGCACTCGCGGCCCAGCGCACCCGGCTACTCTCGGAAATTCGAACTGCCCAATCGCGCGAACTGGCAACCAGCACCCAGATGCAGGCCGCTTCGGAGCGCCAGCGACTAGCCCAACAAACGCGCACCTTCTACCAAAAGTCGTTCGCGATGGGCGAGACGGACATGCCGACACGCCTTCGCATCGAGCAGGAGGCCACCGAGGCCGAGCGCGCGGCGCTGCTCGCCAAGGTGGAGCATGCCGCGGCCATCTCGTCCCTGTTGCAGGCACAAGGCACGCTGCCGCAGCCGACCGAGACTTTCACTGACATCTCCGGCACGCGCTGATCGGCGCGCGCTCAACCATCCTGGAACCTTAGAAATGTCGCAATCCTCTTTCTGGCGTGCAGCTGCCTTGTCCAGCCTCCTGCTTGGCAGTAGCGCAACGTGGGCCGGCGACGGCCATGACCATGGCGAAGCCGCTCCTGCCCCCGCAGCGGCCGCGCTTCCGCGCTTTGCCGCAGTTTCCGATGACTTCGAACTGGTGGGTGTGCTGAACGGCCAGCGTCTCACACTCTACCTCGACCATGCTGCCGACAACCGGCCGGTGACCGATGGCGAGCTGACCCTCGAGCTGGGTGGTCAACAGGTAAAGGTCAGCTCACACGGGGTTGGAGAGTTCGAGGCCGATCTGACTGAGCCGCTATCCGATGGCGAGACCTCAATCATGGCCACTATTACTGCGCAGGGCCAATCGGACCTGTTGACGGGCGTTCTCGATGTTCATAGCGAAGACGCCGAACACGAGCATGCCGTCGCATCCGGCCGTGTGGTCGTACTAGGTGGCGGTGCCGCAGTCCTCGGCGTCGGTGTCCTAGCGTGGGCGCTGCGCAGACGTACACGCACCAACGGTGCACTGCGAGGTGCAGCATGAAGCGCAACTTCCGTTTCCTAATGACGACGGCCATGGCGGCTGCATTGGCTCTGGCTGCTCCCGCGTTCGCTCACGACGGCCATGACCACGGCGACGAAGCGCCGGCTGCGTCTTCCAATGGCCCCCAGCGCCAGCCTGATGGCAGCGTGTTTCTTCCGAAACCGTCGCAACGTCAGATCGGTGTACGCACCCAGCTGATCAAGCAGGAGCCCTTGGCCCGCAGCCATGAACTGGCTGGCAAAGTAATCATGGACCCGACGACAGGCGGCAAGGTCCAGGCAATGGTAATGGGCCGGCTGGTGCCCGGGCCGGATGGTCTGCCGCAGATCGGCCAATCCGTGCGCAAGGGCCAGGTGCTGGCTTACATCGAACCGGCCAGCGGTGTGCTGGAGCGCTCAGGCCAGATGGCCCAGGTTGCCGAGCTGCGTGCGGGCCAAGCGCTCGCGCAGAAGCGCTTGGCCCGGCTGCGCGAGCTGTCGGAGACCGTGCCCCGCAAGGAGATCGAAGCAGCCGAAAGCGAAGTGAACAGCCTGACCGAACGCGCCCGCGCCTTGAGCGGGGGCCTCGCCGGCAGGGACGTACTAAAGGCCCCAGTCAGCGGCGTCATCGCATCCAGCCCCGCAGTTGCCGGGCAGGTCGTGGATGCGCGCGAACTGGTGTTTGAGGTGGTCGATCCGACCCAACTGCGCATCGAGGCGCTTGCCTACGATCCGGCAATGGCACAGAACCTGGCCGGTGCTGCACTCGCAGTAGGCGGTCAGAAGGTGCCGCTGAGCTTCGTCGGTGCCGCCAGCAGCCTGCGCGAGCAGGCCCTGCCCATGCTGTTCAAGGGCACCAGCGAAAGCCTCTCGCGCTTGGCGGTCGGTATGCCGGTGGTGGTCTTCGTGCAAGAGGCGACGACGGTACCTGGCTACCGCGTGCCTTCCGGTGCGCTGATGAAGAACCCTGCCAACCAGAACATCGTCTGGGTCAAAGACCAGGCCGAGCGCTTCGAGCCGCGTGTCGTGAACATCACTCCTTTGGATGGTGCATCCATCGCTGTCACTTCGGGCCTGGCGGACGGCGACCGCGTGGTTGTCGAGGGCGCGTCCCTGATCAATCAAGTTCGTTGAGGGGCACCATTCCATGTTCAAGTGGCTTCTCGAAAATAGCTTACGAAACCGGCTCCTGGTCATCATCGGGGCGCTGGTGCTGATGGCGTATGGCGCGTTCACCCTGACGCGCACGCCGGTAGATGTCTTTCCCGATCTCAACAAGCCGACCGTCACTCTCATGACGGAGGCTGGCGGCATGGCTGCCGAAGAAGTCGAGCAACTCATCACGTTCCCGCTCGAAACGGCCATGAACGGCCTGCCCAGCGTCGAAAGCGTGCGCTCGGTCTCCAGCGCCGGGCTTTCCTTCATCTACGTGACATTTGACTGGAAGACCGACATCTTCCGGGCGCGCCAGATGGTCTCCGAACGCCTGACGTCCATGGAGGAAGGGCTAGCCCCGGGCGTGACGCCCACTATGGGGCCAATCAGCTCAGTGATGGGCGAGATCATGCAGATTGCAATCCCCATCGGTGCCAAGCCCTCAGGGCAGAAGAACGCAGCCCCGCCGCTGTCGGCCATGGACACTCGCGAGTACGCGGACTGGGTGCTACGCCCCCGGCTGATGGCCATACCTGGTGTTGCCCAAGTCATCCCGATCGGAGGCGAGGTCCGTCAGTTCCAGGTCCAGCCCAACACCACGCGAATGTCAGAGCTGGGCGTGACTGCGTCCGATCTGGATGCGGCTCTCAAGGGCTTCTCCGCGAACACTTCCGGCGGCTTCCTGGAGATCAATGGCCGCGAGTACCTGATCCGCAACCTGGGCCGCACGTCCCGACTCGACGACCTGCGTAACCTGCCTCTCGCGGTGCGTGCGGGCCAACCCATCCTGATCCACCAGGTCGCCGATGTTCAGTTTGCGCCAGCCATCAAGCGCGGCGATGCGGGCTTCGAGGGCCTGCCAGCCGTGATCCTGGGCATCCAAAAGCAGCCCACGGCCGATACGATTGCACTGACCCGCTCGATCGAGTCAGCGTTGGCGGACATGAAGGGCTCACTGCCGGCTGGCATGGCCGAGCCACAGGTGACCTTCCGACAAGCCAACTTCATCGAGGCGTCCATCAGCACGCTGCAAGGCAAGCTCATCGGCGCATCGGTCTTCGTGGCGGTGATCCTGTTCTTCTTCCTGGGCACTTTGCGCCCCCTGGTGATCGCGTTGACCGCGATTCCTGCCTCGATCTTCGTGACCGGGCTGGTGTTCCACTATTTCGGCCTATCAATCAACACCATGACGCTCGGTGGGCTGGCGATCGCCATCGGCGGTCTCGTGGACGATGCTGTGGTCGATGTGGAGAACATCATGCGGCGGCTCAAGGAGGACCGCACCCGCCACCCTGAGAACCGGCTGACGCCCCTGGTCATCGTTGCCAGGGCCTCGATGGAGGTTCGCTCGGCGATTCTCTACGCCACGATGATCATTGTGCTGGTGTTCCTGCCCCTGTTCGCGCTGCCGGGGATGGAGGGGCGCTTGTTCGTGCCGCTGGGCATCGCCTTCATCGTCTCCACGCTGGCCTCGCTGCTGGTCTCTGTGACGGTCACTCCGGTGCTTTCGTACTACCTGCTGCCCAAGATGAGGACGCTGGACCATGGCGACACTCGGCTTCTAGCCTGGTTGAAGACGCGCTATCAGGGCGGCCTGCAGCGGGTCTTGCAGCGGCCGCGTGCCGCCCTTGGCATGGCCGCTGTGGCTGTCACACTGGCTGTCGCCGCGGTGCCATTCTTCCCGACCACGTTCCTGCCCCCGTTCAATGAAGGAACGTTGCTGGTGGGCCTGCGCCTGAATCCCGGTGTGACGCTGGCCGAATCTTCGGCGCTTGCCCAGCAAGCCGAGCTGCTGGTCGCGCAGGTGCCAGAGGTGCAGCACGTGGGCCGGCGCAGCGGACGGGCCGAGCTGGACGAGCATGCCGAAGGCGTGCATGTCAGCGAGCTGGACGTGGGCCTGCTGCCCGCCTCGGAGCTAAAGCGCTCCATGGAGGAGATCACCGCCGACATCCGTTCGCGTCTGGCTCACTTGCCCGGCTCCATCGGCATTGGCCAGCCGATCTCGCACCGCATCGACCACATGTTGTCGGGGGTGCGCTCGCAGATCGCCATCAAGGTGTTCGGCGAGGACCTGGACGTCCTGCGCGGGCAGGCGGATCTGCTGCGCGCCAAGCTGGCCGGAATTCCGGGGCTTGCTGACCTGGAGATCGAAAAGCAGGTCCTAGCGCCGCAGATCAAAATCCGCGTGGATTATGCGGCGGCGGGACGCTACGGCGTGGCCGCACCGCAAATTCTGTCCACGCTGCAAAGCCTGGTCGAAGGCGAAAAGATCACCGAGGTCATCGAGGGCAACCGCCGCTTCGCGCTGGTGGTTCGCCTGCCCGAGCAGGCGCGGTCGATTGAGGGCTTGAGCCGCATCCTCATCGACACGCCCATGGGTCGGGTCCCGTTGTCGCGCCTTGCCACCATCGAAGACAGCGACGGCCCCAACCAGGTCAGCCGCGACGATGGCCGTCGACGCATAGTTTTGTCGGCCAACGCTCAGGGACGGCCGCTGTCCGAAGTAGTGGCCGACATACGCAGCGTCGTCCAAGAAGTGCGCTTGCCCGAAGGCTACTTCATCACGCTGGGCGGCCAGTTCCAGGCACAAGAGGAAGCCTCGCGACTGGTGGGCCTGCTGTCCATCGTCTCCCTGACGCTCATGTTCGTGGTGTTGTACACGCGCTACAAGTCGGTCGCCCTATCAGCGCTCATCATGGTGAACATTCCATTGGCCCTGGTCGGCGCCGTGTTGGGGCTGTGGCTGTCTGGCCAGCCGTTGTCCGTGGCCGCCCTGGTCGGCTTCATCACGCTCGCGGGTATTTCTGTGCGCAACGGCATCCTGAAGGTGAGCCACTACCTCAACCTCATGCGCATGGAGGGCGAGGACTTCGACCAGAAGATGATCGTGCGTGGCTCGCTCGAACGGCTTTCCCCGGTTCTGATGACCGCGCTGGTCACGGCCTTCGCGCTGGCCCCGCTGCTGTTCGAGGCGTCCCGACCCGGTACTGAGATCCTGCACCCCGTCGCGGTGGTGATCTTCTCGGGGCTGGTCAGCTCCACGCTGCTAGACACCTTCCTTACACCCGCCATGTTCTGGCTGTTCGGCCGCAAGCCTGCCGAACGCCTGCTGGACGACCGCGACGCGGAGGCATTCTGATGCAACGCCTTCTGTCACCCGATTTCAACCACCGTAACCCTATAGGAGCTTTCATGTCTGTTCGATTTCGTTCCCTCACGGCTGGCACCGCCCTCGCCCTGGCATCCGTCACCGCCTTCGCCGCAGGCGACCATGACCACGCGCATGACCACAAGCCGCTGCATGGTGGCGTCGTGACCGAAGTCCGGGACGTGGACTACGAGTTGGTCGTTCAGCCCGCAGCAGCGCAACTCTACCTGCGCGACCACGGCAAGCAGGTCAATGTAAGCAACACCAAAGCCAAGCTCACACTGTTGACCGGCTCACAAAAGCAGGAGGTGCAACTCACGCCTGCCGCGGACGGAAGCCGCCTCGAAGGCAGCGGGACCTTCGCCGCAGCCAAGGGCACGAAGGCCGTCGTCCAAGTCGAACGTGGGGGCAATACCGCGAGCGCCCGGTTCGTTCTGCCGTAGTGTTCAACGTGATCGTCAGGGAACGAGCTGTAATCTGGCGACCACCTGACAAAAGGCGCGACATAGGCGCTCACTATTTCCTCAAAAACTTTGGAGATGTAAATCATGGAAATGCATTTCGACGTCATTGTTATCGGTGCCGGCCCAGGCGGATACATCGCGGCCATTCGCGCTGCCCAATTAGGCATGAAGGTCGCTTGTGTAGATGCCTGGAAGAACAAGGACGGAAAGCCAGCACCTGGCGGCACCTGCAACAACATCGGTTGTATCCCTTCGAAAGCGCTACTGCAGTCGTCAGAGAACTTTGAACAAGCCAAGCACCACTTTGGCACGCACGGCATCTCCACGGGTGATCTGCGCATGGATGTGACCACGATGTTGGAACGTAAGAATCAGGTCGTGAAGTCCAGCAACGAAGGCATCCTTTATCTGTTCCGCAAAAACAAGGTCCAGTTTTTCAACGGCCTGGCGTCTTTCACCAGGACTGTCGATGGTGGCTTCGAGGTGAGCGTCGCCGCCGATGAGGCTGTTACCTTGGTTGGCAAGCAGATCATCGTTGCCACAGGCTCCAACGTGCGGCCGCTCCCCAACCTACCGTTCGATGAGCGGGTCGTGCTCTCCAACGACGGCGCGCTGGACATCGCGGCTGTGCCTGATCGGTTGGCCGTCATCGGTGCCGGCGTGATCGGCCTGGAGCTGGGCTCCGTTTGGCGCCGCCTGGGGGCGGATGTCACGATCCTCGAAGGCTTGCCCAGCTTCCTGCCAATCGTCGACCAAGCCATCGCCAAGGAGGCGAAGAAGGCGTTCGACAAGCAAGGCCTGAAGATCGAACTAGGTGCGAAGGTTCGCGAAGTCAATGCAACCGAGGCTGGCGTGACTATTCACTACACCGACAGCCAGGGCCAGACGCAGTCCTTGCAGGCAGACAAAGTGATCGTGGCTATCGGCCGTGTGCCGAACACCGAAGGCCTGAATCCGGCCGCCGTGGGACTCCAATTGGATGAGCGCGGCGCCGTACTGGTGGACGATGAATGCCGCACCAGTGTGCCCGGCATCTGGGCCATCGGTGACGTGGTGCGTGGCCCGATGTTGGCGCACAAGGCGGAAGAGGAAGGTGTCGCAGTGGCCGAGCGCATTGCCGGCCAGCACGGTCACGTCGATTTCAATACGATCCCCAACGTCATCTACACCAGCCCGGAGATTGCCTGGGTAGGCCGCACCGAGCAGCAGCTCAAAGAGCAGGGCACCGCCTATCGAATTGGTTCCTTCCCGTTCATGGCCAATGGCCGCGCGCGTGCGCTGGGCGACACGACGGGCCTCGTCAAGGTGATCGCCGATTCTGCCACGGACGAGATACTCGGCGTGCATGTAGTCGGCCCGCAGGCCAGTGAACTGGTGGCCGAGGCCGTGATCGCCATAGCGTTCAAGGCCAGCAGCGAAGACATCGCCCGCATCTGCTTTGCCCATCCGACCCTCTCCGAGACGTTCAAAGAGGCCTCGCTGGCCGTGGACAAGCGCGCGCTCAACTTCTGATTGATCGGAAGCGGCATCCAAACCACCTCACCGAACGCAGCTGCGGGCGGTGGGGCGCATATCGCCATGGAACGTAGGCCACGCTGCAACGGCATGCTATGCCCAACAGTTACTCGTCGTTGTGGTCTTCCGCGATGTGGGTGGCCATATCCAGCAGCACCTGGTTCACGTGCTTGTCCGCCACCTCATAGAAGATCTGTTTGGCCTGGCGCACGCCCTTGACCAGGCGAGCACCGCGCAGCAGCCGCAGGTGGTGGCTCACCAGCGACTGCGAGAGTTCGAGGGTTTCAGCGATATCCCCGACCGAGGATGAGCCCTTCATGCAGCACAGCATGATTCTCAGCCGGGACGGGTCACCCAGGAGGCGGAATGTCTCAGCCAAGATGGTCACGTCATTCTGTGACAGCGATTCCAAATTGGCGCTGGGATCCTTCGGTGGGGTACTGAATGGCTTACTTGTATTCATTTTTAAAATATTTCCTAACCTCGAATGGCTGTTTTCGCCCTTCAGAATTAACAAGGCAGCAGCCGCTTAGGCGCGCGCAGCAAAGAACCAGTGCGAGCCTGGCAGGCAAGGCCTCCGCTCCCCGTGCACCGGGTCATTTCTGAAACCTGACAGCATCCGAAAAAGCGCTTGACCTTCCCACGATGGTAAACCCTAAGCTCCCTCCATGTCGAATTTCAACTATGGGAAGCACACCATGAGCATGGCAACAACGAGTAGTGCTGGCGGCCAAGCAGCGGCAATCAGCCTGCCCATCGAGGGCATGACCTGCGCAAGCTGCGTCGGCCGAGTCGAGGCCGCCCTTGCCAAGGTCGAGGGCGTGGCAAGCGTGTCTGTCAATCTCGCCACCGAGCGAGCGGACATTCGCCTGAACCGTGCTGTCGATCGCATGGCGCTGATCCAGGCGATCGAGAAGGTAGGGTACGACGTGCCTCAGGGCACCATCGAGCTGGCGATCGGAGGCATGACCTGCGCTTCGTGCGTGGGCCGCGTCGAGAAGGCGCTCAAGGCGGTGCCGGGCGTCACTGAGGCTGTGGTCAATCTGGCGACCGAGCGCGCTACCGTGCGTGGTGTGGCATCCGTGCAGGATCTAATCGCGGCTGTCGATAAGGTCGGCTACGAGGCCAGCCCTGTCGATACCAGCATGCAGGCCGACGAGGAAGCCGCCGAGAAAAAGGACGCCGAGCGCGCCGAACTCAAGCGCGACCTGACCCTGGCCGCCGTGCTGGCGCTGCCTGTGTTCGTGCTCGAAATGGGCTCGCACATGATTCCCGGCATGCACGAGTGGGTGGCTTCCACCATCGGCATCCAGCAGAGCTGGTATCTGCAGTTCGTGCTGACCCTGCTGGTGCTCGCCATTCCGGGCTGGCGCTTCTACGAGAAGGGCTTCCCGGCGCTGTTCCGCCTGGGTCCCGACATGAACTCGCTGGTCGCGGTCGGCACGGCCGCGGCCTTCGGCTATTCGATGGTCGCCACGTTCGCGCCCAGTCTGCTGCCGGCCGGCACGGTGAACGTGTACTACGAGGCGGCCGCCGTCATCGTGGCGCTGATCCTGCTGGGCCGCTTTCTTGAGGCACGGGCCAAGGGCCGCACCTCCGAGGCCATCAAGCGCCTGGTCGGCCTACAGGCCAAGGAGGCGCACGTGCTGCGCGACGGCCGCATCGTGGACATCCCGATCAACGACGTGGCGCAGGGCGACATCGTGGAAGTGCGCCCCGGCGAGCGCGTGCCGGTCGATGGTGAAGTGACCGAGGGCCGCAGCTTCGTGGACGAGTCGATGATCACCGGCGAGCCGATTCCCGTCGAAAAGGCGGAAGGCAGCACCGTGGTCGGCGGCACCGTCAACCAGAAGGGTGCGCTGACGCTGCGTGCCACCGCCGTGGGCGGTCAGACCATGCTGGCGCAGATCATCCGCATGGTCGAGCAGGCGCAAGGTTCCAAGCTGCCGATCCAGGCCGTGGTGGACAAGGTGACGCTGTGGTTCGTGCCCGCCGTCATGCTGGCCGCCGTGCTGACCTTCCTGGTCTGGCTGGTGTTCGGCCCGTCGCCCGCGCTGTCCTTCGCGCTGGTCAATGCCGTGGCGGTGCTGATCATTGCCTGCCCGTGCGCCATGGGTCTGGCGACGCCGACCTCCATCATGGTCGGCACGGGCCGGGGCGCTGAGATGGGCGTGCTGTTCCGCAAGGGTGAAGCCCTGCAACTGCTCAAGGACGCCAAGGTGGTGGCCGTGGACAAGACCGGCACGCTGACCGAGGGCCGCCCGGTCCTGACCGACCTGGAGATTGCCGACGGCTTTGACCGCAACCAGGTGCTGGCGAAGGTCGCCGCCGTGGAATCGCGCTCGGAGCATCCGATCGCACGCGCCATCGTCGAGTCGGCCGTGGAAGGTGGCATCGCGCTGCCGACGATGACAGACTTCGATTCGGTCACGGGCATGGGCGTGCGCGCCACCGTGGACGGCGCGCGTGTCGAGGTCGGTGCCGATCGCTTCATGCGTGAGCTGGGGTTGGACGTGGGCGGCTTCGCTCGCACGGCCGAGCGCCTAGGCAACGAGGGCAAGTCGCCGCTGTACGCCTCGATCGACGGCCGGCTGGCCGCCATCATCGCGGTGGCCGATCCGATCAAGTCCAGCACGCCCGCGGCCATTGCCGCGCTGCACCAGCTCGGCCTGAAGGTGGCGATGATCACCGGCGACAACGCGCGTACCGCGCAGGCCATCGCCAAGCAACTGGGCATCGACGAGGTGGTGGCCGAAGTGCTGCCCGAGGGCAAGGTCGAAGCCGTGCGCCGGCTGAAAGCCAGCCACGGCCAGATCGCCTACGTGGGCGACGGCATCAACGACGCCCCGGCGCTGGCCGAGGCCGACGTGGGCCTGGCCATCGGCACCGGCACCGACGTGGCGGTGGAGTCGGCCGACGTAGTGCTGATGTCGGGCAACCTGCAGGGCGTGCCCAACGCCATCGCGCTGTCCAAGGCGACCATCGGCAACATCCGCCAGAACCTGTTCTGGGCGTTTGGCTACAACACGGCCCTGATCCCGGTGGCCGCTGGCGTCCTGTACCCCGCATACGGTGTGCTGTTGTCGCCGATCTTCGCGGCTGGCGCGATGGCGCTGTCCAGCGTGTTCGTGCTCGGAAACGCGCTGCGCCTGCGCCGCTTCCAGCCGCCGCTGGCGGCGGATACCGCTCATTGAGAAAGGAGGAACACCATGAACATCGGTGAAGCATCCAAGGCCTCGAAGGTCTCGGCCAAAATGATCCGCTACTACGAGCAAATCGGTCTGATCCCTCCGGCTGACCGCACCGATTCGGGCTACCGCGCCTATACCCAGGACGACGTTCACCGGTTGCATTTCATCCGGCGTTCGCGCGACCTCGGCTTCTCGGTAGCCGAGATCACGGACTTGCTGGGACTGTGGAATGACAAGTCGCGCCAGAGTGCTGATGTAAAGCGTCTGGCCCAGCAACACATCGACGAGTTGGACCGGCGCATCGAGAGCATGCTGGAGATGGCCGCGACGCTCAAGGCGCTGATCCGGTGTTGCGCCGGCGACGAACGGCCCGACTGCCCGATCCTGCACACGCTGGAGCAGCCCGATACCAGTGACAACAAGCCCGAAGCGCGCACTGGCGCAGTGCCGCGCCGCGCGCGAGCCAACGCAGCAGGAAAAAAGCCGCGTGCGCACTGAGCAGCCAGGAGAGATATGCCCAAAATCACAGTCTTGCCCCATCCTGAACTGGCTCCCGAGGGAGCCGAACTGAACGTGCCAGCAGGCACTTCGATCTGCGAGGCCCTGCTGGACAACGGCATCGAGATCGAGCATGCCTGCGACATGAGCTGTGCCTGCACGACCTGTCACTGCATCGTGCGCAAGGGGTTTAATTCTCTAAACGAAGTCGAGGAGTGCGAGGATGATCTGCTCGACCGGGCCTGGGGACTGGAGGCGCAGTCGCGGCTGAGCTGCCAGGCCATCGTTGCGACCGAAGACCTGACCGTCGAGATCCCCAAGTACACGATCAACCATGCCAAGGAGAACCACTAGGAGCCTGCGTGCTGCCTCAGGCGCACCGGCCTGCGGCAGGGTTGCTCTGGCAGATGGAGGACTGACGGCATTGCAGCCAGATAACCAACCCGTGGGCCAGACCAACCCGCGAGCCAGGTGTCTACACTCCCTTTGCACGGTCGTCGGTTAGGCTGGAAAGGTCATCAACGTCCTTAAATCCGTGACGGCCGGCCCATGGAAAGTCACACAGGAGAAGTCCTGCATGTCTGCGCCCAAGCTAGCCACGCTCTACCGAATGGTCATGCCCGGCCATACCTGCCCCTACGGGCTGAAGTCGCTCGATCTGCTCAAACGCAAGGGCTACGAGGTCGAGGACAAACACTTGGCGAGCCGCGAGCAGACGGATGCGTTCAAGAAGGAGCATGGCGTCGAGACCACGCCCCAGGTCTTCATAAACGGGCGGCGCGTGGGCGGCTACGACGACCTACGCAAATTCTTCGGCATGTCCGTGAAGGACAAGAACGCCGTGACCTACACCCCTGTGATCGCGCTGTTCGCCATGGCGGCCGCGATGGCGCTGGCGGCGAGCTGGGCGGCCTTCGGCCAGCTCTGGAGCATTCAGGCGGCAGAGTGGCTCGTGGCCTTTGCCATGTGTCTCCTGGCGCTGCAGAAGCTCAAGGACGTGGACGGCTTCGCGACGATGTTCCTCAACTACGACCTGCTGGCCAAGCGCTGGGTTCGGTATGCCTATTTCTACCCGTTCGCGGAGGCCATCGCAGGCGTCCTGATGGTCGCGGGCGTGGGGATGTGGGTGTCGATTCCGTTGGCGCTGTTCATCGGGACCGTCGGGGCCGTGTCGGTTTTCAAGGCGGTCTATGTCGATCGCCGGGAACTCAAGTGCGCCTGCGTGGGCGGGGACAGCAACGTGCCGCTGGACTTCGTGTCCCTGACCGAGAACCTGATGATGGTGGCGATGGCCCTGTGGATGTGGGCCAAGGTCGCCTACCTTGGGATGCACTGAGCGCCGCGCCAGATATGGCGCAGCGCACGTGCTCGCATCGGCCGTCCTGTGTGCATGCCGGCCACGACGCGGTGTTACTGCGCGCGCGGCGGGAAGCCAGCTTCGCTCAGGGCCGCGGCGATCTGCTCTTGCGAGGCCGAGGTCTGGACCTCGACACGGCGGGTCGGCGGGTCCGTAACGATCTTGGCGTTGGGGTCGATCGTTTGGATCGTTTTCGTCACAGTGCGGGCGCAGCCGCCGCAGGTCATGTCTTCGAGATGGAATTGCATGGAAAACTCCTTTCGGGTTGGGATGCTTAAAGTTTGATCCTTGCCACGGTTGGAAGGTCAAGCGCTATTTGCATCCCCGCCACACCAACCTGCCGAATGTTCATAGGGGCAAGGCCGTGGTGCTCTTCACGCGGTCCAGCACGAAGCTGGTCTTGCAGTCTTGCACGCTGGGGTGCTTGAGCAGCGTATCGAGCACGAAGCGGGAGTAGTGGGCCATATCTCTGACGACCACCCGCAACAGGTAGTCCATGTCGCCGGTCAGCGCGTGGCACTCCACCACCTCGGGCCAGTTCTGAACCGACGCGCGGAACACGTCCATGGGGTTGCGCTTGTGCGAATCAGAGTGCTTTTCGAGGCGCACGTTCAGGTAGGCCGTGAGGGTGAGGCCGATGCGTTCGGGGTGCACCAGGGCCACATAGCCGGCGATGACGCCAGCCTCTTCGAGGCGGCGCACCCGCCTCAGCGTGGCCGAGGACGACAGGCTTGCGTGTTCGGCCAGTTCGTCGAAGGTGGACCTTCCATTGCGTTGCAATGCATCAATAAGGCGTCTATCCGTACCATCAAGGACTATTTCTGTGCTCATTTCTTTCACCACGCAGGAATCAGGCATCAAGAAGTCTATTTGCAATTGATTTTGCAGAAATGATGTGCGGGCTTTTTCTTACCATCTAGGGTGTCCAGATTTCCACCCCAAACCCAAGAGAGACACCCCTGATGACCGACCTTTTTGACAACCCGATGGGCCTGTGCGGCTTTGAATTCGTCGAGTTCGCCTCGCCGACGCCCGGCGTGCTGGAGCCGCTGTTCGAGAAGCTCGGCTTCACCGAGGTGGCCCGGCATCGCTCCAAGGACGTATCGCTCTACCGCCAGGGCGACATCAACTTCATCGTCAACCGCGAGCCTAAAAGCCAGGCGGCGTATTTCGCGGGCGAGCACGGCCCCAGCCCCTGCGGGCTGGCGTTCCGCGTCAAGGATTCGCACAAGGCCTACCACCGCGCGCTGGAGCTGGGCGCGCAGCCGATGGACATTCCCACTGGCCCGATGGAGTTGCGCCTACCGGCGATCAAGGGCATCGGCGGCGCGCCGCTGTACCTGATCGATCGCTTCGAGGACGGCAAGTCCATCTACGACATCGACTTCGAATTCCTACCCGGTGTGGATCGCCGTCCCAAAGGCCACGGCTTCTCGATCGTCGATCACCTCACACACAACGTCTATCGCGGCCGCATGACGTACTGGGCCGACTTCTACACGAAGTTCTTCAACTTCCAGGAGATCCGCTACTTCGACATCAACGGCGAGTACACCGGCCTGGCTTCCAAGGCGATGAGCGCGCCGGACGGCCTGATCCGCATCCCGCTGAACGAGGAAGCACGCCAGGGCGGCGGCCAGATTGAGGAATTCTTGATGCAGTTCAGCGGCGAGGGCATCCAGCACATCGCCCTGCTGTGCGACAACCTACTCGATGCGCTCGACCGCGTGCAGATGGCCGGTATCCCGCTGCTGACCGCCCCCAACGACATCTATTACGCAAACTTGGAAAAGCGCCTGCCCGGCCATGGCCAGCCCGTGCCCGAGTTGCAGGCGCGCGGCATTCTGCTCGACGGCACGACCGAAGGCGGCCAGCCCCGCCTGCTGCTGCAGATATTCTCCGAGCCGCTGCTTGGCCCGGTGTTCTTCGAGTTCATCGAGCGCAAGGGCAACTACCGCGAGGGCTTCGGCGAAGGAAACTTCGGCGCCTTGTTCGAGTCGATGGAACGCGACCAGATCAACCGTGGCTCGTTGGAAATCAACCCGGCCTGATTTGGGCTTTTCCATGAAGGCAGAGCGCCTTCGGTCCTACATCTCGCGAGCCCCTCTGTGGGCTCGCGCTACTTTGGCGTCAGTACGGCCTTAGCCGCTCAAGCATTGAGCGGGTTGGGTTCGGCGTCACGTTCCGAAACAGTTGCTACCACTCTTGACTTGAGTTAATACATGAACATATGTATTCTTATTCAGATACACCGATGGCCTTTTTCCTCGCCCTGAAGAGGGACCCAGCACTACCTCGCCCCCTCTAAGCGCACTTCGGCAGCAATGCGCCGTGGCCAACCCAATGACCAGGATTGCTGAAGGACGTGCCCATGGAACTTCGTCATTTGCGCTGCTTCGTGGCTCTCGCCGAAGAGCTGCATTTCACCCGTGCTGCGGAGCGCTTGCACATCGAGCAGCCGCCGCTGTCCCGCACGATCAAGGAATTGGAAGACGAACTGGGGGTGCTGCTCTTTGACCGCGATCGGCGGGGAACGCGGTTGACGCCAGCGGGTACCACCTTCCTTCAGGACATTCGCCGGCTGTTCACCAACCTGGAGCAGGCACGAGAAAACGTCAGGGCGATCGCCGCAGGCCTAAGAGGCAGCGTGCGCATCGCCATCTCCGATGGCGCCATCGACCCGCGGCTGTCTGCACTTCTTGCCCTGTGCCGCCAGGAGGAGCCGGAGATCGAAATACGGCTCTCCGAGGTCACCCTGGCGGAACAGTTGCGGGGGCTGCGATCCGGCGACTTCGCGATCGGTTTCGCACACACTGCGGACGTCGGCGACGGACTGGTGACGGAGCCCATCTGGCAGGACCCGCTGGTGGTGACCTTGCCGATCCGGCACCCGTTGCTGGCCCACAAGGAAGTGTCGCTACGTGAACTCGTGAGTTACCCGCTGGTGATGTGCGATCCGCAGCTTTGCGAGGGCTACTGCCGCGAATTGACCCGGCTGCTACATCCCCTGGAGCGCGAGTCCACCATCGTTGAGCATGTCTCGTCGCTGGACATGATGCT
Source organism: Burkholderiales bacterium UBA1834 (assembly GCA_002339015.1). Lineage (GTDB taxonomy): Bacteria > Pseudomonadota > Gammaproteobacteria > Burkholderiales > Burkholderiaceae_C > Aquabacterium. The sequence continues at coordinate 26,109 of DDJC01000006.1, forward strand.
CACGTTGGTCGGAGCTGGTTACGGCATCGGCTTCGCAACGGCGACCCGAATCGCGGTATGCCAACGTCCCGACGTGGTGATCCGGCCGTTGGCGCTCGATTCGGCCGTCATCATCACCTACCTGCTTCGGCCCGAAGGCGGTAGCGGACTATCCGTTCCCGTAGAGCGCTTCATCGAGCGTTTGCGTTCGCCAAAGAGCGATTAGCTACGGCGCCTGCGCCACACCCGGCGTCACGCATCGCCCTGAAGGTAGAGGTTGCGCTCCGTGGCCGTCATCAGTTCGGCCGAGCTGATCTTGAGAGCCAGGGAAATTTTTAGAATGAGAGCGAGTGTCGGCATGTGCTCGCCGCGCTCAATCTTGCCCATGTGCGAACGCGCGATCCCCGCCAAGCCCGCGAACTCATCCTGAGCAATCCCCTGATCCAGGCGAGCGGCTCGCACCGCTTGCCCGAACGCCAACGCCGGTGCGGACTCATAGGTGGTTACTCCGGCGGGCCGTCCAGGCCGAATAGTGCGCTTCTGCATTCGCAGAAGCGTCATGGAATCACTGATCTTTAACCACGTTAAAGATATCTCTTTAGTATGATGTCGGTAGATCTTTTCGATCCCCTCCCGCCGCCTCTTTGGGGGTATCCATGCATGACGTCATCAGTCCGCCCCCGAATTTCACACTCGCCATAGCGCCAGGTGTACCGTCTTCACGGCTGTCGGCGCTGCTTGCACTGCAGCGAGCGCAGGAGCCGGGCGTCGCGATGGCCGTGCGTGAAGTTTCGGATCAAGAGTTGATGACGGGCCTGCAGGAGGGCCGCTACGACGCGGGACTATCTCTTAGCGGTGCGGGGGATCACCTGACGAGTAGCCGGAGGCTATGGTGCGAAAGCATGGCCGTTGCGATACCACCGCGGTCCCGCTTAGTTAACCAGGCGAAGCTCACCATCTCAGATCTTCAGGATTATCCAATCTATCGCTGGCGGGTGGAGGCTTGCCCCTTGCTGGACGAGAGGTTGGCCTCCCTCATGCCAGTGGACCAAGAGAACATCCTGTCTGCAACTTCATTCGAGATGATGGCGCTGTGGGTCTCATCCGGCTACGGCATCGGCGTATGCGCGCAATCGCGCATCGAGCGTGCCCATCAATGGGGGATCGGCATGCGACCGCTCGCCGATGGCCCCTACAATATCGTGACGTACCTCCAACGGCCCCACGCGCAAGCCGATTCTGCTGCCAAGCGGTTCGAGCGTAGAGCGCTACAGATTGCTGGGGAAGGTGCAAGGTGATGGGCCTACGGCCGGAAGCGTCATCCCGGCCATAGGCTGACCCGTGGATTAGGTTCCCTCGATCACCACAGCGCTGTCCACTAGCCTACGAACGCTCTGCCGCACATCTTCCGGGACGGGCTGCGGGGCGACGGCCTTGGGCACATCCTCGTGATGCTGGTAGTCGCCCATGATGACCCGTACGATCGCCGGCACGTTGGTCGGCGTGACCGCATCGATGGCGGCGCGATCGCCCAGGTCAGGGTGCGGCTGGGTCAGCATGCGGTAAAGTCCCCAAGAATCCGCGTGCGGGCACTGGTTCATGAGCACCTGGGCCAGCCTGTGTTTGAGCGGCACCAGTTGCCAGTCCGGAACACGCTGTCCCCGATTGCCAAGGCTGATAGCCAGCAACTTTCCGGCTTTCAGTTCGCGGTTGATCTGGTCCTTGGACTTCCCGGCCAGCTTGCCGAACAACGGGACCGGCAGGCTGTTCGGCGACTCATAGATAGCCAGCATTTCCTCGCGCTCGCGCTGGATCGCGGACACTTCCGGCTCTGGGACATGCACCGGAGGCGGCGGCAGATGCGACAGTCTCCGGAACGTGATTCCGCCGCTGCTCGAAGTGACGACAATGGGCGTTGCGACAAGGGACTGCACGCCGGGCACAGGGGGCTCGGCCACGATGGGGGCCGCACCCACCGCCTCTTCCACTTCTGCCATCGCAGGCACCCCATCGATGCGGATGGTCAGGTGTGCGCTCGCAGCTTCTACCTCGCCCTGTTCGAGCAGGTCGAGGCGATCGGCCCAGTCCTGCATCATCCGGCGCCTCGGCTCCACGTATTTGGCGTGGTTGTAGGCCGAGCTGACCTTGTTGGGGTCGGAGTGCGATAGCTGTGCATCCACCCAAATTTTCGGATAGCCGATTTCGTTGAGCGCCGTCGAGATGGTGCCGCGGATGCCGTGCCCGGTCAGGCGCCCCTCGTAACCCATGAGCTGCAAGGCCTTGTTCAGCGTATTTTCGCTGATGCGCTTCTTGAGTTCGCTGGTATGAGCCAACAAGTACTTCTGCGCCGGCCGCATCGCGCTCAGAAGATAGCGCACGATCTCGATGGCCTGCAGAGAGAGGGGCACGATGTAGGGCGGCACGTCCTGCGGCCGCTTACCGGCCTTGCGCATTTCGTCCTGGAGCTGCTTGACGAATTGTGGCGGGATGATCCACAAGCCGCGGTCGAGGTCGAACTGCTCAGGCTCGGCCAGCCGCAATTCGCCCGTCCGCACCCCAGTTAACAACAGCAGCCGCACACCAAGCTGGGTCTGCCAGCCGCGGGGGGTGTAGAGCCGAAGCTTCTGAAGGAACTCGGGCATCTCGGGCAGGTGCAGATAGGGATTGTGGGTCACCGGGGGCTTGGGTTCGGCCACCACATCCAGGTCAGCAGCAGGGTTGACCTCCAAGCCCTCGGCAACGACCAAGGCATAGCGGAACATCTGGTTGAACCAGGTGCGAACCTTCTCGGCGGTGGTGAACGCTTTGCGCTTCTCGATCGCCGCCAGAACTCCCAGGAGCTGAGGGCGGCGAATGTCGTAGATCGACATCTTCCCTAAGGCGGGCAGCACGTCCTTGTTGAAGATGCGCAGAATCTGCGACAGGGTGCTCTGGCGGCCTTCCTTGAGTTCCTTGCGGCGATGCTCGACCCAGGCATCAAAAACGTTCCTAAAGGTGTATTCACCCGCCAATTTGGCCGCGTGCCGGCGCTGGTCACGCTCGATTTGCGGATCAACCCCCCTGGCAAGCAGGGCTTGGGCCTTATCCCGCTCGGCGCGGGCCTCGCGCAAGCTGAGGGCAGGATATCCGCCCAGGGACATACGTTTTTGCTTGCCCAGCCAGTAGTAGCGAAACATCCACGACTTACCGCCTGCAGCAGAGACCATCAGGCCCAGGCAGTCATTATCGGAGAGGGTGTAGCGTTTTCCGGTGGTTCTTGCCTGCCGGACGGTCAGATCAGAGAGTGCCATTTCGAGGCTCCTAAGTAATGACTTAGGCCCTATGCTCGTCATGGTTCCCGCTCAGCCCCAGCAACTATCCGGTAGCCGTCCCACCCGTATTCTTGTGCCTCAATTGGTCACTCAAAAACGGTAGCTGTGGGTGGATTTCCGTGGCGCTCGCTGGAATGGAAAAAGGGGCCGAAGCCCCTTTTTTCAATGACTTACAGACGTCAGTAGAAGTCTGTAGATCATAATTTGGAGCGGGATAAGAGGCTCGAACTCTCGACCTATACCTTGGCAAGGTATCGCTCTACCAACTGAGCTAATCCCGCATATCGCTGGCTTGAGGCCGAAACCTTTTGCCGTTGACCGCTTCTGGTGTCGCGATCAGCGAAGACCTGAACTATACATCGTTTTAAAGCGATTTCTGGCCCAGGCCTTCGTTTGTTGCGAAAAAATCAGTGCTTCATCAAGTCGTTCGGGCCGCCTGGCGCTGCGTCGGGCTTGGCGGCTTCCACCACCTTGCCATCCACAGCCTTGGCCTCCTCGTCCGGCAGAGCCTGAGGCTGGCGCTCCAGGGCCACTTCCAGCACCTTGTCGATCCACTTGACCGGCACGATCTCGATCTGGCTCTTCACGTTCTCGGGGATCTCGGCCAAGTCCTTGACGTTCTCTTCCGGGATCAGCACCGTCTTGATGCCGCCACGGTGAGCCGCCAGCAACTTCTCCTTCAGACCACCGATGGCCGTGACCTCGCCGCGCAGCGTGATCTCGCCCGTCATGGCCACATCCGCCCGCACGGGGATGCCGGTGAGCGCCGACACGAAGGCCGTCGTCATGGCGATGCCCGCGCTGGGGCCGTCCTTGGGCGTGGCGCCGTCCGGCACGTGGATGTGGATGTCGCGCTTCTCGAACAGATCGTCGGTGATGCCCAGGCGGCGAGCGCGTGAACGCACCACCGAGCGGGCTGCCTCGACCGATTCCTTCATCACATCGCCCAGCTGGCCAGTGCGGATGATGGTGCCCTTGCCGGGCATGATCGCAGCCTCGATGGTCAGCAGATCGCCGCCCACTTCCGTCCACGCCAGACCCACGACCTGGCCGACCTGGTTTTCCTTGGTCGCCTCGCCGTAGCTGTACTTGCGCACACCCAGGAACTCGTTGAGATTCTCTTCCGTCACGACCACCTTGCCGGTGTACTGCTTGAGCGCGATGCCCTTGACCACCTTGCGGCAGATCTTGGAGACCTCGCGTTCCAGCGAGCGCACGCCGGCTTCACGGGTGTAGTAGCGGATCACGCCGCGGATGGCCGCTTCGGTGACTTCCAGCTCTTCATCCTTGACGCCGTTGTTCTTCAGTTGCTTGGGCAGCAGGTAGGTCTGGACGATGTTGACCTTCTCGTCCTCGGTGTAGCCGGCCAGGCGGATCACTTCCATCCGGTCCAGCAGGGCCGGCGGGATGTTCAGCGAGTTCGACGTGGCCACGAACATCACATCGGACAGGTCGAAATCGACCTCGATGTAGTGGTCACCGAAGGTGTGGTTCTGCTCGGGGTCGAGCACTTCCAGCAGCGCCGACGAGGGGTCACCCCGGAAATCCATGCCCAGCTTGTCGATCTCATCGAGCAGGAACAGCGGGTTGCGCGTGCCGACCTTCGACAGGCTCTGCAGCACCTTGCCCGGCATGGAGCCGATGTAGGTGCGGCGGTGGCCACGGATCTCGGCCTCGTCGCGCACGCCGCCCAGGGCCATGCGCACGAACTTGCGTCCGGTGGCACGGGCAATGGACTGGCCCAGCGAGGTCTTGCCGACGCCGGGAGGGCCGACCAGGCACAGGATGGGCGCCTTGACCTTGTCGACGCGCTGCTGCACCGCGAGGTATTCAAGGATGCGTTCCTTGACCTTGTCCAGACCGTAGTGGTCTTCGTTCAGCACGTCTTCGGCGTGCGACAGGTCGTGCTTGATCTTGGTCTTCTTGCTCCAGGGCAGGCCGACCAGGGTGTCGATGTAGTTGCGCACCACGGTGGCCTCGGCCGACATGGGCGACATCAGGCGCAGCTTCTTGAGCTCGGCATCGGCCTTCTTGCGTGCCTCCTTGGGCATGCGCGCGGTCTCGATCTTCTTGGCGATCTCTTCGAGATCAGCGCCCTCTTCACCCTCGCCGAGCTCCTTCTGGATGGCCTTGACCTGCTCGTTCAGGTAGTACTCGCGCTGCGACTTCTCCATCTGGCGCTTGACGNNCGGATGCGCTTTTCGACCTGCAGGATGTCGACTTCGTGTTCGAGCTGCTCGAGCAGCTTCTCCAGGCGCTGAGAAGCGGCGAACAAGTCCAGCACCGACTGCTTGCTTTCCAGCTTGAGCGGCAGGTGCGCGGCGATGGTGTCGGCCAG
>DDJC01000006.1:31804-32620 GCA_002339015.1 Burkholderiales bacterium UBA1834
GGGATCTTCTTGTTGAGCTTGACGTACTGGTCGAACTGCTGCGTCACGGCGCGGCGCAGGGCTTCGACTTCAGCGGAGTAAGAGGTCTCGGGCTCCACCGGCACGATGTCGGCCGTGAAGTGATCGCCCAGGTCGTTGATGCCCGTCGTGCGGGCGCGCTGCACGCCTTCGACCAGCACCTTCATCGTGCCGTCGGGCAGCTTGAGCATCTGCAGGATGCTGGAGACGCATCCCACCTCGAACATGTCGTCAGCCTTGGGCTCATCCTTGCCGGCGGCCTTCTGGGCCACGAGCATGATCTGACGGCCGGCTTCCATGGCCAGCTCCAAAGCCTTGATGGATTTGGGGCGCCCCACGAAGAGGGGGATGACCATGTGGGGGAAGACCACGACGTCCCGCAGAGGAAGCAGCGGGAGCGTCAGAGGTTCAGGGGGAAGGATCGGATGTCCTGACATGTTGGCCTCACTTTCTAGCAGCTACGTGGGGACCCGGGTGCCGGAACACAAGGGCCCCGAAACAGGTTTCAGGCGCTAGCCTTGGCCTTGTCGCGGTAGACGAGCAGGGGTTTGGCCTGCTCCTCAATGGTCGGTTCGTCCAGAACGACCTTTTGCACCCCTTCCATGGTGGGCAATTCGAACATGGTGTCGAGCAGCGACTGCTCGACGATGGACCGCAGACCACGGGCGCCGGTCTTGCGGGCCAGGGCCTTGCGGGCAATCGCGTTCAACGCGGCCGGACGGATCTCCAGCTCGACGTTGTCCATCGCGAACAGCTGCTGGTACTGCTTGACCAACGCGTTCTTCGGTTCGGTCAGGA
>DDJC01000006.1:32655-32838 GCA_002339015.1 Burkholderiales bacterium UBA1834
CGGGGATCAGGCCGAACTTGATGATGTCCTCGGGTTCAACCTCGCGGAAAACCTCGCTGACCTTGCGCTCGTCCTTGCTCTGCACAGAAGCCGAGAAGCCGATGCCGGACTTGACCGAGCGGTTCTGGATGACCTTCTCCAGGCCATCGAAGGCGCCGCCACAGATGAACAGGATGTTGGTCG
>DDJC01000007.1 GCA_002339015.1 Burkholderiales bacterium UBA1834
AGTTTTCGGTCGGCGTCAACAGGCTACCAGCTTGATACGGTCAGGTACTTGGGGATTGGATCCATAAAAGTCATGTTCGGTCAGTTCGCGTACCAGACGATCCCGACCCAGCACCAAAGCGAGCGCCTCAATCAGCGTCGTTTTGCCTGTGTTGTTGTCGCCAACAAGTACAGGATGCTTTCCGAAGCGGACAAACCCCTCGCGAATCCCTCGGAAGTTCTCGATCTTCAGGCTGACGACTCTCATTAATTGACACTCCCTGTTTTCGACATGGCGCTCCAACCGAATGATCCGCCCCAAAGAAGTTCAAGAGCTGTGCGCCGTGCCCCTTTGGACACTGCTGCAACTGCATACGGTGCGCTCTTCCTTGAACTGGAGGCATGACAAATCGCTGTGCACAGACCACCAAACCCATGAAGTGGACTTGGCTACTGTCCTTGGATAAAAATTCATGAATTCAATGAATCCAATCACATTATGAGCGAACGAGATCTTGAGCACAAAGGCGTGCCTCCCATTCCCGCCATATTTGCGCTTCTGGGCATCGACCGGGTCAAGATCAGTGACCAGTTTTCATTGACCTACAAGAGCGGTATCTTGGAAGCCCAAGTTAAGTACTCGTCGGGGCAAACCGTCATTGCTCGCAAGTACGTCAAAGGCAATAGCTTTCAACAGATGACACCATTCGATCCAGCTGAGATGACCAAAGACGAGCGCAATATCGCCATCAAAGCTTTGTATGCCAACACCCATACACAAGCCGAGTTGGCGACATTGTTCAATCTTTCCCAAGCCATGATTTCCCGAATCGTCAGCGCATGATCTGAGCTCATACAAACAAGTCAGGAGTCTCTATGTCAACTTCCATAGCCTGCCTCTATGCGAGATATAGCACGGACAAGCAGCGTGAAACCTCCGTTGAGGACCAACTGCGCGAAGCCCAAGCAAGAGCACAACGTGAAGGCTGGCCCGTCACCGCCGTTCATTCGGATGAGGGCATCAGCGGCAGCATCCCCGTGGCGCTTCGGCCAGGTGGCAAGGCGCTGCTGGCCGATGTCCTGGCCGGGCGCTTCTCCATTCTCATCCTTGAGGGCCTTGACCGTCTCAGCCGCGAAATCAGCGAAGCCGAAGGCATGGTGAAGCGCCTTGAGCATCGAGGCATTCGCATCATCGGCACGGCTGACGGCTACGACTCAAACGCCAGTGGGCGCAAGGTGATGCGGATCGCTCGGGGACTGGTCAATGAACTCTATCTCGATGATTTGCGAGAAAAGACCCATCGGGGACTTGCCGGTCAGATGGCACGAGGCTTCAGTGCTGGTGGGAAGTCCTACGGCTACAAGACAGTTGAGGTTACGGGTGGTCGTCGCGTCGAGATTGACGAAGAACAGGCCCAGCATGTGCGCTCGATCTTCGCCCGCTATGCGGCAGGCGACAGCGTCCGCTCCATCATCCTTGACCTGAACGCCCGTGGTGTGCCCAGCCCTCGGGGCCGTTCGTGGGCGGCCAGTGCTCTCAAGGGTGATACCACCAAGGGGCTCGGCCTGCTCAGCAATGAGCTTTATATCGGTCGCATGCGATGGAACCGGCGCCAGTGGCTAAAGTGTCCAGACACCGGCGCACGCCGCTATGTCGAACGCCCAGAGAATGAATGGCAAGTGCGCGAGGCACCCGAGTTGCGCATCGTCGATCAAGAAGTTTGGGACGCAGTGCGGGCAAGGTCTACCAAGCGCGCAGCAGGGACCGACAAAGCCGCGCCAGGGCGCAAGGGTGGCAGGCCCGCCAAGACCTTGTTTGGCGGCTTGCTGCGCTGCGCTGGTTGCGGCGGCAGGGTCGTTGCCATCAATGCCTGGGGCTATGGCTGTTCGGCCCATCATGACCGTGGCCCAACCGCTTGCGCCTCTGCTGCGCTGGTGCCACGCGCCGGCCTGGATACCCGGCTCTTGGGCTTGGTGCGTGATGAACTGATGCAACCCACGGCCCTTGCCATTCTTGAGGCAGAGGTTCAGACCACACTGAACCAAGCGACCGCGAATCAGGCAAGCGAAACCCAATCACTGAAGGAGCGCGAAGCCGCGCTACACAAGGAAATCGACAACCTCGTGCAATCGCTGGCCCTTGTCGGCGCGAGCGCAGCCATTGCAGCGCGCTTGCAAGCAACAGAAACCGAATTGGTGTCGATCAAGCAACGCCTGAAGGCCGCAGCCGTTCCCACGGCTCAAGACCTGATGCGCGACGTGGCCGCACACTACAAACAGCTCATGCTCGATCTGCGTTCGGCTCTAGACAAAGAGACCGACCGAGAACGCACACGGCGCTTGCTGGCTGATTTGCTTGGGGAAGTTATCGTAGGGCGAGATGAAGACGGCGCGTATGCCGATCTCGCAGATCCCGCCACTCGGCTGCTAAGCGCAGCAAGCGGCGGGACGTATATAACCTTGGTTGCGGGGGCAGGATTTGAACCTACGACCTTTGGGTTATGAGCCCAACGAGCTACCAGACTGCTCCACCCCGCGGCAGAGAGGTAAACTATAGCATGTTTTTTCTGCTTTGCGCAAGTGGCGCACAAAAACTTCACCAAATCGTCTGCGCAGCGCTGGATCGACCAGCAAAGAAAAAGCCAGCATCCCTGCTGGCTTTTTTTGGCGTGAGCGCCGGGCATCCCGCCCGGCGACCCGTCAGGCTGGTTTACTCAGCGGCACCTTCAGCAGCTTCTTCAGCCACTTCCGTACGCTCGACCAGCTCCATGTAAGCCATCGGCGCGTTGTCGCCCACGCGGAAGCCCATCTTCAGGATGCGGGTGTAGCCACCAGGACGCTTGGCGAAGCGGGGGCCCAGCACGTTGAACAGCTTGACCACGTTGTCGCGGTTGCGCAGGCGGTCGAAGGCCAGGCGCTTGTTGGCGACCGTGGGCTCCTTGGCCAGGGTGATCAGGGGCTCGACAACGCGGCGCAGTTCCTTGGCCTTGGGAACCGTGGTCTTGATGGCTTCGTGCTCGATGAGCGAGTTGGCCATGTTGCGCAGCATCGCCAGGCGATGCGACGAGGTGCGATTGAGTTTACGGAGACCGTTTCCGTGACGCATGGTGCTTTCCTTTCCTTATAAAACCGACGGCCGTTTCAAGGTACCGCCGGGTGCACCGAGTGACTCTGTGAGCCACTCATTTTCAAAAATCTTCGCCAACCACCTCACCACCTATCGAGCAGCCACCAAGGATCCGGCTTTGCCGGTCTAAGGGTGACGCCCCCTTGAGGGGGCCGCCGAAGGCGGTAGGGGGTGGGCCTTCTTATCGCTTGTCCAGACCTTGGGGCGGCCAGGCTTCCAGGCGCGAGCCCAGGGCCAGACCACGCGATGCCAGCACTTCCTTGATCTCGTTGAGCGACTTGCGACCCAGGTTCGGGGTCTTGAGCAGCTCGGTCTCGGTGCGCTGGATAAGGTCGCCGATGTAGTAGATGTTCTCGGCCTTGAGGCAGTTGGCGGAACGGACCGTGAGTTCCAGCTCGTCCACGGGACGCAGCAGGATCGGGTCGAAGTTCTGCGCGGCCTTGGCGGGCGCATCGATGAAGCTGCCCAGCTCGCTGCCTTCCAGCTGTGCGAACACGGCCAGCTGCTCGACCAGGATCTTGGCCGAAGCACGGATCGCTTCCTCGGGCGAGATGGCGCCGTTGGTTTCGATTTCCATGACCAGCTTGTCCAGGTCGGTACGCTGTTCCACACGGGCGCTTTCGACCGTGTAGCTCACGCGCTTGACGGGCGAGAACGAGGCGTCCAGCACGATGCGGCCGATGGCCTTGGTCTCTTCGCCGTAGCGGCGCAGGGTACCGGGCACATAGCCGCGGCCCTTCTCGACCTTGATCTGCATGTCCAGCTTGCCGCCCTGCGACAGGTGGCAGATGACATGGTTGGGGTTCACGATCTCGACGTCGTGGGGGGTCTGGATGTCGGCGGCCGTGACCGGCCCTTCGCCATCCTTGCGCAGCACCAGGGTGACTTCGTCACGGTTGTGCAGACGGAACACCACGCCCTTGAGGTTCAGCATGATGTGCACGACGTCTTCCTGCACGCCGTCCAGCGTGGAGTATTCGTGCAGCACACCGGCGATGGTGACTTCCGTCGGCGCAAAACCCACCATCGACGACAGCAGCACGCGGCGAAGCGCGTTGCCCAGCGTGTGGCCATAGCCACGCTCGAAAGGCTCGAGTGTGACTTTGGCGCGGTGGCCGCCCAGCGGCTCCACCTGGATGGCTTTGGGTTTCAGCAACGTGGTTTGCATGAGGCCTTCCTGTCAATACCCTCGGCTCGTTACACCGATAAGGCTGATGGACCAACCGGTCTGAGGACCGGCAACTTTTGAAAAAACGACAACAGGGCCACCGGGCGCGGCCAACACGGCCAGCGCCCGAAAGCCCTGAAAAATCAACGCGAGTACAGTTCGACGATCAACGATTCGTTGATGTCGGAGCCGAATTCGTCGCGGTCGGGGGCCTTCTTGAAAACGCCTTCCAGCTTGGTGGCATCGACCTGAACCCAGCCGGGCATGCCGATGGACTCGGCGAGCTTCACGGACTCTTGCACGCGGGCCTGCTTCTTGGCCTTGTCACGCACGGCGACAACGTCGCCCGACTTCACGCTGTACGACGGGATGTTGACGACCTGGCCGTTCACCGTCACGCCCTTGTGGCCCACCAGCTGGCGAGCTTCAGCGCGCGTGGAGCCGAAGCCCATGCGGTACACGACGTTGTCCAGGCGCGATTCCAGCAGCGACAGCAGGTTCGAGCCGGTGTTGCCCTTGCGACGCTCGGCTTCGGCGAAGTAGCGGCGGAATTGCTTTTCCAGCACGCCGTACATGCGCTTGACCTTCTGCTTTTCACGCAGTTGCAGACCGAAGTCGGAGGTGCGCGAACCGGAGGTGCGGCCGTGCTGACCAGGCTTGGTGTCGAACTTGGCCTTGTCGCTGATGGGGCGACGGGCGCTCTTCAGGAACAGGTCGGTGCCTTCGCGACGGGCCAGCTTGGCCTTGGGTCCGAGATAACGTGCCACTTGAGTGTCCTCTCAAATCAGTCTGACGTCAGCGGCGGCATGGGCCGTCCGACGCGAGTTCGGCGGATGTTGTTGTGCGCTCGAACGGTGGTCTTGAAATGGCGCAGGCCGCTCAAAAGCGGCACGCGCGCGAAAAACCTGTGATTATAGCCACAGGACAACCCTTGTTACATGGATACCAGACGGATCCGAATGGATTTGTCAAGCAATCGCCACGTTCGCCAGGGTTCAGCGACGGTGTCACTCCTTGCAGCATGCAAAGAGCGAATCACCAAAAGGCAACGCCTCGCCGACGGACCAGCCGCGGGCGAGGCGCACAGAGCCGAATCAGATGCGACGACGCTTCTGGGGACGGCAGCCGTTGTGCGGCACGGGGGTCACGTCCGAGATCGAGTTGATCCGGATGCCCAGCGAAGCGAGGGCGCGAACCGACGATTCGCGACCAGGACCGGGGCCCTTGATCTCGACGTCCAGGTTCTTGATGCCTTGCTCTTGAGCAGCGCGGCCGGCCACTTCAGCAGCCACCTGGGCAGCGAAGGGGGTGGACTTGCGCGAGCCCTTGAAGCCTTGACCACCGCTCGAGGCCCACGACAGGGCGTTGCCCTGGCGGTCCGTGATGGTGATGATGGTGTTGTTGAACGAGGCGTGCACGTGAGCAATGCCGTCTGCAATGTTCTTGCGGACCTTCTTGCTCACACGGCGGGCCGCGCTGTTGGCAGGTGCTTTAGCCATAAAAACCTTCTCTCTCGACGAGCCCCGACCGAGGCCGGGGGCAGTATCTTATTGAATGGCGAAGATCACTTCTTGCCAGCGATCGCCTTGCGCGGACCCTTGCGGGTGCGGGCATTGGTGCGAGTGCGCTGACCACGGCAGGGCAGACCACGGCGGTGACGGAAACCGCGGTAGCAACCGATGTCCATGAGGCGCTTGATGTTCATGGACAGCTCGCGGCGCAGGTCACCTTCGATGGTGAGCTTGCCCACTTCGTCCCGGATCTTCTCCAGGTCGCCGTCGGTCAATTCCTTGATCTTCTTGTTGAAGGGAATACCGGCGTTCGAGCAGATCTTCTGCGCGGTGGTGCGGCCAATGCCGTAGATGTGCGTCAAGCCAATCTCAGTGTGCTTGTGCGGCGGGATGTTGATGCCAGCAATACGTGCCATAGCTGTCCTCTGATACCGTGATAGTTCGCCAGCCGGGGCTTAGCCCTGGCGTTGCTTGTGACGGGGGTCGGTGCAGATCACGCGGACCACGCCCTTGCGGCGAATGATTTTGCAATTGCGGCACATTTGCTTGACTGATGCCGAGACTTTCATGGTTTTCTCCTGGTCCGCTGATTGCGCAGCGGGGATTCACGCTTCGTAAACCGGGTCTATGAATTCGCTCACTTCGCCCGGAATACGAATGCGAGCACGGGTCAAATCGTCAGCCGTAGGATGCGCGGGAGATGTTCATCACCTCGCCGTGTGCTGTGCGCACCCTGCCGGGGTCAACTGGTTTTGAAATTCGCTTTCTTCAGCAGTGATTCGTACTGCTGGGACATCACATAAGACTGAACTTGCGCCCAGAAGTCCATCGTGACCACCACGATGATCAACAGGGAGGTTCCACCGAAGTAGAACGGCACGTTGTACTTGAGCACCAGGAACTCGGGCAGCAGGCACACCAGGGTGATGTACGCCGCCCCCACCAGCGTCAGACGGGCCAGGATCTTGTCGATGTACTTGGCCGTGTTGTCGCCAGGGCGGATGCCGGGGATGAACGCGCCGCTCTTCTTGAGGTTGTCCGCCGTCTCACGGCTGTTGAACACCAGCGCCGTGTAGAAGAAACAGAAGAACACGATGGCCGCGGTGTACAGGATCACGTAGATCGGCTGACCGGGAGACAACATGCCCGCCATGTCCTTCAACCAGCGCATGCTGTCGCCCGTGGCGAACCAGCCCACGGCGGTTGCCGGCAGCAGGATGATCGACGAGGCGAAGATCGGGGGGATCACGCCGGCCATGTTGACCTTCAGCGGCAAGTGCGACGACTGGCCACCATAGACTTTGTTCCCGACTTGGCGCTTGGCGTAGTTCACCAGGATCTTGCGCTGACCACGCTCCACGTACACCACACCGAAAGTGACCAGGATCACGATGCCGATGATGAAGATGGCCGCGGGGATGCTCATCGCACCGGTGCGGATCAGCTCGAACAGACCACCGATGGCGCTGGGCAGACCCGCAGCGATACCAGCGAAAATCAGGATCGAGATGCCGTTGCCCAGACCACGCTCGGTGATCTGCTCACCCAGCCACATCAGGAACATCGTGCCGGCCGTCAGACTCACCACCACGGTGAACACGAAGGCAGGCCCCGGGTTCAAGGCATAGGCCGCCACACCCTGCGCCGCGAAGAACGACTGAACAATGGCAATGCCCACCGTCAGGTAGCGCGTGTACTGGGTGATCTTGCGACGACCCGCTTCGCCTTCCTTCTTCAGCGCCTCGAGCGTGGGCACCACGTAGCCCATCATCTGCATGATGATGGACGCCGAGATGTACGGCATGATGCCCAGCGCGAACACAGTGAACTTGGACAGCGCGCCGCCCGAGAACATGTTGAACAGGTTCAGGATCCCGCCCTGCTGGCCCTTGAAGAACTGGAGCAGCTGCGCGTTGTCGATACCGGGCACGGGGATGTGGGCCCCGATGCGGTAGACGACAAGCGCCAGCAGCAGGAACGTCAGCCGACGACGCAGGTCGCCGAACTTGCCGCTCTGTGCCAGTTGGGTCGGAGAAGTTGCCATGAGTCCTGTTCAGTCTCGAGTGATGCCGATGCCGAAAGCTTACTCGCTCAGCGAGCCGCCAGCGGCTTCGATCGCAGCCTTGGCACCCACAGTCGCGCCGATGCCCTTGAGGGACACCTTCTTGCTCAGTTCGCCCGACTTGATCACCTTGACGACCTTGGCCAGCTGCGGGATCAGACCGGCTTGCTTGAGCACCAGAACATCCACGTCGGTGGCGTCCAGGGCCTGCAGTTCGCTCAGGGTGATCTCGGCGTTGTACTTCAGCAGGTGCGACTTGAAACCGCGCTTGGGCAGACGGCGCTGCAGAGGCATTTGACCGCCTTCGAAGCCCACCTTGTGGTAGCCACCCGAACGCGACTTCTGACCCTTGTGACCGCGACCGGCGGTCTTGCCCAGGCCCGAGCCGATGCCACGGCCGACGCGGCGCTTGGCGTGCTTGGCGCCCTTGGCGGGCTTGATGCTATTGAGTTCCATGGTATTTCCCTAGGCTGCGGTGGTTCAGACCACCTCAACCATGTAGCGGACCTTGTTGATCATGCCGCGCACAGCGGGCGTGTCTTCCAGGACGCGGGTGCCATTCAGGCGGCGCAGGCCCAGGCCACGCACGGTGGCGCGGTGGTCGGCCTTGGTGCCGATCGGGCTGCGGACCAGCTTGACGGTCAGGGTTTTCTTTTCGCTCATGTCAGCTCTCCTGCGGGTCAGTTGAAGATTTCTTCAACTGTCTTGCCGCGCTTGGCCGCCACTTCCGACGGAGTCGTCGAGCGGCTCAGGGCGTCGAACGTGGCGCGAACCAGGTTGTACGGGTTGGTCGAACCGAAGCTCTTGGCCACGATGTCGGTCACGCCCATCACTTCGAACACCGCGCGCATCGGGCCGCCGGCAATAATGCCGGTACCAGCGGGGGCGGGTGCCAGCATGACGCGAGAGGCGCCATGCTCACCGATCACGTTGTGGTGAACGGAGCCGTTCTTCAGCGAGACCTTCAGCATGTTGCGGCGGGCCTGGTCCATGGCCTTGGAGACGGCCAGAGGCACTTCACGCGCCTTGCCCTTGCCCATGCCGATGCGACCGTCGCCATCACCAACCACGGTGAGGGCGGCGAAGCCCATGATCCGACCGCCCTTGACCACTTTGGTCACGCGGTTCACCTGGATCATCTTCTCGCGCAGACCATCGTCGCGACCTTCGTCAGCCACTTTGGGTTGAAACTTAGCCATTTGGTATTCCTTCCGATGCCGGGCGCTTAGAACTGAAGGCCGGCTTCACGCGCGGCATCAGCCAGGGCCTTGATACGACCGTGGTAGGCAAAGCCCGAGCGGTCGAAAGCGACCTTCTCGACGCCAGCGGCCTTCGCCTTCTCGGCGATGCGCTTGCCAATCACGGAGGCGGCGTTCACGTTGCCACCCTTGCCAGCAGCACCCAGCTGCTCGCGGACTTCCTTCTCGGCGGTCGAGGCGGAAGCGAGCACCTTGGAACCGTCGCCGGTGACGACGGTGGCGTAGATGTGCAGGTTGGTACGGATGACCGTCAGACGCACGGCGCCTTGCAAGGCGATGCGGGCGCGCGTTTGACGCGAGCGGCGCTGGCGCTGTTCTTTCTTGGTGATAGACATGAATCAGCTCCTTACTTCTTCTTGGTCTCTTTCAAGACCACGCGCTCGTCGGCATAGCGGATGCCCTTGCCCTTGTAGGGCTCGGGCGGACGGAAGGCGCGCACTTCAGCGGCGATCTGTCCGACCACTTGACGATCCACACCCTTGATCAGGATCTCGGTCTGAGACGGCGTCTCGACCTTGATGCCGGCGGGCATGTCTTTGATCACGGGGTGCGAGAAGCCGATCTGGAGGTTCAGCTTCTGGCCTTGGGCCTGGGCACGGAAGCCCACGCCCACCAGGGTCAGCTTCTTCTCGAAACCCTTGCTCACGCCGTTGACCATGTTGGCCACCAGGGCGCGCACGGTACCGGACATCGCATTGGCGGCGGCGGTCTCGTCAGCGGGGGTGACCTTGAGCACGCCAGCGTCGTTGGCCACGCGGGCCAGCTCGGACTGGGGACGGCTCAGGGTGCCCAGGGCGCCCTTGACGGTGATTTGATCTGCAGTGATCTGCACGTCCACACCTTGGGGGACGGCGATCGGCATTTTTCCTACGCGGGACATGTCGATGGCTCCTCGATCAGGCGACGTAGCAGAGCACTTCGCCGCCGATACCGGCAGCGCGCGCCTTGCGGTCGGTCATCACGCCTTGCGGGGTGGTGACGATGGCCACACCCAGGCCGTTCTGGACCTGAGGAATGCTGTGACGGCCTTTGTACACACGCAGACCAGGCTTGGACACGCGCTCGATCTTCTCGATCACGGGACGGCCTGCGTAGTACTTCAGGGCGATTTCCAGCGTGGGCTTGGCAGCCTCGCCGGTGACGTTGAATCCGTCGATGTAGCCCTCGTCCTTCAGGACCTGGGCGATCGCGACTTTCAGCTTCGACGACGGCAGCGCCACGGTGGCCTTTTCGACCATTTGGGCGTTGCGAATGCGCGTCAGCATGTCGGCGATGGGATCACTCATGCTCATGGGATAACTCCTGTTCGTTCCCTGCCGACTTACCAGCTTGCCTTGGTGACACCGGGGATGTCACCGGCAAATGCCAGTTCGCGGATCTTGCTACGGCCCAGGCCGAACTGACGGAAGGTGCCACGGGGGCGACCAGTCAGGTTGCAGCGGTTGCGCAGACGGGTGGGGTTGGCGTTGCGGGGCAGCTTTTGCAGCTCCAGGCGGGCGGCGTAACGCTCGTCGTCGGACTTGTTGGCGTCATCGATGATGGCCTTGAGTTCGGCGTACTTCTTGGCGTACTTGGCGACCAGCTTTTCGCGCTTTTCTTCGCGTTGCTTCAGAGAGACTTTAGCCACGTTCCACCTCAGTTCTTGAACGGGAATTTGAAAGCCGCCAGCAGAGCCTTGGCTTCCTCATCGGTCTTGGCGGACGTCGTGATGCTGATGTTCAGACCACGGATCGCGTCGATCTTGTCGTACTCGATTTCCGGGAAGATGATCTGCTCTTTGACGCCGACGTTGTAGTTGCCGCGGCCATCGAACGAGCGACCCGAGATACCACGGAAGTCACGCACGCGGGGCAGCGAGATGGTGACGAAGCGGTCCAGGAATTCGAACATGCGCACGCCACGCAGGGTGACCATGCAGCCGATGGGCATTTGCTCGCGGATCTTGAAGCCGGCGATGGCCTTCTTCGACTTGGTGACCACGGGCTTCTGGCCGGCGATCTTGGTCAGGTCGCCAACGGCGTGTTCCATGACCTTCTTGTCGGAGACAGCTTCGGACACACCCATGTTCAGGGTGATCTTGGTCAGGCGGGGCACTTCCATCACCGACTTGTAGCCAAACTTGGCCATCAGATCGGGCACCACTTTTTCGCGGTAGAAGTCTTGCAGACGGGCGGTTTGTTGCGTCATGGCTTCCTCTATCAAGCCTTGATTTCTTCGCCGCTGGACTTGTAGACGCGCACTTTCTTGCCGTCATCCAGGAGCTTGATACCCACGCGATCCGCCTTGCCCGACGCGGCGTTGAAGATCGCCACGTTGGATTGGTGGATCGGCATGGTCTTGTCGACGATGCCGCCGGTCGTGCCCTTCATGGGATTGGGGCGCACGTGCTTCTTGGCAACGTTCACACCTTCGACCAACAGATGATCGGCATCGACGCGAGCGGAGATGGTGCCGCGCTTGCCTTTGTCACGACCGGTCAACACGATGACCTGATCGCCTTTGCGGAGTTTGTTCATGGGAGCTGTCCTTTGCCTTTGCCACCAGGTAAGCCGCTGGGCTTACAGAACCTCGGGGGCCAGCGACACGATCTTCATGAAGCGCTCGGTACGCAGTTCACGCGTGACCGGGCCGAAGATACGGGTGCCGATAGGCTCCAGCTTGGTGTTGAGCAGCACGGCGGCATTGCCGTCGAACTTGATGAGCGAGCCGTCCTGGCGACGAACACCCTTGGCGGTACGAACCACCACGGCGCTGTAGACCTCGCCCTTCTTGACGCGACCACGAGGCGCAGCTTCTTTGATGCTGACCTTGATGATGTCGCCAATACCGGCGTAACGACGCTTGGAGCCACCGAGCACCTTGATGCACATGACGCTCTTGGCACCCGTGTTGTCAGCGACATCGAGTCGCGATTGCATTTGGATCATTTTTTACCCCAACTTGCACCTATCGGCTGCACAACATCTGCGCAACAACGACTGGACAGTCTTGGGCCCGTGGATCGGGCGGATCTGACTAACGGCTGTTTGCCTGGAATCACCCACCACAGCAGCCCGACAACTCAAACCCCTGTGCATGGGGGTTTGAACCGCCTTGGCCGAGGGCATTAGGCTGGCAAACAGCCCTTTACTCAGCGAAGCCTTGCATTATGCACGAGTTCATGTGCAGTGGTCAAGGGTGTTGTGAAAAGACGCTGCGGCGCCTCGATCAAGCCGTGCCGCCAACGGTCAGGCCATCGATGCGCAGGGTGGGCTGCCCCACACCGACGGGCACACTTTGCCCCTCTTTGCCACAGGTGCCCACGCCGCTGTCGAGCTGCAGATCGTTGCCGATCATGCTGACGCGGGTGAGCGCGTCGGGGCCGTTGCCGATGAGCGTCGCCCCCTTGACGGGGTACTGGATCTTGCCTTTTTCGACCCAGTAGGCCTCGCTGGCGGAGAACACGAACTTGCCGCTGGTGATGTCGACCTGGCCGCCACCGAAGTTGACGGCGTACAGGCCCCGGTCGATGGAGGCAACGATTTCCTGCGGATCCTTGTCGCCGGCCAGCATGTAGGTGTTGGTCATGCGCGGCATGGGCAGGTGGGCGTAGCTTTCGCGGCGGCCGTTGCCGGTGGGCGCCATCTTCATCAGGCGGGCGTTGGTGGCGTCCTGGATGTAGCCGCGCAGGATGCCGTCCTCGATGAGGACGGTGCGCTGGGTGGCCTGGCCCTCATCATCGATGTTGAGCGAGCCGCGGCGGTCGGCGATGGTGCCGTCGTCCAGCACGGTGACGCCCTTGGCGGCCACGCGCTGGCCCAGGCGTCCGGCGAACACGCTGGAGCCCTTGCGGTTGAAATCGCCCTCCAGGCCGTGGCCGACAGCCTCGTGCAGGAGGATGCCGGGCCAGCCGCTGCCAAGCACCACCGTCATCTCGCCAGCGGGCGCGGGGCGGGCCTCGAGGTTGACGAGGGCGGCGTGCACGGCCTGGCCGACGTACTGCTGCAGCAGGTCATCCGTGAAGTAGGCCAGGCCGTAGCGGCCGCCACCGCCGGACGAGCCGACTTCGCGGCGGCCATCTTGTTCAGCGATGACGGTGAGCGACAGGCGCACCAGGGGGCGCACGTCGGCCGCGAGGGTGCCATCGGCACGGGCCACCAGCACGACGTCGTATTCCATACCCAGGCCGGCCATGACCTGCACCACGCGCGGGTCCTTGGCGCGGGCCATACCTTCGGCCTTTTCGAGCAGGGCGACCTTGGCTGCGCTGTCGAGCGTGGCGATCGGATCCAGGCCAGGGTAGAGGCTGCGGCCGGGGGCCACGCGGTGCTCACCCACCTTGACCTTGCGGCTCTGACCGCTGGCGGCGATGGTGCGCACGGTGCGGGCGGCATCGAGCAGCGCCGCCTCGGAGATGTCATCCGAATAGGCGAAGGCGGTTTTCTCGCCGGCGATGGCGCGCACGCCCACGCCCTGGTCGATGCTGAAGCTGCCGGACTTGACGATGCCTTCTTCAAGGCTCCAGCCCTCGCTGCGGGTGAACTGGAAGTACAGGTCGGCGTCGTCGACGCGGTGCTCGGTGATGACCTTCAGGGCCTTGAGCAGGGTGGATTCGTCCAGGCCGTAAGGGGCGAGCAGCAGCTCACGGGCGGTCTGGAGGCGGGCGATGGTGGCGTCGACAGCGATCATGGGGCCCATTCTAGGAAAAAGGCCGCGTCTGTGCGCGGCCTGGGCATGCGGGAGGGAGATATTCTCGATCAGTACTTGATCAGCGCCTTGACGCGGATCTTGTCCTTGTCCTGGAAGTTCTCGTCGACGTAACGCTGCATCTCGGCCTGGCGCTGGCTGTCCGACAGGTTGTTGGCGGCCTTCAGGCGCTCCCACTCGCTGCGGGCGGCGGCCAGGCGCCTGTCCCACTCCTCCCATTGCTTGTCGACGGCCTCCAGGCGATTGGCCGCATCCTCGCCATAGCGGGACACACGCTCGGCCCGCACGGCGGCCGGGTCCTTGCCGGCGGCCATCTGGGGCACGGGCTCACCGACATCGGGCGGCGGGGCCTGGCCGGATTCGAGCTGGTTGAAGTAGGCCAGGAAGTTCTTTTCGTCATCGGCGTAGAAGGCCTCGGCCCAGGCGTGGCCCAGGATCTGGCGGCGCACGGAGCGTTGCTCTTCGAAGACGGGCATCCAGGTGTTGCGGTCATTCTGGACGAACTGGTTGCGCCAATCGTAGGTACGGATCTTCCAGTACTTGTCGAACACGTCGGTGATCTCGGCGGCCAGCTTGTCGCCATGGGCGACGCGGGCTTCGTCCTGGATCAGGCTGCGGATCTCGGCGATGGAGACCTCACCCAGCCCCAGGATGTAGTACTCGAAGCGCCCGCGCAGGCCCTTGCAGGGCTTGAGCAGCTTGTCGGTCGTGACACACCATTCGCCCGAGGGTTCGGTGCCTGCGAAGGAGCCCTCGCGGAACAGGCGCTGACGAACCTGTTCGGGGGTGCGCACCTGTTCGGCTTGAGGCGCGGCTGCGGCCGGCGATGTGTCACCACCACCCAGTCCCCAGCCATTGGCCGGCCCGTGCCCGGCCGTACCACCATCCAGCAGGCGAACCCCGCCACTGTCTGCATCACCGCGCTGGGCCACCCAGGCGCCCACCAACACCACCACGACAGCCAGCGAGGCCGCCATCCATTTCGTTCGTACCTGCATCGCTTTGTTTCCTGGCTCGCATCCTTGAGGCCCTGCTGAGGCCTTGCCCATGGTGACACCCTGCCCTGTTCGTTCACATCGGTTCCTGCCCGCACCTGGAATGGGTGGTTGACTCAAAAAGCAGGAAGGGTCAACCAGATGGCCTGGTCGACCCTTCTGCGTCAGCGCCCCCGGAACAGGCCAGGAACGACCTCAACAATGGTTCAGAGGAAGGCCCACTTCAGGCGGTTGGCGTGTTGCACGTAGAAGGACTTGGGATCGGGCGCCCCCTTGCCGATGGCCCCCAGCACCTGGTTGATCTCGTCGAGGTGGTTCCAGGCGTAGTTGTCCTTGATGACATTGCCCCAGTGCGAGGAGCACTTGCTGACCAGGCCATCGTTCGGTTCGGTGCCGAAGTAGTTGGCCGTGTAGGCCAGCAGCGCGTCGGAGATGTCGCCGCTGTTGGTCTTGACCGAGGTGCCCGAGAACGAATACCAGTTGATGCTGTTGCCGGCGATCTTGGCCGTCGTGGGACCCTTGCCGCAGTTGGTGGTGGGTTTGCCGGTGGGGAACTTGGCATTGAAGGCGGTGGCGCCAGGGGTGCTGAGCGCGGCCAGTGCGGTCTTGAGGTCAGCGCTCTGGTAGTTGGGGTTGCCCGTGAGCCAGCCGATCAGCTTGAGGCCCGCGGTGGCGGTCTGGTCGAAGCCGCCGTCCGGCGTGGTGCCGGCCAGGATGTCGTCAGCCACCTTGGAGCCCAGGTGGGTGCCAGCCACGGAACTGACGCTGGCGACCATGGCGGGCACCACGCCTGCGGCATAACGCACGGTGGGGCCGCCGTGGCTGTGGCCGATCAGGTTGAATTTCTTGACGCCATCCTTGGCAGCCCATTGCTGCAGCTGCTTGACCAGTTCCTCACCGCGGAACTCGGTGGTCTGCGATGGGTTGACCGAGGCGATGTAGACGGTAGCGCCTTCATCGCGCAGGGCGCCGGGGATCTGGTAGAAGTAGTTCACCACGCCCAGGATGCTGTCGAAGCCGATGAAGCCATGCACCAGCACGATGGGGTACTTGGTCTTGGCAGTGGTGCCGGCGTGGGCCGCGGGGGCGGCCATGAGCGCGAAGGTGGCGGCGGCGGCCACACAGGTGGCGCGCAGGATCTGTGTCGGGTTCATGCGGTTCTCCAGGCGTGTCGTCTCAAGACGTTCGTTGAATTAACTCAAGTGCGTTAACCGATAACTGTTATATCGATGCGCGGCCTGGATTGTTCATGTCTTGCGGACAAGCACTTCGGGGGTTAGCCCCCGAAGGCAGGGTTTGCGATGAAGGGGCTAACCCGTCACCTCGGTCAGCGCCAGCCCCGAGCGCGATTCGGGCATGAAAAAAGCCGGTGCAGGTACCGGCTTCCGGAAGAAAGTGATGCGCGCCGGCCAAGGCCGGCGTCGGATCACAGGCCCTTGCTCTTGAGGCGGCCAACCATGTTCACGTAGTAGGCCTTGGGATCGGGCGCGCCCTTGCCGATCGTGCCCAGAACCTGGTTGATTTCATCCAGGTGGTTCCAGGGCAGGGCCATGTCGATCTGCTTGCCCCACTTGGCTTCGTTGGGCGAGACCAGGCCGTCGTTGGCTTCCGTGCCGTAGTACTTGCCGGTGTAGGCCAGGATGGCGTCGGAGATGTCCCAGCCGTTGGTCTTGACCAGGTTGCCGGCATACGAATAGAAGTACTGGCCGTTGGCGTACTCGGCATTGCGGCCGGCCGGGAACTCCTGGTTGAAGCGCTCGGCGTCGGTGCTGCTCAAGGCCTTCAGGGCGGTCTTCAGGTCGGCGCTCTTGTAGTTGGCGTTGCCGGTGAGCCAGCCGATCAGCTGCAGGCCAGCGGTGGCGGCCTTGTCGAAACCGCCGTCGGGTGTGGTGCCTGCCAGGATCTCGTCAGCGACCTTGGAGCCGTAGTGTGTGCCGGACATGGTCGACACGCTGGCGATGTCGTCACGCGTGGCGGCGGCGTAGCGCACGGTCGGGCCGCCATGGCTGTGGCCGATCAGGTTGAACTTCTTGATCTTGTTGTACCAGGGGCTGGCAGCCTTCCAGGCGTCGAGCTGCTTGTTGAGCTCTTCACCGCGGAACTCGGTGGTCTGCGACGGGTTCACCGAGGCGATGTAGACGGTGGCGCCTTCATCGCGCAGCGCGCCGGGGATCTGGTAGAAGTAGTTGACAACACCCAGGATGTTGTCAAAACCGATGAAGCCATGGACCAGCACGACGGGGTGCTTGGTCTTGGCGGCGGTGCCAGCGTGGGCGGGGACGGCGGCCACGGCCACAGCGGCGACGGCTGCGGCGGCGATGTGGCGGATCTTCAGTGCTTTCATGCGTTTTCTCCTCTTCGTGCACAGCGGTCTGCTGCTGTGCCCAATTATTCGGATGTCGTTATTCGCCCCCTCAAGGGGGAACCCTGGTTTCCCGGGTTTGCACGACCCCGCATTCACGTGGAGAAAAATGCCTGTGCTCTGCCTTTGTCCTGCACCGCAGAAATTTTGGATGGGTGCTGAGAGCGCGGTCTCAATCGGACGCACGCTGGCGGGCTTGACGCCTCGCCAATGCATGGTCGTACAGGCGGTTGCGGGGCTGACCTGTGGCATCGGACAGGAGCCTCGCGGCCTCTTTGAGAGGCAGGTGATCGGCCAGGATGTCCAGCACCTCGCTGACGGTTCCGGGCAGTTCGGTCGCGCCGACATCGCCCTGCGCGCTGACGGCATGCCACACCAGCGCGAATTCGCCGCGCTGTCGGTTGGGTTCGCCCACCCAGGCAGGCAAGGACTGGGCTGGCAGGGTATCGATCTCTTCGAACTGCTTGGTGAGCTCGCGTCCGACGGTGACCAGCCGTGCCGGATCAATGCTTGCCAGATCTCGGGCCAGTTCTGCAATTCGGTGCGGCGACTCGAACAGCACGACCGCCCCGGGCAGCTGCCGCAGACCCAGAAGGGCCTCGCGCCGGGCCGCGCCCTTGGCCGGCAGAAAGCCCACAAAGGTGAATCCCTGGGCCTGCACATCCCCGGCCGCCGACATCAGGGTGACGGGTGCACTGGCGCCCGGCAGGGGGACCACCCGCAGACCGGCGGCCCGCACGGCGCGCACCAGGCGTGCGCCCGGATCCGACACGCCGGGGGTGCCCGCATCACTCACGTAGACCAGACGCTGGCCGGCCTGCAGGGCCTGCACCACGGATTGGGCGGCCTCGTTCTCGTTGTGCTCGTGCACCGACATCAGGCGTTTGTCCAGGCCCAGATGCTGCAGCAGACGCTGCGTCATGCGCGTGTCTTCACAGGCCACGGCATCGGCCAGTGCCAGCACATGGATGGCGCGCAAGCTCAGGTCGGCCAGGTTGCCGATGGGTGTGGCGACCACATACAGCGCGCCTGCGGGATACTGCTGGCTGCCGGCGGCCATGGCCGCGGTCTGGAGGAGCAAGGTGGCATCGACCGTCACGACGAAATCCCGGGGAGATGAGGCGGAGGACCAGGCGCTGGCCCATCTGCAGGCACAGGGCCTGACGCTGGTGGAGCGCAATTATCGGTTGGCGCGCGGCCCCCGTGCGCGCGGTGCGGAGGTTGACCTGATCATGCGCGAGGCCGACGGCACGCTGGTGTTCGTGGAAGTGCGGGCGCGCCGCGATGCAGACCATGGCGGCGCCGCGGCCTCGGTATCGCGTGGCAAGCAGCGCCGCTGCATCCTGGGCGCCCGCCATTACCTGATGACGCTGAACACCCTGCCGCCCTGCCGCTTCGACGTGGTCGCCATCGAGGGCGGAACGCTGAACTGGATCCGAGGCGCCTTCCTGGCCGATGACTGATCAACGCTGACTTATGATCGGTGGGCATGTCTGATCCCTTGTTGACTCCCCCTTTCCTGTCCCAGTCGATCGCGCAGGCCGCCGACGGCCTGTACCAGTCCTCGGAGCGGCTGGCGCAACACCTGCACGCCGCGGCCCTGGCCATCGTGCACGGTCTGACCAGCGGCAGCCGCGTGCTGTGCGCTGGCGAGCGCGAAGGCGTCTGGCTGGCGCAGCAGGCGGCCCACCTGCTGGTACAGGGCGCGGGCCGCCCCCGCCCGCCGCTGGCCGCGGTGTCCGTATGCACCGGCTGGGGGCCTGGCCAAACCGCGCACAGTGGTCACCTTGAAACTCAGGTGCGTGCTTTGGGTCAACCAGGTGATGTCTGGCTGGCCTTCTCCCTGGAGCAGGCCGAAGGCGAGCTGGCCGCAGCCACGGCCACGGCACGCGACATGGACCTGACATTGGTGGTGATGACTGGCGAGGCCGCCTCGGTACTGGGTCCCATGGTGCGCGACACCGACGTATGGGTTCCCCTGCCGGGCGTGCACGCCACGCACCTGTTCGGCACGGCCTGGCTGGCCGTGCATCTGTTGAGCGAAGCGGTGGATGCCCACCTGCTTGGAGAGGAGTTGTGATGTTCCTGAGCCCACGCCGCGCCCCCGCGGCCCGATGGAAGACCCGCCTGACCGGCACGGCCCTGGTGGTCGCGGCCGCCGGTCTGATGAGCGCCTGCGCCCCACTGGTGCTGGGTGGCGCTGCCGCCGGTGCGTTTGTCGCGACCGACCGCCGCACCTCCGGCACGCAGGTCGAGGACAAGGGCATCGAGTTCAAGGCCGCCAACCGCATCCGCTCTGCCCTGGGCGAGCGCGGCCACGTGAGCGTGAACGCCTACAACCGCGTGGTGCTGCTGACCGGCGAGGTCGCCTCGGATGCGGACAAGCAGGCCGCCGAGCTGGCCGCCAGCCAGACCGAGAACGTCAAATCGGTGGTCAACGAGTTGGCCGTGATGGGCAACAGCTCGCTCACCTCGCGCAGCAACGACGTGATCCTGCAGACCAAGATCAAGGCCACCATGGTGGATGCGCGTGACGTGATGTCCAACGCCTTCAAGGTGGTGGTCGAGCGCGGCGAGGTCTTCCTGATGGGCATAGTGACCGAGCGCGAAGCCAACCGCGCGGCCGAACTGGCCTCGACCGTGAGCGGCGTGCAGAAGGTCGTCAAGGTCTTCCACATCATCAGCGAGGCCGAACTGGCCGAGAAGACGCCCAAGGGTCCGGCGCAGCCAGCGTCGGCCCCCAGCGAACAGCGCTGATCGCCTGCCCTTGCGGGCTCAGCGCAGGCGGCGGATCAGGCTCGATGTGTCCCAGCGGCCGCCGCCCATGGCCTGCACCTCGGCGTAGTACTGGTCGATCAACTCAGTGACCGGCAGGACCGCGCCCTGGCGCCGGGCCTCGTCCAGGCACAGGCCCAGGTCCTTGCGCATCCAGTCCACGGCGAAGCCAAAATCGAAGCGGTCGTCCACCATGGTGGGGCCGCGGTTGATCATCTGCCAGCTGCTGGCCGCCCCCTGCGAGATCACCTCGATCACCTTGTGCATGTCCAGGCCCGCCTTCTGGCCGAAGGCCAGTGCCTCGGCCAGACCCTGCACCACGCCGGCCACGCAGATCTGGTTAACCATCTTGGCCAATTGGCCAGCGCCCGGATCGCCCAGGCGCGTGACGGCACGCGAGAAAGCCTTGAGCACAGGCGCCGCCCGGTCGAAGTCAGCCTGATCGCCACCGCACATCACCGTGAGCATGCCATTGATGGCGCCCAGGTTGCCCCCGGACACCGGCGCATCGATGAAACCGATGCCCTTGGCACGGGCCTGCACCGCCAGGTCGCGCGCCACCTGGGCGGACGTGGTGGTGTGGTCCACCCACAGCGTGCCTGCCGCCATCGAATGAAAGCCCCCCTGCGGGCCGGTGCTCACTTCGGTCAGATCCTGGTCATTGCCGACACAGGACAGCACGATGTCGGCCGAGGCCGCAGCCTCCAGCGGCGTGGCGGCCACACTCGCCCGGGCATCCTGCCCCACGGCGGCCAACCAGGCCTCGGCCTTGGCCCGGGTGCGGTTGTAGACGGTGACGTGATGGCCGGCCTTGAGCAGGTGTGCGGCCATGGGCCCACCCATGGTGCCCAGGCCCAGGAAGGCCAGGCGCATCGGTTGAACGGGCTCGTAAGTCTTGTCGGCGATCATGCAAAAAGGCCCCTGTGTCGGACAGGGGACTATTGTGGCAGCGGCGCCGCGCGCCACTGTCCGAATCGTTCGAGGGCTCGGTTCAGACGATCTTGAGGTGCTCGGTGCCAGCACCCAGATCCGTGTTGCGTGCACGTGCGCTGTTGAGCTTGATCTGCAGGCGCAGGTCGTTGACGGAGTCGGCGTTGCGCAGCGCGTCTTCGAAGGTGATGTAGTTGCCCTCGTACAGGTCGAACAAGGCCTGGTCGAAGGTCTGCATGCCCAGCTCGCGCGATTTCTTCATGATCTCCTTGATCTCGCCGACCTCGCCCTTGAAGATCAGGTCACTGATCAGCGGGGTGTTGAGCAGGATCTCGACGGCAGCGGCGCGGCCCTTGCCCTCTTGCCTGGGCACCAGGCGCTGCGAGATCAGGCCCTTGAGGTTGAGCGACAGGTCCATCAGCAACTGGGCGCGGCGCTCTTCGGGGAAGAAGTTGATGATGCGGTCCAGGGCCTGGTTGGCGCTGTTGGCGTGCAGGGTGGCCAGGCACAGGTGGCCCGTCTCGGCGAAGGCCACGGCGTGTTCCATGGTCTCGCGGTCGCGGATTTCGCCCATCAGGATCACGTCAGGCGCCTGGCGCAGCGTGTTCTTGAGCGCGATATCCCAGCCATCGGTGTCGATGCCGACCTCGCGCTGCGTGACGATGCAGTTCTTGTGCGGGTGCACGAACTCGACCGGGTCCTCGATGGTGATGATG
>DDJC01000046.1:0-158 GCA_002339015.1 Burkholderiales bacterium UBA1834
CTGGAGCTGGCGCTCAAGGCGGATCGCCGTGCGCTGCCCTCGGTGTTCTTCAAGCTCGACAGTGCGCAGCTCGACCGCATTGCCGAGATGCTCAAGCTGATCCACCTGAAGGACCATGCCCAGCGCACCGCCGGCCTGCTGTCCCACGGCCAGAAGCA
>DDJC01000046.1:232-416 GCA_002339015.1 Burkholderiales bacterium UBA1834
GACGAGCCCGTGGCCGGCATGACCGATGAGGAAACCGAGCGCACGGCCGAGCTGTTCCTCTCGCTCGAAGGCGCGCACTCGCTGGTGGTCGTCGAGCACGACATGAAGTTCATCAATGAGCTGACCACGCGCGGCGCCACGGCCGACAGGAAGAAGGTGACCGTGCTGCACGAAGGCTCGGTGC
>DDJC01000046.1:452-661 GCA_002339015.1 Burkholderiales bacterium UBA1834
AAGGCTCGGTGCTGGCCGAAGGCACGCTGGCGCAAGTGCAGGCCAACGACAAGGTCGTCGAAGTCTATCTAGGCAGGTAAGCCATGCTCAACGTCGAACAAGTCAACCAATACTACGGCGGCTCGCACATCCTGCGCGGCTTGGGCTTCGAAGCCAAGGTGGGCGAGGTCACGGTCGTGCTCGGCCGCAACGGCGTGGGCAAGACCACG
>DDJC01000046.1:699-998 GCA_002339015.1 Burkholderiales bacterium UBA1834
GATCAAGCTGGACGGGCAGGGCATCGACAAGCTCAAACCCTATGAGCGCGTGCGCCTGGGTGTGGGCTATGTGCCCCAGGGCCGCGAGATCTTCGGGCGCCTCACGGTGGCCGAGAACCTGCAGATGGGCCTGGCCAGCAAGCCGGGCAGCACGCCGTTCCCGGAGCAGCTCTTCGACCTGTTCCCGGTGCTCAAGCAGATGATGCACCGCCGGGGGGGGGATCTGTCAGGCGGGCAGCAGCAGCAACTGGCCATCGCGCGTGCGCTGGCGGCCGGCCCCAAGCTGCTGATCCTGGACG
>DDJC01000046.1:1086-19873 GCA_002339015.1 Burkholderiales bacterium UBA1834
AGTTCTACGACTTCGCCGCCGAGCTGGCTGACCAGTATCTGGTGATGGAGCGCGGCGAGATCATCCAGCGCGGCCGTGGCGCAGACATGGAAGCCGAGGGCGTGCGCCAGCTCATGTCGATCTGACGCCGCGCCTCAGCGCGCGCTGGATGAATGCAGGCCTCAGCCGCGACGGCGGCGGGCCATGGCGCCGACCACGCACAGGCCGGCGACCATCATCGCGTAGGTCTCGGGCTCGGGCACGGCCGGCGCGAACGAGGTCTGACCTGGGCTGCCGATGGTGCCGGCCGCCGAAAGCCAAGAGCCTTCGCTGTCACCCACCGACGAGAGGGTCCACAAGTTGACCTGGTTGGTGCCCAGGGCTGCCAGGCTGGTGGCATGGCCGCTGCGGCCGTCCGTCTTGGGGGTGGTGCTGTAGGTCAGGCGGTCCACCAGGTTGGTGCCCTTGTACAGGTTGATCTCGTCGCCGTTGCCCAGGTTGTTGGTGTAGTTGCCCAGCACCTTGACGTTGAGGCTCAGGCCCCAGTCGGCGCGGAACACGTCGGCTTCGGTCTCGGTGATGATGACCGACTCGCCGGCGGCCACGGTGCCGAAGCCGGCCAGCGAGAACACACCAGCGAGTCGCGAATCGTCGTCGTAGCTCCAGTTGCTGAAGTCGATGGCGGTGGTGCCGATGTTGGTGAACTCGACGAATTCGCCGACGCCACCCTTGTACATCCACTCGGTGATGACGACCTGCGCCTGGGCAGCGGTGGAGGCCATGGCGGCGGCCGCGATGGCGGCAAACTTGATGAACTTCATGGAAATGTCCTGCTCGGTTGCGTTTGGGGGTCGGGGAGATTCAAGGCTCAGGCGCGGCGGCGGCGGTGCGCGGCGACGGCGCCGACCACGGCCAGGCCGCTGAACATCAGGGCGTAGGTTCCGGGCTCGGGCACCGCCGCGGTGAGCACATAGATGTTGGGCGTCTCGTCGGTCAGGTAGATCGTGCCGTCGGCGGCGATGGTCACGCCCTCGGCCGTGTCGGAGATCGCGCTGAAGTCGAAGGCGCTCACGATCACGCCGGCGCGGGTCACCTCCAGCAGGCTGCGCGATTCCTGGCTGAAGATCAGCAGGTTGTCGGCGTAGCTGGTGCCCACGAAGCCGCTGAGCGTCTGCACATCAGACAGGTCGGCCAGACCCAGGTTGGGCGTGAACAGGCTGCCCACGGTGTGGGTGCCGTTGCTGAAGTTGATGCTGCCCAGGCCGACGAACTGCGGACCCTTTTCCTTGACGGTCACGAACTGGCCCGTCGCGCGGTCGTACGAAATGCCTTCGAGGCCGACGTTGCCCACGGTGGCGCCCAGCGACACGCTGGTCAGCGTGCCGCGCGAGGCCGTGCCGCCGGCCTGGTAGGTCAGCTTGTAGACATCCTGGATGCGTTCTTCGCCGATCACGAACTGGCCGTTGCCGATGTAGGTCAGGGCCTCCGTGTCGTCGAAACCGCTCAGGCGCATGCTGCTCACCACGGTGCCGCTGCGGGTCACTTCCGTGATGTACTCGCCTTCGTCGCCGACCACGTAGAGGTGGTCGTTGTCCCAGTTCCAGGTGATGGCCGAGGATTCCGAGGCCGTGGAAGAGGGCAGGGCGATAGTCTGCGTGAGGCTGTAGCGGGACAGGTCGAGACCTGCGGCGCTGGCACCCAGCGGGGCGCAGGCGGCCAGCAGCAGGGCGGCAGCGAAACGGATGGAAATGGACATCGTGTACTCCGGTCAGGCGGTAATGCGTTGCTTGGGTTGCCTTCATCTCCGCTGCGAAGATGAGTGCCGGAGCACTGTATGAACCAGGCATGGCAGTTCGGTGACGGCAGGGGCATCCTGGGCGTGGTCCTCCCGTGGATGAGCGGTCCAGTTAGACTCGGGCCTTCTTTTCATTCCCCCGACATACTTTTAGGAGCCGCCATGCCCGCGACCACCACGCCCTCCGGCCTGCAATACGAAGACACCGTCATGGGCAGCGGCGACGAAGCCCAGGCCGGCGCCTACGTGTCCGTGCACTACACCGGCTGGCTGTTCGACAACGGCACCAAGGGGGCCAAGTTCGATTCCAGCAAGGACCGCAACGATCCCTTCGAATTCCCGCTGGGGGCGGGCCACGTCATCCGTGGCTGGGACGAAGGCGTGCAGGGCATGAAGGTCGGCGGCACCCGCGTGCTGACCATTCCGCCCGAACTCGGCTACGGCGCCCGCGGTGCTGGCGGCGTGATCCCGCCCAACGCCACGCTGCTGTTCGAAGTGGAACTGCTGGCCGTCTGAGGCTGAGCCGAGGAGATGCGGCATGTTCGTGCCGAGCCAGGAAGAAGTGAGACGGTTTTTCTGCGGCGCCTGGGCGAAGCACCAGGCAGTGCAGCCGCTCACGCCGCTGGAAGCGCTGGCCGTTGACTGGATCACCCAGCACCCCGAATACCACGGGGATCTTTCTGACGTGGAGGCGGCCATCGCTGCCCAGTTCAAGGTGGAGGAGGGGCGTACCAACCCCTTCCTGCACCTGTCGATGCACCTGTCGATCACTGAACAGACCAGCATCGACCAGCCCCGCGGCATCAAGGCTGCGGTGGAGCGCCTGGCGCACCGACGTGCCTCGTTGCATGAGGCTCATCACGAGGTGATGGAGTCCCTGGGCCAGATGGTCTGGGCTTCGCAGCGCTCCGGCATGCCCTTTGACGGCGAGGCCTACATCGCCGACATCTTGGCCCGCGCCAGCCGCTGATTTCCACATGCTGGTTTGCCAAGCAGGCCCCCCGCGTTCGGGTGGTCAGGCGCTCTGAGGGCGCTTTGTCCTAATTTCCATGAAAAAGCCCGTGTTGAGCACACCAGCTGTGACATCGTTCACAAATTGCAGGAAGCTTATGGTGGGCTAAACAGCTCAAGGATGTGATGCATTCCACCTGATCAGGTGGAAAAACGGTGTTTTGGGATCGTTGCGAGAGGTTACATTCATGGCCAATCACGTCACAGACAGGATCTGCCATGCCCATTCTCTCCAAGTCGCCTTCCGGTACCGTCACCGGCCTTTGGGGCTCTGCATTCGTGAAGCTGCCCAACGGCAAACTCAAGCCGCTGCAGATGGGCGACCAGGTCAAGCCGGGCGAGCAGATCATCACCACGCAGGATGGCATCGTTCAGATCACCAACCCCAAGGGCAAGGTGGCCGAGGTCAAGCCCGTGGCGCCTGTCACGGAGCTCGACCGCGACATTGCCGCGCTGGAAAGCGGTGAAGAAGCGACCGCCGCCGGCCTGACGGGCGGTGGCGAAGGTGGCCTCACGCCGGGCCTGCGCGTGGACCGTGTGACTGAGTCGGTCACGCAGCTGTCTTTCCAGTTCGGCACCGAGCGCCCGGCACCCGAGATTCCGGTCGGTGTGACGCAACCGTTGTTCTTCACCGAACAGGTGGAGGCGCCGCCCCTGCCGACCGTCAGCGGCGTGAGCAGCCCCACCGTCACGGAAGGGGGCAACCTTGATTTCCTGGTCACGCTGAGCAACCCGCCCACCACTGCCTCCACGCAAGTGGTGCTGCAACTGAACAGCGGTACCGCCACCGTGGGCCAGGACACGGGTCTCGTGCTGGTGTCTCTGGACGGCGGGCAGACCTTCCAGGAAGTGCAGGCTGCCATCGACGGCACCATCACTGTCACCGTGCCGGTCAATACCCCGGCCGACGCGATCGTGGTGCGTGTGCCCACCATCGCCGATGGCATCAGCGAAGGCAGCGAAACCCTCACGCTCACGGCAGGTACCCCACAGAACGCCACACCCGCGACAGGTACTGGCACCATCAACGATGGCGATGGCCTGCCCACCGTCAGCATCAACGATGTCGATGTGAACGAAGGTGCCGGCCAGGCCGTGTTCACGCTGACCTTGAGCAGCCCGAGCAGCACCGATGTGCGCATCGTGCTGCGCACGGTCGATGCCTCGGCCACCTCGGTGGGCGACAAGGATGGCGACAAGGACTTCAACCCCCTCACCGACATCACGGTCGTGATCCCCGCCGGGCAGACCAGCGTCACGGTGCCCGTGACGATCAACAATGATTCGGTGTACGAGCAGGAGGAAGTGTTCGGCCTGCAGATCGTGTCGACCAGCGGCAACGCCGTCATTGGCAAGGCTGATGGCCTGGGCACGATCACCGATTCTGGCAATCCGCTCGACCCTGATGACCCGACGCAGGACGATGATCGCCCCGTGGTGG
Organism: Burkholderiales bacterium UBA1834; assembly: GCA_002339015.1. GTDB lineage: Bacteria > Pseudomonadota > Gammaproteobacteria > Burkholderiales > Burkholderiaceae_C > Aquabacterium. Next base: position 5,313 of record DDJC01000046.1, read on the forward strand.
CCGGCGTCAGCAATGCCACCGCCGACGAGGGCAACAACCTGGAGTTCACTGTCACGCTGAGCAACCCCAGCGATGTCGCAGTGGCGGTGAGCCTGCGCATCGTGGGCAAGACAGCCACGCTGGGCGAGGATACTGGCAGCGTGCGGGTGTCGGTCGATGGCGGCCTGAACTACACCCTTGTCGATGTCGACAGCCAAGGCCGTTTCGAGGTGCTGCTGCCAGCAGGGGCGGCCATCGACGATCTGCGCGTGCAGGTGCCCACCGTGGCCGACAACATCAGCGAAGGCAATGAAACGCTGGAGCTGACCGCGCAGACCGTGCGTGACGTGCAGGCCAACACCGCGGAGACGGGCACAGGCACGATCATCGATGACGATGGCCTGCCCACGCTGCGCATCAACGATGTCGAGGTGAACGAGGCAGCGGGTGTGGCCATCTTCACCGTCACGCTCAGCCATCCCAGCAGCAAGCCTGTCACGGTGGATTACGCCACGAAGGACGATGGCTATGCCAAGGCCGGCGAGGACTACACCGCTACCAGCGGCACCTTGACCTTCCAGCCGGGTGGCCCGCTCACGCAGACCATCGAAGTCAAGATCACCAACGACAACGTCTATGAAGGCCTCGAGCAATACAAGGTGCTGCTGAGCAACGTCAGCAACACGGCCACCATCGCCAAGGACACCGGCATCGGCGGCATCAATGACGAAGGCGGCCCCGAGACCGATCCCCCCGGCCCCAACGTGCCCCCGGGTACGCCGGACAACGATTACCCCACCGTCGGCAGCATCAGCAGTCCCTCCGTCGAAGAAGGCCAGGACCTCAACTTCGTCGTGACCCTGAGCAACCCGGTGGACATGCTGGTCCCCGTGCGCCTGACCTTGGCGGGCGGTGACGCAGCCGACGGCAAAGCCACGCTGGGTGCGGACACCGGTACCGTCGACTACTCCATCGACGGTGGCGCCACCTACCAGACGGTACAGCTCGGGGCCGATGGATCCTTCACGGTGGAGCTGGTGCCCACCCCCAACGGCGCGCCGGTGGACACGATCCTGGTCCGTGTGAAGACACTTGACGACACCCTGACGGAAGGCACCGAAACGCTGACCCTGTCGGGACAGACGCTGCGTGACGAGGTCAACAACACGCCCGCGGTGACCGGCACCGGCACCATTGCCGACAACGACGGCCCACCCGTTGTCGACCTGGACAAGGACAACTCGTCTGGCGCGCCGGGTACCGGCTACCAGGCCATCTACACCGAGAACGGTACGCCGATCGCCATCGCCGATGCCGATGTGACCATCACCGACATCGACAGCCCCATCCTCAAGGGCGCCACCATCCAGCTGAGCAATCCGCAGGCGGGCGACATCCTGAGCGTGGTAGGCGCGCTGCCGGCCGGCATCACCGCCACCGTGGAGGGTAACAAGATCACGTTGGTGGGCAATGCCTCCCAGGCCGATTACCAGGCCGCGATTCGCCAGATCGGCTTTGCCAACAGCTCGGACGCGCCCGCCACCGTGGAGCGCATCATCACGGTCACCGTGACGGATGGCACCTCGAGCAGCGCCCCGGCCACGGCCACCATCACGGTGCTTGCCACCAATGACGCGCCGGTGGCCGTGGACGACACGGTGCGCACGCCCGAAGACCGCCCGGTGGTCATCGACGTGCTCAAGAACGACAAGGATGCCGATGGCGACAAGCTGACGATCACCAAGATCGACGGCAAGGACATCGTGCCCGGCGGTTCTGTGGACCTGACTGGCAAGGGCACGGTCACGCTCAACACCGATGGCACGCTGACCTTCAACCCGGCCCCGAACTACAACGGCGACGCCAGCTTCACCTACACCGTCAAGGACCCCAGCGGCGCCACCGACGAGGCCCGCGTGACGCTGACGGTCGATCCGCTGAGCGACACGCCGGTGGCCGTGGCCGACGAAGCCACCACGCCGGAAGACACCCCCAAGGTGATCGACCTGCTGGCCAACGACACGGATGCCGATGGCGACAAGCTGACGATCACGCACATCAACGGCCAGCCCATCGCGGTGGGCGGCTCGGTGGAGCTGCCCGGCAAGGGCACGGTCACGCTGCGCAGCGACGGCAAGGTGGACTTCACCCCGGCGCCCAACTACCACGGCGATGCCAGCTTCAAGTACACCGTGACCGATGGCGAGACGCCGGTCGAGGGCGACGTGAAGGTGACGGTGACGCCGGTCAACGATGCACCCGTGGCCGTCAACGACAACGTCTCGACCGAGGAAGACAAGCCCATCGAAGTGCAGGTGCGCAACAACGACACCGATGCCGACGGCGATGTGCTGACGGTGACCGCGGTGACGCAGGGCGCGCATGGCAGCGTGGTGATCAACCCGCAGACGGGCAACCCGGTGTACACGCCCAACCTGGATTACGTGGGCACGGACAGCTTCAGCTACACCATCAAGGACCCCAGCGGCGCTACCAGCACCGCCACCGTCACGGTGACCGTGGGCGGCATCAACGATGCGCCGGTGGCCCAGGACGACGTGGGCCAGGTCGGCCAGAACGCCGTGCTGACGGTGAGCGCGGCCAACGGCGTGATCCTCAGCGGCGCCAACCCGGCTGGCCGCGACAGCGACATCGACGGCGACAGCCTGACGGTGACCGCCGTGTCCTTCAACGGCACGTCCGGCACCGTGGGCACGGCCCTGCAGGGCCAGTACGGCACCCTGGTGCTGCGCGCCGATGGTTCCTACACCTACACCCCCAACGACACGGCCAAGGCCCTGGACGAGGGCGAGACCGGCCGCGACGTGTTCAGCTACACCGTCAAGGACGGTGGTGGCCTGGCCGACACGGCCACGCTGACGGTGACGGTGACCGGCGCCAACGACGCCCCGGTGGCCGTGGCCGACAACGCCACCACGCCTGAAGACACCACGGTGGTGGTGCGCGTGCTGGACAACGACAAGGACATCGACGGCGACGCGCTCACGATCACCAAGATCGGCAGCCAGGATGTCACGGCCGGCAGCACGGTCACGCTGACCGGTGCCGGTGGCGCAGAGATTGCCAAGGTCACGGTCAACGCCGACGGCACGCTGACGGTCGACCCGGCAGCCAACTACAACGGCCCGCTCACCTTCAAGTACACGATCAGCGACGGCACCGCCACGAGCGAGGCGCAGGTCAACGTGGTGGTCGACAGCCGCAACGACCCGCCGGTGGCCGACGACGACGTGGTCGAAGGCCTGGAAGACGCGAAGTTCAGCTTCGATCCGCGGGCCAACGACACGGATCCCGAAGGCGATGCGCTGACGATCACGCACATCAACGGCCAGCCGATCAGCACCACGCAGGGCGTGACGCTGAACGATGGCGTGCTCAAGCTCAACGCCAACGGCACGCTGGAGTTCACACCGGACCCTGACTTCAACGGCGAGGTGACCTTCGATTACACCGTCAGCGACGGCAAGGGCGGCACGGACACGGCCACGGTGCGCATGAACGTCAAGCCGGTGAACGACGACCCGACGCCGGAAGACCCGAACAACCCGAACTTCGATCCGGCCACCGGCAACTACACGGTCACCACCCAGGAAGACACGCCCGTGGATGGCCAGGTCAAGGCCACCGACAAGGATGGCGATACGCTGACCTATGTGGCCGGTGAGCAGCCGCTGCACGGCACGGTGACCGTGCGCCCCGATGGCACCTGGACCTACACCCCCGGCAAGGACTACAACGGCAGCGACAGCTTCACCGTGGTGATCGACGACGGCCGTGGCGGCACCGCCACCTCGACCGTGAACATCGGCGTGACGCCGGTCAATGACGCGCCTGTGCTGACCGCGCAGACCGCGGCCGTGTCGGAGGAAGGCCTGGCCGGCGGCCTGATCGACAACGCCGGTTCGCCCTCCGACACCACCAATTCGGCCACCGTGTCGGGCACCATCCAGGCCATCGACCCCGATGGCACCGCACCCACCAACTGGACGCTGGAAGCGCCGACCACGGCCCTGACCTCCGGTGGCGTGGCCGTGAGCTGGACGGGCAACGGCACGCAGACGCTGACCGCCACGGCGGGCGGGGTCACCGTGGGCACCCTCACCATCGACAGCAACGGTGGCTACACCTTTACCTTGAAGGCTCCGCTGGACCACCCGATCGCCAACGCCGAAGACGTGCTGCCGCTGAACTTCACCGTGCGTGCCGGCGACGGCCAGCTCTCGGGCTCGACCACGCTGACCATCAACGTGGAAGACGACGCGCCCAGCAGCGCGGTGTCGCAGAGCCGTGACACGTCCGTGATCGACACCAACATCATGGTGATCCTGGACATGTCCACGTCCATGAACACCACCGACGGCGTCAACGGCACGACCCGACTGGCCAGCGCCATCGCGTCCATCAACGCGCTGCTCGACAAGTATGACGCCCTGGGCGATGTGCGCGTGCGCCTGGTCACGTTCGGCACCAACGCCGAAGCCCGCGGCGACGTGTGGGCGACCGTGGCCGAGGCCCGCGCCATCCTGGCCGGTCTGGGCACGACCGCCCCCACCAACCAGGGCACCAACTATGACGAGGCCCTGGGCGATGCCATCACGGCCTTCGCCAGCGCGGGCAAGCTGACCACCGGCCAGAACGTGTCGTACTTCATCTCCGATGGAGCCCCCACCTTCGGCTCAGGCACCAACAGCCAGTTGACGCCGGCAGGCCAGAGCCCCGGCACCCCGGCCACCAACGGCACGGGCAACAGCCAGAGCGGCGGCGACACGGGCATCCAGCCTGCCGAAGAAGCCATCTGGAAGAGCTTCCTCACCAACAACAGCATCAACAGCTATGCGCTGGGTGTGGGCGGTGTGACGGAGTCGCAGCGTACCTTCATCGATCCGATCGCCTATGACGGCAAGGCCAATGCCGAGCGCAATGGCGTGGTCGTGACGGCCTTCTCGCAGCTCGACAACGTGCTGGGCTCCACCGTGCCGACGCCCATCAGCGGCAACCTGCTGGCTGGCAGCCTGCTGCCCTCGGGCGGTGCAGGGGCCGATGGCCCGGCCTTCATCAAGTCGGTCACCATCAATGGCATCACCTACACCTACAACCCGGCCAATGGGGGCTCGGTCACGGTCACCGGCGGCACCAGCGCCGGCGTGTTCGACACCACCACCGACACGCTGACCGTCACCACCCGCCAGGCCGATGGCTCGGTGGGCGGCAAGTTCATCGTCGACATGGACGGTGGCGATTACCGCTATGAAGTGCCGCCCGCGGTGGCCGTGCGAAACATCAGCGAGGTGATGCAGTTCACCATCTCCGACCGTGATGGCGACACCACATCGGCGAGCTTGACGGTCAACGTGACCAACCAGGGCGCGCCCACGCCGAACGATCCGCCTGTGGTCACTTCGCAGACGGCCAGTGTCTCGGAAGAGGGCTTGCCTGGCGGCGTTGCTGACAACACCGGCTCGCCCACGGACGCCACCAACGCCAAGACCGTGTCGGGCACGATGACGGCCTCCGACCCCGATGGCAACGCCATCACGGGCTGGACGCTGGAGGCGCCCAACACGGCTTTGACCTCGGGCGGTGTGGCTGTGACATGGACAGGCAGCGGCACGCAGACCCTGACCGCCACGGCGGGCAACGTTACCGTTGGCACGCTGACCATCAGCAACACAGGCGCCTACACCTTCACCCTGAACGCGCCGCTGGACCACCCGGTGGCCAACGCCGAGGACGTGATCGCGCTGAACTTCAAGGCGCTCGCCAGCGATGGCCGTGCCAATGGCACCGGCACGCTCACCATCAACATCGAGGACGATTCGCCTTCCGCCGCGGTGGCCCAGACGCAGACCGCCACGGCCGTTGACACCAACGTGATGGTGATCCTGGACATGTCCACGTCCATGAACACCACCGACGGTGTCAGCGGCACGACCCGACTGGCCAGCGCCATCGCGTCCATCAACGCGCTGCTCGACAAGTACGACGCCCTGGGCGATGTGCGGGTGCGCCTGGTGACCTTCGGCACCAATGCCGAGGCCCGCGGTGATGTGTGGACGACGGTGGAACAGGCGCGCGCCATCCTGAGCGGCCTGGGCAACACCGCCCCCACCAACCAGGGCACCAACTACGACGAAGCCCTGGGCGATGCCATCACGGCCTTTGCCAGCGCCGGCAAACTGGCTTCCGGCCAGAACGTGTCGTACTTCATCTCTGACGGTGCGCCCACCTATGGTTCGGGCACCACCGGGCAGCTCACGCCCGCGGGCCAGAGTCCGGGCACTCCGCCGACCAACGGCTCGGGCAACACCCAGACGGGCAGCGACGACACAGGCATCCAGCCCGCCGAGGAAACGCTGTGGAAGAACTTCCTGGTGGCCAACCAGATCGACAGTTTCGCGCTGGGCGTGGGTGGCGTGACGGCAGCACAGCGCACCTACCTCGATCCGATCGCCTATGACGGACGTGCCGTGGCCGAGCGCAATGGCGTGATCGTGAGCGCTTTCTCTCAACTCGATGGCGTGCTGGCCAGCACGGTGCCGGCCTCGGTCAATGGCAACCTGCTGTCGGGCAGCTTCCTGGCCGCAGGCGGCAGCCTCGGTGCTGACGCACCGGGTTACGTCAAGTCGCTCACGGTCAACGGGGTCACCTACACCTACGATCCGGCCAATGGCGGCTCGGTCACGGTGAGCGGCGGCACCAACGCCAGCGTGTTCGACACCGCCACCGACACGCTGACCATCACGACCAAGCTGGCCGATGGGTCGGTGGGCGGCAAGTTCATCGTCGACATGGATGGCGGCGACTACCGCTACGAGGTGCCTCCCGCTGTGCCGGCCGCCGGTGCCAGCGAGGTGTTGAGCTTCGTGATCAGCGACCGGGATGGCGACACCACGGGCTCGACCTTGACCGTGAACGTCAGCAAGCCCGCGATCACGAACGGCACCGCAGGCGCCGATACGCTGACGGGCGGCTCAGGCATCGACTTCATCACCGGTGGCGAGGGCAACGACACCATCAACGGCGGTGCGGGCGACGACAAGCTCTACGGCAACAACGGCGACGACATCGTCAACGGTGGTGCCGGCAATGATGTGCTGCATGGCGGATCGGGCAACGACACGCTCGATGGTGGTGAAGGCAATGACCTGCTGATTGGTGGCGCCGGCAACGACGTGCTGACGGGCGGCCTGGGAACGGATGTGTTCCAGTGGACATTGGCTGATCCGGGCACCAGTGCCGCGACGCGTGCGGTCGACACCGTCAAGGACTTCAACGTGGCGGCAGCCTCGGCCGGTGGCGATGTGCTGGACCTGCGTGACCTGCTCACCGGTGAGAACACCACCGGCGGCGCGGGCAACCTGCAGAACTACCTCGACTTCGACACCTCCGGCAGCAACACGGTGATCCGCGTCAGCCCGACGGGGGCATTCGGCAATGGCGCCTACAACGCGGCGAACGATCACCAGCAGATCGTGCTGGAGGGGGTGAACATCCGCACCGGCCTGGGTCTGGCGGCCAACGCCACCGATGCCCAGATCATCACCAAGCTGATCCAGGACGGCAAGCTGCTGGTGGACAACTGACCCACGTTGTCAGTGGTATCAAAGCCCGCTCCGGCGGGCTTTTTTCATATCTTGAACAAAATGACGATCACCCTGCATGTCGGGGGCTGGGGCAGATCACGTCTGCGCAAGCACTGTTACCGTGTCATGGTGTGCATTCGATCACGCTTTGGTGATGAGCCTTATCCGGAAAACGGCAACTCAGGGTGTGATTTACCGCACTCGGCAGTGCGGTTTTGGTCTGGTTTGGCGCAAAGGGTGGGGGTACATTTCACGCAGTTGTATTACCTGCAGGAGATGTCATGCCACTGCTCGCGAAATCCCAGTCAGGAACCGTGACCGCCTTGTGGGGACAGGCCTTCATCGAGATGCCTGACGGCAGCTTCAGGCCGCTGAAAGTGGGCGATCAGGTTGAATGGGCTGACCAGATCCTGACTTCCCAGGATGGCATCGTGCAGATCATGCGGCCGGATGGGCAGGTCGCTCGCTTGCAGGCGGAGCCCACCAACATCGACCGCGAGATCGCCGGCCTGGAAGACGGCGAGCTGGACTTCGCCACGGCGGCCGGTCTGGCCGGTGGCGGGGAAGGGGGATTGACCCCTGGCTTGCGCGTTGACCGAGTGAGCGAGTCGGTGAACCCGCTGGCGTTCACCTATGACACCGTCCTGGCGACGCCGGGCGTCCCGCTGGACGGTGTGCAGCAGCCTTTCCTGGCCGATGCCGTGGTGGGGCCAGTGGCGCCCGTGCTCGACCTGGACGCCAATGATTCCAGCGGGGTGGTCGGCAGCGGTTACCAGAGCAGCTACACCGAGAAGCAGGCCCCCGCGCGGCTGGCCGATGTCGATGTCAGCATCACGGATGGCGACAGCACGGTGCTGCAGGGCGCCACCATCACCTTGACCAACGCCCAGGCCGGTGATGTCCTGAGCGTGCTGGGCACGCTGCCGGCCGGCATCACGGCCTCGGTCAATGGGAGCGTGGTCACCCTGACGGGCGAGGCCAGCCTGGCGGCCTATCAGGCCGCCTTGCGCGAGATCGGTTTCTCCAGCAGCAGCAATACCCCATCCACCGTGGATCGCACGGTGGAGATCACCGTGACCGACGGCGGCCTGATCAGCAACACCGCGGTGACGACGATCGAGGTCGTCGAAGTGAACGATGCGCCGACGGTCACGGCCACGTCGGGCTCGGTGTCCGAAGAAGGTCTGCCGGGCGGCGTGACCGATCCCAACGCGCCTTATCCGGAATCGGCGGTGCTGCAGGGCCGCATCGATGTGTCCGACCCCGACGGCGACGCCACAGCGATCACCGTGACCGGGCCTTCCGGCATCATCGCGGCCAACGGCAGCGAGGTGGTCTGGGCCAGCGATGGCAACGGTGGTCTGGTGGGTACGGCTGGCTCAACCACCGTGGCTACCCTGAGCGTGCAGGCCGATGGCAGCTACACCTTCGAGTTGCTGGCACCACTGCGCCACCCGGCCCCCGGCGAGGATTCGCTGGATCTTGTCTTCGGCGTGGACGTGAGCGATGGCCGGGGCGGCACGGGATCGACCTCGTTCACGGTGGCGGTGCTCGATGACAGCCCCAACACGCTGATACCCGTTGCGGACACGGTCCAGGTGCTCGACACCAATGTACTGATCGTGCTGGACGTGTCGGGCTCTATGAACAACCAGAGTGGCATCGGCACCCTGAGCAGCCTGCAGGCCGCCATCCAGTCCATCAATGCCTTGCTTGACCAGTACGACCAGTTCGGCAATGTGGCCGTGCGTGTGGTGACGTTCTCCGACACCGCGCAGGCACTGGGCACAAGCTGGGTCAGCATGGCAGATGCCAAGGCCTTGCTGGCCAACATCTCCGCCATCGGCAGCACCAATTACGACTACGGTTTGACCGCGGCGCAGGATGCATTCAACAGCGATGGCAAGATCGTTGGGGCGCAGAACGTGTCCTACTTCCTGTCCGATGGCGATCCGACCTTGTCCAGTGCCCATCCCAAAGGGACCGCTTTCGGCGGCAACAACGATGGCAACGTGACCAACCCTGAACTGGGTGATGGCATTGATGCGGCTGAAGAGGCCGCCTGGCAGGCCTTTCTCAACGCCAACAGCATCACGTCCCATGTGATCGGGCTCGGTGCGGGCGTCAATCAGGGCAACCTGGATCCCATTGCCTACGATGGGCAGTCCTCGTCGAACCTCGATGCCTCGGTGGTCACCGACCTGAGCCAGCTGGACAAGGTGCTGTCCGGCACGGTCAAACAAACCACCACGGGCTCCCTGGTCGACGGGCAACTGCTCGGTGCAGACGGATTCGGCCATGTCGCCAGCATCACGATCGATGGGGTCGTCCACAACTACGATGCGGCCAATCCTGTGCTGTCCGTCACCACGGCCCTGGGACAGCAGTTCACGGTGAACTTCGATACCGGCACCTACACCTACTCGGTGCAGACGCCGGTGAACGCCAGTGCCCAGGAGGTGTTCAGCTTCAGCCTGGCTGACAAGGACGGCGACGTGGCCTTGCCGACGACGCTGAGCATTGATGTGCAGCGCACGGCCGTCCTTGAAGGTTCGGCCACGTCTGATGATCTGTCAGGCAGCAACAAGGACGCCAACCTCATCCTGGGGCATGCCGGCAACGACACGATCGTCGGTGGCATCGTGGGTGATCAGCTGTACGGCAATGAAGGCGATGATGTGCTGCTGGGCCTGGGGGGCAACGACCTGCTGCATGGTGGCCCGGGCCATGATGCCCTGGTGGGCGGGGCAGGCAATGACACCCTGATCGGCGGCGCGGGCTCCGATGTGTTCCGCTGGAGCCTGGCCGATGCAGGCAGTGATCCGGCCAGCCGTGCAGTCGATACCATCAGGGACTTCGATGTGTCTGCGCCCGCGGCGGGCGGTGATGTGCTGGATCTGCGCGACCTGCTGCAGGGAGAGAACGCCGCGGGAGGGTTGGGCAATCTGGCCAACTACCTCGACGTCGAGACCAGCAGTGCCGGTACGGTCATCCGCGTGAGCCCGGCAGGGGGTTTCGCCAATGGTACATATGCCTCAGGTGCGGACCATCAGCAGATCGTCCTGGAAGGCGTGAACCTGCGCAGCGGCCTGGGCCTGGATGCCAATGCATCAGGCGCCCAGATCATCGGCAAGCTGCTGGAGAGCGGCAAGCTGCTCGTGGACAACGCTTGAGCGTGAGCTGAGCTGAGCTGAGCTGGGCCTGGTCCGGCTTGGCTCAGGCATCCAGTGCCAGGCGGGCCTGGAGGCGCTGTTTCACGCTTGGCCACTCGGCATCGATGATGCTGAAGCGCACTGAGTTGCGGATGAAGCCATCAGGCATGATGCGTTCCTGGCGCAGGATGCCTTCCTGCTGAGCGCCCAGGCGGAGGATCGCGGCGCGCGACACGGTATTGCGCTCATCGGTCTGGAGTTGCACGCGCACACAGCCCATGGCGTCGAAGGCCTGGCTCAACATCAGCAGCTTGGCCTCCGTGTTGGCGAAGCTGCGCTGCCAGGAGCGCGCCAGCCAGGTGTGCCCGATCTCCAGCTTTCTGTTGGCCGCATCGACTTTCCAGAAGCGGGACGAGCCGATGATCTGGCCTGTGTCACGCAGGGTGGTCACGAAAGGCATCACATGGCCTTGCTGCTCGCCCTGGAGGGCGTTGGCGATGTAGGCCTCGACCGTCTGTGCTGAGGGCACCACCGTGAAGGGCAGGTTCCACAGTTCGCCGTCACTGGCGGCCAGCACCAGCGCCTGGGCATCGCTGGCCCGCAGGGGGCGCATCACGATGCGTTGCCCGGTCAAGGTCGGTGTGCTCATGCTTCGTGCTCAGGGACATTCGCGTTTGAGGCGTCGTTGCCTGAGCATCCCGATGGTGATCAGCACAAGGCCGCACACCAGCTCTGACAGCCCGACCAAGGTGAAGGTGAGCGACTCGTTGTAGTAACCGATGGCCACCGCCGGGATGGCTGCAGCGAGCAGGACGATGCCGATGATCCAGAACATGTGGGCTTGTTTCGGGGCATCCATGGGGTGTTCAGTGTCCAGCGTGCAGGCGAGGCGATCGATGCTGCATCCTATCGCAGCTCAGTGCGGGCGTTTGTCTGCTGGCGGGGCTTCCTCACTGAGACCCGCGTTGACACGGCCGCCGCTGGAAAGATGGGCCAGCAGCTTCTGCCAGATCACATGGCCGGCACGGTCGTAAGCCTGCACGGCCTCATGGAAGGCTCGACGCTCGGCCACGTTGACCAGCGGCTCGGGCAGCAGGGGGTCGAACACCAGCTGGCGGATGGCGTCGTTGCCCAACAGGTAGCACTCGCGGGCGGCCACTTCGGTGTCGAGCTGGGCGGCGTGGTCCATCCAGGCCTGGAGCTTTCGCCGGGTGGCCTGGTAGCTGGCCGTGAGTGCGGCGCCATCCCAGAGCTGACGAGCGGCCTTTTCGCGCGCCGGATCCAGGTCGTGGGCGGAGAACACCGGCGCCGTGGGATCCAGGCCCAGTTTGTAGAGGCGCTCACGCGCCGCCGGGGCATGGCCCACCAGGTTGTCGGGGCGCAGGTAGAGCGTGGGCTCCAGCTCGCGAAACCCTGCCATGGTCATGGCGCGCTCTCGGGCGCGCAAAGCGGGCCGATCGCTGCGCCCCAGGGCGCCCGTGCTTACCATCAGCCAGCCGCCATCCCATTCGCAGGTGCGGTCTTCGAGCGTGCGCCAGCGCGATACGTCGCTGGCCAGGGGGGCCGCCTGGGGCCCCAGGCGGTAGCTGCCGCGCCCGGCGGCTTCCACCAGACCTGCAGCGGCCAGGCGCACCAGGGCGACCCGCACGCTGTTTTCCCGGATGCCGAACAGGGCGCACGCCCCCACCGCCTCCCGTGAGGACAGCGGGCCGTCGGCGGCCATCAGAAGGTTCAGGATGAGGTGTTTCGGGTTGGGTGCCATGAGCGGTTCGCGGGCCAGGTGGCACGAGGAGGTGTTGACGCGGCGCCATTTTGCGTCAACGGCCACCTTCGATCATGTCCGAAAGTATGCCCTTAATCAGGCGGCCAGCACGACCACATCCTGCCCGGCGGTGACGCCGCTGCCTTCCTTGCAGCGCACGCTCAGCACGGTGCCTCTGGATGGCGCGGTGACCGGGAACTCCATCTTCATGGACTCGACCACGGCCAGGGTCTGGCCTTCGTCGACCGTGTCGCCCTCGGTCACCAGCACCTTCCACACGCTGCCGGGCACGGGGCTGCCTACGGCGGTGGCGCCTTCGGGCAGGGCGGTGTCGTCGGGAGGCGGGGACACGTCCAGTTCGCTGAGGCTGCCATCCTGACCGGAGGCCTTCCAGCGCTCGCGTTCGGCATCGAAGGCGGCCTGCTGGCCTTGTTTGAAGGCGCTGATGCTGTCTGCTTCCTGGCTCAGGAAGTTGCGGTAGTCGCGCAGGCTGAAGGTGCCGTCTTCGATGCGGAGCTTCAGGCGCCCGGCCGGGAAGTCGCGGCGCATCCGCAGCAGTTCTTCTTCGCCGACAGGGTAGAAGCGGATCTGGTCGAAGAAGCGCAGCAACCAGGGTTTGCCGGCTTCGAAATCCATTGCGCCGTGACGCTCGTCGCGCCAGCGGTTCCACATCTGCACCGTGCGGCCCACGAACTGGTAGCCGCCCGGGCCTTCCATGCCGTAGACGCACAGATAGGCGCCGCCGATGCCCACAGCGTTCTCGGGTGTCCAGGTGCGGGCAGGGTTGTACTTGGTGGTGACCAGGCGGTGGCGCGGGTCCAGCGGCGTGGCCACGGGCGCGCCCAGGTAGACGTCACCCAGCCCCATCACCAGGTAGCTGGCATCGAAGAGGATGCGCTTGACGTCGTCGATGCTGCCCAGACCATTGATGCGCCGGATGAACTCGATGTTGCTGGGGCACCAGGGGGCATCGGCGCGTACCGACTGCATGTATTTCTCGATGGCCAGGCGCGTGGCGCTGTCGTCCCAGGACAGGGGCAGCCACACGGTGCGGGTGGGCACGGTGAGCTCGTCCAGCGATGGCATCGAGGCTTCGGCCTGGTCGATGGCTTGCAGCAGCTGGGCGCGGGGCAGGGTGGCCGGGTCGAAGTGGATCTGCAGGGAGCGGATGCCGGGGGTCATGTCGACGATGCCGCTCAATTCGCCTTGCCGGCGTTGTTCATCCAGCGCGGTCATCAGCGCATGCACATGGAAGCGCAGCGTGAGGTCGAGCACCAGCGGCCCGAATTCGATCAGCAGGTAGCGGTCACCGGCCTGGCGGATGCAGCGGGCGGGGCGATTGGTGGTGTCGTCGGCTGGGCGCTGGCCCAGGATAGGAGATAGTGCCGCTGTCACTTCGCGTGCAGGGATACCTGCCGGCAACGACGGGAAATTGGTTGCCGGGGCAGGATTTGAACCCACGCCCGTTACTTGGGCGCCTGTGGCGGCCACGACGGCATCTTGTGCCTGTTGCAGCGCTTGCGCCTGCTCATGCGTCAACGCGACGAAGCGCAGCGTGTCACCTGCCTTGAGCTGCCCCAGCTTCCAGCGCTCGGCCGCGACCACCACAGCCGGGCACACGAAGCCGCCCAGGCTGGGGCCGTCGGGGCCCAGGATCACAGGCATGTCGCCGGTGAAGTCGATGGCGCCGATGGCGTAGGCGTTGTCGTGGATGTTCGAGGGGTGCAGGCCGGCCTCGCCGCCATCGGCGCGCGCCCATTGGGGCTTGGGGCCGATCAGGCGCACGCCGGTGCGGCTGCTGTTGTAGTGCACCTGGTAGTCGGTACCGAAGAAGGTGGCGATGTCCTCAGGCGTGAAGAAGTCGGGGGCGCCGTGCGGACCGTAGAGCACGCCGATGGTCCAGTGGCGGGCGAAAGGGCTGGTGATGAGCGCGGCCGTGGCGCTGGGGTCGTTACCGCCTGCGCTGTGACTTGCCGGGAAGCCAGCGGGCGCACCATCGGTGGCCGCGAAGGCATGCAGCATGTCGCCTGTGCGCAGCGTACGGCCGGCATGGCCGCCGAACTG
>DDJC01000082.1:0-206 GCA_002339015.1 Burkholderiales bacterium UBA1834
CATCCTGGCCCAGCGCCTGGTGGACACCACCCACGCGGCCATGATGCGCGGCATCGCCGAGGTCAAGCCCGGCGCGCGTCTGGGTGATGTCGGCGCGGTCATCGAGGCGCTGGCGCGCGAGGCCGGGTTCTCGTCGGTACGCGATTTCTGCGGGCACGGCACGGGCCGGGTCTTCCATGACGCGCCGCAGGTGCTGCACTACGGCC
>DDJC01000082.1:230-4123 GCA_002339015.1 Burkholderiales bacterium UBA1834
GATCTTCACGATCGAGCCCATGCTCAACGGCGGCAAGCCCGATGTGAAGGTGCTGGGCGATGGCTGGACCACCGTCACCAAGGACCACTCCCTGTCGGCCCAGTTCGAGCACACCGTGGGTGTGACGGACACCGGCGTCGAGATCTTCACCTGGCCTGGTGGCAGCCGGCTGGGCGTGCCGGATTGAGGTGTTGATGCGAGGATGAACCGTGAGGCTCGCGGATGGGTAGACTGACGGGGTGACGCCCAGGCGTGATGCCCGGGCGTGATGAGGCCTCGGCCTTTTGATGCCTGTCGAACAACCCCGATGGAGGAGAGCCCACGATGACCCCGAAGCTCCTGAACAAGCGCACGCAACCCTGGGTGCTCGCGATGGCGGCCGGCCTGGCCGCAGCGGTGTGCGCGGCACCGGCCAGGGCCGATCATGACCTTGCTGTGGGTGAATCGCATGGCGCTGCCCCTGCCATCAAGACCACGACGGCCAAGGCCAAGGAGGCCAAGCCGGCCGCCTTCGTCGATGTGCAGGGCGCCTGGGTGCGTGCCACAGTGCCGGGCCAGAGCGGCACCGGCGGCTTCATGAGCCTGCGCAGCCCTGCGGCGGCCTTGCAGCTGGTGGGTTTCTCCACGCCCGTGGCCGGCACCGCCGAACTGCACGAGATGGCCATGGACGGCAACGTGATGCGCATGCGCCCTGTCGAGGGGCTGGACCTGCCTGCCGGCCAGACGGTCGAGCTCAAGCCGGGTGGCCATCACCTGATGCTGATGGCACTCAAGCGCCCGTTGACAGCCGGCAGCACCGTGCCGCTGGTGCTTCGCTTCAAGGCTCCGGATGGCAAGCTGCTGGAGCAGAAGGTGGCCGTGCCGGTGCGTGCCGCCGCGCCCACGGGCACGTCTGCACCGCCAGCCCACGACCACGCGCATTGAGGCCACCAGGCCGCCTTGAATGAGGGACGATCCCTCAAGCGAGGGTGAGGGCCCTCGCTGAACGCGCTTAACATTTGTTCACATCACAGTTTTCCCGTTGCGCGAGCGCGTCCATCGTGCATGGCTACAGTGCCTGGACGCCCTATGTGCTGTGGGATGGCTACCTACAGCCCCACCTGTCGAGCGTCCCTTGCTGGCATCACCAGGGCAGGGCCGCTTCGTGTCCGTGACGCTGCAGAGCCCCGGGCGCTGGTTCGCGCTCGGCGAAGTCACGTTCCAGGCGCCGGTGCCCGAGCCGGAGGGCTGGGCGATGCTGGCCGCGGGCCTCGGGGTGGTGGCTGCCCTGCGGGCGCGTCGCAGCCGCGATACCCGCGCCTGATGGCCCGGCGCGAACCCAGGCTGCGCTTATTGATCTTCCAGGCGGCGCGGCGGGTAGGTGTCCCAGCCCTGGCAGCCAGGGCACTGCCAGAAGTAGTGCTGGCCTTCGAACCCGCAGGCCGCGCAGCGGTAGCGCTGCATGGGTTTGGAGGCGGTGTGCAGGGCCTGCTGCAGGGATTCGATCTCCTGGTTGCTCAGTGACACGCCCGTGGCCAGCCGCTCGCGGATCAGGCCCTGCGCGGCCGACAGCGAGGGCTGGTGCTGCAGGTGGCTCAGCAGGCGGGTGCGGCGCTCGGCGCTGTCGCTCTGCAGGCTGTTGATGGCCTGCAGCACATCCACCGAAGGGTACTGCGCGTACAGGGCCTGCAGTTTGTGGCGCGCGCCATCGGCCCGGTCGCACTGCTGTGCGGCCTTGGCGTAATCGGCGGCCACCAGCGTGAAGGCCTGGGGCTGCAAGGCCATCAGTTCGTCCCAGAAGGCCAGGGCTTCGGCGGGCTGGCCGCGGTGGGCATGGCGCTGCCCCTCCAGCACCAGCGGCCGTGCGGCCTGCGGGGCTGCTTCGCGGGCACGGCGCAGGGCCTGGTCGGCTTCGTCGGTGCGCCCGCGTGCATCGGCCTCCAGGGCGATTTCGCACCAGTGGTGCGCCATGCGCGGTGCGAACGAACCCGTGCCGGCAGCCTCCAGATGGCGGGCTACCTCGATGGCCGGATGCCAGTCGCGCGAGCGCTCGTACAGCGTCAGCAGCGACAGGCGCGCATCGGTGCCGAAGGCCGTGCCTTCCAGGGCCTTGAAGGCTTCTTCCGCGCGGTCGAACAGGCCGGCTTTCATGAAGTCCTGGGCCAGGGCGTGCTGGGCCTTCTCGCGCTCTTCGCGCTTGAGGTCGGCACGGGCCAGCAGGTGCTGGTGCACGCGGATGGCGCGTTCATATTCGCCGCGGCGGCGGAACAGGTTGCCCAGGGCGAAGTGCAGGTCGGAGGTGTCCGGATCGTGCTGCACCGCCTCGATGAAGGCGTCGATGGCCTTGTCCTGCTGTTCGTTGAGCAGCAGGTTCAGCCCCTTGAAGTAAGCCTGGGGCGTGGCGCTCTCTTCGCGGCGCATCTGCCGCAGGTCCAGGCGCGAGGCCAGCCAGCCCAGCAGGAAGGCGCCGGGCAGCGCCAGCAGCAGCCATTGCAGATCGAAGTCCATTGTGGTGACCGCGGGTGGGCGGTGAAAAGTCAACGGCCCTGCTTGCGCGGCGCCGGCATGTCGGGCGGGTGCGGCAACTGCGAGGGCAGGGCACCGCTCGTGTCGGGGGCGGCGGGGGTGTCTTCGGCGGCCGGGGCCTGCTCGGCGATCAGGTGCAGGCGCTTGCGGGCATCACGCCGGTGGCGCCACCAGCTGGGCACCATGGCCACCACACCGGCAGCGCAACCCAGGCCGAACACGCCCAGCATCACGAACACCATGGGGGCCTGCCAGCTGTAGCCGAAGAAGCCGCGCACGTCGACCACGTGCTGGTTCTTCAGGGCGAAAGCGAACAGCACGAAGAACAGGAAAGCACGCCACAGCCAGGTCAGTGCACGCATGGATGTCGATCCCTCGTCTTGGCTCGGTTGGGGATGGTGGGGGTTTTCAGCGCTGGGGCTGATTGTCCACCATCGCGTCGGCCTCGGCGGCAGAGGGTTGCGTTTCGGGAACAGCGGTGTCCACGGCTTCACGCAGGGCCTTGCCCGGCTTGANNGCGGCCCATGCGGGGCGGGCGGCGGTTGATCGAGAAGCTGCCGAAGCCGCGCAACTCGATGCGGTGCCCTTTGGCCAGCGCCTCCGACATGGCGTCCAGGATGGTCTTGACGGCGAACTCGGCATCGCGTTGCGTGAGCTGGCCGAAGCGCTCGGCCAGCTTGGCCACCAGGTCGGATCGGGTCATGGGTGATGAAACACAACTGATTCAGGGGCTGTGATGAGGCCACGCGGGAGGCCTCATCACAGCCCCCAGGGGGCGAGCCGGCCGAAACCCGCTGGGCAGCGGGCTTGAGCCGGAACGGTCTCTGGGAGCGGCCGGCGAGCCTTGCGGCCCGCCGACGGTCAACAGCCGAGGATCAGCCGTTGTTCTGGTCCAGCTTGGCCTTGAGCAGGGCGCCCAGGCTGGTGGTGCCGGAACCTTCCTTGGTCGTGTCGGCGCGCAGGGATTGCAGGGCTTCTTGCTGCTCTGCGTTGTCCTTGGCCTTGATCGACAGCTGGATGTTGCGGGTCTTGCGGTCCACGTTGATCACGATGGCCGTGACTTCGTCGCCTTCCTTCAGCACGTTGCGGGCGTCTTCGACGCGGTCGCGGCTGATTTCGGACGCGCGCAGGTAGCCCAGGATGTCGTCGGCCAGCTTGATCTCGGCGCCCTTGGCATCAACCGTGGCAACCACGCCGGTCACGGTGGCACCGCGATCGTTCAGGGTCGTGAAGTTGGTGAAGGGGTCGGAATCCAGCTGCTTGATGCCCAGGGAGATGCGCTCGCGTTCCACGTCGATGGCCAGCACGATCGCTTCGACTTCCTGGCCCTTCTTGTAGTTGCGGACAGCGGACTCGCCCGGCTCGTTCCACGACAGGTCGGACAGGTG
>DDJC01000014.1:0-53087 GCA_002339015.1 Burkholderiales bacterium UBA1834
GGTCGGCCTCGTCCAGCACCAGGGTGTTCAGGCCGCCCAAATCGAGCGTGCCGCGCTCCAGATGGTCCATCAGCCGGCCAGGCGTACCGACGACGATGTGCGCACCGTGCGCCAGGCTGGTGATCTGCGGGCGCATGGTGGCCCCGCCGCACAGCGTCAGGATCTTGATGTTGCTTTCGGCGCGGGCCAGGCGGCGGATCTCCTGGGCGACCTGGTCGGCCAGCTCGCGCGTGGGGCACATCACCAGGGCCTGCACGGCGAACCAGCGCGGGTTCAGCCGGCTGAGCAAGGACAGGGCGAAGGCGGCGGTCTTGCCGCTGCCGGTCTTGGCCTGGGCGATCAGGTCATGGCCGGCCAGGGCCAGCGGCAGGCTGGCTGCCTGGATGGGCGTCATGTGATGCAGCCCCAGCGCCTGCAGGTTCTCCAGCAGGGAGGGCGCCAGGGGCAGGGCGCTGAAGGGCGTCTGGGACGTGGCGGGAGGCGTGCCGCCGGCCTTGGCGCCTTGTGCGGTCGGGGAATGGCCCGGATTGGAATCGGATTTCATGACCGGATTAGGCCTGAACTTTAAATATGAATGTAAACTGAACTTCGTTGGCGACATCGGATCACACTTCCGGTCAAAGCCACGATTGGTTTTCTACGACGGAGATTTCTTCTTGAAAAAATTCCTTCTTGCGGTGTCGCTGGCCCTGGTCGGACTGTCCACCACGGTGGTGTCCTTCGAGGTCGAGGCCAAGCGCCTTGGCAGTGGCCGCCCTGCCGGCATGCAGCGTCAGGCGCCTGATCGCGCCCCTGATGCCCCACCGGCCAAACCCGGCCAGCCCACCAACGCGAATGCCCCTGCCCAGAACGCAGCGCCGGCAGCGGCCGGCGCCGCGGCCAACGCGGGCAAGCGCTCCTGGATGGGCCCGATCGCCGGCATCGCCGCCGGCCTGGGCATTGCCGCGCTGATGAGCCACCTCGGCATGGGTGAAGCCTTCGGCAATTTCCTGACGATGGCGCTGCTGGCGCTGGTCGCGGTGATCGCCATCCGCTTCCTGATGAACCGTTTCCGCCAGAACAACGGTGGTGCCGCCCGTGGCGCAGGCACCCAGCTGGCGGGCGCCGGTGCGCCTTGGCCTCAGCAGGGCAACCAGGCGCGTTCGGCCGACAACCTGAGCCCGATGCAGCGTGAAGCCCAGCAGGCCTTCTCGTCGGCGGCCCCCGTGGCTGCCTCGGCAGGCCCGGCGGTGTCGGCGGTGCCCGCGGGTTTTGATGCAGCAGGTTTCGAGCGCATCGCCAAGATGATCTTCATCCGCCTGCAGGCCGCCAACGACGAGGCCAATGTCGAGGATCTGCGCAAGTTCACGACGCCCGAGCTGTTCGCGTCGCTGCGTCTGGATCTGCAAGAGCGTGGTCAGTCCGCCCAGCAGACCGATGTGATGCAGCTGGATGCGCAACTGGTTGACACGGCCCAGGAGAACGGCCAGTGGATCGCTTCGGTGCGTTTCAGCGGCTTGATCCGCGAGGCGGCCGATCAGAATGCGGAGCCCTTCACCGAGCTGTGGCATCTGGTCAAGCCGGTCGAGGGTGACCGTGAGTGGGCGATTGCCGGGATCACGCCGCTGGAAGGCTGATCTCTCTCTCGGTTGATTGACGCCTGAACGTGGGGCGGGTAGATCCTTCGCTGGGTCTTCCCGCCCTTTCTTGTTTTGGGGCCCTTGGTTTGGTTCTTTGCCTTTTGTGGTTGGGCGCAACGCAAAAAGCCTCTGCCCAGAAAGCAAGAGCCCTCAAGCCTCCTCGCCCAGGAACCCCCCACTCTGATGCGCCCACAGCCGCGCATACAAACCGCCCCGAGACAGCAAGGAAGCATGATCCCCTTCCTCCACGATCCGCCCCTGATCCAGCACGATCAAGCGATCCATCGCCGCGATGGTCGACAGGCGGTGCGCGATCGCCACCACCGTCTTGCCCTCCATCAGCCGGTACAGACTCGCCTGGATCGCCGCCTCGACTTCAGAATCCAGCGCACTCGTCGCCTCGTCCAGCAACAGGATCGGCGCATCCTTGAGCATCACCCGTGCAATCGCGATCCGCTGCCGCTGCCCGCCCGACAGCTTCACCCCGCGCTCGCCCACATGTGCGTCGTAAGCCACGCGCCCCTTCGGATCGCTCAGCGTCTGGATGAAATCATGCGCCTCGGCACGCCGCGCCGCCAGCACCATCTGCTCGTCGCTCGCATCGGGCCGCCCGTACAGGATGTTGTCGCGCACCGAACGGTGCAGCAGCGACGTGTCCTGCGTGACCATGCCGATCTGCGCGCGCAGGCTGTCCTGCGTGGCCTGGCTGATGTCCTGCCCGTCGATCAGGATGCGGCCCTGCTCGACGTCGTAGAAGCGCAGCAACAGGTTCACGATCGTGGACTTGCCGGCGCCCGAGCGCCCCACCAGCCCGATCTTCTCGCCCGGGCGGATGCGCAGCGACAGCCCGTCCACCACCGTGCGCATGCTGCCATAGGCGAAGCTCACCTGGTCGAACACCACCTCGCCCCGCGTCACTGCCAGCGGCTGCGCGCCGGGCTTGTCGACCACCGTGTGCGGGCGCGACAGGGTGTTGATGCCGTCCTGCACCGTGCCCACGTGCTCGAACAGCGAGGCCACTTCCCACATCATCCAGTGCGAGATGCCGTTCAGGCGCAGCGCCATGGCCGTGGCAGCGGCCACCGCGCCCACGCCCACCTGGCCCTGCGTCCACAGCCACAGCGTGGCCCCGGCGGTGGACAGGATCAGCAGCATGCTCAGGGTGTGGTTGACGACCTCGAACCCGCTGACCAGGCGCATCTGGCCGTGCACCGTGAGCATGAACTCGCGCATGGCCGAGCGGGCGTAATCGGCCTCACGGCGCCCGTGCGAGAACAGCTTGACGGTGGCGATGTTGGTGTACGCATCCGTGATGCGGCCGGTCATCAGCGAGCGGGCATCGGCCTGGGCTCGGGCGCGCGTGGCCAGGCGCGGCACGAAATACCACACCGCCAGCGCATAGAGCACCAGCCAGCCGATGAAGGGCAGCAGCAGCCAGGCGTCGAAGCTGCCCACCACGGCCGTCATCGTCACGAAGTAGATGACGACGAACACCAGGATGTCCATCACGATCATCACCGTGTCGCGCACGGCCAGCGCCGACTGCATCACCTTGGTGGCCACGCGGCCGGCGAACTCGTCCTGGTAGAAGCCCATGCTCTGGCCCAGCATCAGCCGGTGGAAGTTCCAGCGCAGGCGCATCGGGAAGTTGCCGGCCAGGGTCTGGTGCTTGAACAGGGTCTGCAGCAGCACGGCCAGGGGGCTGATCAAGAGGATCGCGACCAGCAGCATCAGGTGCCCGCCTTCGTTCGCCCACAGCTGCGCGGGGGGCACGCTGCCCAGCCAGTCCACGATGGAGCCCAGCATGCTGAACAAAAGCGCCTCGAAGGCGCCGATCAGCGCCGTCAGCAGGGTCATGCCCAGGATGTAGGGGCGGGTGCCCTGCGTGCAGGCCCACAGGAAGGCCATGAAGCCCTTGGGGGGCGGAGAGGGATCCTCGGTGGGATAGGGGTCAACCAGTTGTTCGAAAAAGCGCAGCACGCACGGGGCTCCCGTTGACAGGTCCGGCGCCAGACCGGACGAAACCCTCAAGCGTAGCGGAACGCGGGCAGGCGTGCCAGGGCACGCGGCCAAGGGCCTTGCCGGCCGCTGGCCGGGAACTCAGTACACCTCGGGCACGAACATGGTGTCCGGCACAGGGCGGCGGATGTAGTCCTCGTGGCGCTCGCGCGGAGGCAGGTACACCGGAGTGTGCTCCACCTCGTGGTAGGTCACCTGGCTGAGCAGGTGATGGATCAGGTTCAGGCGCGCGCGTTTCTTGTCCACGCCCTGCACGACCCACCAGGGGGCCTCGGGGATGTGGGTGCGCTCCAGCATGGTTTCCTTGGCGCGCGTGTAGGCCTCCCAGCGGCGGCGGCTCTCCAGGTCCATCGGGCTGAGCTTCCACTGCTTGAGCGGGTCGTTGATGCGGGCGATGAAGCGCGCGTTCTGCTCTTCGTCGGTGATGGAGAACCAGTACTTGAACAGCCTGATGCCGCTGCGCACCAGCATCTTCTCGAACTCGGGCACGGAGCGGAAGAACTCTTCGTACTCGTCGTCGGAGCAAAAGCCCATCACGCGCTCGACGCCGGCGCGGTTGTACCAGCTGCNNTGCGGTCGAACAGCACGATCTCACCGGCGGCGGGCAGGTGGCTCACGTAGCGCTGGAAGTACCACTGGGTCTTCTCGCGGTCGTTGGGGGCGGGCAGGGCGGCCACGCGGCACACGCGCGGGTTCAGGCGCTGCGTGATGCGCTTGATCGCGCCGCCCTTGCCGGCCGCGTCGCGGCCCTCGAACAGCACGACGATGCGCTCGCCGCTGTGCACCACCCAATCCTGCAGCTTGACCAGCTCTCCCTGCAGGCGGAACAGTTCGCGGAAGTACATGCGGCGCGCATCGCGGCTGTCGTCGTCATGGACTGCGTCGCCGTCCAGCAGGCGGTCGTCGATCTCCATCTCGAGTTCTTCGTCGTAGCTGTCCAGCACGTCGTCCTGCAGGCGGCGCAGCAGTTCGGGATCGATGGGGCCGGTAGGTTGGGTCATGCGGGCACTCTGGGATCGGACGACGCCGACAAAAACGCAAAATGCCGAGCATGCCCATCGAGTGTGTCAGTTTGATGAGGGCTGGCCGCGCATCAGGAAGCGCCCGGGCCGCCTGTCCATAATGGCACCATGCCGCCCTTCAGGGTGGCGCATCCACAGGGAGCAGCCGTGAGCCGCAAGATCACCGTCATCCTCGGACACCCCGATGCCGCCAGCTACTGTGGCGCCATGGCCGATGCCTACACCGAGGCCGCCCGCGAGGCCGGGCACGAGCTCAAGCTCTTCCGCCTGGGCGACATCGCCTTCGACCCCGTGCTGCACCATGGCTACCGCCAGATCCAGCCGCTGGAACCTGGCCTGGTCGAGGTGCAGCAGGCCATAACCTGGGCCGAGCACATCGTCTTTGTGTTCCCGATGTGGTGGGGTGGTCTGCCGGCGCTGCTCAAAGGCTTCTTTGACCGCGCCTTCCTGCCCGGCTATGCCTTCAAGTACCGCCCCAACTCGCAGCTGTGGGACAAGTTGCTGGCCGGGCGCAGCGCGCGGGCCTTCGTTACCGCCGACACGCCCAACTGGTTCTACGCGCTGGCCTACTGGCGCCCGCTGCATCTGCAGCTGCGCCGGACCATCCTGGGCTTTTGCGGCATCCAGCCCGTGGGCATCAAGCTGTTCGCGCCGGTGCGCTTCGCCAGCGAGCCGCAGCGCGCCAAATGGCTGGCGCAGGTGCGCCGTGCCGGCACACTGGGCCGGTGAGCGGATAATCGCGCCTGTCCCAGCACAAGGCCGCCCGGCCAATCCTTCGAGACATGTCCAATCCCGTGATTTCCGCCGTCAAGGGCGTCCTGGCCAGCGCGCAGTTGCTGGTCGGCACCTTCGTGTTGTTCTTCGGCCTGATGGTGCCGGTGGCACTGGTCAAGCTGCTGGTGCCGCTCAAGCCGGTGCGCAAGGTGGCCGATGTGCTGCTCAACTTCATCGCCGAGACCTGGATCGAGAACAACAACCTGTGGGTGCGCTGGGCCAACCGCAAGCCCTGGCACCTGCCCGATGCCAGCCACCTGAGCCGCAAGGGCTGGTACCTGGTGTCGTGCAACCACCAGAGCTGGGCGGACATCCTGGTGCTGCAGCGGGTGTTCAACCGCCGCATCCCCATGCTCAAGTTCTTCATCAAGCACGAGCTGATCTACGTGCCCATCCTGGGCCTGGCCTGGTGGGCGCTGGATTTTCCCTTCATGCGCCGCAAGGGCGGTGCCAGCGTGGCGCAGGATCTGGCGGTGGCCCGCAAGGCCTGCGAGAAGTTCCGCGTGATCCCCACCTCGGTGATCAGCTTCCTGGAAGGCACGCGCTACACGAAGGACAAGCACGACAAGCAGAAATCACCCTACCAGCACCTGCTGCGCCCCAAGACGGGCGGCATCGCGATGGCGCTGGAGACGCTGGGCGACCAGTTCGATGCGTTGCTGGACGTGACCATCGTCTATCCCAAGGGCGTGCCCGAGTTCCACCACCTGCTGCTGGGGCAGGTCGATGACGTGATCGTCACCTTCCGGGAGGTGCCTATCCCGAAATCGCTGCAGATGCCGGAGGATTCCACCGCCTCGGCCTACCGCGCCGAGCTGCAGGCCTGGATGGGCGAGATGTGGGCGCGCAAGGACGCCGAGATCAGCGCGCTGCTGGCGAAGCACCGCTGAGCGCTGCCGGTGACGACGACGAGGCGGCCGCCGCGGATGCGGCCTGTGCGGCCACCAGGGGCGCGCGCAGCTCGTTGAAGCGCGCGGGCGCCACGTACTGGATCAGGTCGCGCCCCTTGGGCGAGAGAACCACGTCCACGCCCTGGTCGGGGTAGAGCAGGTGCTCGCTGCCCCCGGCACCGGGCAGGCGCTGGGCGGGCTGGCCGAAGCGGCCGATCACCGTGTCGGCATCCAGTCGGGCCTGGGGCACGAAGGCCGCGGCGATGACGGGCGCCGACCTGGCCGCCGCCAGATCGTCGGCCGAGAGCGTGAACTTGCGCGTGGTGCTCTCCATGAAATCGACCTTGGCCGCGCGCCGCTTGAATTCGGCGATGCGCAATGGGTCCATCTGCAGGCTCAGCACCAGCTTGCCACCCACGAACCCGAGCATGGCCGGATCGACGAAGGCCTCCAGCGCACCGACCTCGGCGGGCGAGGCCACCACGGCCACCTGGGTCTTGTCGGGCCACAGGCGCAGCACGTCGGCCAGGGTGCCGTCACCGGCCTGCGGCTGCCCAGGCAGGCCCAGTACCAGGCCGGCCACGCGTGTGCGGCCCTCGGGCACGGGATCGATCTGCCAGGGCGTGCCCACGTCGGCACCCGAGCCGGCATTGGCCTTTGGGTCGTAGCCCTTGACCATGTCGCCGCCCACCACGATCAGGGTGGACAGCCCCAGTGCCGCGATGACCAGGGTGATGATCACCCACAGCTTGTTCATGCTTGGCGGCCTGTTCAGTTCTTGTAGTCAGGCGCCTGGCGCTCGACCTTGCGCAGCAGCGAGGGCCACACGAAAGCGCCGCCCATGCCGCCGGTCTGCACCTTCATGGCATGGCCCACGCCCTCGACGATCTGTGGGTGCACCTGGGTGAGTTCGACCCCACCCGATTGCGCGGCCAGCTGGATCTGGCAGGTGCTCTCGAAGATGTACATGGACAGGAAGGCATCGGCCACGGTGCGGCCCACGGTGAGCAGGCCGTGGTTGCGCAGCATCAGGAAGTTGGCCTCGCCCAGGTCGGCCTGCAGACGCGGCTTCTCGTCCTCGCGGAAGGCCACGCCTTCGTACTCGTGGTAGGCCAGCGAGGCCAGCACGAAGGTGCTCTGCTGCGAGATGGGCAGCACGCCGGCCTTCTGCGCGGACACGCCCACCCCGGCGCGCGTGTGCGTGTGCAGCACGCAGCCGGCATCCTCGCGCACGGCGTGCACCGCGCTGTGGATGGTGAAGCCTGCGGGGTTGACGGGGAAGGGTGATTCGCTGAGCTTGTTGCAGTCCTGATCGACCTTGACCAGGCTGGATGCGGTGATCTCGTCGAACATCAGCCCGTAGGGGTTGATCAGGAAGTGGTGATCCGGCCCGGGAATGCGCGCCGAGATGTGCGTGAAGACCAGATCGCTCCAGCCGTACAGGGCGACCAGGCGGTAGCAGGCGGCCAGGTCGGTGCGCAGTTGCCACTCTTCGGGGCTGACCTTGTCCTTGAGGGAAGGGATGTTCAGGCTCATGAGTGCTCCTCGTTCAGGCTTGTCGATCTTCAGGTTGGCCCTGGCTGAGCAGGGCGTACAGGATGATGGCCGCGAAGGTGGCCGTGCCGATGCCGCCCAGCTCGAAGCTGCCGAAATGCAGGGCGAAGCCGCCGGTGCCCAGCACCAGTGGGATGGCAGCCACCATCAGGTTGCGGTTGTCCGAGAAATCGACCTTGTTGTCGACCCAGATCTTGGCGCCGGCCACGGCGATGAGCCCGAACACCACGATGGAGACGCCGCCCATCACCGGCACCGGGATGGCCTGGATGACGGCGCCGAACTTCGGCGAGAAGCCCAGCACGATCGCCACCAGCGCGGCGACCACGAACACCGCGGTCGAGTAGATCTTGGTGGCGGCCATCACGCCGATGTTCTCGGCATAGGTGGTGACGCCGGTGCCGCCGGCCGCGCCGCTGGCCATGGTCGCGATGCCGTCACCGATGAAGGCGCGGCCCATGTACTGGTCGATGTCCCGCCCGGTCATGGCCGTGACGGCCTTGATGTGCCCCAGGTTCTCGGCCACCAGGATCACCACGACCGGCACGATCAGCAGCGCCGCGCTGCCCGTGAACACCGGCACGTGCAGCGTCGGCAGGCCGAACCAGGGGGCCGCGACGATGCCGCTGACATCCACCGGCTTGCCCAGGCCCAGGCCATTGGTCAGCACCACGTAGACCACGCTGGCCACGATCAGGCCCACCAGGATCAGCAGGCGTTGCAGCATGCCCCGGGTGAACACGGCCACCAGCGCCACGCTGGCGAAACTCACCAGCTGCATCCAGGCGTCGAAGTGGCTGGACGCCATGTTCTTGATGGGGATGGCCGCCAGGTTCAGCCCGATCACAGCCACGATGGTGCCGGTGACCACAGGGGGCGTGAAGCGCTCGATCCAGCCGGAGCCGGCCACCTGCACCGCGAAGCCGATCAGCGTGTAGACCAGCCCGCACAGGATGATGCCGCCCAGCGCGGGGCCGATGTTGGTGTTGGGCCCGGTGCCGGCATAGCCGGTGGCTGCGATGACCACGCCGATGAAGGCGAAGCTCGAGCCCAGGTAGCTGGGCACCTTGCCGCCCGTGACCAGGAAGAAGATGAGCGTGCCGATGCCGCTCATCAGCACCGCGATGTTCGGATCGAAGCCCATGAGCAGGGGCGCCAGCACGGTGGAGCCGAACATGGCGACCACGTGCTGGATGCCCATCGCGATGGTGGGCGGCCAGGGCAGGCGCTCATCGGGCGCGACGACCGTCCCGTCGGACGGCCGTGGGGTCCAACTGAAGAATCTCAGCATGGCGGCGGGGCCTCAGTCGAAGGTGTGGTTGTATTGCTGGCGCAGCAGGTTCTTCTGGACCTTGCCCATGGCGTTGCGGGGCAGGTCATCCGTGAAGATCAGGCGCTTGGGCACCTTGAAGCCGGCGATGGTGTCCTTGAGCGAGGCCAGCAGCGCGGCTTCATCCAGGGCGACGCCTTTGGGCGTGACCAGCACGCCGACCACGCCTTCGCCGAAATCCGGGTGCGGCACGCCGATCACGGCCGATTCGATCACGCCGGGCAGGCGGTCCAGGTGGGTCTCGACCTCGGCCGGGTAGACGTTGAAGCCGCCGGTGATGATCAGGTCGCGCGCGCGGCCGACCAGTTGCACGTAGCCGTTGTCGTCGATGCGGCCGACGTCGCCGGTGCGGAACCAGCCGTCGGCCGTGAAGGCCTCGCGGGTCTTGTCGGGCATGCCGAGGTAGCCCTTGAACACATTGGGGCCGCGCACCTCGACATGGCCGGCATCGCCCTGTGGGCAGGGCTGGCCGTGGTCGTCGGTGATGCGCACGCCCACGCCGGGCAGGGCGGGGCCCACGCTGCCGGGCAGGCGGGCGCCCTCAGTGGGGCGGCAGGGGTTGGAGCACAGCATACCGGTCTCGCTCATGCCGTAGCGCTCCAGGATGGCGTGGCCCGTGGCGTGCACGAAGGCGTCGGCCGCGGTGGCCGACAGCGGCGCCGAGCCGCTGATGAATACGCGCATGTGCGCCGCGGCCTGGGGCGTGAGGCCACCATCGGCCAACAGGCGGCCGTACATGGTGGGCACACCCATGAACACGCTGGCGCGCGGGTGGGTCTGGTCCTTGATCTGCGCGATCACCCTGGCGGCATCGAACTTGCCGATCCAGCGCATGGACGTGGCCGACAGCAGCGCGCAGTGCGCGGCCACGAACAGGCCGTGGATGTGGAAGATGGGCAGGGCGTGCACCAGCACGTCATCGGTGCGCCAATCCCAGTGGCGCAGCAGGGTGCGCGCGTTGCTCAGCAGGTTGCCGTGCGTGAGCAGGGCGCCCTTGCTGCGGCCCGTGGTGCCGGAG
The DNA here is from genome assembly GCA_002339015.1 of Burkholderiales bacterium UBA1834. Taxonomy (GTDB): domain Bacteria; phylum Pseudomonadota; class Gammaproteobacteria; order Burkholderiales; family Burkholderiaceae_C; genus Aquabacterium. The sequence goes on from DDJC01000014.1 coordinate 10,227, forward strand.
GTGTAGAGGATGGCGGCCAGGTCGTCGGCATCACGCGTGGCCACGGTGTGCTGCGCAGGCATTTGCGCGGCGTGCGTGAGCAGGCTGCCGCTGCGGTCGTCGTTCAGCGTGAACAGGTGGCCCACGTTGCGGTGCGCGGCCAGTGGCGTCACCCAGTCCAGGTCTTCGGAGCGGCATACCAGCACGGCGGGCTGGGCATCCTCGACGAAGTAATCCAGCTCGGCGGCGCGGTAGGCGGGGTTCAGCGGCAGGAAGACGCCGCCCACGCGCAGCGTGGCCAGGTACAGCAGCAGCGCCTCGACGGATTTGTCGACGTGCGCGGCCACCACGGGCGGGCGGCCACCCTTGCCGCGCAGCCTGAGGCTGTCCAGCAGGTTGGCCAGCATGGCCGTGGCCTGGTCCAGGTCGCGCCAGGTGTAGGTCAGGCCGCCATCGGTGAGGATGGCGGGCTCGTCCAGTTGGGCCGGCAGCGCGGCCTGGATGGCGGTGTAGAGGTTCATGGCGTGGCACTGACCGTGGCGTTGAGCGTGGCCGCGTGGTGCTCGATGTGGTCGCGCATGAAGGTCGAGATGAAGTAGTAGCCGTGGTCGTAGCCGGCATGCCGGCGCAGCGTGAGGGGCTGGCCCATCTGTTTGCAGGCGTTCTCGAACCGGTGCGGGTGCAACTGGTCGGCCAGGAACTTGTCGCTCAGGCCCTGGTCGATCAGGATGGACGGGCAGTAGCCGCCATCGTTGACCAGCTCGGTGGCGTCGTGCTTGCGCCAGGTGCTGGTGTCCTCACCCAGGTAGCCGGTGAAGGCCTTGCGACCCCAGGGGCACTGGCTGGGTGCGGCGATGGGCGCGAAAGCCGACACGCTGTGGAACAGCTCGGGGTACTTCAGGGCCAAGGTCAGCGCGCCGTGGCCGCCCATCGAGTGGCCGAAGATGCCGACACGGTCTTCACGGCCCTTGAAGCGGTCCAGCACCAGGGGCAGCAGCTCCAGCGTGAGGTAGCTCTCCATGCGCCAGTGCTTGTGCCAGGGCGCCTGCGTGGCGTCGAGGTAGAAGCCGGCGGCGGTGCCGAAATCCCAGGCCGCGTCGGCCTCGGCGATGCCGGTGTCGCGCGGGCTGGTGTCGGGCGCTACCAGGATCAGGCCGTGCTGTGCGGCGTACTGCTGCGCCCCGGCCTTGATCGGAAAGGTTTCCTCCGTGCAGGTGAGGCCCGCAAGGTAGAGCAGCACGGGCAGCGGCCTGGCGCCGTCTTCCAGAGCCTGCGGCGGCCTGTAGACCGAGAACTTCATCGGCAGGCCGATGGTGCTGGAACTGTGGCGATAAAAGCCCTGCACGCCGCCGTGGCAGCCGTGTTCGCTGAGGGTGTCGATCATGGTGCTGCCTCCTTCAGAACACTGCGAGGCTCAGTAGATCACGACGGAGCGGATGGATTCGCCCTTTTTCATCAGATCGAAGCCTTCGTTGATCTGCTCCAGCTTGAGCTTGTGCGTGATCAGGTCGTCGATGTTGAGCTTGCCGTCCATGTACCAGTCGACGATCTTGGGCACGTCGGTGCGGCCACGCGCGCCGCCGAAGGCCGAGCCCTCCCACTTGCGGCCCGTGACGAGCTGGAAGGGGCGGGTGCTGATCTCGGCGCCAGCCTCGGCCACCCCGATGATGATGCTGCGGCCCCAGCCCTTGTGGGTGCACTCCAGCGCCTGGCGCATCACCTTGGTGTTGCCGATGCACTCGAAGCTGTAGTCGGCGCCGCCATCCGTCAGTTGCACGATGGCGTCGACGAGGTTGCCACCGGCGGCCTCAATGTCCTTCGGGTTCAGGAAGTGGGTCATGCCGAACTGGCGGGCCATGGCTTCGCGGGCGGGGTTCAGATCGACGCCGATGATCTTGTCGGCGCCCACCATCTTGGCGCCCTGGATCACGTTCAGGCCGATGCCGCCCAGGCCGAACACGACCACGTTGGCGCCGGCCTCGACCTGGGCAGTGAACAGCACCGCGCCCACGCCGGTGGTCACGCCGCAGCCGATGTAGCAGACGGTCTCGAAGGGCGCGTCCTCACGGATCTTGGCCAGGGCGATCTCCGGTGCCACGATGTGGTTGGCGAAGGTGGAGGTGCCCATGTAGTGCAGCAGCGGCTGGCCGCCCAGCGAGAAGCGCGAGGTGCCGTCGGGCATCAGGCCCTTGCCCTGCGTGCTGCGGATCTTCTGGCACAGGTTGGTTTTGCGGCTCAGGCAGAACTTGCACTGGCGGCATTCGGGCGTGTAGAGGGGGATGACGTGGTCACCCTTTTTCAGCGAGGTGACGCCCGGGCCGACATCGACCACCACGCCCGCGCCTTCATGGCCCAGGATGGCGGGGAACAGGCCTTCCGGGTCGGCACCTGAGAGTGTGTAGTAATCGGTGTGGCAGATGCCCGTGGCCTTGATCTCGACCAGGACTTCGCCCTCGCGCGGTCCGTCCAGGTCGACGGTTTCGATGGTCAGGGGTTCGCCTGCTTTCCAGGCCACGGCGGCGCGCGTCTTCATGGTGTTGTCCTTGTGGGATTAGAGAGTGCTTTCGGTCGGTGCCGAGGGTGTGGCGCTCATCATAAGCACCGACGGGCGGGTGCGGCCAGGGCTCTGTGCAAGCCGTGTCGGCACAGTTTACAAAAGCGGAAACGCCTGTCTCATGATGAGCATCAGGTGCCGGACGGCAATGGTGGGGCTTCGCGCTCGTAGGGGGGCAGGCCGGCGCCGCAGCGCCAGCAAAAGTTGGCCTCGGGCGGGTGGCCTTCGGTCAGGCATTCGTGGCAGGTGCGGGTGGTCGTGGTGGAGTGGTGGCGCTGCGCGGTCATCTCGGCGGTGACGATGCCGGTGGGCACCGCCAGCACCCCCCAGCCCAGCAGCATCATCAGCGACGAGATGAAGCGGCCCAGGTCGGTGCGCGGGGTGATGTCTCCGAACCCCACCGTGGTCATCGTGGTCACGGCCCAGTACATGGCGGTGGGGATGCTCGTGAAGCCGTGTTCGGGGCCCTCGACCACGTACATGAGCGAGCCCATCACCAGCACCACCATCAGCACGAAGGACAGAAAGATCAGGATCTTGCGCCGGCTGGCCACCAGGGCCCGGCCCAGGGTGGTGTATTCGTTGACGTAGCCGGTGAGCTTGAACACCCGGAACACACGCAGCAGCCGCAGGATGCGCACATCGATCAGGGCATGAGCCTCTGGCACCAGCAGTGCCAGGTAAGCCGGCAGGACCGACAGCAGGTCGATGATGCCGAAAAAGCTGGTCGCATAGGACAGCGGGCGGCGCACGCACAGCAGCCGCAGGATGTATTCCACTGTGAACAGCATGGTGAACAGCCATTCCAGCACGCTGAAGGCGTCGGTGAAGCGGCCGGAGAAGGGGCGCACGCTGTCGAGCACCACCACCCCCACGCTCAGCAGGATCGCCGCGATCAGCAACTGATCGAAGCGGCGGCCCGCGACGGTGTCGGCCTCGAAGATGATGATGTACAGGCGCAACCGCCAGCCGCTCAGGGGCTTGTCGGTGGGGGCATCCGGGAAGGCGTGGGCTTTCATGGGGCCCTATCATGCCTCGACTCGTTTACGTGATGAAACGCGTTCGCACTTGAACTTTCAGGGCGCCGCCCCCATCTACCGAGTTGGTTGCATGGAGGTGGCACGATGCGCATGTCGAGATACTGGATGAGCGGCTGCATGGCCTTGGTGCTGATGGCGGCCGGGCAATGGCCGGCTGCCGCGGCAGAGGCGGTGGATGCCGACCTGGAGCGGCAGGGCTGGATGACGATGACCAGTCGCCTGCCTTTGGAGCAGGCCGTGAAACATCTGCAGCGCGCGGCCCGGGCCAAGGGCATGCCGGTGGTGGCCGACGTGACATCGGCGTCGGTGCCTGGTGCAGAACCTCGCGAATTGAACGCCGATACGGCATCGACCGAGACGCGGGTGCTGGTGCTGGGCCGCCGTGACGGCCACACCCCCATCTTCCAGGCGGCTGATTCCGGCACCATGGACCTGCCTTGGCGCGTACTGTTCCAGAGCCTGCCGGACGGCTCCACACGCGTGCTGTTCAACGATCCGGCGCACATTGCCGCAAGGATCGACCATGCGGACCCGGCCGATGGCGCCCTGGCCAGTCTGGGCGCTTTGCCCGAAGTGGTCACGGCGGCGCTCAGCCGGCCCGGGGCCCGGGTGCCCCACCCCTGAGTATCCGGATCTGTTCAGGCGTCGATCGCTGCCTGTGAGCCAGCCTGCTTGCGCAGTTCGAACTTCTGGATCTTGCCGGTCGATGTCTTGGGCAGTTCGCCGAAAACGATGGCGCGCGGCACCTTGAAGCCGGCCAGGTGCTGGCGGCAGTGGGCGACCAGTTCCTCGGGCGTGGTGGTGGCGCCGGCTTTGAGCTCCACGAAGGCGCAGGGCGTTTCGCCCCACTTCTCGTCGGGTTTGGCCACCACGGCCACGGCCAGCACGGCGGGGTGGTGGTAGAGCACGTCCTCCACCTCGATGGACGAGATGTTCTCGCCGCCCGAGATGATGATGTCCTTGCTGCGGTCCTTGATCTTGACGTAGCCGTCGGGGTACATCACGGCCAGGTCGCCCGAGTGGAACCAGCCACCGGCGAAAGCCTCTTCGGTGGCGCGCGGGTTCTTCAGGTAGCCCTTCATGGTGATGTTGCCGCGGAACATGATCTCGCCCATGGTCTCGCCATCGGCGGGTACGGGCTGCATGGTGAGTGGGTCCATCACGGTCACGCTGCGCTGCAGGTGGTAGTTCACGCCCTGGCGGGCGTTCAGGCGGGCGCGGTCGCCCACGTCCAGCGTGTCCCAGGCCTCGTGCTTGACGCAGACCGCGGCCGGGCCATAGACCTCGGTCAGGCCGTACACGTGCGTCAGGTCGAAGCCCATGTGCTCCATGCCCTCGATCATCGCGGCGGGCGGGGCGGCGCCCGCCACCATCGCCTTGACGGGGTGGTCGATGCCCTGCTTGAGCTCATCGGGGGCGTTGACCAGCCCGGCGTGCACGATGGGCGCGCCGCAATAGTGGGTCACGCCATGCTCACGGATGGCCTCGAACACGGCCTTGGGCTCAACCTTGCGCAGGCACACGTTCACGCCCGCGCGGGCTGCCACCGTCCACGGGAAGCACCAGCCGTTGCAGTGGAACATGGGCAGCGTCCACAGGTAGACGGCGTGCTTGGGCATATCCCACTCCAGGATGTTGGAAATGGCGTTGCTGGTGGCGCCCCGGTGGTGGTAGACCACGCCCTTGGGGTTGCCCGTGGTGCCGGAGGTGTAGTTCAGGCTGATGGCGTCCCATTCGTCCTCGGGCAGCAGCCAGGCGAAGGCGGGATCGCCTTCGGCCAGCAGGGCTTCGTAGTCCAGTGAGCCGATGCGTTCGCCCGGGCCGGTGTAGACGGCATCGTCGGCGTCCACCACCAGCAGGGGCTCGGTGCCGATGCGCAAGGCGAGGGCGCGCGCCACCACGCCGCTGAATTCCCGGTCGACGATGATCGCGCGGGCCTCGCCATGGTCCAGCATGAAGGCCAGGGCTTCGGCGTCAAGCCGCGTATTGAGCGTGTTGAGCACGGCGCCGGCCATGGGAATGCCGAAGTGGGCCTCGACCATCGGCGGCGTGTTGGGGAGCATCACGGCCACTGTGTGGCCACGGCCGATGCCTCGTCGCTGCAGGGCGCTGGCCAGGCGGCGGCAGCGAGAGTAAGTCTGGGCCCAGGTCTGGCGCAGCGCGCCGTGGACAATCGCCAGGCGGTCCGGATAGACCAGGGCGGAGCGCTCCAAGAAGACCAGAGGCGTCAGGGCGGCGAAGTTGGCCTCAGTTCGAGGCAGATCCTGGGTGAAGATGTTGTGGGAGGACATGGCGAGCGTTCTTCTCTTCTAAAGATACGCCGCATCTTGCGCCTGCGAGCCCCTCGGGGGATCCGGGTTCCCCCTGTGTCAGAGCGACGCACTGGTTTGCCGTTGTGCGATCAACATGGCGTGCAGGTTCAATCGGCGTTGCCCTGGCCTTCTGCCACCACGCGAATGCGCGCGCCCTGGACGCTCACCACCTGGCCTGCCCGGATCTTGGCCGTCTTGCGCATCTCGTCCTGCCCATCTACCTGCACCCGGCCTTCGGCCACCATGGTCTTGGCGCGCCCACCGCTATCGGCCAGGCCCGTGGCCTTGAGCAGGCTGTCCAGGGTGATGAACTCGCCGCGCAGTTCGAAGGTGATCTGTTGCAAGGGGGGCATGAAAGGTCTATTGTGAAAATTGTTGTTTTCAGATGGAACGATGGAGTACCATCGCGTTTGTGACGCTTGTGCGCACGTGTCCAAAGGATTATGGTCCTCGCACCGCCAGCGCTGAGACGATGGGATTGAACGATGTCGATGAAAAAAACTGATCTGGCCAAGAGCCTGGGTTTGAAGGTGGCTGGCCAGATGCGCCAAGCGGGCTCGCCGGGGCGTTTTGGCCAGGCGTCCAGCCAGGTGGAGGATCGGCGCGAGCAGCGCAAGCTGGACCAGGCCGCTGGCCTGGTGCCCTTCGCGGCCAAGCTGCACGGGGATCTCATCAAGGAACTTCAGACGCTGGCCACGGCAAGCGGGCAGAGCCTCAACGAGGTGGCTGACCGCGTGATCCGCGCCGGCCTCAAGCAGGAGAAGCCCGGCAAGGTCGGTAAGGCCAGCAAGGCTGAGCAGGTCCAAGCGCCGGACAAGGCTGACGTGGGTGATGCAACCGGGACGCCCGTCAAGCCAGCAGCCACGCCTACGAAGTCCACCAAGCAAGCCAAGGAGACCTGAAGATGAACCGCCCCATGATGCACGTCGTCGACCCCTCCACCGGCGAGGCTGATCCCGCCGCCATCCAGCGCGCCTTCGATGCCCAGCTGGCCACCTCGCTGGCCTGGCGCACCTCGACCGCGGCCGAGCGCATCACGCGCCTCAAAAAGCTGCGTGAGGCCATGCTGGCCCGCCGTGAAGACTTCTACCAGGCCTTCCAGGCCGACTACCACAAGCCCGCCTCGGAAGTGGAGGGCACGGAGTTCATGCCCGTGCTGGACGAGGTGCGCCACGCCATCGGTGATCTGCGCAAGTGGATGCGCCCCAAGCGCGTGTGGCCCACGATGACCACGGGTGGCACCTCCGCCTGGATCGAGGCACAGCCGCGCGGCCGCTGCCTGATCGTGGCCCCGTGGAACTTCCCGCTGAACCTGTGCTTCGGCCCGCTGGTGTCGGCCCTGGCCGCCGGCAACACNNACACGGTGATCCTCAAGCCCTCGGAGATGACGCCGCACGTCAGCGCCGTGATGGTGTCCATCATCCGCGAGCTGTTCCGTGAAGACGAAGTGGCTGTGTTCGAGGGCAGCCTGCCCACGTCGAACGTGCTGCTGTCGCTGCCCTTCGACCACATTTTCTTCACCGGTTCGCCCGCCGTGGGCAAGGTGGTGATGGCCGCCGCCGCCAGGCACCTGACCAGCGTCACCCTGGAGCTGGGGGGCAAGTCGCCCGTGATCATCGACGAGACGGCCGACCTCAAGACGGCTGCCGAGACCCTGATGTGGGGCAAGCTGGCCAATTGCGGACAGACCTGCGTTGCGCCCGACCACATCTACGTGCACGAATCGGTCAAGGACGCTTTCGTGGCCGAGTGCCAGCGCGTGATCGGCGAGCGCTATGGCCGCACGGCCAACGAGCAGAAGGCCTCGCCGCACTTCGCCCGCGTGGTCAACCAGCGCCATACCCAGCGCATCGCCGGCTTGCTGGATGATGCCCGTGCGCGTGGTGCCCGCATCCTGCAGGGTGGCGAGGTCGACATCGCCACCTCGTTCATCGCGCCCACGCTGCTGGACAACATCCCAGCGGATGCGACCATCATGAGCGAGGAGATCTTCGGCCCGGTGCTGCCCATCATCGCCTGGCGCGATCTGGACGCCGTGGTGCGCGAGATCAACGCCCAGCCCAAGCCCCTGGCCCTGTACATCTGGAGCCACAACAAGGACCGCACGCGCCGCATCATGGCCCAGACCAGCTCGGGCGGCGTGGGCATCAACCACTGTGTGCTGCACTATGCGCATGGCAACCTGCCCTTCGGCGGCGTGAACAACTCCGGCATCGGCAGCGCGCATGGCATCTATGGCTTCAAGGCCTTCTCGCACGAGCGGGCGGTGCTCAAGTCCGGCCCGATCATGGTGGCCAAGCTGTTCTTCCCGCCGTATACAGGCTTCAAGCCCAAGCTGATCCGCTCAGTGGTGGACATGCTCAAGCTGCCCAAGCTGTTCTGATACATCCTCGCGGCGGCTGCGTCCGGAAATGGCCGGATAATGCCGACCGAAGGGCATCAGCCCGCCTCGCACAGCCTGCGTGGCGGGCTTTTTGCATGAGACCGGTCAACGACGACGACGCACCGCGCCTGTGGACATCTTCATTCAACAAATCATCAATGGTCTGGTGCTGGGCAGCATGTACGCCCTGGTCGCGCTGGGCTACACCATGGTGTACGGCATCATCAACCTCATCAACTTCGCCCATGGCGAGGTGCTGATGGTGGGGGCCCTGGTGGCCTGGACGGTGGTGACCTGGCTGGCCGATGCGGGCATGCCGGGCTGGGCCCTCCTGCTGCTGGCGGTGCTGGTGGCCATGGCCGCCTGCATGCTGCTGAACTACGTGATCGAAAAGCTGGCCTACCGCCCGCTGCGCAACGCGCCACGCCTCGCGCCGCTGATCACGGCCATGGGTGTGTCGCTGCTGCTGCAGACGCTGGCCATGATCCTCTGGAAGCCGGACTACAAGCCTTTCCCGATCCTGCTGCCCGACGAACCCTATGAAATCATGGGTGCCACGATCAACCTGGTCCAGATCCTGATTCTGGTGGTGACCGCGGGCACGATGGCCGGGCTGCTGGCCCTGATCCACTTCACGCCGCTGGGCCGGGCGATGCGTGCCACGGCCGAGAACCCGCGCGTGGCGCAACTGATGGGCGTGCAGCCCGACAAGGTGATTTCGGCCACCTTCGTGATCGGGGCCGCGCTGGCCGCGCTGGCCGGCGTGATGTGGGCGGCCAACTACGGTTCGGTGCAGCACACCATGGGCTTCCTGCCGGGGCTCAAGGCCTTCACCGCGGCGGTGTTCGGCGGCATCGGCAACCTGGGCGGGGCCATGCTGGGTGGCATTCTGCTGGGCCTGATCGAGGCGCTGGGTGCCGGCTACATCGGCGACCTCACCGGTGGCGTGCTGGGCAGCCACTACCAGGACATCTTCGCCTTCGCGGTGCTGATCCTCGTGCTGACGCTGCGGCCCCAGGGCCTGCTGGGCGAGCGCGTGGCTGACCGGTCCTGACAGGAGGCGCCTCACATCATGATCCGCCAGAAGACCTGGACCTTCCTGATCTGCGCCGCCCTGCTGATGGTGCTGCCCCTGGCCCTGCAGGATCTGGGGCAGGCATGGGTGCGCATCCTGGACATCGCGCTGCTGTACATCCTGCTGGCGCTGGGCCTGAACATCGTGGTGGGCTTCGCCGGCCTGCTCGACCTGGGCTACATCGCCTTCTACGCGGTGGGGGCCTACATGTTCGCGCTGCTGGCCTCGCCGCACCTCACGGACAACCTGCCGGCGCTGGCCGCCATGTTCCCGCAGGGCCTGCACACGCCGATCTGGCTGGTGATCCCGCTGGGGGCAGGGCTGGCGGCCATGGCGGGGGTGCTGCTGGGTGCGCCCACGCTCAAGCTGCGGGGCGACTACCTGGCCATCGTCACCTTGGGCTTCGGCGAGATCATCCGCGTGTTTCTCAACAACCTGAACGCGCCGGTCAACCTGACCAATGGCCCCAAGGGCATCGACAGCATCGATCCGCTGTCCTTCTTCGGCGTGAGCCTGGGCGAGCCCTGGCACATCGGCGGCTTCACCTTGCCTCCGGTCACCTTGCACTACTACCTGTTCCTGGCACTGGTGGTGCTGGCCGTGGTGGCCAGCGTGCGTCTGAACGATTCGCGCACAGGCCGGGCCTGGCGTGCCATCCGCGAGGACGAGATCGCCGCCAAGGCCATGGGCCTGAACACCCGCAACCTCAAGCTGCTGGCCTTCGGGCTGGGCGCCACCTTCGGTGGTGTGGCGGGCGTGCTGTTTGCCAGCTTCCAGGGCTTCGTCTCTCCCGAATCCTTCAGCCTGCATGAATCGATCATGGTGGTGGCCATGGTGGTGCTGGGCGGCCTGGGCCACGTGCCGGGCGTGATCCTGGGCGCCTTCCTGCTGGCGGCATTGCCCGAGGTGCTGCGCCACGTGGCCGGTCCGCTGCAGGCCATGACGGACGGACGCCTCGATGCGGCCATCCTGCGCCAGTTGCTGGTGGCCCTGGCCATGATCGGCATCATGCTGACGCGGCCGCGTGGGCTGTGGCCTTCGCCGGAGGGCCGCGCATGAGCACCCGCCCTGCCGCGCCGAAGGGGGTTCGCACCGCAGGCGAAGCCGTCGGGACCTCAGTGAGCGCCCGTGTGTTGATGTCCGAGCCTGGCGTGCCAATGCTCCATGTGGAAGGCGTCAGCAAACGCTTCGGCGGCGTACAGGCACTCAGCGAGGTCGGCCTGCGCATTGCGCCTGGCAGCGTGCATGGCCTGATCGGCCCCAACGGCGCGGGCAAGACCACCTTCTTCAACGTGATCACCGGCCTGGTGCTGGCCGACAAGGGCACGTTCGAGCTGAGCGGCCTGCGCTACAAGCCTGCGGCTGTGCACCAGGTGGCCAAGGCCGGCATTGCGCGCACCTTCCAGAACATCCGCCTGTTCGCCGACATGAGCGTGCTGGACAACGTGCGTGTGGGCCGCCACGTGCGCACCCGCATCGGCTGGTGGCAGGCGCTGCTGCGCACGCGGGCCTTCAAACGCGAGGAATCCGCCATCGCCGGCGATGCCATGGCCTTGCTGGAGTTCGTCGGCCTGGCCGATCAGGTCCACCGCACGGCGCGCACGCTCAGCTACGGCGACCAGCGCCGCCTGGAGATCGCCCGCGCGCTGGCCACCGAGCCGCGCCTGCTGGCGCTGGACGAGCCCGCCGCCGGCATGAACGCCACCGAGAAGGTGGCCCTGCGCGCACTGATCGAACGCATCCGTGAGCAGGGCCGCACCGTGCTGCTGATCGAGCACGACGTCAAGCTGGTGATGGGCCTGTGCGACCGTGTCACCGTGCTGGACCAGGGGCGCCTCATCGCCGAGGGTACCCCTGCCGAAGTGCAATGCAACCAGGCCGTGATCGAGGCCTACCTGGGCACCGCGGCCCACGCATCCCACGCGCCATGACGACCGACAAGAAGCCCTTGCTGTCCACCCGTGGCCTGAGCGTCGCCTACGGCGGCATCCAGGCCGTCAAGAACCTGTCCATCGAGCTGTTCGAGGGCGAACTGGTCAGCCTGATCGGCGCCAACGGCGCGGGCAAGACCACCACGCTCAAGGCCATTTGCGGATTGCTCAAGCCGCAGTCCGGCGAGGCGCATTACCTGGGCCGCAGCATCGCGGGGCAGGGCGCCTGGACGCTGGTGGAGCAGGGCCTGGTGATGGTGCCCGAGGGCCGTGGCATCTTCACCCGCATGTCCATCGACGAGAACTTGCGCATGGGCGTGTACCTGCGCCGCGATGGCCAGATCGAGGCCGATGTGGAGGCCGTGTACCAGCGCTTCCCGCGTCTGAAAGAGCGCTCTAAACAGCTGGCCGGTACCTTGTCGGGCGGAGAGCAGCAGATGCTGGCCATGGGCCGGGCCCTGTTGTCACGCCCCAAGTTGCTGTTGCTGGACGAGCCTTCCATGGGCCTGTCGCCGATCATGGTCGACCAGATCTTCTCCGTGGTGGCCGATGTGTCCAGGCAGGGCGTGACCGTGCTGCTGGTGGAGCAGAACGCCCACCGTGCGCTGGAAATGGCCGATCGGGCCTACGTGATGGAATCGGGCGAGATGACGCTCAGCGGCGCAGCCCGTGAGCTGCTGGGCAATCCTCAGGTACAGGCGGCCTACCTGGGGGCGTGATCAGCCACGGGTGCGGTACCAGTATCGATAGAGCGCTTCGAAGCCCAGGCGTCGGTAGAGGTCCACGGCTTGGTGGTTGTCCGCCACGACCTGCAGGTAGGCGGTGTGCGCGCCCTGGTCGCGCGCCCATGCCAGAAGTCCTTCGCACAGCGCCGTGCCCAGGCCCTGGCGCCGATGAGCAGGGTCCGTGGCGATGTCGAACAGGCCCAGGTGCTTGCCGGCCACGACGCCGAGTCCGCAGGCCAGGGCCTCGCCATCGCCGGCCCGCATCAACGCGAACGCCGTCGGGGGCGTGAGGGCGCGCAGCATGGCCAGGTGGATCTGCTGGTGCGGGCCGTCGTCGTCCTTGATGCGCACGAATGCGCTGAGCCACGTTTGGGCATCGGGCAGCAGGGCGAACTGAGGCGGTGCGCCCGATGAGCGTGGTGGGCTTGGTGGGGCGAGGGCATCGCCCGCCAGCGAGCGGACCATCACCGAGCACGGGTCATTGCACAGGCGATACCCGCGCTGGGCCAGCATGCGGTCGATGGCCAGATCGTCGGGCGTGGACAGCAGGCGGAAGGTCGGGGGCAGGCCACGCTGTGTGAAAAAGCGCTCGATCAAGGGCAGGTCGGCATCGAGCTGTCCGGTGTGCGCGCCCGCCGTGCTGGCCGAATTGGTCCGCCGCGTGTAGCCCTGCGAGGCCCTCAGCAGCCAGCCCGTGATGCGCTGTTCTTCCAGCGCGGGCCACGAGACCAGCCCGGCCTGCTCGATTGCGTCGATGGCGGCTCGGGCGGCTGTGGGTGCCGTGGCCACGGTGCTCAAGCCTGGCTGGCAGGCACGCTCTGGCCGTGCTTGTCCGCCTCGCTGGTGAAGGCGTCGGCGTAGAAGTAGTCTTCCGGCAGGCCGGCCCGTGCGACGAAATCGCGCTTGGCCGATTCCACCATGATGGGGGCACCACAGGCATAGACCTCATGCCTCGACAGATCGGGCAGGTCTTGCAGCACGGCCAGGTGCACCAGGCCCTGGCGGCCTGTCCAGCCTTCATCGGGCTGGGCATGGGACAGCACGGGCACGTAGCTCAGCCAGGGGAGTTCGTCGGCCCGCGCCTGGGCCCACTCATGCAGGTACAGGTCCTTGCGCGAGCGGCAGCCCCAGTACACCGCCACCTGCCGCGTGTTGTTCTTGAAGCGCAGGTGCTCGATGATGGCCTTGATCGGCGCGAAGCCCGTGCCCGAGGCCAGCAGCACGATGGGGCGGTCGGAATCCTCCCGTACGAAGAAGGTGCCCAGCGGGCCTTCCATGCGCAGGATTTCCTTTTCCTTCATGGCCGTGAACACATGGTCGGTGAACAGGCCGCCGGGCATGTGGCGGATGTGCAGCTCGATGCCGTTGACGTCCGGATCCTTGGCGGTGTGCGGTGCGTTGGCCATGGAGTAGCTGCGCCGGCTGCCGTCCTTCAGGATGAACTCGACGAACTGCCCGGCGCGCCAGCCGAAATTGGCGGTGGCGGGCAGTTGCAGGCGCAGGATGGCCACGTCGGGTGCAGGGCGGTGGATGCTGCTCAGGCGCGTGGGCATTTTCATCACCGGGAAATCGCCCAGGCCCACCACCTGTCGCGATTCGAGCACCAGGTCGGTCTGCGGCGTGGCGCAGCAAGTCAGCACGTAGCCGGCCTCTTCCTCGGCGGGTGTCAGGGCCTTGAGCTGGTGCGCGCCATGGATCACGCGGCCTTCGACCAGCTTGCATTTGCACGAGCCGCAGGCGCCGTCCTTGCAGCCATAGGGCAGGCCCACGCCGGCGTGCAGGGCGGCGCCCAGCACGGTCTCGTCGCGCTGCATGTTGAACTGGCGGCCACTGGGTTGAACGATGACGGAAAAACTCATGGGAACGGCCTTGGGAGCAGTCAGAATCGGCAATTCCCAGATTGTCCTCCAAGCCGCCATGTTCAACCCCGCGCCTGCCAGATGCCGCCAGTTCCGTCAAAGCCGAGTGCTGATCGTGGGGTGCGGCGATGTGGGGCTGCGGGCGGCCAGGGCCTTGCTGCCGCGCTGCCGGGTGCTCGCGCTCACGACCTCCGGCGAGCGGGCGGATTGGCTGCGAACCCAGGGCCTGCTGCCTTTGCAGGGCAATCTGGATGAACCGGCCACATTGGCCAGACTGGGGGGGCTGGCCCCGCGTGTGCTGCACCTGGCGCCGCCCCCGGGCAGTGGCCATCAGGATCCGCGCACGGCGCGCCTGCTCGAAGCCTTGTCCCGGCGCGGGGTGGTGCGGGCCCTGGTGTATGGCAGTACCTCCGGTGTCTACGGCCACGCGGGCGGTGCCCGGTTCGACGAGACAAGGCCCGTGGCGCCGGCTTCGGATCGTGCCCGGCGCCGTGTGCATGCCGAGGCCCTGGTGCGCTGGTGGGGCCGCAGGCATGCGGCTGTCGGCACGCATGCCTGCGTGCTGCGCATTCCCGGCATCTACGCGCTCGATCGTGAAGGGGGGGATCCGCGCGAGCGCGTGCGCAGGGGCACGCCCGTGCTGGTCGCGCAGGACGACGTCTACACCAACCACATCCATGCCGATGACCTGGCCCGTGCCTGTGTGGCCGCCTTGTGGCGCGGCAAGCCCCAGCGCATCGTGCACGCCAGCGACGATACAGAACTGAAGATGGGCGACTACTTCGATCTGGTGGCCGATCTGTGGTCGCTGCCCCGCCCGCCGCGCCTGCAGGCCGAGCAAGCCCGTGCCACCCTGAGCCCCCTGCAGTGGTCTTTCCTGAGCGAATCGCGCCGGCTGGACAACCGGCGGCTCAAGCAGGAGTTGAGAGCAAGCTTGCGTTATCCCACGGTCCGTGAGGGCCTGCGCGGCTAAGCCGGTGTGACCTCCCCCTTAGGAGGGGAGTGTGCGGCCGCGGGCACAACCGTCCGGCGCGTGGTGATAAGTTCCCGGCATCCGAAATCTTTGAGGGGACAGTCCATGCAGATGCTTTCCAATTCCTTCGTTGTGCGCTGGCGCGGCGTGACGGCAGCCGCCTTGCTGGTGGCCTGCGGCGCTGCCCAGGCAGCGCCCAGCAAACTGGTCGTGTTCGGTGACAGCCTGTCGGACAATGGCAACGCCTCGGCCCTGGTCGGGCAATATGGCATCGACCTGCCAGCGGCGCCCTACTACCAGGGCCGTTTCAGCAACGGTCCGGTGGCCGTGGAAGTGATGGCCGCCCAACTGGGGCTGAGCCTGGAGAACCATGCCTTCGGTGGCGCGCTCTCCGGTGTCAACAACCGCATCGATGCCCTGGGCCTGCTCGATGGCACGGGCCTGCAGGGCCAGATCAACAGTTACCTGGGTGATACCGGCGGCACCACGGACGCGTCGGCGCTGTACGTGGTCTGGGGTGGTGCCAACGATCTGCTGTCATCGCCCACCGCGGCCACCGTCACCACGGCGATCAACAACCTGACCCAGAACGTGAACCTGCTCTACCAGGCCGGTGCCCGCGACTTCTTCATCCCCAACCTGCCCGATCTGGCCACCACCGCCGATGCCATCGAGTCGGGTGGTGAGGAACAGGCCGGGGCGCACCAGCTCTCGTTGTCCTTCAACGCGGCGCTGGGCCAGGCCATGTCCACGCTGCAAGGCACCCTGCAGGGCGCAAGGATCCAGGTGTTCGACACCTTCGGTACCCTGGCCACCCTGCGGGCGGACTACGTGGCCCAAGGCTACAACGTCACCCAGGGCTGCTGGGATGGTGACATGTTCGGCCAGGGCGCCTTGTGCGCAGATCCCTCCAAGTACTACCTGTGGGATGGGCTGCATCCGACAGCGGGTGTGCATCAAGCCGTGGGCCAGGCCTTCGCGCAGGTGGCAGCGGTCCCTGAGCCCGCCACCTGGGCCTTGTCGCTGGTGGGCTTGGGGCTGGTCGGCGTGATGGCGCGTCGTCGGCAGGTGTCCGAGGCGAGGGCGCTTGCCCGCTGATCGACAGCTGCTCCCCTCGATCAAGGGGGATCAACCGCGCCCCAGGGCCTGCGCTGTCGCAGGCCCTTTCCGCGCATCTGTATGGCGGGGTGAGATGTCTTCAATGTGACACATGACCTTTCTATCCTGCGGGGCGACCGATGGCCCACCCACTTCCCGCAGGAGTACCCCCATGAAAGGTATCAACCACCCGACCAACGACGAGACGCTGAACCCGTCCGGCAACGAGTCGATCCTTGACGTGGCCGAGCGCGCTGATGTCAGCCGCCGCCGCTTCATCCAGGGCGCTGCGTCTGCGCCCATGCTGGCCGCCGCCGGTGGCCTGACGCTTTCGGGCCTGACCAACACCGTGCAGGCCGCCGCCAACACCTGCGGTGCCAGCACCACCGTCGGCATCGGCTTCGCCAACCTGCCCGCCGCCCTGGCTCCCGTGCCGGATGCCGTGCGCGTGGCCGCCGGCCACAAGGTGGAACTGCTGGTCGCCTGGGGCGATCCCATCATGCCCGGCGGCGTGCCGTTCAAGGGCGATGCTTCTGAAACCGCCGCCGAGCAGGCCAAGCAGTTCGGTGAGCACAACGATGGCATGCACTACTTCGGTTTCAACGTGCGTGGCGCCGAGTCCAGTGACCGCGGGCTGCTGGTCGTCAACAACGAGTACACGCAGGAATCCATCCTGCACGCCGACGGCCTGACCGCCGCCAACCAGACCATCGCCAAGGCCCGAAAATCCCAGGCTGCGCATGGCGTGTCCGTGGTCGAGATCCGCAAGGACGGCGCCGGCCGCTGGGGTGTGGTCGCCAACTCCGCCTATGGCCGCCGCTTCACGGCCAACACGCCGATGCGCGTGTCCGGCCCGGCCGCCGGCCATGCCCTGCTGCAATCGCGCAAGTTCGACATCGAGACGAGTGCATCGATCGATGTCGGCCAGAACAACGGCTTCGAAGCCAACGGCACGATCAACAACTGCGCCAACGGCTACACGCCCTGGGGTACCTACCTGACCTGCGAAGAGAACTGGAACGGCAACTTCGGCGCCAATGGCAGCCTGCCGGCCAGCAGCACGGAGATCGGCAAGCTCAACAACCGGTACGGCGTGACCGCTTCCGGCAACGGCTACCTGTGGCACAAGGTCGACCCGCGCTTCGACGTCAGCACCAACCCGCTGGAGCCCAACCTGTTCGGCTGGGTGGTCGAGATCGATCCCTTCGATCCGTACAGCCTGCCCGTCAAGCGCACCGCGCTGGGCCGCTTCAAGCACGAAAGCGCGCAGTATGTGCTGGGTCCCAACAATGAGTTGGCCGTGTACATGGGCGACGACGAGCGCAACGAGTACATCTACAAGTTCGTGGCCGCCGGCCGCTACAACCCCAGCAACCGTGCCGCCAACCGCAACCTGCTGGACACCGGCGTGCTGTACGCCGCCCGCTTCCTGGACAACGGCCAGGGGGTGTGGCTGCCACTGCTGCCCGGCTCGATCGGCGTGGATGGTGTGGCCCTGCGCGACAACCCCAATTTCGCGGGTGCAGATGACAACGAGGTGCTGGCCAAGATCCTCATCAAGACCCGCATGGCCGCCGATGCCCTGGGCGCCACGATGATGGACCGTCCCGAGTGGACAGGGGTGCGTCCCAAGATCTGCGGCTTCGACGAGATCGAGGTGTACTGCACGCTGACCAACAACAACCGCCGCGGCACCACGCCTGTGTCGTCCAACCAGCCCGATGGCTCCACCGGTGCCGGCAGCGCCCGCCCGGCGGTCGATGCGGTCAACCCCCGCGCCGACAACGTCTACGGCCACATCGTGCGCTGGCGCGAAGCTGGCAAGAACGTCACGGCCACCACGTTCGCGTGGGACCTGTTCGTGCAGTGCGGTGACAGCGCCACCACCAAGACGCCGGCCTCGCGCTACGTGGGCAACGTCAACGACACGCCCAACGGCTCGGCCGACTTCGGCGCGCCCGATGGCCTGTGGTTCGACCAGTTCGGCCGCCTGTGGGTGCAGACCGACCAAGCCGGCACGGCCTCCGGGGACTGGGTCAACATCGGCGCCAACTGCATGGTCTGCGCCGACCCGGCCACGGGCGCCATCAAGCGCTTCCTGACCAGCCCCATGCAATCCGAAGTCACCGGCATCGCGATGACGCCGGACGGCAAGAGCATGTTCGTGGGCATGCAGCACCCGGGTGAAGAAGCCGCCAACCCGGCCAACCCGACTCAGTTTTCGAACTGGCCTGCCAGCCAGTTCAGCACCAACTCGGCTGGTCAGGCCGTGGTCGGGGGGCGGCCTCGTTCCGGCGTGGTGGTGATCACCAAGACCGGCGGCGGCATCGTTGGCAGCTGATTCGTTTCCATCGCACAAGGAGTTCAACATGCGTCACTATTCCGCCATCATCGCTTTGGGCCTGGCCTCGTTGGGCTTGCAGGCGCAGGCCGCCGTGATCAACAACCCGGCGCAGGTGCCCGGCACCCAGCAGGTGATCGACTTCAACGGTGAAGACGGCCTGTTCATTGGTGCCGGCTCGTCGTGGACGACAGGCATGCCCGCCGTGACCTTCAGCTCGGTCGACGGTGACTTCACCGTGGGCCAGCGCTGGGCCACTGACCTGGGCATCAATGGCAGCTGGGGTGCCGGCAAGTCTTTCCTGTCGTTCGACACGATTGGTGAGATGACCGTGCGTATCGACTTCGGCAACCTGCGCACCCGCGCCTTCACCGCCGATTTCAGCCTGTACCAGGCCGCCGGCAGCCGCAGCCTGCTGACCGTCACCGCCTACGGCGTGGATGGCAGCTCCAGTTCGTTCACGCTGGGCTCGTTCAGCACCTCGCTGGACGGCGTCGGCCTGGACGACAGCACCCTGATCGATTCGACCAACTATGCGATCACGCAGGGCCTGCGGCTGGCCCAGGCCGACATCGCCTACATCACCATCAAGGGTGACGGCGTGGTGATGGACAACCTCACTTTCACCGCGCCCGTGCCCGAGCCGCAGGCTTATGCCCTGATGCTGGCCGGTCTGGGGGTGGTGGCCTTTGCTGCCCGCCGCCGCCTGCACAAGGCCGGAGCCTGATCGAGAAGGTGCCCCTGCCCGTCAGGCCGCCGGGGCCGTTGTCTTTGGCTTGAACTTGCACCAGGGCGCCACGCTGCATTCCCAGCAGCGCGGCTTGCGTGCCTGGCAGATGTAGCGGCCATGCAGTATCAGCCAGTGGTGCGCGTGCTGCATGTACTGCGCAGGCACGCGCTTGAGCAGCTTGAGTTCCACGGCCAGCGGTGTCTTGCCGGGGG
Organism: Burkholderiales bacterium UBA1834; assembly: GCA_002339015.1. GTDB lineage: Bacteria > Pseudomonadota > Gammaproteobacteria > Burkholderiales > Burkholderiaceae_C > Aquabacterium. The sequence goes on from DDJC01000014.1 coordinate 29,439, forward strand.
CCAGCCCGGTGCGGTTGCCCACTCGGAAGATGTGTGTGTCCACCGCCATGGTGTGCTCACCGAAGGCCACGTTGAGCACCACATTGGCCGTCTTGCGGCCCACACCCGGCAGGGCCTCCAGCGCCTCGCGCGTACGGGGCACTTCTCCGCCGTGCTGTTCCAGCAGGATGCGGCAGGTCTCCGTCAGGTGCTTGGCCTTGCTTTTGTACAGGCCGATGGTCTTGATGTAGTCACTCAGGCCCTCGATGCCCAGATCGAGGATGGCCTGGGGAGTGTTGGCCACCGGAAACAGCTTGCGCGTGGCCTTGTTGACGCCCACGTCCGTGGCTTGTGCCGACAGCAGCACCGCGGTCAGCAGCTCGAAGGGTGTGGTGTATTCCAGCTCGGTTTCCGGCTGGGGATTGGCGGCCTGCAGGGTCGCGAAGAAGGCGTCGATCTCCGCAGGCTTCATCAGGGGGCTGCTCATGGGGAGGGGCAAGGGAACGATGGTGCAGGGCCCAGGCGATCGCAGAGGTGCTCTCAATGATGCGTTTCAGCGCTTGGTGGGTTGAGGCGGCTTGAGGCCGCCGCAGTCGGCCGAGATCCAGCGGGCACGGTGCTTCATGGTGATCACCTGGGGCTTGCCGCCTTCCTGAGAGGTCATGCGCACTTCGCCGCTGTAGTTCTCGGGGTTGGTGAAGGTGGTGCTGCCTTCGCCCTGCGCAGGCGGCTTGGTGCATGCCAGGCTCCACTTCCAGGTGCTGCCGCTGCGGCTGGTGACCTGGCTCTTGCAGTCGCCTTCAGATTGCTGCCAGCGGTTCTGCTCGAGCATGTCCCTGGTCAGACACATGCGCGCAGCCATGCCGCCACCAGCGCCGCCTGTATTGAGCTGGATGCCCTGGGCCTTCATCTGCGCCTCGATCTGCTTGCGCATCTCGGGCGGCATGTTCTTGAGCTGGGCGGCCATCTGGGCCGAGTGATCGGGCACGGGCTTGCCGTTGATCTGCTGAGATTCGGACGTCATCTCCCACAGGCCCGGCTTGATGGGCGGTGGGATGTCGGCAGCCTGGGCCAGGCTCACGGCCAGCAAGCCCGTCAGCGAGAGTGCTGCATGGCGGACAGAGCGGGGCAGGGCTGGACGACAGCCAGTGGCGTGATGGGACATGGTGGGGCTCCTGGGGTGGGTGTTGTCATGCGCCGATCGCGCGTCGGCGCGTGGATGATGACACAGGCGCCTGGACGGGCGCCATTGCGCATCTGCTCAGAGCAAGACCACGGCGTCCGGCAACTCGTTGCGGTCGTGCTCGCCCGGCTGCAGGGGGTAGCGCTCGCGCATCAATGCGCCGACCTGGTCGATGGCGTTGGCCAGGCCTTCCTCGAAACGTCCCTCGCGCAGCGAGTCGGCCAGGGCCTCGGTCAGGCGTTGCCAGGTGTCCGGCGGGGTCTGGCTGGCCAGGCCGCGGTCGGCCAGGATCTCGATGCGGTGATCGGCCAGCAGCAGGTAGATCAGCACGCCGTTGTTGTGTTCCGTGTCCCACACACGAAGGCGGCCGAAGAGGTCGATGGCGCGACTGTGCGCATCCAAGCCGTCCCACAGGGCGCCGGCCGGCAGGCCGCCTTCCACGCACAGGCGCAACTCGCCCCGGTGGCGTGTCTCGCTCTCTCGGACGCGTGCTTCCAGTCGGGCCAGGCCTTGCGGGGTGAGCGTGCGGCGGGCGTCATCCGCATCCAGCCACAGGTGGCGTACCCAGCGCAGTGGGGAGGCGGTGTGGAAAGCGGTGGGCGCGGAAGTGCGTGTGTTCGACGTCATGTGTTCACCAATTGCCAGAGGCGCCGCCGCCGCCGAAGCTGCCGCCGCCTCCGGACGAGAAGCCTCCGCCGCCGCCACGCGAGGATCCGCCCCAGCCGCCACCGCCCAGGCCGCCGTAGCCGGCGCCCCAGCGCGCGGCCCGTCCGCCGCCACGGCCGCCGGTGCCGATGGCCGCGATCAGCACCATGGCCACCATGCCAGCCAGGCCCGCGATCAGCAGGCTGGTGGTCCACCACCAGCCCAGGGCACCCGCACCCAGCCCCGTAGCCACGGTGCCCAGCTTGCGGCCCAGCACGGCCGTGAGCACCGCACCCGCGATGGGCACGCCCACAAACAGGAAGATGCCCAGGTCATCCCACTGGATGCCCGTGGCCTGGGCGCTGCGTCGCGCCGTGACGCTGGGGGCGGGCAATTGCTCGCCCTTGATCAGTGTCTGCAGCTGGTCCACCGCGACGTTGAGACCACCGGCATAGTCGCCCGCCTTGAACGCAGGTCGGATGGCCTGGTCGATGATGCGGTAGGCGGCGAGATCGGGGATGGCGCCTTCCAGGGCGCGGGCTACCTCGATGCGCACCTGCCGGTCGTTCTTGGCGACCAGCAGAAGCACGCCGTCGCCCACGTCGCGGCGCCCCACCTTCCACTGGCTGGCCACGCGGTGGGCGTAGGCGGCGATGTCTTCCGGCTGGGTGGTGGGCACCAGCAGGATCACGACCTGCGAGCCCTGCGCCTGCTCGATGGCGGCGAGCTTTTGTTCCAGTGCCTGGCGCTGTGCGGCGCTGAGCGTGGCGGTCTGGTCGGTCACACGCGTGTTGAGGGGCGGCACGGGCAAAGGCTGGCCTGGCGCCCACGCCGTGTCGGCCCTGGCGGGGAAGGACAGCAGCAGCGTGGCCATGGCGAACAGGGCCATCCACACCCAGGCGATCACGCCTTGTGTGCGGTGTGCGGAGGAGGCTGCCGACCGCACGCGCGCCATCCCGTGCATCACTTGCTGAAATCCACCGAGGGCGGCCTGGAGATCTCGGCCTCGTTCTGCACCGTGAAGCTGGGTTTGGCGTCGTAGCCGAACACTTTGGCCGTGAGGTTGCTGGGGAAGCTACGGGCCAGCACATTGTACTCCTGCACCGTCTGGATGTAGGCATTGCGGGCCACGGTGATGCGGTTCTCCGTGCCTTCGAGTTGCACGCGCAGATCCTGGAAGCCCTGGTTGGCCTTCAGGTTGGGATAGTTCTCGCTGACCACCAGCAGGCGCGACAGCGCGCCCGACAGCTCGCCCTGGGCCTGCTGGAACTTGTTGAAGGCCTCGGGGTTGTTGACCAGTTCCGGCGTGGCCTGGATGCTGGTGGCCTTGGCGCGCGCCTCCACCACGCGGGTGAGGGTGTCGCGCTCGAAGTTGGCCTCGCCCTTGACGGTGGCCACGATGTTGGGGATCAGATCAGCGCGTCGCTGGTACTGGTTGAGCACCTCGGACCAGGCGGCTTTGGATTGCTCGTCCAGACGCTGGAAATCGTTGTACCCGCACCCGGTCAGCGTCAGGGCCGAGGCCACGGCAAATGCTGCGACCAGGCGGCGTGTGGTGAGGCCAGAGGGCAGTGAACGGGGCATCGCGGTCCTTTCATCGATCGTCAAGGCGGCAACGCGGCGAAGGCGCCGCAGCCGCAACGATAAATCAGGTCGCGACGAAAAACTTCAAGTCACACCGCCGGCCTTGGACGGTGTGGGTGTGCTCGATCAAGCCCAGGCGACGCCCGGCAGGGTGTTGCACGACAGGACTTCATGGCTGCGTGAGCGCGGGTAGCGCTCACGCACGATGCGCACGGCGCCCATGGGGGTGTCCGCCAGCACTTTCAGCACCCGCTTGGCGGCCCGCTGGGAGGGGTCGATCACCACCATGGCCGAGACCTCGAAGAGGCGCAGCGCGGGTTCGATCGCCAGATTCATCAATGCACGCATGGCATGTCTCCTACGTCATGGAATGGTGCGTGAGCGCCGTCCCATGCAATGAGAATGCATTTTGTGGGCCAAGCGTGACACCGTGATGACCCTGGCATAGAGCCCGAAATGGGCCGGAAGGTTCCTCACCTGTGCATATTGGCATGGGGACAATCCCTGGGATGGTGCCCCAGGGCGCCGGCACAGGGCGTCGGTGTCAGTCCAGGGTGGGGTAGTCTGTGTAACCCTTGGCGCCACCCCCGTAGAAGGTTTTCGAATCCGCCGCGTTGAGCGGGGCATGGGTGCGCAGGCGCAGGGCGAGGTCCGGATTGCCGATGAAGGGCCGCCCGAAGGCCACCAGGTCGGCCTGGCCGCGTGCCAGGGCCTGCTGCGACAGGTTCAGGTCATAGCCGTTATTGACCATCCAGGGCGCCTTGACGCGGGTGCGCAGGGCGTCGTAATCGAAAGGGATGTGGCGCGTGCCGCCGGTGGCGCCCTCGATCACGTGCACGTACATCAGGCCCAGTTTGCCCAGTTCGTCGGCCACGTGGTTGAACAGCGGCTGCGGGTTGCTGTCGCTGGCATCGTTGGCCGGTGTGACCGGCGACAGGCGGATGCCAGTGCGCCCGGCGCCCACCTCGGCCACCACGGCCTGCATCACCTCGGTCAGGAAGCGCGTGCGGTTGTCGATGGCACCGCCATAGGCATCGGTGCGGTGGTTGGAACCATTGCGCAGGAACTGGTCGATCAGGTAGCCATTGGCCGCGTGCACTTCCACGCCATCGAAGCCAGCCTTGAGCGCGTTGCGAGCAGCTTGGCGGTACTGCGCGACGATGCCGGGGATCTCACCGATGCCCAAGGCACGGGGCGCGGACACGGGGGCGAAGCCGGTGCTGATGTAGGTCTTGGTGCGTGCGGGGATCGCCGAGGGCGCCACGGGCACTTCGCCCACGGGCTGCAGCGAGTTGTGCGAGATGCGGCCCACATGCCAGAGCTGGATCACGATCTTGCCGCCCTGGGCGTGCACGGCGTCGGTGACCTTCTTCCATGCGGCAATCTGCTCATCGCTGTAGATGCCGGGCGTGTCAAGATACCCCTGGCCCTGCTGGCTGATCTGGCTGGCCTCGGTGATGATCAGCGAGGCGCCCGTGGCGGGGTTGGCGCGTTGCGCGTAGTAGGTGATGGCCAGTTCGCTGGGCACCTGGCGCGCTGCTGCGCGGTTGCGCGTGAGCGGGGCCATGACGACACGGGTAGGCAGCGACAGATCGCCGAGGCGAATGGGATCGAACAAACCAGGCATGCAGAACTCCTGTCCGTTGGAAAAGAAGCGCCCACCGCCAGGGGGGTGACGCCTCTTCAGGATAGCCTGCTGGCAAAAGGCCTGTGCGCGCAGGGCTGCTGCGCCTTGCGCGGGATCAAACCCTGTTCAGCTGCGCATCAAAGGCTTGTCAGGCGCGCGCTGCGCCGTGCGGCCACACCCGTGATCGACAGGCCCGCCAGCAGCAGGGCGACAGCGCCAGGCTCCGGCACCGCGGTGATGCTCACGTTGCCGATCGACAGCACCGAGGTGCCGATGTAGTCGTTGACATCGCCGATGGCCCAGGCCAGCGAGACGGTGCCGGCCTGGGCGAAGGTGATCGACTGCGTGCCAAGCGAGGAGGCGCGCCAACCCTGGCCCACCTCCAGCAGCGACAGCGAGGCCGTGTCGCCCAGCTTGCTGAGTTGCGTGCCCGAGGCGGTGGTCAGCACCAGCCAGGCGCTGTCGCCCAGGTTGAGGCCGCCAGCGCCTTCGCGGGTGAAGAACTGCCAGTCGAAGCTCAGGGTGTCTCCAGCCTGCACGCTGAAGGTCTGCGAGGCTGAGGAGCCTTCCATCACGAAGTTGCCGTTGCCGGCATCGTCCAGTGCGCCGCCAGCCAGATTCAGCGAGGACTCCAGCCCCAGGCCACCTTCCAGGGGGGCCTGGCCAGACAGGTTGTAGCGGCCGGCGGTGGCCGGGTCGTCATCCTGATGGATGCTGCTGGCCGTGCCAAGCAGCAGGCGGGGTGTGTTGCCGATGTCCAGTTCGCCGAACAGCGTGCCCTGTGCGACGGCGGCGTCGCCCGCGGTGGTCCAGCCGACGAGGCCGGCGCTGAAGTCGCCATTGCTCAAGGGGGCGGCGTGAGCGCTGGCGGCCAGGCCCATCACGAGGGCGGCGATCGGTGTGCGCAGTGAGAAGGCGTTGCTGTTCATGGTGGTCATCCTTGTCGTGTGATCGGGCATGGCCTCACAGGCCGAGGTCGCGGGCCGCCTGCAGCTGGGCCGGGGTGACGCCGCGCAGCAGGGCCAGGGGGCGGGCAGCGGCGGGGCCGTCGGTGCCATCGGTGTCGATCAGCACCTGGGTGCCGCCGCTGGTGGCCACCAGCTTGACCACGCCCTGTGCCAAGGCCTGGCTGGCCTGTGCGCCGATCGCGGCCAGCAGGGCGCTCAGGTCGAGCCTGTCAGTGCCGGGTGCGAAGTCGGTGATGGTGTCCAGGCCGTCGCGGAGGCTCGCGTAGACCAGCACGTCGTGGCCGGCGCCGGTGGTGATGGTGTCCGCGCCTTCCCCGGCGTTGATCACGTCGTCACCGGGGGTGCCCGTGATGGTGTCGCGGCCCTTGGTGCCGGTGATCTGCTTGAGCAGGTTCAGGCCGATCACGACAGGGTCGTGGTCCGATGAGCGGTAGGGCGTGGCGGTGTAGTAGTCGGGGCCGCAGGCCGCGCAGGCCGGCTGCTTGAACTCGACGTTGTAGTCGATCACCGAAGGTTCATCGGCATTGATGTGCCAGTGGTGCACGCCGGTGACCTGAGCGGTGAGCGAGGTGCTGGCCAGCGCATGGTCCAGGTAGCCAGCTTCGCCGTCGAACACGTAGGAATAGTCGCCAGGGCCGTTGAAGTGCGCGCTCAGATCGACGAAGCCGTTGGAGGTCAGGTCGTGGATCGGGTCTTCCTTGGCATAGGCGTTGAGGTCGCCGATCACCAGCACATCGCTGTCGCCCTGAGCGGTCTGCAGGTTGGCGATGAAGCCGCGCAGCGCCTGGGCCTGCTGCAGGCGGCTGCTGTTGTAGCAGCCCTGGCCGTCGCCCTGGTCGACGTTGGCGCCGGTGGCGTCACCGCAGCCTTTGGACTTGAAATGGTTGACCAGCACGGTGAAGTTCTCGCCATTGGGCGCGGCAAAGGTCTGTGCCAGCGGCGGGCGGTTGTGGATGCTGGACGCATCGCTCAGCGAATTGCCCATGCGGCCCAGCTTGCCGGGCTTGTAGATCAGCGCGACCTTGATCTCGTCGGTGCCGGTGCCGGTGGCGGGATCAGGCACCACGGCATAGGTGCCGGCGCCCATGGCGGCATTCAGGCCGTTGACCAGGTCTGCCACGGCGCTCTGTGCACCGGTGCCGTCGTTCTCGATCTCCATCAGGCCGACCACATCGGCATCGATGGCCTTGATCGCGGCGATGATCTTGGCGCGCTGGCGATTGAACTCGGCCAGCGTGGTGGCGCCACGCGAGGTCGGGAAGCCCGCGCCCAGGCCGTTGCCGTTGAAGTAGTTCAGCACGTTGAAGCTGGCCACCTTCACGTTGCCGCCCACGTCGGCCGGGGCTTCGGTGCGCGGATGGGCGCGGGTGAACACCACGGTTTCGGTCGGGTGAATGCGGTAGTCGGCCAGGCCGGTGTTGCTGGCCGTGGCCAGGCCGTAGTCGATCACGCCGGTGATCGACGGGATGGTGTCGCCGGCGCGCTGCGTGTTGTCGTCAGCCGAGAAGTAGGGCGTCGGGTTGGGGTTCTGCAGGCTGCTGCCGTCGTCCAGGATGATGCGGCGGCGGGCGTTGTCCTGATCCACCTGTTGGGCATCGAAGCTGCCTGGGCGGTGCAGGTTGGTGGCCTTGAGCAGGCGCCCTTCGGCCGACAGCGTCACCTGGCCGTAGCGGCCCAGGAAATAGTTCTGGCTGGCCGTGAGCTCCGTGGCGATGGTGACCAGCATGCCTTCGACATGCTCCAGGTCGTCGTCCTGCAGTTCGGGAAAGGTGATCACCTTGGGCGTGATGTGCTGGTTGGAGGCCAGCAGGCTCAGGTTGGAGATGGTCTTGAGCTCGGTGACGGTGTGGGCCGCGGTGAGGGCGTTGCCGGCCGCGCCGACGTTGTACTCATCGACCACGCCGGTCAGCTTCACCAACTGGCCCACGCTCACGGTCGGGGCCGTGCTGGTGAAGACCAGGATGCCTTCAGAAGTGGTCGGGTCGCTGTCGGGATTGGGCTCCTGCATGAAGAAGCCGTTGTTGAGCAGCTTGGTGACAACACCGCGCGTGGTGATGGTCTGACCCGCCAGCGGGCTGGTGTGGCCGCTGCCCTGGATGGTGTGGATGGACACCTCCGACGGTGAGGGAGAGGGAGATGGCGAAGGCGAAGGGCCGGGTGACGGGGCCGGTGCGCCATTGCAGGGCGAGGGGGCCCGGCTCATGGTGCGCGGGGCCGGGGCCACCAGCGTGAAGTCGGCGTTGTTGTTGTTCGTGTCGGTGCAGCCGCCGTTCAGGCGCAGGGCGGCCGTGGTGTTGGTCAGCGCGCCGGTGGGCGTGCCTTCGGTGGGGGTGCTGGCGCCGTAGCTGACGATGTCGACCAGCGCGGCGTTGGTCGGGTTGGTGCCGGTGAGCACGACGTTTGCGTTGGTGAGGGCCACCTTGCCGTTGTTGGCGCCCATGAGGATGGCGCCCGTCGCATCGGGCGAAGGCAGGTCTTGCGTGCCGCCGGTGCCGGCCCCTTGCGCGATCAGCAGGTATTGTCCGGCCTGCAGGGTCAGGTTGCCCAGCGTGGTCTTGTTGTTCCAGCTGCTGCCGGTGGACGAGGCATAGTGCACTGTCCACCCGCTCATGTTGACTGCCGTGGTGCCTGCGTTGAACAGTTCGATGAAGTCGTTCTTCAGTGTGGCGCCGGAATTGCCGCCGCCACCGTAGACCTGGCTGATCACCACGGCGGCGTTGGCGCCTGCAGAGGCCAGGCCACCCAGCCCCAGCAGAAGGGCAGCCGCCAGCGGGCGCAGCCGCGCGGGATGATGCATGGTCTTGGGGCAGGTCTTGTTGTCGGGCATGTCACACCTCGGTATCAAAGAATCCGGGCAGTGTGGAGAGCGCGTGTGTCATGGGCATGGACGACACGCCCGCGCGCATAGTCCGTACGGACCGCCGTTGTGTGACCCCGTCCGGATGGACCGGGTCTGGCGTGTCAGTTGCTGCCTGGCTGAGCGCGGCGGGCTCTTGCGCGTGCCAGTGCGGCCTCGACCACACTGCGCTTGCGGGCCAGTTCGGCCTCGTCGCTGATCTTGGTCAGCTCGGCCAGGTGTTCCAGCTTGTGGCGTGCCTTGGCGGCCAGGCGTTCATCGTTCTCGACCTGGGCACGTTGCACACGAGCCTGGCGCTGGGAATAGCGTGTACGCGCGGCATCGGCATCGGCTTGTGACCACGCCGCCCAGCCCGTGGGGCGGGGCGCCTGCTCCTGTACGGGCTCCAGGCTGATGCAATCCACAGGGCAGGCTGGTATGCACAGCTCGCAACCGGTGCACTGGGATTCGATCACCGTGTGCATGTGCCTGGGCGAGCCCACGATGCAGTCGACAGGGCATGCCCTGATGCACAAGGTGCAGCCGATGCACCAGTTCTCGTCGATCACGGCCAGGTAGCGAGGCCCCTCTACGCCGTATGCCGGGTTCAGCGGGATCACGGGACGCCCGGTGGCTTGCGCCAGGCGCACGATGCCCTCGGCGCCGCCGGGTGCGCATTGGTTGATCTCCGCGATGCCGTCGGCGATGGCCTCGGCGTAGTGCGCACAGTCGGCATAGCCGCAGCTGGTGCACTGCGTCTGAGGCAGCAGGTCGTTGATCTGGCGGGCATCCGGCATGGTGGAGCGCAAGTCTAAGGCAAGGCGGGCCGCATGAGACGTTGCGGCATCGCAGAAGCCGCGGCAGTGCGGGAGACAGGCGGCTGAGCGGAACGAACAAGGCCCGCCATCTGGCGGGCCCTGGGGCATCGGCGCTGTTTTGGCTTGCTGCTCAGGCGGCAGCTTTGGACTTGGCCGGCTTGCTGCTGGTGCGCTGGTTGTTGGCCAGGATGAAGTCGCGGATCACGGGATAGGCCATCTCGCGCCAGCGGCGGCCGGAGAAGATGCCGTAGTGGCCCGCGCCGATCACGTCATAGTGCTTCAGACGGGCATCGGGGATGCCGGAGCACAGCTCATGCGCCGCGCGTGTCTGGCCCGCGCCGGAGATGTCATCCAGCTCGCCTTCCACGGTCAGCAGCGCGGTGGTTTTGATGTCCTGGGGACGGACCAGTTCAGGCACGCCTTCCGGGTTGCGTACTTCCCAGGTGCCGTTGACCAGCGAGAAATCCTGGAACACCGTCTTGATGGTGTCCAGGTAGTACTCGGCGGGCATGTCCAGCACCGCGTTGTACTCGTCGTAGAACTTGCGGTGAGCCTCGGCGCTGTCGTCATCGCCGCGGATCAGGTCAAGGAAGAAGTCGTAGTGCGACGCCTGGTGACGATCAGGGTTCATGGCCACGAAGCCCGTGTGCTGCAGGAAGCCTGGGTACACGGGGCGTGTGGCACCGGGGTAGTTGGGCGGCACACGGTAGATCACATTGTTCTCAAACCACTCGAAGCTCTTGTTCATGGCCAGGTTGTTCACGGCCGTCGGTGACTTGCGCGCGTCGATGGGGCCGCCCATCATGGTCATCGTCAAGGGTGTGGCCTCGCCGCGGCTGGCCATCAGCGAGATGGCGGCCAGCACCGGCACCGTCGGCTGGCACACGGAGATCACGTGCACATCAGGCCCCAGTTGGCGGATGAACTCCTGCACGTAGTTGATGTAGTCGTCCAGGTGGAAAGGGCCTTCCTCCATCGACACCATGCGGGCGTCCACCCAGTCGGTGATGTAGACCTTGTGGCCCTGCAGCAGCGTGCGCACGGTGTCGCGCAGCAGCGTGGCGTGGTGCCCGGACAAGGGGGCCACGACCAGCACTGAAGGCTGCTCGCGCATCTTGTCAAGCAGCTTGCTGTCGTCGGTGAAGCGCTTGAAGCGCAGCAGGCGGCAGAAGGGCTTTGCTTCGACCACCTGTTCCTGGATCACGACTTCGGTGCCGTCCACGTTCACGGCGGTGATGTCGAATGCCGGCTTCTCGTACTCCTTGGTCAGCCGGTGGATCAACTCGAACCCGGCGGCCACGCGCTGGGCCTGCGGTACATGCGCGAACATGGACAGTGGGTTGCTGTAGAGCTTGGACGCGGCGCTGGCGAACTCCGAGAAGGGGCTAAGCCAGGCGCGGTTGACTTCGTAGATTTGATAGAGCATGTGAACGAACCTTTGTAGGTATGACCCGTAGCGAGCGGCTGCATGTCACAGGCACTTCTCAGGCTTGTTGCGGTGCAGCATAAATCCTTTTGAAGATCTTTGCATTTCAGGCGGGCATCCGAGAAGGGCATTAGCACGGTCCCAGTGCGTCTTTTCAAATTCAACAGGCGAAAAAAAGCCCGCCTCACACCGTGACCGGCGAGGCGGGCTCGTGCAGGCTGATTTTGTTCAGCCTGGATTTACTTATTGCGACACTTTGGCAATGGCTTCCGATACGGCCCTGATGTTGCCATTGTTCAGGGCGGCCACGCAGATGCGGCCGGAATCGACCCCATAGATGCCGAACTCGGAACGCAGGCGCTGCATCTGGGCGGCGTTCAGACCGGAGTAGCTGAACATGCCTTTTTGGCGGGTGATGAAGCCCAGATCCTGCGTGATGCCGGCGGCTTTCAGGTTCTCGACCAGGGCGGTGCGCATCAGCTTGATGCGGTCACGCATCTCGGCCAGCTCGTCTTCCCACTGCTGGCGCAGGGCGGGCGTGTTCAGCACCGTGGCCACCACTTGCGCCCCGTGCGTCGGCGGGTTGGAGTAGTTGGTGCGGATCACGCGCTTGAGCTGGCTCAGTACGCGGGCCGATTCGTCGGCCGTTTCACTGACGATGCTCAGGGCGCCCACGCGCTCGCCGTACAGCGAGAAGCTCTTGGAGAAGCTGGTGGACACGAAGAAGCTCAGGCCGGCGTCCAGGAACTTGATGACCACGGCACCGTCTTCGGCGATGCCGTTGCCGAAACCCTGGTAGGCCATGTCCAGGAAGGGCACCAGGCCACGCTCCTTGGTGATGGCGATCACTTCGTCCCACTGGGCTTCGGTCAGGTCGTAGCCGGTGGGGTTGTGGCAGCAGGCGTGCAGCAGCACGATGGTGCCGGCCGGTGCAGCCTTCAGGGTGGCCAGCATGCCGTCGACGTTGATGCCCTTCGCGGCGGCGTCGTAGTAGGGATAGGTGCCCACGGTGAAGCCGGCCGATTCGAACAGGGCGCGGTGGTTTTCCCAGCTGGGATCCGAGATCAGCACCTGGGCATCGGGGTTCAGACGCTTGAGGAAATCGGCGCCGAGTTTGAGGCCGCCCGTGCCGCCGATGGCCTGGGCCGTGGCGATGCGGCCGCCCTTGACAGCGGGATGCTCGGCGCCGAACACCAGGCCCTGCACGGCCTTGTCATAGGCGGCGATCCCGTCGATGGGCAGGTAGCCGCGGGCCTTGGGGGCCTCCAGCAGTTGTTTCTCGGCAGCGGCCACGCACTTGAGCAGGGGCAGCTTGCCTTGCTCGTCGGTGTAGACGCCCACGCCCAGGTTGACCTTGTTGGGGTTGGTGTCGGCGTTGAACTGTTCGTTCAGACCCAGGATGGGGTCACGGGGGGCCATTTCAACTTGTGCAAACAACGAGGCCATGGTGCGAGCTATCTCCGGTAGGGTGGCGGTCGGCGGGAAAAAGAGGCGTCCGACTTGGCTGCGTGTGCTTTTGGCACGCGGCAGCCTGAATCGGGCTAACCCTTTATTTTATCGACCAGTCGGGGTTCCGGCCGTGCAAGGCATGCCGGAACCCAAAAAAATACACCCGCTGGGTGGCGGGTGCAATGCAAAGGCCTGGCAGCCTCACGGAGATCCAGGCTGGATCAGAGCTTGTTCAGCTTGATGCTGGTGGCGGTGGCCGTGAGATAGCCCACGGCGGCGGCGTACTTGTCGTTGTAGTTGACCTTGACGGCGTTGTTGAGCGCTGTGTTGCCGCGCACGTAGCTGCTGTCGCCCGCGTGCTGGAAGTTGCTCATGATGTAGGTCCACCCGTTGATCTCGTCGACCGCGTGCAGGCCGGTTGACTCGCCGCCAGCGGGGACGGACAGGATGCGTGCCAGCTTCTTGTCCGGATCGGTTTCATCCAAGTGATAGGCCCACAGGAAGTTGTTGGTGTGCTGGCTGCTGTCCTCTCCGATGAACAGGGTGCGCAGCTTTTCCGAGAACTTCAGGTTGTCGGGGTTGCCGATCTTGTTGGGGTTGGCGGTGTTGCCCAGGCTGTCTGCGCTGATGTCCTCGCCCACCAGCAGGGCCTTGATGTCGACCGGCACCCATTCGCTGTTGATGGCGGTGGATGTCGTGTCTGTCTGGGCGCCACGCAGGTTGAGGGCCATGACGGCGCCGGCGTTCACCTGGGCCACCTGCACTTCAGGATTGCTCAGGGCGTTGCCCGTCACCATGGAGGCCTGCACGTTCTGCAGCGCGGAGTAGGCGATCTTGTCCTTGGCGTTGACCGTGGTGCCTTCCATCTTGGTGAAACAGGTGCTGGCGCCGACCAGGGCGGCGTAGCGGTGCGTTTCCAGGAAAGCGGCAGCCTTCTCCATGCCCGCCTGAAGCTTGATCCATTCGATCTTGCCGTTGGCCTTGATGCGGGTGTAGCCGGTGGCCGTAGGGTCGGCGATGGTCGGATCCACCGAGCTGACCTGCATGATCTGCGTGGCCTGGATGCCGCCGTCGACCAGGGCCTGGATCTCGGCGCTGGTGGCATGGCCCAGCCTGATCCACTTCATCGGTGCGGCGTTGGCCGTGGTGCTCAGCGAAAACGGGTTCATGGTGCCTGGATCGGCAGCGATGCCGACCTGGGCTGCGTACAAGGTGCCGGCGGACAGGTCACGGGCGTTGTCTGCCACGAACATGAAGTAGGCCGAGTTGGTGGCGTCGTCACCCATCAGGACGGTGCGCTCGTCGGGCATCACCTGTACCAGTTCGTGCGAGATGCGGCCCAGGCAGTAGTGCTTCTTGATGGAGCCGGTGCCATTGGGGTTGACGGTGATCTCGGGCAAGTGGCCATAGTCGTACGGATTGGCCGTGGCCGGGTTGCCGTACAGGTTCTGGCTGAAATCGTTCATGTAGTTGGCCGAACGGGCCGCGAACGCATCGGGCTCGTACTCTTCGCTGGACAGGTGGGTGCCCCAGGGCGACAGGCTGGCACCACAGGTGATCCACAGGCCCTTCACACCGGAGGTGTTCACGTTGTGGTACTTGACCAGCTTGAGCTTGCCGGTGGTGGGATTCTGGTCCAGCGTAAGGATGGCGATGGGCGAGGGCAGCTTGCCGTACATGCTCGTGCTGCCGTCCTGGGCCCAGGTGGCGTACTCAAACTGCACCACGGCGAACACAGGGTTGCCGGTGACACCATCCACGTCAGCGTTGGGTACCGTCAGCAGCGAGGTGCCGTCCGGCGAGTCGCTGAAGAACTGGCGTGGGCGCGCCGGCACGGTCGTGTCCATGATGGGCGCGTTGTTGATGTCGTAGTAGGCGCCCGCCAGCGTGGTGCCCCCGCTGCCATCGGGCACCTGCGTGCCTGTGAGGAAGAAGGGCTCGTAAGCCAGATTGAACTTCTGGGTGGAATGGTCGCTGAGCGTGATGGTCAGCGTGGAGGCCACGTACGTGGTGGCGCGGTTGGCGATGGAGGTGGGGGCAGGCATTTCGCCGAACCTGGCCGATACGAAGCTCACGTTCGGAGTCGTGGTGCTGTTGCCATCACCACCACCGCCGCCACAGGCGCTCAACAGCGAGGAGGCGGCCAGCCCACTCATTGGCAGCATGGGCACACCGGCCAGAAACTTCAGGGTTTGACGACGGGAAGGGTTGGAAGCTTGGGTCATGGGTACTGCAGGGGACTGCTTTGATTCGCGTTGAAACGGTCTTGTCGGGTGCCCTATCGCGTGATCCGAACGGCTCACGGTCAGTGGGTCAAGGCAGCCGGCATGACAGGCGCGTGACGTTTTTCAGCGTGGCCGCACGTTGACCTAAATCCCCTGAACCGGAAGCCGTTCCGGGCTTGGTCGACGCCCTCCTGTCGAACGCTTTACAGTTGGAGGTTTGGTCTCTTGACCTTTCACCGCTCGCCTCCAGATTGCCCTCCATGCCTGCATCGACCGAAGTGATCACCGACGCGAATGCGTCCGGCTCGCAAGCGCCCACGGGGCAGTTTGTCCAATACCCGGACTCGCCCTTCGAGCTGTTCCAGCCTTACCCGCCGGCGGGTGACCAGCCCACGGCCATCGACAGCCTCGTCGAGGGCATTCAAGATGGTTTGAGCTACCAGACCCTGCTGGGCGTGACCGGCTCGGGCAAGACCTACACCATGGCCAACGTGATCGCCCGCATGGGGCGCCCGGCCATCGTCTTCGCGCCCAACAAGACGCTGGCGGCGCAGTTGTACGCCGAGTTCCGCGAGTTCTTCCCGAACAACGCCGTCGAGTACTTCGTCAGTTACTACGACTACTACCAGCCCGAGGCCTACGTGCCCCAGCGCGACCTCTTCATCGAGAAGGACAGTGCCATCAACGAGGCCATCGAGCAGATGCGCCTGTCCGCCACCAAAAGCCTGCTCGAGCGCCGGGATGTGGTCATCGTGGCCACCGTGTCGGCCATCTACGGCATCGGCAAGCCTGAGGACTACACGCAGATGCGCTTCATCGTGCGCAACGGCGACAAGATCAGCCAGCGTGACGCCATCGCTCAGCTGATCCGCATGCAGTACAAGCGCAACGATGCGGATTTCAGCCGGGGCACCTTCCGCGTGCGCGGAGACACCATCGACATCTTCCCGGCCGAGCACTCCGAGCTGGCCCTGCGCGTGGAGCTGTTCGACGACGAGGTGGATTCGCTCTCGCTGCTCGATCCGCTCACGGGCCGCATCCAGCAGAAGATCCCGCGTTTCGTGGTCTACCCCTCCAGCCACTACGTGACGCCGCGCGAGCAGGTGCTGCGCGCCATCGACGGCATCAAGCACGAACTCAACGAGCGAGTGAAGCAACTGGTGGCCGACGGCAAGCTGGTCGAGGCGCAGCGCGTCGAGCAGCGCACGCGCTTCGACCTGGAGATGCTGCAGGAGATCGGCCACTGCAAGGGCATCGAGAACTACACCCGCCACCTGTCAGGCGCCGCACCGGGTGATCCGCCCCCCACGCTGGTGGACTACATGCCCAGAGATGCGCTGATGTTCCTGGACGAGAGCCACGTGATGATCGGCCAGCTCAGCGCCATGTACAACGGCGACCGCGCACGCAAGACCACGCTGGTGGAGTACGGCTTCCGGCTACCCTCCGCGCTGGACAACCGTCCCCTCAAGTTCGAGGAGTTCGAGCGCAAGATGCGCCAGGTGGTGTTCGTCTCGGCCACGCCGGCCGACTACGAAAAACAGCACGCCGGCCAAGTGGTCGAGCAGGTGGTGCGGCCCACGGGCCTCATCGATCCGATTGTCGAGGTGCGCCCCGCCACGCATCAGGTGGATGACGTGCTGCAGGAAATCCGCATCCGCGTCGAGAAGAACGAGCGCGTGCTGATCACCACGCTGACCAAGCGCATGGCCGAGCAGCTCACCGACTACCTGACCGACAACGGCGTGAAGGTGCGCTACCTGCACTCCGACATCGACACCGTAGAGCGCGTCGAGATCCTGCGCGACCTGCGCCTGGGCACCTTCGATGTGCTGGTGGGCATCAACCTGCTGCGAGAGGGCCTTGACATCCCCGAGGTGTCGCTGGTGGCCATCCTGGATGCCGACAAGGAAGGCTTCCTGCGCGCCGAGCGCAGCCTGATCCAGACCATCGGCCGTGCGGCGCGCAACCAGAATGGCCACGCCATCCTCTACGCCGACAAGATCACCGAGTCGATGCGCAAGGCCATGGCCGAGACCGAGCGCCGCCGCGCCAAGCAGATGCTGCACAACGAGGCGCATGGCATCACGCCGCGTACCATCAACAAGAAGGTGAAAGAGCTGATCGATGGCGTGATGTCCAACGCCGCCAAGGACGACCTGCGCAACGCCGAGCAACTGGCCGCCTCGATCGCCGATGCCGGCGCGCTCAGCGAGAAGGACCTGGGCAAGCGCATCAAGCAACTCGAGAAGGACATGCTCGAAGCTGCGCGCAACCTGGAGTTCGAGAAGGCAGCGCGCCTGCGCGACCAGCTGTCATTGCTCAAGGAGCAGGCCTTTGGTGCGGCGGGTGGAGACCACATCGCGCCGACCGCGAAGGACCGGCCGTCCCGTTGATGCAACGGTCTTTCGGATAAGCTCAGTGGGTGGGGCAGTGGCCCAGGTTCAGGGCGCTGTCTTCATCACAGGGTAGCTTTTCCTTAAGTTTGCTCAGTTGGCTTTGCGGCGTGCTCGTGCAGCGCAGTTGCTTGGTGGAATCCACCTCCACGCCGGCGTCACGCTGCTTGCCTTCGGTGTAGTCGTACACCGAGTAGGTGGTGCCGTGGTTGTCGAACCCAATCTGGATGCGATCCACCTGCGCCCTGCTGTAGTGGCCCCAGCTGAAGGAGGTGAAGCCGTCCTTGGCAGCCTTGGGGTATCGCAGTTCCACGCGTTGCGGCGTGCCGAAGCGGTATTGCAGCGTCTGCCGCATGCCGCACAGGCTGACCAATTTGGCTTGGCTGATGCGGCATGAGAACCAGACGGTTTCATCGGACTGGCACAAGGTCGCAGTGGCGCTTTGAGCCGATGCTCCGCACGCCATCATCGACATCAGGAGCCAGCTGGATGCGAGTGTTGATCTTGTGTTCATCGAGGTGGTTGCTCTCCGAGGCCCTATGTGCTGTCACGAACTGCTGCACCGTAGCGTAGCCCGCGTTGACATGGTTGGCTCCCATGATCTGAAAGCGCCCCAAGGACGCCGACATCAACGCCGCATCCGGTGGGAGCTTGTAGGCCTTCTCCAGCTTGGCGTACTGAGCCGAGAACTTTCCGTAGCCCCCGGATGCCGAATTCGAGATGTCCGGATTCTTCTTGCTGAATCTGCCCTGGGTCAGCCGGTGGAAGTAATGCCTCTCATAGAGCATGGTCGGGCGCCCCTCCTTGTCGAAGGCGCTGCCCTTGGTTTCCACGTTGGCCACTGCCTTGATCACCGCCACCTCGACCTCCAGTTGCTTTGCGGCGTCCTCGTAAGCCTGTTCATCGATGCCGGTCAACGGCATGCGGCATGAGTTGAACAAAGGATTCGACAAAAGGCGCCGGCCGCAGCGACAAGGAGGCTGATTGCCTCAGCGTGAGGCTGTCAATGGAGGCGGCGCTTGTACGGCTTGGGGCCGGTGGAAGCCCAGGTCATCAGCCCAGGCGCTAATCTCATGGGGCCCAGCGATGACCGTTCGGTGCATACGGGACCGGGAATCCTGAAATAATTTCTCAATTTGTGGGCGAGGCCGTATTGGCCAACTTGACACTGAAAGCCTATCAAAATTATCGCCGTGGGGCGGCAGATGTGAGGTTGAACATGTCTCGTGGCTCTTCCCGACGTGCATTTCGCGTTCTCATGATCTGCATGGGCAACATCTGCCGTTCCCCCACGGCCGAGGCCGTGCTGCGCCACCAGTTGCAGCGCGCCGGCCTGGCGGACCAGGTCGAGGTCGATTCCGCCGGCACCCACGGCTACCACGTCGGCAGCCCGCCGGATCCGCGCAGCCAGGAGCATGCCGCGCTGCGAGGCTATGACCTTGCGCCGCTCAGGGCGCGCCAGGTCACCGCGCTCGATTTCCGGGATTTCGATCTGTTGCTGGCCATGGACGCCGACAACTTCGCCATGTTGCGACACAACTGCCCCAGCCCCGAGTTGCAGAGCAGGGTGGCCCTGCTGCTCGACTTCCTGCCTCGCGGTTCGAGCCACATGGGCACCGTGGCCGTGCCTGATCCCTATTACGGCGGCGAGCAGGGGTTCCGCCACGTGCTCGATCTGGTCGAATCCGCCTGTGAAGGCCTGGTGGACCACCTTCAGCAGCGCCTGGCTTCGGTGCGTACCTGAACGCAATCATGTTCCCGTGAACGATAGCTGCTCGCTATGAAATACCTGGGGTGTACTTAAGGGAACTCCCGAGCGTGAAGTTGACCAAAACGGAGGGTTTCCCTATAATTGAGTCATTCAGTCGGGATTAGAGAGCCTTTGCCGATCCGGCGATCCCGGATCGGTCACATTCAGGTAAACCCTTAAGCTGTACGGGGCTTCTCTCAGACCAGACAAGGAGATCACCATGCGTCTGACCACCAAAGGCCGCTTCGCGGTTACCGCCATGATCGACCTCGCCCTGCGCGAGCACACCGGTCCGGTCGCCCTGGCTGCCATCAGCCAACGGCAGCAGATTTCGCTGTCCTACCTGGAGCAGCTGTTCGGCAAGCTGCGCCGCCATGAGCTCGTGGAAAGCACCCGTGGCCCCGGCGGCGGTTATTCGCTGGGCCGCAAGGCTGAGGACATCACCGTGGCCGACATCATCGTCGCGGTCGACGAGCCCATCGATGCTACCGGTTGTGGCGGCAAAGAGAATTGCATGGGCGATGACGGCGGCCGTTGCATGACCCACGATCTGTGGGCCAGCCTCAACAACAAGATGATCGAGTACCTCGATTCGATCAGCCTGCGCAAGCTGGTGGAAGACCAGCTCGCCAAGGGCATCTCCATTGAGGCGCAGCCGATCAAGCGTGCCATTTCCACCCAGCCGGTGGTCAAGCCCATCAAGGTGACGGCCCCCAACTCGGTGTTCGCCCTGGGCTCCGCCCTCACCAAGTAAGGGGTTGTATCCCCACGGTGACGGCTTAGTCCTGATAATTGAAGGTTTTGTGAATCGCCGGTGCTTTCCCTTCTCGTCTGGCCGATGAGAGGGCACCGAGCCAGAAGTTTCGAGCAGTCCCCCATCATGGACATGACCCCGCATTTCCCCATCTACATGGACTACGGCGCCACCACCCCGGTGGATCCTCGCGTCGTCGATGCCATGATCCCCTGGCTGCGTGAGCACTTCGGCAACCCCGCCTCCCGCACACACGCCTATGGATGGGAAGCCGAAGAGGCTGTCGAGAAGGCCCGCGCCCAGGTGGCCGAGCTGATCAACGCCGATCCGCGCGAGATCGTCTGGACATCGGGCGCCACGGAATCGAACAACCTGGCCATCAAGGGCGCGGCGCAGTTCTACAAGACCCGCGGCAAGCACCTGATCACGGTCAAGACCGAGCACAAGGCCGTGCTGGACACCATGCGCGAGCTGGAGCGCCAGGGCTTCGAGGTCACCTACCTCGACGTCAAGGAAGATGGCCTGCTGGACCTGGAAGCCTTCAAGGCCGCCATTCGCCCGGACACCATCCTAGCTTCGGTGATGTTCGTGAACAACGAAATCGGCGTGGTGCAGGACATCACCGCCCTGGGCAACCTGTGCCGTGAAAAGGGCGTGATCTTCCACGTCGATGCGGCCCAGGCCACGGGCAAGGTCGCGATCGACATGGCCACGCTGCCGGTCGACCTGTTGAGCCTGGCCTCGCACAAGACCTACGGCCCCAAGGGCATCGGTGCGTTGTACGTGCGTCGCAAGCCCCGTGTGCGCCTGGAAGCCCAGATGCACGGTGGTGGCCATGAGCGCGGCATGCGCTCGGGCACGCTGCCCACGCACCAGATCGTCGGCATGGGCGAGGCCTTCCGCATCGCCAAGGAAGAGATGGCCGAAGAACTGCCCCGTATCCAGGCCCTGCAACAGCGCCTGTACAAGGGCCTGCAGGACATCGAGCAGATTTTCGTCAATGGCGATCTGACGCAGCGCGTGCCGCACAACCTGAACATCTCCTTCAACTTCGTTGAGGGCGAGTCGCTGATCATGGGCATCAAGGGCATCGCCGTGTCTTCCGGCTCGGCCTGTACCTCGGCCAGCCTGGAGCCCAGCTATGTGCTGCGTGCCCTGGGCCGCAGTGACGAGCTGGCGCACAGTTCGCTGCGCATGACGATCGGCCGTTTCACCACCGAGGAAGAAGTCGACTACGTGATCACCACGCTGAAGGAGCGCGTTGCCAAGCTGCGCGAGCTTTCACCGCTGTGGGACATGTACAAAGACGGCATCGACCTCAGCACTATTCAGTGGGCCGCGCACTGACCTCTTGTCAACGCGCTACGCTTACCTCGTTCTTGGAGTTTCATCATGGCATACAGCGACAAGGTCATTGACCACTACGAAAATCCCCGCAACGTCGGCTCCTTCGAGAAGGGCGACGACTCCGTGGGCACCGGCATGGTGGGGGCGCCCGCCTGCGGCGACGTGATGAAACTGCAGATCAAGGTCAATCCCAGCACCGGCGTGATCGAAGACGCGCGCTTCAAGACCTACGGCTGCGGCTCGGCCATCGCGTCCAGTTCGCTGGTTACCGAATGGGTGCGCGGCAAGACGCTTGATGAGGCCCTGAGCATCAAGAACACGCAGATCGCCGAAGAACTGGCCCTGCCGCCGGTCAAGATCCACTGTTCCATCCTGGCGGAAGACGCGATCAAGGCCGCCGTCAACGATTACAAGGCCAAGAATGTCGCCTGACCAAGCCCACGTTGGCGGGCAAGTGGGTGGGTCTTGCACGAGCGGGCCCGGCACCGTGCCTTTGCCTGAACTGCCCGAAGGGCATCAAGGTCGTCCTGTCACCTTGACGGATTCGGCCGCGCGCCACGTCACTCGCTTCCTGGCCCGCCGGGGCAAGGGCGTGGGTGTGCGCCTGGGCGTCAAGACCACCGGCTGCTCGGGCCTGGCCTACAAGATCGAGTTCGCCGACGAGATCGCGCCTGAGGATGTGGTCTTCGAAGACCATGGCGTGAAGGTGCTGGTTGATCCGAAGAGCTTGCCCTACATCGATGGCACCGAGCTCGACTTCGTGCGCGAAGGGCTGAACGAGGGCTTCCGCTTCAACAACCCCAATGAGCGTGATCGTTGCGGTTGCGGGGAATCCTTTCGCATCTGACGCGTTCCACTGGCTCTGTGAGGGCCGGTACCGCACGAAGCCCCGCCCCTGGTGGGGTTTCGCACTTCTTGAGCCGACATGAACCTCGACGCCGACGACTTCACCCTGCTGGGCCTGCCCAAGGCTTTTGCGCTGGACCGCGCCAAGCTCGATGCCGCCTGGAAGGCTTTGCAGGCCCACGTGCACCCCGACCGTTTCGCGGCCGAGGGCGCCGCCGCGCAGCGCGTGGCCATGCAGTGGGCCGTGCGCGTCAATGAAGCGCACCAGCGCCTGAAAGACCCCCTCAAGCGCGCCGCCTACCTGTGCCAGTTGGCTGGCGTGCCGGTGAATGCCGAGAGCAACACCGCGATGCCGGGCGATTTCCTGATGCAGCAGATGACCTGGCGCGAGGCGCTGGACGAGGTCGGCAATGCCGCCGAAGCCCAGGCCCTGCTCGATGAGGTCACCGCCGAGCGCCGCGAGCGCCTGGACCGCGTCACCCGCCTGCTGGACGTCGATGGCAACGCCGCGCAGGCCGCGCAAGAGGTGCGCGCGCTGATGTTCATTGATCGCCTGAGCGACGAGATCAACGCCAGGCTCGAACGCTACGAAGACCAAGCTTGATCCCCTTCTGATTAAAGAAGCCACCACCCCATGGCCCTGCTGCAGATCTCCGAACCTGGACAGACCCCCGACCCGCACCAGCGGCGCATCGCGGTGGGCATCGACCTGGGCACCACCCACTCGCTGGTGGCCGCCGTGCGCCACGGCAGCGCCGAATGCCTGCCCGATGAGCAGGGCAGGGTGATCCTGCCCTCGGCCGTGCGCTACCTGCGCGATGAGCGCGGCAACACCCGCCGCCAGATCGGCTTCGAGGCCCTGTCGGCCCAGGCCGAGGACCCGGTCAACACCGTGGTGTCGGTCAAGCGCTTCATGGGCCGCCGCCTGGCCGACCTGCCCGATGCCGGCAAGCTGCCCTACGACTTCGACGACCAGCCCGGCATGGTGGCCGTGCGCACCGTGGCCGGCAGCAAGTCGCCTGTGGAAGTGTCGGCCGAGATCCTGGCCAGCCTGCGCCAGCGCGCCGAAGATACGTTCAACGACGACCTGTTCGGCGCCGTGATCACGGTGCCGGCCTATTTCGACGATGCCCAGCGCCAGGCCACCAAGGATGCCGNNTGCTGCGCCTGCTCAACGAGCCCACGGCCGCGGCCATTGCCTACGGCCTGGACAATGGCGCCGAGGGCCTGTACGCCATCTACGATCTGGGTGGCGGCACCTTCGACATCTCGCTGCTGCGCCTGAGCCAGGGCGTGTTCGAGGTGGTGGCCACGGGCGGCGATTCGGCCCTGGGTGGTGACGACATCGACCATGCTTTGGCCGATGCTGCGCTGGCGGATGCGCGCATGCAGGCCGTCACGCCGCAGGACAAGCGCGCCGTGCTGGTGGCCGCCCGCCGCGTGAAAGAAAAGCTCTCCACCGATGGCAGCGCGCACCTGTCGTGCGCCTTGTCGGGCGGCATGCTGTCCGTCAGCCTCACGCGCGAGCGCCTGAATGAGCTCGCCANNCCAAGCCGCTGATCGACAAGTCGCTGGCCTCGGTGCGCCGTGTGTTGCGCGACGCCAAGATCAAGCCCGACGAGGTGCAGGGCGTGGTGATGGTGGGCGGTTCGACCCGCATGCCCGCCGTGCGCGAGGCCGTGGGCGCCTTCTTTGGCAAGACACCGCTGACGGACCTGAATCCCGACGAGGTGGTGGCCCTGGGCGCCGCCATCCAGGCCAACCAGTTGGCCGGCAACAACGCGCAGGGCGAGCTGCTGCTGCTCGACGTGCTGCC
>DDJC01000014.1:53185-61863 GCA_002339015.1 Burkholderiales bacterium UBA1834
CGATGGTGGCGGGCGCCGCGCGCATCCGCGTGGCCTTCCAGGTCGATGCCGATGGCTTGCTGAGCGTGTCCGCGCGCGAGCAGCTGTCGGGTGTCGAGGCTTCGGTCGTGATCAAGCCCAGTTATGGCCTGAGCGATGACCAGGTGGCCAACATGCTGCGCGAAGGCTTCACCACCGCCGCGTCCGACATGAAGGACCGCGCCCTGCGCGAGGCCCGTGTCGAGGCCGAGCGCCTGCTGGAAGCCACGCGCACCGCGCTGGCCGCCGACGGCGACCTGCTCACCCCCGAGCAACGCGCCGAGATCGACCAGTTGATGGCCGAGATCGGCCAGCGTTGCGACCGTGGCGAACTGGAAGTGCTGGAGGCCGCCACCAAGGCGCTGGCCAACGGCACCGAGGCCTTCGCGGCCGAACGCATGAACCGCGGCATCCGCCAGGCGCTGGCCGGCCGCCAGATCGACCAGATCTAAGCAACACGTTCTCCCATGCCCATCATCAAGATCCTGCCGCACAGTTCGCTCTGCCCCCAGGGCGCAGAGATCACGGCCGCGCCCGGTACCTCCATCTGCGAAGCCCTGCTGGAGAACAACATCGAGATCGAGCACGCCTGCGACATGAGCGCGGCCTGTACCACCTGCCACGTGATCGTGCGCCAGGGCTTCAACAGCCTCAACGAGATCGAGGACACGGAAGAGGACCTGCTCGACCGCGCCTGGGGCCTGGAGCCCAACTCGCGCCTGAGCTGCCAGGCCTTCGTGGCAGGGCAGGACCTGACCGTGGAAATCCCGAAGTACACGATCAACCACGCCAGGGAAAATCACTGACCATGTCACGTCAGATCTTCCTCGACACCGAAACCACCGGCCTGAGCCCTGAATCCGGCGACCGCATCATCGAAATCGGTTGCGTGGAGATGGTCAACCGCCGCCTGACCGGCCGGCACCTGCACTTCTACATCAACCCGCAGCGCAAGAACCACGAGGACGCTGTCAAGATCCACGGCCTGACCGATGAGTTCCTGGCCGACAAGCCCGTGTTCGCCGCCGTGGCCGACGAGATCCTGGATTACTGCCGCGACGCCGAGATCATCATCCACAACGCGAGCTTCGACATCGGCTTTCTCAATGCAGAGCTCAAGCGCCTGGACAAGGGCGTGTTCACCGACCATGTGGCCGGTGTGATCGACTCGCTGGTGATGGCGCGGGAGATGTTCCCGGGCAAGTCCAACTCCCTGGACGCGCTGTGCCGCCGCCTGGAAGTGGACAACTCGCACCGCACGCTGCATGGCGCCTTGATGGATGCCGAGCTGCTGTCCATCGTCTACATCAACATGACGCGCGGCCAGGACGCGCTGTTGATCGATGCGGTAGAAGAGGGCAAGGACACCCAGGCCGCCACCGAGATTGTCGCGATCGACTTCGGCACGTTCGACCTGCCAGTGATCACCCCTTCTGAAGACGAAGTGGCCGCCTTCGAAGCCGTGCTGGCCGACCTGGATAAAGCCAGCGGCGGCAAAACTTTGTGGAAGACACTGGAAACTGTGGTATAGTCATGGTCTTCGCTGATCACGACAGTTGATCGACGAAGCCGAAATCGGAACCCCCATTTCGGGCGGTTAGCTCAGCGGTAGAGCACTGCCTTCACACGGCAGGGGTCGCAGGTTCGAACCCTGCACCGCCCACCAAGCACAGGCCTTGCAAGTGTCACTTGCAAGGCCTTTTGCTTTTGCCGTGCTTGAAAACACCGCAAGCCGTCAACGCACCGTCACCCGCGGCCCGTACTTGATGGAGGTGAGCACGCCTTCCTCGAAACGCAGGGTGGTCATGAACTGACCCACGCCAGGGTTGTAGGTCCAGTCGTCTACCTGGTCGCAACCGACGTTGACGATCACCGTGGTACCTCGCGGTGAGGCCGCAGAAGATGCGGTGGGTTGGTGAGGCTTCCTGCAGAAGGCGTCCTTCATCACGGGTTCGCCGCACCGGCTCAGGGCGGTGGCCTTGCTGTCACCCAGTTGGACAATGTCCTGCTTGCAGCGAAACGAGCGGGTCTCGGCCAGGCTGCTGGTGGATGCCAATGACATGGCCATGCCGATCAGGAGAAGACATGCATGTGTCATGGCGGCGATCCTTGTCAGAGCGTCGTGGGACGCGGTGAGCCCAGTCTAAATGCCTTGTTTGAACGGCGCCCGGTCGTTCAGTTCATCCACGTAGGCATCGATGCCGGCGCTTTCCCGCGCCAGATAGCGCTCCACGGCATCGGCGAAACGCGCGTCGCGCAACCAATGCGCCGACCACGTGGGCACGGGCATCAGGCCGCGCGCCATCTTGTGCTCGCCCTGGGCACCACCCTCAAAGCGTTGTAGCCCCTGCTCGATGCACCAGGCCAGTGGCGCGTAATAGCACAGCTCGAAATGCAGACAGGGGATGTGTTGCAGGGCCCCCCAATAGCGGCCATAGGCAACGCCTTGTGCGCGGTCCAGTCCGATCAGCGAGGTGGCCACCGGCTGGCCATCGTGCAACGCGGTGAACATCAGCCAATGGGCGCTCATCGTCTGGCCCACCTGCTCGAAGAAGGCACGGCTCAGATACGGCGGATTGCCATGGGCCAGGTAGGTGCGCTCGTAGCAGCGGTAGAAGAAGTCCCAGTCAGCCTGGGTGATCTGCGTGCCTTCGCGCGCCTGCACGATCACGCCCGCATCGCGCACGCGGCGGCGCTCCTGCTGGATCTTCTTGCGCTTGTCGCGGTGCAGGGCGGCGGTGAAGTCCTCGAAGCTGGCGTAGGACAGGGCGCCGGGCTGATCCGCATGGCGGTTGGTCCAGTGGAACTGCACCCCCTGGCGCATCAGCCAGCCCGAAGCGCGCGCTGCGGCTGCATCCGCATCATTGGGGAAAAGCATGTGCGCCGAAGAACTCCCGGTCTCCTGGCCCCATTGCACGATGGCCGCGAGCAGGGCCAGCCGGGCCTCGTCGTTGAGGGCCAGCAGCCGTGCTCCGGGCACGGGCGTGAACGGCGAGGCGCACAGCAGCTTGGGGTAGTAGCGCAGGCCGGCGCGCTCGTGGGCATCGGCCCAGGCCCAATCGAACACGTATTCCCCGTACGAATGGGACTTGATGTACAGCGCACACATGCCTTCGATGCCCTGACCGCGCTCCACTGCCAGGAACAGAGGTGCCCAGCCGGTGTCGGGCGTGGCGCAACCTTGTTCATGCAGGGCTGCCAGCCACTCGTGCCGCATGAACGGGGTGGGCTGAGGGCTGGCCGCGAGCAGGGTGTTCCAGGTGGCG
The DNA here is from genome assembly GCA_002339015.1 of Burkholderiales bacterium UBA1834. Taxonomy (GTDB): domain Bacteria; phylum Pseudomonadota; class Gammaproteobacteria; order Burkholderiales; family Burkholderiaceae_C; genus Aquabacterium. The sequence continues at coordinate 56,470 of DDJC01000014.1, forward strand.
GCGTCGATCTCGCGTGGATCGGTGTGGGCTTGCGCCTGCCAGGCCATGGCGTGGTCGGGATGGAGGCTCAGAAGTACCAGCGCGACAACAGCTCGGCCACGCAGCCTGGCTTGTCACCGCCCTCGATCTCGATGGTGGCGCCCCAGGTCATCTGCACGGCCTTGTCCGGGAGAGGTTCCACGGCCTTGAGCTCGACATGGCAGCGCACGCGGTCACCCGAGCGCACGGGCGCCGGAAAGCGCACCTTGTTGAGCCCGTAGTTCACGCCCATGCGCGTGCCCTTGCAGTCGATGCTCGATTGCAGGAACTCGGCCAGCAGCGACAGCGTGAGAAAGCCGTGGGCCACGGTGGTGCCGAAGGGCGACTCGGCCTTGGCACGCACCGGGTCGGTGTGGATCCATTGCTGGTCGCCTGTCGCATCAGCGAAAAGCTGGATGCGGGCCTGGTCCACCACCCACCAATCGGTGGTGGTGATGTGCTGGCCGACGTGGCCCTGCAGGTCGTCCAGGGATTGGAAGATGACTTTGTGGCTCATGCAGGCCACTCTAGCCCAGATCGCAAGCCCCACGGTGGCGCTTGTCTTGCGTGTCCGGATTTGCGGCCTCATCCTGTGGGGCCGGGGTACGCGCCGCCACCCACACGGACACTTCCCGAGCGCCCGCCTGCCACAGGGTATGGGCAACCTCATTGAGCGTGGCGCCAGTGGTCAGCACATCGTCGACCACGGCCACGTGGCGCCCCTGCAGCAGGGGCATGTGCCGGGCCGACACCGCAAAGGCCTGGCGGATGTGCTCCAGGCGCGCATCGGCATCCAGGGTCATCAGGCGGGGTGTGTCCTTGCGGCGGATCAAGGCGTCATGCCATACAGGCAAGCGCAGATGGCGCCCCAGGTGGGCTGCCAGCAAGCCGGCCTGGTTGTAGCCGCGCTCGCGCAGGCGGGTGGCCGACAGCGGGACGGGCACGATGGCGGAGGGCGCGCCGCGCTTCCAGCGGGGGGCGGGCCGAGCCGGGCTGCCGTGGTTCGCCGGCCGCCGGCCTTCTGGTGCAGAGGCCCGTGAAGCGGTGGGCGGCAGGTGCCAGCGCTGTGCCAGGGCAGGCACCATCAGCCGGGCCAGCACGCCCGCCATGGCCGTGTCCTCGCGGAACTTGAGCGAAGCGATCAGGCCGGACCAAGGTTCGCAGTAATCCAGCACCGCGGTGGCGTGATCGAAGCCGGGTGGGGCATCACGGCAGGCCTGGCAAAGGCCGTCGTCGTCGCCCGGGCGCGCTTGCCGTGGCAGGCGCAAGGCGCACCGTGTGCACCGGCGCGCATCCAGGCCGAGCTCGTTCAGGCAGTCGGCGCACAGCACGCCCCATTGCCAACGGCGGCAGACCCGGCATGAGGTCGGCCACACTGCTGTCCCCATGGTCCCTGTTGAATTCATCGGCTCACTATACTCAGGCGCCCCGGCTTGCTCCATCGCCCTGATGGGGGCCTGCCGGGTTGTCTGGATCTCCCCCTTTGCCCATGCCTTCCCAAGCCCCCCGTCCCGAGCCCGTGGCCCCTCAGCCCGCGGCCCTGGCGCGCCAGACCGCCCGACTCGCCCGGTTGCCGCAAGCAGCCTGGTTGAACGAAGAGGTGGCGCGCCGCCTGTCCGACAAGCTGGAGGCGATCCGTCTGACGCCCACCGACTGGGTGGACTGGGGCGCTTTCCTGGGTACGGGCGCCGATCTGGTGGGGCAGCGCTACCCGCAGGCCCGACGCTGGGTGCTCGAGCCGACCGATGCCTTGGCCGAGCGCTCGCGCCAGGCCTGGGCGGCGCAGCGGGCACGTCCCTGGTGGAGTGCCTGGAAGAAGTCGACGCCGCCGGTGGTGCGGCAAGGCCAGCCATGGCCCGGCGGCTGGCCCGCAGACGGCGCTGGCCTGCTGTGGGCCAACATGTCGCTGCACGCCCAGACCGATCTGGAGGGCACGCTCAAGGCCTGGCACGCGGCGCTGGCGGTGGATGGCTTCCTGATGTGCTCCGGTCTGGGCCCGGACACGGCCCGCGAGCTGTGCGGGCTGTACCAGCAGCTGGGCTGGCCCTTGCCCACCATCCAGTTCATCGACATGCACGATCTGGGCGACGCCCTGGTCAAAGCCGGTTTTTCGGACCCGGTGATGGACATGGAGCGCCTGACGCTGACCTGGTCCGACGCGCCTGCCATGCTGGCCGAACTGCGCACCTGGGGCGGTAATGTGGCCTGGGGCCGTTTTGCCGGCCTGCGCACCCCGCGCTGGCGGAATCGTCTGCTGCGGGTCCTGGAAGAACATCTGCGCGGCCCGGACGGCCGGCTGCGCCTGACGGTGGAACTGGTCTACGGCCACGCCATCAAGCCGCAGCCCAAGATACCGCTGTCCAGCGAGACAAAAGTGTCCCTGGGGGATATGAGGCGTCTGATCAAATCCAGCGGGAAACCCACCTGAAACCCCATGAAATTTCTCGGGCATACCGGTCGGGATATTGGTTTTCCGGGCAATTTCCCTCAGGCGGGGGGCTGATGGGAATACGCATCACCCGAGGGTAAGCCTTAGGCCTGCCTACAATATTGGGACTTGAGGCATCACAAGCCCGTGCCTAGAATGATTTGAGGAAGTGGTCGTGCGTGGCTATTTCGCTGCGCTGATCTCGTTTGATTGCAACACCCGGTGTTCCGTGGGTCGCGCCGGCAGGCGTGCCAGGACAGTCCCCCCGGGAGACGGAGTTTCGGCTTCATGCCTGCCGCCTTGTCCCAAGGGTCACTCTTGCCCTCTCAAACCCTGCGGTTGGGGGTCTGGAAATCGTCGCGCGATTCTGCTCTCCCGGCATTGGCCTGCGGAGAGGGTGCCCGCGACGGCGCGCAAGCCACCGATCACGCTGCCGACGACTGGCAGGCCGAATGGCAGCTCAAGCGCAACTGTTCGCTGGCGCCACGCCAGCTGTTCGCCGCCTACCTGGCCATCTGCCTGCTCTCGCTGAGTGTGGCCGGTGGTTTCTGGCTGATCGGCGCCGTCTACGTGATGCCCTTTGCGTTCATCGAACTCACGGCCTTGGGCGCCGCGCTGCTGATGTACGCGCGCCATGCCACGGACCGCGAGTTCATCGGCCTGCGCGCCGACTTGGTGCGGGTGGAATGTCACAATGGCGGCCGCCTGCAATGCGTCGATTTCAATCCCCGGTGGGTGAGGGTGGAGCCTCAGCGCCACGACGGCTCCCTCATCCGCCTGTCCGGACACGGACGCACGGTCGACATCGGCCGGCACGTGCAGCCCGGATTGCGTCGTCAACTGGCCGTGGAATTCCGCTGGGCGCTGCGCCAGCTCGATGCCCGCGAGCCGCAACCGTCCTGACGCACCACAGCCGCCCCGTCCGAACAACAGAGCAAAGACACGACACCATGAATCACTTCCGTTCGCTGCCGATTGCCCACCGTCTACGGCAACTGGGGGCCCTGCTCTCGATGGCGGCCCTGTCGCTGGGCGTGCAGGCCGAGCAGGCGGTGCGTGATCTGCCGGGCGGGCCGGCGGTGCGCCAGTACGATCTGCACCCGCCTGCCACCAAGATCGCGACAGAACAGCAGGATCTGCACGTGATGATGCTGTGGATCTGCGGTGTCATCTTCGTCGGCGTGTTCGGCGTGATGTTCTATTCGATCTTCGCGCACCGCAAGTCGAAGGGCGTCAAGCCCGCGAGCTTCCATGAATCGACCACGGTCGAAATCGTCTGGACGGTGATCCCCTTCCTGATCGTGATCGGCATGGCGCTGCCCGCCACCAAGGCGGTCGTGGCCCAGAAGGACACCACCAATGCCGACCTGACCATCAAGGCCACCGGTTACCAGTGGAAGTGGGGCTACGACTACCTCAAGGGCGAGGGCGAAGGCATCCAGATCATCTCCACGCTCGATGCCTCGCAGCGCGCGCTCTCCGATGCCGGCACGCCCCAGGGCGACAACTACCTGCTCAAGGTTGATGAGCCTCTGGTGGTGCCCGTGAACAAGAAGGTGCGCATCATCACCACGGCCAACGACGTGATCCACTCCTTCATGGTGCCGGCCTTCGGCATCAAGCAGGATGCCATCCCCGGCTTCGTGCGCGACACCTGGTTCCGCGCCGAGAAGACGGGCGACTTCTATGGCCAGTGCGCCGAGCTGTGCGGCAAGGAGCACGCCTACATGCCCATCCACGTCAAGGTGGTGAGCGAGGACGACTACGCCAAGTGGGCCGAGGCACGGCTCAAGGCCCAGGCCGCCAAGGCGGATGACCCCAGCAAGGTCTGGACACTGGAAGATCTGATCGCCCGCGGACAGAAGGTCTATGCCGCGAACTGCGCGGTCTGCCACCACGAGAACGGCAAGGGTGGCGGCGCCATCAAGCCGCTGGATGCGGCCGCCGTGGTGCTCGATGCGGACAAGAGCAAGCAGATCCACGTCGTGCTCAATGGCCAGAACGTGGCCATGCCGGCTTGGCGCCAGCTGTCAGACACGGAGATCGCCGCGGTGATCACCTTCACCAAGAACCACTGGTCCAACAAGACGGGCCAGATCGTGCAGCCGGCCGAAGTGCTGGCGCAGCGCAACCAATGATCCATGCCCGTGCGCAGCGACAAGGCGCCACGGCCCCAAGATTCTGAAAGGATTCCAAGATGAGTGCGGTGATGGATCACGGCGGTCACGCCCACGGACACGACGACCACGCGCATGACCACCCGCACGGGTGGCGACGCTGGGTCTTCGCGACCAACCACAAGGACATCGGTACCCTGTACCTGCTGTTCTCGTTCACGATGCTGATGATCGGGGGCGCGCTGGCACTGGGCATCCGGGCCGAGCTGTTCAAGCCGGGCCTGCAGCTGGTCAACCCCGAGTTGTTCAACCAGCTCACCACCATGCACGGCATCATCATGGTGTTCGGCGCGATCATGCCGGCCTTCGTGGGCATGGCCAACTGGATGATCCCGCTGCAGATCGGCGCATCCGACATGGCCTTCGCGCGCATGAACAACTTCAGCTTCTGGCTGATGATCCCGGCCGCGATCCTGCTGGTGGCCTCGTTCTTCATGCCCGGTGGCGCACCCGCCGCCGGCTGGACGCTCTACGCACCGCTCACGCTGCAGATGGGCCCCTCGATGGACGCCGGCATCTTCGCGATGCACATCCTGGGCGCCAGCTCCATCATGGGCTCGATCAACATCATCGTGACCATCCTCAACATGCGCGCCCCGGGCATGACGCTGATGAAGATGCCGATGTTCGTGTGGACCTGGCTGATCACGGCCTACCTGCTGATCGCGGTGATGCCCGTGCTGGCCGGGGCCATCACGATGACGCTGACCGACCGCCACTTCGGCACCAGCTTCTTCAATCCCGCCGGCGGCGGTGACCCGGTGATGTACC
>DDJC01000017.1 GCA_002339015.1 Burkholderiales bacterium UBA1834
ACTGGTCAAGATCGATCCCAAGAGCATCGGCGTGGGCCAGTACCAGCACGATGTCAACCAGAGCGAGCTGGCCCGCACGCTGGACGCGGTCGTCGAGGATTGTGTGAACTCCGTCGGCGTGGACCTGAACACCGCATCGGCCCCGCTGCTGTCGCGCGTGTCGGGCCTGAGCAGCGCCGTCGCCGCCAGCATCGTGCGCTGGCGCGACGCCAACGGTGCGTTCAAGAGCCGCAAGCAACTGATGGATGTGTCCGGCCTGGGCGCCAAGACCTTTGAGCAGGCGGCGGGCTTCCTGCGCATCCGTGATGGCGACAACCCGCTGGACATCTCGGGCGTGCACCCCGAGACCTATCCGGTCGTCGAGAAGATGCTCGCCAAGACAGGCAAGGCCATCACCGACCTGATCGGCAAGAGCGACGTGCTGCGCACGCTCAAGCCCGAGCTCTTCGCCGACGACAAGTTCGGCGTCATCACCGTCAAGGACATCCTGGGCGAGCTGGAGAAGCCCGGCCGCGACCCGCGCCCCGACTTCAAGGTGGCCCGCTTCAACGACGGCGTCGAGGACATCAAGGACCTGCAGGAAGGCATGGTGCTCGAGGGCACCGCGAGCAACGTGGCCCAGTTCGGCGCCTTCGTGGACCTGGGCGTGCACCAGGATGGCCTGGTCCACGTGAGCCAGCTGTCCAACAAGTTCGTCAACGACGCCCGCGAGGTGGTCAAGACCGGCGACATCGTCAAGGTCAAGGTGATCGAGGTGGACCTGGCCCGCCAGCGCATCTCGCTGACCATGAAGCTCGATTCGGCCCCGGGCGCCCGCAGCGGCGGTGGCGCACGCGACAACGGCTTCAAGCCCGCGGCACGCCATGAACGTGTGAGCGGCGGTGGGACCGGGCGTGGCGCGCCGCAGCCGCAGCCACAAGGTCAATCGGCCATGGCCGCAGCCTTTGCCAAGCTGCAGACAAAGCGCTGATCCCTATAACGGGCAATCGCTCAAATTTGCGCGGATCTACCCATTCGCGGGGTGGATTTCCCGCATGACGGGGGCGGACAAGGGGAAATGCAGCAGGTATGCTGTTTTCATCCCCCTGTCGTTCGAAGTAGAAGTGCCCCATGGAGCCGGTCGGCCTGACCCTGTTCACCTTTGCAATGTCGCACTACAGCGAGAAGGTCCGCTGGGTGCTTCAGGCCAGCCGCTTGCCCTTCCGCGAGGTGATGCTCACGCCTGCCTTCCACATGCTGCCCGCGCTGCGCATGGGTGGCCAGGGGCAGACCACGCTGCCGGTGCTGCGCGAGCAGCGCCTCAATGGACGGCAGGTGCATGTACAGGACAGCACCCGCATCCTGCTGTGGCTGGATGAACGCCACGGTCCGCTCGACCTGCTGCCCCAGGGGCCCGATCTGCGCGATGAATGCCTGGCCATCGAGGACCGCTTCGACAACATCGGCCGTGACGTCGCGCGCTTCCTGTACCTCGATGCCTTCCGCCACGACGACAAAATCCTGGCGCTGTGGACCGCGCAGGCCTCGCCCTGGCAGCGGCGGCTGGTGCGGATGGGCTATCCGCTGATCAAGGGCGTCTTCAAGTTCCGTCTGAACATCACGCCCGCAGCCGCCAAGCGCTCCGAGCAGCGCATCCTGCAGGCCCTGGCCTGGCTGGAAGGGCGCCTGAGCGACGGGCGCCTGTACCTGGTCGGCGCGCGCCTGTCGGTGGCCGACATCACGGCGGCCTCGCTGCTGGCGCCGCTGGCCTGCCCCTCGCAGCACCCGGTGTACTCCACGCCGGATTATGTGCAGACACTGCGTCCCCGAACGATTTCCTTGGACATGAACCGCCCGGCCCTGGCCTGGGTCCGAAAGCTGTACGATCTGCACCGGGGTGATCTGCCACAGTTCCGGCAGGCCGCCTGACTCGCTTTCCGTTACACGATCGACACCATGCAGGCCTTGCACATCCATGCAGGGCCCCGGGCGTTGGCGCACATTCGGCAGCAGGGCCTCGCGCCCGCTGATGTGCGCCTGGTGCCCGCGGCCGCCGGCGGGCCCAAGGGCCTCATCCTCACCCACCTCGACAGGCACCTGTTCGGCCGTTGGCTGCCCCAGGCCGACGAGAACCACCGGCTGGACCTGGTCGGCGCCTCCATCGGCGCCTGGCGCATGGCCGCCGCGCTCATGCCCGATCCGGCCAAGGCCTTTGACCAGTTGGCCCAGGTGTACATCTCGCAGCGCTACGATCCCGAACCCGGGCGCAAGCGGCCGTCGCCGCAGCGCGTGAGCAGCGATTTCGCCAAGGCGCTGGACAGCTTCTTCGCCGCCTCGCTCACAGGCATGCTGACCCACCCGCGCTGGCGCCTGCACATGGTCACTTCGCGGGGGCGAGGCCTGCTGCGCCGGGCTGGCCCCGTCGGCACCCTGGCGGGGTTCGCCGGGCTGGTGCTGGGCAATGCCGTGTCTCGCCGCGCCGTGGGCAGCTGGTTGGAGCGCACCGTGTTCTCGGTGGCGGGGCAGCCTCCTTTCAAGCTCGATGACCAGCCCACGCGGGTGATTCCCTTGAGCGAGCAGAACTTCCTGCCGGCGCTGCAGGCCTCTTGCAGCATCCCCTTCGTGCTGGACCCGGTGCACGACATCCCCGGCTGCCCCGAAGGCGCCCACTGGGATGGCGGCATCGTGGACTATCACTTCCACTGGCCCTTTGCCTCGGCCATGTCGCAAGGCGTGGTGCTGTACCCGCACTTCCAGCAGCAGGTGATTCCGGGCTGGCTGGACAAGGCCTTCAAGAGCCGCCACCGCGCCACGCCGGCGCTGGACAACATGGTCCTGCTGGCGCCGAACCCGGCCTGGGTGGCCACACTGCCCGGCGGCAAGCTGCCCGATCGCAACGATTTCAAGACACTGGACAACGACACCCGCATCGCCCATTGGCAGCAGTCCGTGTCCGCGTGCGAACAGCTGGCCGACGAATGGCAGGGCTGGCTGGACCAGGGCTGCCCGGCCAACCGGGTCAAGCCCCTCTGAGCACACCATGAGGCCGTTGCAAGGCCGCGCCTGACGGCCACGCCAGGCCGCTGGGCGCGGGCCAATGGCTACACTTGCTGACATGGAACCCACCGAAAGCCTGCTGCTCATCGCCTTGTTGATCGGCCTGAGTGCCTTGTTCTCGATGGCCGAACTCTCCGTGGCCGCGTCGCGCCGCCTGCGCCTGCGCCAGCTGCTGGACCAGGGCGACCGCCGCGCCCAGTCCGTCATGAACGTTCAGGACGAGCCCGGCGACTACTTCACCGTCATCCAGATCGGGCAGAACACCGTGGCCATCCTCGCCGGCCTGGTGGGCGAGGGCGCCTTTTCGCCAGCGATGGGCTCGCTGTTGCGCCTGGCCGGTGTCGATGCGCTGTCCGCCGAGCGCTGGGGCTGGGTGCTGTCCTTCCTGGTGGTGACGAGCCTGTTCATCATGCTGGCAGACCTGCTGCCCAAGCGCCTGGGCATGGCCGCACCGGAGCGCGTGGCCGTCAACGTGGTGGTGCCCATGCAGTACTTCGCCACGCTGTTCATGCCGGTGGTGTGGTTCTTCAAGCGCCTGACGGACCTGCTCTCGCGCCTGCTGGGCCTGCCCGACCGCCGTGACGACAAGATCACGCCCGACGACATCCTGGCCATGGCCGAAGCCGGCGCCGAGGCCGGCATCCTGGCGCGCACCGAACATCAGGTGATCGAGAACGTGATCGAGCTGGACACGCGCCTGGTCACCACCTCCATGACGGGCCGCGAGCGCATCGTGCATTTCCTGCTGGACGACAGCGAGGCCCTGATCCGTGCCCGCATTGCGCAGTACCCGCATTCCACGTACCTGGTGTGCGATGGCAGCATCGACCAGGTGCTGGGTTACGTCGATTCGAAGCACCTGCTCAACCTCGTGCTCAATGCCCAGCCCATCTCGCTGAAGGCCGAGGGCCTGATCAACAAGGTGCTGATCGTGCCGGACCGGCTCACCTTGTCGGAGATGCTGGCCCAGTTCCGCCAGGCGCATGAGGACTTCGCCGTGATCGTCAACGAGTACAGCCTGGTCGTCGGCATCATCACCATCAACGACGTGATGAACACGGTGATGGGCGAGTTGGTGGCGCCGCTCGATGAAGAGCAGATCGTGCGCCGCGACGAGAACTCCTGGCTGATCGACGGCACGACGGCCATCCCCGACGTGATGCGCGCACTCGACCTGTGGGTGCTGCCCCACCAGGATGAGTACGACACCCTGGCCGGTTTCCTGATGGTGATGCTGCGCCGCATCCCCCGCAAGACGGACGCGGTGGAGTGGGGTGGCTTCCGCTTCGAGGTGATGGACGTCGACAGCTTCAAGATCGACCAGGTGATGGTCAGCCGGCTGGTGCCGACCGCCGCGGCTCAGGTGGCCGCCGAGGGCTGAACACCTGCCGATGCCGGCGAGGCGATGGCGTCCGGCGCGAACAGCGGAATGTGCTCTTGCAGCACCACTTCGAAACCCAGGCCACGGCCCCGCGGCCGGCATTCCACGAACGACCATTGAAGCTCGCCGGCCGCCCAGCGGGATGGGTCCGCGCGCAAGGGGCCGATCGTCATCCGCCCGACCAGCCCGAAGGCGTAGTACTTGAACGTGGGCAGGCGCCGGTAGGCCATGCCGAAGCACAGATCACCCATGGAATAGGCGGCCAGGCGCTGCAGGCCATCCGCGCCGCAATGCACCGTGACGGGCTGCGGGGTGTGGCTATGGTGGCCCACCACGGCATCGAAGGCCGCCAGCCACTGCGTCATCTGCGTGGCCACATCATGCCGGGGGTAGACCTCCAGCTCGTAGCCCCAGTGTGGGTAGAGCACATTGAAAGCCCCGGGGCGCACCCATTGCGCGGGCTCCTCCAGCCAGGCCAGGTGCTGCCCCTCGCGGTTGCTCCAGCGCGTGCCCGTCACCACGCGAAGGTGCTCGCCCAGGTCGATGCAGGGACTCTCGATCAGGCCGAAGGCCGTGAACCCTTCGTCCTGCAGCAAGGCCAGACTGCGGCGGCATTCCGCCTCGCCGAAATCGCCGGTGTGGTTGTTGGCCAGCGACAGCACGAGCTTGCTGCGTGGCGCCAGACCGTCCAGCGCCTGCAGGATCGGACGTGTGTGTTTCTGATCGGGCGAGATCTGCCGCTGATCTGTGATCACGCCCTCGAAGTTCAGCAGTACCCGGTCGCAGGGGCGGAAGAACGCAGCCACCGCCGGATCGAACACCAGCGGCTTGCCGAACATGGACATCACGTCGCCCCCGAAGCCCAGTGTGAGCCGTGGCTCGATGGGATTGAGCTGTGTCTGCCGAGGCACGAAGCACAGCCCGCGCGGGTTGCAGAAACTGGCACCGGCCAGGTTGCGCCAGATGAGGCCCAGCGCCTCCCTCGGGGGGTAGGGCTTGGCGGTGAATGCTCTGATCCAGTCCAAAAGCAGCGTTCGATGCGGGTGATGGCTCGACTTTAGTGCGTCCGGGTGATGACGGGCAGAGGGCAACACCGCAGATCGGCAGCCGCGGGGACCACCCATTTAGAGGGTCATGTCTAAAAACGCCACCACCCGGGTCTGACACATCGCTTAGGATACGCGCCGAGCATGAAACGGACGTTTGAAACATCCGTAGGCCTCCGAGACGTATGCCGCAAGCCTCTACCAAATTGTCGCCGCAGGACACCAAGTCGCGCATCCTGGATGCTGCCGAAGAATTGTTCATCTCTGGCGGCTTCGATTCGCTGTCGATGCGGCAGATCACCAGCGCCGCCGGGGTCAACCTGGCCGCCGTCAACTACCACTTCGGCAGCAAGGATGCGCTGATCCAGTCCGTACTGGCACGCAAGCTTGATCCGCTCAACGAGCAGCGTATCGCCATGCTGGACACCTTCGAGCAGCAGTTCGGGGCGCAGATGAGCTGTGAGCACGTGCTGGCAGCCATGTTCCTGCCAGCCGTGAGGCTGTTCCGCGACGACGCCGGCCCGCACGCCGGCAGTTTCCTGCAGTTCCTGGGGCGCGCGTACACCGAGCCTTCGCCAGTGGTACGCGACTTCATCAACACCCACTACATCCAGACCCTGGGCCGCTTCTTCAGCGCTTTCCAGCGCACCCTGCCTGATCTGGACCGCCATGACCTTGGTTTCCGCCTGAACTTCGCCATGGGCGCCCTGTCGGGCATCCTGGCCGGCGGCAACACGCAGCGCCTGATCAAGGATTTCACACGAGGGCAGGGCGACGAGGTGCTGCTGCTGTCGCGTCTGTCGGCCCTGATGGTCGCGGCGCTGCGTGCTCCCTTGCCCGAAGCTGGTCAATCCACCCTGTTCAGCGACATTGCACGGGCGGCGCAGACACTGGAGCCCGTTGCCGCGGCCGAAACCGCATCCTGACCCATTTGTTCTTTCCCTGGCGGGGCGCCGAGGAGGTGCTCCTGTTTTGCAAACCAGGCCTGTTCCCGGCTGTTCACGCCCCAGGCCTCATCACTGTGTAGAGATCCGCATGAAAGACGGTTACCTTGACTTTGCCAACTCCCCGATGGGCGCCAAGCTGGTGAATGCCCTGGGGCTGCCAAAGCCCCTGCCGCTGGAGCGCTACAAGCCCGGCCAGCCCGTCGTTCAAGGCACCGTCCTGATTGGAGGCAGCGCCGATTCGCAGATTCTGGAATCTCTGGCCGCCGTGATGAAATCCATCGGCGCCCAGACCTTGGCCCACGAGCGCGTGCCGCAGTGGATCGCCACCGCCAACAAGGTGGGGCTGACCACCGGCCGTTGGGGCAGCAACGGCCAGCCCGGCGAGAAGGTCAAGGCCCTGGTGTTCGACGCCACCGGCCTGGCCGACAGTACCCAGAGCGACGCGCTGTACTGGTTCTTCCACGACGCGGCCCGTTCGGTGCTGCCCTCTGGCCGCGTGGTCATCATCGGCCGCCCGCCTGAAGAGTGCAGCTCGCCCCGCAAGGCCACCGTGCAGCGCTCGCTTGAGGGCCTGAGCCGATCGCTGGGCAAGGAGCTCAAGAAGGGCGCCACCGCCCAGCTGGTCTATGTCTCCGAAGGTGCCGAAGCCAACCTGGAATCGACCCTGCGTTTCCTGCTGTCGGCCCGCTCCACTTACGTGTCGGCCCAGGTCGTGCGTGTGGGCAAGCCCGTGAGCGATGTGGTCATCCCGGCTGACTGGGCCAAGCCGCTGGCCGGCAAGAAAGTGCTGGTCACCGGTGCCTCGCGGGGCATCGGTGCTGCCATCGCCGAGGTGATGGCCCGTGACGGCGCCGACGTGATCGCGCTGGACGTGCCCCAGGCGCAAGAGGGCCTGAACGAAGTCGCCAAGAAGCTGGGTGGCAAGGCCATCGCGCTGGACATCGGCACTGCCGATGCGCCCCAGAAGCTGGTCGAGGCCGCCCGAGCCGATGGCGGCTGGGATGTCATCGTGCACAACGCCGGCATCACCCGCGACAAGACCATCGCCAACATGAAGGAACATCTCTGGCAGTTGGTGGTCAACGTGAACCTGTCGACGCAGGAGCGCATCAATGACGCGCTGGTCGAGTCGGGTGCGCTGCGTCCCGGTGGCCGCATCGTCTGCGTGTCGTCGATCTCGGGCATCGCCGGCAACATGGGCCAGACCAATTACGCTGTCTCCAAGGCCGGTGTGATCGGCATGGTGCAGAGCAACGCCCCGATCTACGCGCAAAAGGGCATCACCATCAACGCGGTGGCCCCGGGCTTCATCGAGACCGCCATGACGGCCGCCATCCCCTTTGCCATCCGTGAAGCCGGCCGCCGCATGAACTCCATGAGCCAGGGCGGCCAGCCGGTCGATGTGGCCGAAGCCATCGGCTGGTTCGCCAGCCCCGCCTCCAGCGGGCTGACGGGCAACACCATCCGCGTTTGCGGCCAGAGCCTGATTGGCGCGTGACGGCTGACGCGGGATCGTCGACATGAAGATCATCGAAGTCAACAAGCTGCCCAGCGCGCTGTCGCTCAACATCGGTGCGCTGCGCTCAAGCAGCAAGCGCCCCGGCATGGTCGAGGCGCTGCCCCAGGTCACGTACGTGCGCCCCAGGGTGGTGATCGACGGCAAGGATGTGGCCAAGTACGCCAAGGTCTGCGGTTTCTCCCGGGCGCATGGCGTGCCCATGCTGTATCCGCACCTGCACGCCTTTCCACTGGCCATGATGCTGTTCGGCTCGCGGCGCTTTCCGTGGCCCGCCATGGGGCTGGTGCACCTGGCCAACAGTGCCCGGTTGCTCAAGCGCATCAACGTGGGCGACGAACTGCGCATCGAGATGACCACCGGCGAGCTGTACGCCCACGACAAGGGGCAGGTCTTCACGCTGCACGCCCGCGCCCTGCGTGCGGGCGAGGTGGTGTGGGAAAGCACCTGGACCCTGCTGCGCATGGGCGTGCGCAACCCCAGGGGCGAGCCCTACACCAGCGCGCTGATCGACGAGACGCCGATCTCCCACCAGGCCGATTTCTTTGCCCCCGCGGGCATCGGTCGGCGCTACGGGCTGGTTTCGGGTGACGTCAACCCGATCCACATGTCGGCGCTCACGGCCAAGTTCCTGGGCTTTCGCAAGGCCATCGCCCATGGCATGTGGACCAAGGCCCGCGCCCTGGCCATGCTGATGCCGCGCGAGGCCGTGGACCATGCCGAGGTGATCGTCGAGTTCAAGACGCCGCTGTTCCTGCCGGCCAGGGCCTCGCTGTGGGCCGCCCGCCAGGAGTCGGGCTCCCTGTTCGAGGTCCGCAATTCCAAGGGCGACAAGCCCCACCTGCGTGGCCGGGTCACCTACTGATCCCACCGGCCGCCCCCATCTGACGTTCCAATACACACCGATTCCAGGATTCAAACATGAGCAGCACCATCCGCCGCGTCGCCATCATCGGTGGCAACCGCATTCCCTTCGCCCGTTCCAACACTGTCTACTCGCACGAATCCAACCAGGAGATGCTGACCGCCACGCTGCAAGGCCTCGTGGACCGCTTCAACCTGCATGGCGAGCGCCTCGGCGATGTCGCCGCCGGCGCCGTGATGAAGCACTCGCGTGACTTCAACCTGGTGCGCGAATCCGTGCTGTCGACCACGCTGTCGCCGCAGACCCCTGCCTACGACCTGCAGCAGGCCTGCGGCACCGGCTTGGAAGCGATCATGCTGGTGGCCAACAAGATCGCCCTGGGCCACATCGAGGTCGGCATCGGCGGTGGCGTGGACACCACGTCCGACGCGCCCATCGGCGTCAACGAGAAGATGCGCAAGATCCTGCTGGAAGCCAACCGTGGCAAGAGCACCGGCGCCCAGCTCAAGACGCTGTCCAAAATCCGCCCCTCGATGCTGGTCAAGCCCAACATCCCCAGGAACGGCGAGCCGCGTACCGGCTTTTCCATGGGTGAGCACGCCGAACTGATGGCCCGCGAGTGGGGCATCCCGCGTGAAGAGCAGGACCAGCTGGCCCTGGCCTCGCACCAGAACCTGGCCCGTGCCTACAAGGAGGGCTTCTTCGCCGACCTGATGACCCCGTACAAGGGCGTGACCAAGGACAACAACCTGCGCGAAGGCATCACCATCGAGAAGCTGCGCACGCTCAAGCCCTGCTTTGACAAGAAGGTCGCTCCCGGCCAGGGCACGCTCACGCCCGCCAACTCCACGCCTCTGACCGACGGCGCCTCGGCCGTGCTGCTGGCCAGCGAAGAGTGGGCCAAGGCCCACAACCTGCCCGTGCAGGCCTACATCACCTTCAGCGAAGTGGCCGCCGTGGACTTCTTCGGCCCGCAGAAGGAAGGTCTGCTGATGGCCCCGGCCTACGCCGTGCCGCGCATGCTGGCCCGCGCTGGTATCAGCCTGCAGGATTTCGATTTCTACGAGATCCACGAAGCCTTCGCCGCGCAGGTGCTGTGCACATTGAAGGCCTGGGAAGACGCCAAGTACTGCAAGGAAAAGCTGGGCCTGGACGCGCCCCTGGGGTCGATCGACCGCAGCAAGCTCAACATCAACGGCTCGTCGCTCGCTGCCGGCCACCCCTTCGCCGCGACCGGTGGCCGCATCGTGGCCACCCTGGCCAAGATGCTCAACCAGCGAGGCTCCGGCCGTGGTCTTATCTCCATCTGCGCCGCCGGTGGCCAGGGCGTGGTCGCCATCCTGGAGCGCTGAGCCAGTCGTGCTTGGTACCCCAGGGTTCCACCTAAATGAAAACCCTGGGTTGTTCGCGTAAATTTGCTTCTTTTGCGGCTTGTTACGGGGCGATCCCTGCATGAAGGATCCAAACCGCGACAGGCCGACAAAGGCCATAACAAGGGTGCGCAGGCGCCCGAGGAGACATGCATGAGCCAAGCAGCCGCGGCCGTTGAGCCTACGCCCCAGTCGATCGTCAACCCGGACGGCACCACCAACCGGATATGGCTTTCGTCCTACGTGAAGGGCGTGGTGCACGACATCGATCTGGACAAGTACCAGTCGCTCAACGATTACTTCGACGAGTGCATCAACAAGTTCCGCGACCGGCCTGGCTTCGTCAGCATCGGCACGGAAATGTCGAACGACCTGTTCGACCGCCGCGTCAAGGCATTTACTGGCTATCTGCAGAGCATCGGCGTGAAGAAGGGCGACCGCGTCGCCATCATGCTGCCCAACACGCTGCAGTACCCCGTCACGCTGTTCGCCGTGCTGCGCCTGGGCGCCGTGGTGGTGAACGTGAACCCGCTGTACACGGCGCGCGAACTGAACCACACGCTCAACGATTCGGGCGCCGAGGTCATCATCGTGATGGAGACCTTTGCCAAGACGCTGGAAGAAGCCAAGAAGGGCACCAAACTCAAGCATGTGGTGCTCACGCAGATCGGCGATCTGCTGGCCGAAGGCTGGTTCAATCCCAAGGGCTGGGCGCTGAACTTCGTGCTGCGCAAGGTGCAGAAGATGGTGCCGGCCTACAGCCTGCCCGGCGCCACCTGGTACCGAGATGCGCTCAAGAATGGCGCCCAGGTGCAGGTCAAGCCCGTGAAGGTGGTGCCTGATGACCTGGCCTTCCTGCAATACACCGGCGGTACGACCGGCGTGGCCAAGGGCGCGATGCTCACGCACCGCAACATCCTGGCCAACTGCCAGCAGGCCCTGGCCTTCGCCGAAGGCCAATTGACGGGTGAGACCGAGACCGTGGTCACGCTCATCCCGATGTACCACATCTTCTCGCTGACGGTGAACGGCCTGATCTTCATGGCGCTGGGCGGCCGCAACATCCTGGTGGCCAACCCGCGTGACACCAAGCGCGTGATGATGATCCTGAAGAACGAGAAGTTCTCGGGGATCACCGGCGTGAACACGCTGTTCGCGTCTTTCCTCGATGATCCCGCCTTCGCCAAGCTGGATTTCTCCAAGCTCAAGTTGTCGATCGCCGGCGGCATGGCGCTTCAGCGCGGCGTGGCCGAGCGCTGGAAGGAAGTCACCCGCACCTCCATCGTCGAAGGCTATGGCTTGACCGAATGCTCGCCGATCGTGTCGCAAGCACCGGTGGACCTCTCCAAGGAGCAACCCACCTTCACCGGTTCGATCGGTGTGCCCGTGCCGTCCACCGAAGTGCGCTGCCGCCGTGACGATGGCTCGTGGGCCAACATCGGCGAGCCCGGCGAGCTGTGCGTGCGCGGCCCACAGGTCATGAAGGGCTACTGGAACCGCCCCGAAGCCACCGCCGAGGTCATCGACCAGGACGGCTGGCTGGCCACCGGCGACATCGCCGTGATGGATGAGCGCGGCTTCCTGAAGATCGTTGACCGCAAGAAGGACATGATCCTGGTCTCGGGCTTCAACGTGTACCCGAACGAGATCGAAGACGTGGTCGCCATGCACCCCGACGTCAAGGAAGTGGCCGCCATCGGCGTGCCCGATTCCGTGGCTGGCGAGCGCGTGAAGGTCATTATCGTGCCGCGCAACGCCAGCCTGACCAAGGAAAGCGTGATCGAGCATTGCCGCAAGAACCTGACCGGCTACAAGATCCCCCGCATCGTCGAGTTCCGCAGCACCGAGCTGCCCAAATCGCCCGTGGGCAAGATCCTGCGCCGCGAACTGCGCGACGGCAAGTGATGCTGGGCTGACAGGGCAGGGGCCTGCAAGCCCTTGTCCGGTTGAGCCAGTTCAAGCCAGGTGCAACCCGCCATGCCTTCACGGGGCTGGCGGGTTCTTTTATGGGGTTTGGCCACACAATCGGGCCATGGCCCAACGAGAAGATTTCCCTTTCATCCACCGTCTGCGCGTGCGTTGGCAAGAGGTCGACGCCCAGAAGGTGGTCTTCAACGGACACTACCTGAGCTACCTGGATGTGGCCATGTCCGAGTACTGGCGCGCGGTCGGCCTGCCGTACCCGGAAGGCATGACCCNNCCCGCCAGCACACGTTGGCCTACCACGCCCCCGCCGTGCTCGACGATCTGCTCGACATCGGCGTGCGCTGCGACCACATCGGCAATTCGTCGATGAAGCTGGCATGGGCCGTGTGGTCGGACCACCGCCTGCTGGTCACCGGCGAGGTCATCTATGTGCACACCTCGCTGGCCACGCGCCGGCCGGAGCCCGTGCCCTCCAGCGTGCGGGCGCAGATCCAGGCGCAGGCTGAAGGCCGCCCGGTGACGCAGCTGCGCCTGGGCCGCTGGGACGAGCTGGGCAGCGCGGCGCGGGACGTGCGCGCGGTCGTCTTCATCGGCGAACAGAACATCCCGGCGCATGAAGAGTGGGATGCGGACGATGCCCAGGCCCTGCATGCCGTGGTGCTCAATGGCGCAGGCCTGGCCTTGGCCACCGGACGCCTGATCACCCTGGGGCAAGCCGCGGGGCAGGCACGCATCGGCCGCATGGCGGTGCTGCGGTCCATGCGGGGCTCTGGCATCGGGCGGCAGATCCTGCAGGCGCTGGTGGATGCCGCTCGCGCGCAGGATGTGCGCACCGTGATCCTGCACGCGCAGACCTCGGCGCGGCGCTTCTACGAATCGCTGGGGTTCACGGCCGATGGCGATGCCTTCGACGAGGTGGGCATCCCCCACATCGCCATGAGGCTGGATTTGCGCCCCTGAACTCAGTCTGGGCGGCGACTGCGGCTGCTCTTGATCAGGCTGCGCGCCCGGGTCTTGCGCTGCACGGGCTCGGCCAGCGCGTGGTTGTCTTCTTCCTGCACGTCGCTGCTTTCGAAGCGCTCGTCCTGCCGCAGCGCGGCCGGGGTCAGGGTCTGCTCCAGCTTGGCCAGTTGCTCGGCCTGCATCGTGTGCCGCGGCGGCCAGTTCTTGAGCGTGACGCGGCGCAGCAGCGCCATCCTGGCGCCCATAGTGTAGGTGCGCTCGAACACGTGCGTTACCAGGCGCTTGTTGACGCGCTCGGTGATCACCAGGGTGGAGCAGCGGGTGCCGTAGCTGCCGTCCGGCGTGCGGATGAAGGCGGGCGAGAGGATGCGCTCCCACTCCAGCGACACCCCGGTCTGGGGCAGTTGGTCGTCGGGCGCCACGGTGGGATCGGCCAGGGCCTCGAAGAGCTGGTTGGCCAGGTCGTCCACCGAATCGGCCTCGGCCAACGCCGCCTTGGTGCGGGCCTTGAGCAGGTTGACCTTGGGCCAAGGCGAGTTCAGATGCCCGTTGGACAGGCCATAGACGCCCTTTTCGAGGCGTTGGGGGTAGCGGGCGGTGTTCGATACCCAGAAGGCTTCACCCTGCGCGAAATCCAGTGCCATCAGGTTGAAGCCGTTGTAGCCGCTCATGGCCAGCTGGGGCCACAGGCGCTCCATCGTGTGCTGGCCGCGCAGCCACAGCGGCACGATCTCGCCTCGTGAAGGGGCCTCGCGGTCGTCTTTGCGCGGGTTGCGGTAGTTGGTGACGACCGCCAGGCGGCCCTGGGCGGTCAAACCCATCCAGGTGCCGCCGGCCTGCAGGTCACGCCCGCCGAGAATGGCATGGCCGGTCGCGTCCTCCCACCAGCCGAGGCGGGCGGTGGGGCGGGCCATGAACTCATCCCGGTTGCCGGCCAGGACGAAGGGAAAGCGGCTGCTGAGGTCCAGGGCGAGGCTGGCCAGACACATGGGTCACTCCTTGGGGGGCGATGTCGCACCGGCGGCGGGCAGGGGGCTGAACGCTTCGGCGTGCCGCTCCCCGTCGATGCCTTCGGGCAGCGCGCCCAGTTCACGTGCCAGCGCGCCCTGGAACGACGCCCAGGCACGCTGGTCGGCATGGCCATTGAAGTGGTAGGACTCCATCCACGTGGACTGGGGTGATCGTGTCGGCTGGCCGCTGTTCAGCTCGACGCGTTGCAGCAGCGAGGCCGCCAGGCCGGGCATGGCGGCACGCAGGCGGGCCTGCATGCCACGGATGGCCTCGGCCAGCACCTGCTCGCGGCCGGGCTGGACGCGGTAGTAGATGTACAAAGCGCTCATGGGCGGCATCTTGCGTCAGGATCGATCAGACGCCGCCCACACGTGTTGTGGCGGCGCTGCATCACGTGGCAGAGTGCGCGAAAACAGTTGGCCAGCTCAGGCGTCCTGGGTACTCACTTCATAGGGCAAATCGCCCAGCTGCAAGGCCGGGCCGTCGGCTGCGCCCAGGGTGAGCGGGCTGTGGGCATGCTGGATCTTCAGCTCGGCCAGCAGGGAGCTGGCGCCTGCGCTCCCCGGCACCTGGGCCGCATTGACCACCAGCCCCGCGGGCTGGCCAGGGTCATCGGCCGAGAAGATCTCCTGACCCGGCTGGGCCTGGCCAGTGGTGTGCAGCAGGTACAGCCGCCGCTTGAGCGTGCCGCGGTACTGGCTGCGCGCCACGATTTCCTGGCCGGGGTAGCAGCCCTTCTTGAAGTTCACGCCGCCGACCAGCTCGTAGTTCACCATCTGGGGCACGAACTGGTCCACCGTGGCTTGTTCGATGCGGGGCACGCCGCTGGCGATTTCCAGCCAGCGCCAGGCCTGCGGCGGCACCACGTCGCCATGGCTGGCGGTGGGAGCCTGCGCGGCCGGACCGATCCACAGCGCACGGGCCAGGCCTTTCACGCTGGGCAGTCGAACCACCCAGGCGTTGGCGCCGGCGCCGCCATGCGGCACCACGGCGCCGGCCTGCGGTGCAGCGCCCGCCAGGGCCTGTTCGGCGTGTTCGCCCAGCAGCCCCATCAGCGCCAGGTCGTGGGTGGCCGCGCTGAGCTTGGCCTTGGCGCGCAGCACGAACATCGACAGGCGCTTGAGCACGGCAGGGGCCACGTCAGCCCCCAGCACGAGCAGGATCCGCTCGGGATGAGGTCGCAGCACCAGGGCATCGCCCAGCATGCGGCCTTTGGGAGAGCAGTAGGCAGCCAGGCGTGCCTCGGCATCGCCCAGGTTCTCGATGTCCTGACTGAGCTGGCCATGCAGGAAGGTGGCGGCTTCGGGGCCGTCGGCGTGCAGGCAGGTCAGGTGGGGCAGGTTGACCACGCCGGACCAGGTCGGCGCGTCGGGCAGGGTGATCTTGTCCATGGGGTGATTATGATCACCGCCGTGAACTTCCATGACTGTCGGGCCTTTGCGCCCCAAGCTTCCTTTCCGCCCTCGGGTGCGCGCCGCCAGCGGGGGGGCGTCTTCGCGCGGCTGCTGCTGTCCCTGGTGCTGCTGGCCGGCTTGGCCGTGGCCGGTGCGTTCGGGGGGCTGTGGTGGTGGGCGCACCAGCCCATGCCGCTGACTGGCCCTGCGGTGGAATGGTCGGTGGAGCAGGGTATGACGCCCCGCGGCGTGGCGCAGGGCTGGGTCGACGCCGGAGCGCAGACCTCGCCGTGGCTGCTCTACCAGTGGTTCCGCTGGTCGGGGCAGGCGCGCCAGATCCGTGCGGGCAGCTACGAAATTCCGCAAGGCACCACGCCGGATCGCCTGCTGTCGATGATGGTGCGGGGCGATGAGTCGCTGTCCACCGTGAAGCTGATCGAAGGCTGGACCTTCAAGCGCTGGCGCCAGGAACTCGCCCAAGCCGAAGGGCTCAAGCAGGAAACCCGCGGCTGGAGCGATGACCAGATCATGACCGCGCTGGGCTCGCCCAGCCTGCCCGCCGAAGGGCAGTTTTTCCCGGATACCTATGCCTACGCCAAGGGCAGCACCGATCTGGCGGTGATGCGGCGCGCGCACCGGGCCATGGATCGGCATCTGACCGAGGCCTGGACACAACGTGCGGCTGCCAGCCCGCTCAAGACACCCCAGGAGGCGCTGATCCTGGCGTCCATCGTCGAGAAGGAAACGGGCCATGGCGAAGACCGCGGGCTGGTCTCCGGCGTGTTCAACAACCGCCTGCGCATCGGGATGCCGCTGCAGACCGATCCCACCGTGATCTACGGCCTGGGCGATGCCTTCGATGGCAACCTGCGCAAGATCCACCTGCAGACGGATGGCCCCTTCAACACCTACCAGCGCGGCGGGTTGCCACCCACGCCCATCGCCATGCCCGGGCGGGCCGCGCTGCTGGCCGCGGTGCGGCCCGACGCCACGCGCGCCCTGTATTTCGTGGCCAGCGGTGACGGTCGCAGCGTCTTCAGCGAAACGCTGGCCGAACATAATCGGGCTGTCAACCGCTACCAGCGCAAACGTCCATGAACCCATCTTCGGGAAGCACTTCCTTGCCAGCCGGCCGATTCATCTCCTTCGAAGGCATCGACGGGGCGGGCAAGACCAGCCACCTCGATGCGCTGGAGCGCCGCTGGCGCGAGGCCGGCCGTGACGTGGTGCGCACGCGCGAGCCCGGCGGCACGCCGCTGGCGGAAGCGCTGCGCGAACTCGTGCTGCACCGCCCGATGGACGCACTCACCGAATCCCTGCTGGTGTTCGCCGCTCGCCGCGATCACTTGAGCGCAGTGATAGAACCCGCTCTGGCCCGGGGCGCCTGGGTGCTGTGCGACCGCTTCACCGATGCCACCTTCGCCTACCAGGGGGCTGGCCGCGGCTTCGATCTGGCCCCGCTGAGCACGCTGGAAAGCTGGGTCCAGCAAGGCCGCCAGCCCGACTTGACCCTGGTGTTCGATGTCGATCCCGCCGTCGCTGCCCAGCGCCTGAGTGCTGCACGCAGCCCGGACCGCTTCGAGGCCGAAGACACGGCCTTTTTCGAGAAGGTACGAGCGGGCTACCGCCAGCGCATCGACACCTGCCCGTCACGCTATGCCGTCATCGATGCCGGCCAGACACCCGAAGCGGTGGCTGAACAAGTGCAGACCGTGCTGACCGAACGGGGGTGGTGGTGAGCCTGCTGCGTCTGTTGCCCTGGCAGGATGGGGTCCTGCGGGAAGCCCTGGGCCGCCTGACGTCTTCAGCGGGCTTGATCCACGGTCATCCTGGTTGCGGTCAGCTCGAACTGGCATTGGCGTTGGCCAAGGCCTGGCTGTGCGAGTCGCCCGAGAGCGTGGCGGCTGCCACAGCCGTACCAGCCTGCGGCCGTTGTCCGGCCTGCCACCTGGTCGATACCGGCTACCACCCCGACCTGAAGGTGCTGGTGCCCGAAGCCCTGCGCGGCAGCCTGGGCTGGGATTTCGGCGCGGACGAGGGCGATGCCGACAAGGGCGAGGCCAAGAAGCGCAAGCCCAGCCAGGAGATCAAGGTCGATGCGGTGCGCGAGGCCGTGGCCTTCTGCCAATCCACCGTGTCGCGCGACCGGGCCAAGGTGGTGCTGATCCATCCCGCCGAGCGCATGAACACGGTCTCGGCCAACACCCTGCTCAAGACCCTGGAAGAGCCGCCCGGCAGCGTGCGCTTCCTGCTCAGTTGCGGCGCGATCGACGACATCCTTCCCACAGTGCGCAGCCGCTGCCAGGCGTGGCACCTGCCGCTGCCCGAGCCGGCTGCGGTGCTCGATTGGTTGTGCACGTCCCATCAAGGCTTGTCGCCCGCTGATGCCGGCATGGTGCTGGCCGCCGCCGGTGGCAGCCCACAGGGCGCGGCCGAACTGCTGGCGCTGGGCTGGACGGCCGCGGCCTGGCAGCGTCTGCCCACGGACGTGGCGCAAGGCGTGGCCGGCGCCTGGGCCGGCTGGCCCCTGCCTTTGCTGATCGACGCTCTGCAGAAGCTCTGCCATGACCTGGCCCGCGTTGGTGTCGGTGGCAGCGCGCGGTTCTTCCCCGCCCAGGCTGTGCCTGCAGGCGCGCACCTTCCGCGCGTGACGGCCTGGGCTGCCGAGTTGCGCCAGGCTCGCAGGCACGCCGACCACCCCTGGAACGCCGGGCTCAAGGTCGAATCCCTGCTGTTTCAGGCGCGCCGCGCCGTACAGCCTGACGCCCCCCGCGCTCGCGGGTAAACGTGCGCGAAATCACGCCCGGGCCTCTGCGGGGGCCGCTACACTGAACGATGATGACCGATTACCAGTCCACAACTGCTCCGTCCACCTTCGCCGGCACCGGCCCGGGGCGCCTGCCCGTGGTCGGCGGCGGTACGGGCGCCGCGGCTGCGGCCACATCGCCGAACCGGCCGAGCGTCATCCAGCTGGTGTTCCGCGAGAAGGGCGCCCTGTACGCCGCCTATATCCCCTCGTTCGTGGACGGCGGGCTGTTCGTGCCCACCACCCGCGAGTACGGCCTGGGCGACGACATCTACCTGCTGCTGTCCCTGCCCGACGATGCCCAGCGCTACCCGGTGGCCGGCAAGATCGCTTGGATCACGCCCTCGAACGCCTCGGGCGGCCGCACGCAGGGCGTGGGCGTGAAGTTCCCCAACGACGAGAAGACGCGTCTGCTGCGCGTCAAGATCGAGCAGATCCTGGGCACGGCCCTGTCGTCATCCAAACCCACGCAGACGCTCTGAGCGCGCTTTCGGCGCACAATGCTGGGCGGCCTCTTCAGGCCGCCTTTTTCATTGTTACGTTGCCACCGTTTCAGCCATGTTCGTCGATTCGCACTGCCATCTCAACTTTCCTGATTACGCCGACAAGATGGACACAGTGCTGTCGGACATGGCGCAGGCCCAGGTCGATCGTGCCCTGTGCATCAGCACCACGCTGGAAGACTTCCCGCAGGTGCACAAGCTGGCGGTGACGCATGGCAACCTGTGGGCCACGGTGGGCGTGCACCCGGACAACGAAGGCGTGCTCGAACCCACGCTGGACGACCTGCTGCAACGCGCGGCTCTGCCGCGCATCGTCGGTATCGGCGAGACGGGCCTGGACTACTACCGCCTGGGCGAGCGCACCCTGGCCGACATGGAGTGGCAGCGCGAGCGCTTTCGAGTGCATATCCGTGCGGCGCTGCAGACACAGTTGCCCCTCGTGATCCACACGCGCCAGGCCAGCGACGACACGCTGGCCATCCTGCGCAGCGAAGGGCAGGCCAAGGTGGGGGGCGTGTTCCACTGCTTCACCGAATCGCAGCAGGTGGCGCGGTCCGCGCTCGACCTGGGCTTCTACATTTCCTTCTCCGGCATCCTGACCTTCAAGAACGCCGCCGACCTGCGTGAGGTGGCCCGTTTCGTGCCGCTGGACCGTTGCCTGATCGAGACCGACAGCCCTTACCTGGCGCCCGTGCCTTATCGGGGCAAGACCAATACCCCGGCGTACGTGCCCTACGTGGCCCAGCAACTGGCGGATCTGAAGGGCGCGTCGCTGGAGGACGTGGCCCACGCCACCAGCCGCAATTTCGAGACTTTGTTCTCACGTACTGCGGTGCAGTAAAGGGTTTGCCTCCGACGCCCTTCGAGAGCCGTGTCAGAAAATTTCTGACAGAAGGTATGGCGCTGCGGTGACTGGTTGACACCGCGTGCAATGCCTACAGTGTGACTCATCACATCGGCTCACGTCTTTTCACCGGAGGCACCATGCAGAACCAAGGCATCTACGCAAACCCGTTTGCACTGATGATGGATCCCCAGGCAGTGTTCGACGCCATGTCGCGCTCCGAACGCCTGAACCGTCTGCAAAGCCGTGTGTGCCGTCCCCTGGACAAGCCGCTGATCCCCATGGTGGGCAACGATGCTGACCTGGAAGTCGACAGCGACGCAGAAGTTTCTCTGGCCTGAAGCCTTGCGTGCAAGGGCCGTCACGCACGGCTCTCTTGTGACGCTCCAGGCCGCGATGATTGCGGCAAAAGTGTGTGTTGGTTCGCAGCCCGTCCTTCCGGACGGGCTTTTTTTGTGCCCAACGCACAGCCTTGCTGCACTCAGTGCCGCGAGCCCAACGCCGGGTACTGCTGCTCAAGCCGGCGCCCCAGCGTGGCCACGCCCTGGCACATCAGCACATAAGCCAGGGCGATCACCAGGTAGGCCTCCAGGAAAAAGGGCCGCCAATCGGCATCGCCATTGAGGCTCATGGACATCGCACCGGTGAGCTCCTGCAGGCTCACGATCATCACCAGCGAGGTGTCCTTGAGCACGCCGATGCTGTGGTTGACCAGCGAGGGCAGGGCGGTGCGGAAGGCCTGCGGCAAGATCACCCGCTTCTGCGATGTCCACCAGCCAGCGCCCAGCATGCGCGCCGCCTCGGCCTGTTCACCAGCTACCACGCGCAGGCTGCCCCGCAGGGTCTCGGCGGCATAGGCTGCGGAGAACAGCACCGTGACGATCAGCACGCGTCCGACCGGCCCCACGCCCCAGGATGTTGGAAGCACCGCAGGCAGGACAAACGCGGCCATGAAGAGCCACATCACCAGTGGCCCGCCCCGCACCACCTCGATGAAGGCGGCCGCAGGCCACGACAGCCACGCCCGGCGTGACAAGCGTGCCCAGGCCAGCAACACCGCCAGGGGCAGGCTCAGGGCCAGGCTGGTGACCGTCAGCAGCACGGTGAGCGGCAAGCCGCCCCACAGGCGTGAATCGACCGCAGGCAACCCACCCCAGCCACCGGCCAGAACCGCCAAGCCGACCAGCCAGGACAGCAGTGCCGAGCCCATGGCCCATCGGGTGCGCGGCGTTCCCAATTGCCCCCGCCAGGCCGGCACGATCAAGGCGGCCAGCGACACGGCCCAGCAGGCCAGGGCCAGCGTGGCACGCCCATGGTGCTCGAAGGGGTAGCGGCCGAACATCCACCACCGCCACTTCTCAGCCACCACACCCCAGCAGGCGCCTTGATGTCCCAGGGCCTTGCACGCGTCCAGATCAGGCCTGAAGACAGCCTGCAGCAGCCCCCAATCCACCACCCGCCATAAAACCCAGCCCAGCAGCAACAGCACCGGGGCCTGCCACAGCCAGGCCTTGGCATTGCGCCTGGGATCATCCAGCCAGGCCGCGCTCATGCCGTGCCTCCGGCGCCCGTGCGGCGATCAACCCAGTGCATGGCCAGCGCCACCGTCCACGACAGCAGCAGGTAGATGCACAGCATCAGGGTGATGCATTCAAAGACGCGGCCGGTCTGGTTGAGCGCGGTATTGCCCACCGACACCAGATCGGGGTACCCCACGGCCACGGCCAGTGGCGAGTTCTTGATCAGGTTCAGCAACTGATTGGTCAACGGCGGGCGGATGGCACGCAGCGCCTGCGGCATCAGCACCTTCCAGCGCAGCTGGGCGGGCGTGGCGCCCAGGGTTTCGGCCGCCTCCAGCAGGCTGAGGGGCACGGACAGCACACCAGCGCGCACCACCTCCGCGATGAACGCCGCGGTGTACAGCCCCAAGGCCAGCAGCACGGCCAGGAACTCAGGCGTCACGGCCGCGCCGCCATCCACATTGAAGGTGCCTTGCACCGGCAGGCTCCATCCACCGTGCTGCGGGTCCCACCAGGGAAACGCCAGACCACCCTTGCTCAGCATCAGCCCGGGCAGCAACTGCACTGCGTCCATGGGCTCCGGCAGCCATTCCACCATCAGGAAATACCACATGAGCAGCTGCACCAGCAGCGGCACATTGCGCACGCTGTTGACCACGAAGGTCGACAGCCGCCGTGGCAAGGGCAGGGGAGACAGGCGTCCCAGTCCCATCAGCGTGCCCAGCATCAAGGCCAGCGCGATCGCCGGGATACTGACGCGCAAGGTGTTGCTGAGCCCCACGGCAAAGGCTTGCCACAACGGCTGCTCCGCGCTGAACAGCCAGGGGCCGGTCTCACCGATGTCAAAGCCCGTGGGCTGACCTAGAAATTCGAACATCCGTGGGGCATGTGCCGGTCAGCGTATGGGCGGCGGGTACATCAGCCCGCCCTGGTTCCACAAGCGGTTGAGCCCGCGTTGCAGCTTGAGCGACGAGCCCTGGCCCACATTGCGCTCGAAGATCTCGCCGTAGTTGCCGACGGCTTTCACGGCACGCAGTGCCCACTCCTTGTCCAGGCCCAGCAGCTTGCCCATGTCTTCGCCGCGTCCCACGAAGCGCTGGATGGCGGGATCGGATTCGGCCTTGCGCTTGTCGATGTTGGCCTGGGTCAAGCCCAGTTCCTCGGCCTCCAGCAGGGCATAGATGGTCCAGCGCACGATGGCCAGCCATTCGTCGTCACCGCGTCTCACCATGGGGCCCAGCGGCTCCTTGGAGATCAGCTCGGGCAGGATCAGATAGTCATCAGGCTTTGGGGCCTCCTTGTTGCGCACCACGGCCAGCCCGGACACATCGGTGCTGTAGACCTGGCACCGGCCCGAGAAGAAGGCCTTGAACGCGGCCTCGAAGGTTTCGTAGACCACCGGCTTGAGGTTGAGCTGGTGACGACGGGAGTAATCGGCCACGTTCTTCTCGGTGGTGGTGCCCGCCTGCACGCACACCTGTGCGCCCTTGAGTTGCCTCGCGCTGGTGACCTTGAACTTCTTGGGGATCAGGAAACCCTGGCCGTCGAAGTAGGTCACGGCCACGAAATGAAAACCCAGCGAGGCGTCCCGTGTGAGCGTCCACGAGGTGTTGCGCGACAGCAGATCGACCTGCCCCGACTTCAAAGCCGCAAAGCGCTGTTGGGAGGTCAGCGGGGTGTAGTTCACCTTCTCCGCCTTGCCCAGCACGGCTGCGGCCAGGGCCTTGCAGACATCCACGTCGAGGCCTTTCCAGCGATTGCCGGCCTCGGGGGCGGAGAAACCCATCACCCCGGTGCTCACGCCGCAGCGCAGCTCACCCCGTTGCTTGATGCCATCAAGGACCTTCCCTGCCTGGGCCAGCCCCGACAGCAGCATCAGGGTGAGCACCAGTACCCCGCGCACCCCCATCCGTGAAGGACTTGCGCAAACCGGACAAACTGTCATGACTATAGGGAAACCGTGCAGTAAGACACAGGCCGCAGCATAAGCGATGCCTGATATGTTGTCCTCCGACGGGATGACAGCACGATGGACAGGTCGACTTTGGTGACGGACACATTGAACCGCGGCTTTGCCGGGCTCAGATTTCCTGCGCCCATCGAAGCCCGCTTCATCCAGGACAGTGCCGCCCAGCGCCTGCTGCTGATCCAGATTTCCGGGATCGCCTCGGTTGTCTTTTTTGCGGGTGTGCTGATGGCCGACCTGTTCATGATCCCTGACCAGATGCCGCTCGCGCTGGCGCTGCGTGTGGGGGTTTACGCGCCCATCTGCCTGGCGGGGCTGTGGCTGCTGAGCCGCTTCGACTGGCCGCGCCTGCGGGAGTGGGGGGCCACTGGCGCGGGCCTGCTGGCCGCCGCCATCTCGATCACGCTCAGCCTGAGCAGCCATTCACCCCAGGCCCTGGCCCACCTGGTGATCCTCAACATGGTGGTCATCTACGCCACCATGATCGGCCGCTTCTGGCCCATGCTGGTGATGTGCATGCTGATCGCCGCAGGTCACATGGCTGCGGTACTCATCAAGGGCGAGCTGTTCAGCAGCCTGGGCATGGCGATGACCTTGCTGCTGCTGTCCACCATGGTCTTCACCCTGTATGGCAACTACGCCTTAGAGCACTCTGACCGCAAGGTCTACCTGCTCGATCAGCGTGAAGGCGCCTTGCAGGCCGAACTGGCGCAGACCAACGACACCCTGGCGCGCTCGGTCCGCACGGATCCGCTCACGGGTCTGCCCAATCGGCGCCATTTCGATGATTTCCTGGGCCAGGTGTGGGTGCATTCACGGGCGCAGAGTACTTCCATGGCCCTGCTGCTGATCGACATCGATCACTTCAAGCGCTACAACGATCTCAAAGGCCACCCGGCCGGGGACCGCTGCCTGCACGATGTGGCTGAAACCCTGTCTGCCTGCGTGCGCAAATCAGGTGATCTGCTGGCGCGCTGGGGTGGCGAAGAGTTCGCGGTGGTGATGAGCAACACGTCGCTGGAATCCGCCGCGATGACGGCCCAGCGCATGGTCGAGGCCGTGCGCGCCCGGGCGATCCCGCATGGCGCATCGCCCAGCAATGCGGTGCTCACGGTGAGCATCGGCGTGGCGGCATTGACGCCAGCCGTCAGCCATACGCCTGAGAGCTTGATCGAACAGGCCGATGCCGCGCTGTACCTGGCCAAACTCAATGGACGTGACCGTGCGCAGGCAAGCCAGGGTCAGCCCTCGACCAGCATCAAGGCTCGCGCATGATTCCGGCCAGCATGAGCCGTGGCCTGCCCAGGCTCCGCTTTGATTCACCTGAGGATGAGCACCAGTTCGACAAGGGTTCGCAGGCTTCTCGGCTTCGGTACTTCCTGATCAGCGGCTGGGTGTCCCTGCTGATCTTCAACGGCTTTCTGGTGGTGGATTGGCTGGTCAGCCCCGACGTGTTCGCGCTGGGCGTGCTGGTGCGGCTGATGATCTTCACCTCCTTCGGGATCGCCACCATGCTGATGGCCTGGCTGTACCGGCCGGTGGTCCTGGCCCTGCCGTCCGGTTTCGCCGAAGGCATGGTGGTCATGACCGGCGTGCTCGCGGCCTTGAGCGTGGCTGTCGTGCTGAGCAGCCCCGCCATGCGT
This sequence comes from Burkholderiales bacterium UBA1834, assembly GCA_002339015.1. Lineage (GTDB taxonomy): Bacteria > Pseudomonadota > Gammaproteobacteria > Burkholderiales > Burkholderiaceae_C > Aquabacterium. The sequence continues at coordinate 24,738 of DDJC01000017.1, forward strand.
GACAGCCACTGGGCCGTCCATTACCACGGTGGGTTCGTGCCGGTGATCATGTACGGCACCGTGGTGCAGCGGCTGCGGTTCCGCCATGCCGCCATCTTCGCTGGCATCGTCCTGCTGATCCATTGGGCATGCATGGCGACAGGGCCTCGTGAAGCCGATGCCCCCGTGGTGCCGATGCTGCTGTTCGTCGTCTCCGTGGCGATGTACACCCTCATCATCAACTTCCGGCTGGAATATGAAGAGCGCCAGCAGTTCCTGCGGCACCAGCGGGGCAAGGTGCTGCTGGCACAACTGGATCACTCGCGCATCGAGCTGGAAAAAGCCTCCCGCTGCGATCCGCTGACCGGGGTGGCCAATCGCCGCGCCTTCGACCACGCCATGCAGGACGCCTGGGCGAACGCCGTGGCGCAGGGCACGCCCTTGTCACTGTTGCTGGTGGACGTGGACCACTTCAAGGCCTATAACGACCATTACGGCCACCCCGCGGGTGATGCCTGCCTGGTACAGGTGGCCGACGCGGTGCAGCGCTGCCTGAGGCGGCCCGGGGATCTGGTTGCCCGCTATGGTGGCGAAGAGTTCATCGCCGTGCTCAACCGTGCACCGCTGGCGCAGGCGCTGGCTGCGGCGGAGCGCGTCCGTGAAGCGATCGAGGCCCTGGACCTGCCCCACGAGGCGCCAATCACCTACGGGCGGGTCACGGCCAGCATCGGGGTGGCCACCCTCTTGCCTGCCGAATGTCAGACCTCGGCAGAGCGCCTGATCGCGCTGGCCGACGAGGCACTCTACCAGGCCAAGAACCGCGGTCGCAACCGTGTGTGGCCGGCCCCGGCGCCCACCGCACCATCCTCTGATCCGCCGCTCAGCAACGAGTCCGCCGCACCATGCTGAGCCTTGTCAACGATGCACCCGGCAAGCTGCCCGTCCCCGGCAGCGATGTGCGCGCACTGATCGACAGAGGGCTGAAATCCTCCTTCTGGCAACTGCGCCTGCCAGAAGGGCTGGAGCGGAAGTACCTGTCGGACTCCATCGAAGCGCGCATACAGCACACCCAGCGATCGGGCTGGTTTGCGTTGTTCGTGTTCAATGCCTTCCTGGTGGTGGATTGGCTGATGGCCTCGGATGTCTTCTGGCAAAGCGTGCTGATCCGGATGGGCGTGTTCTCTCCTTTTGGCATCGCCATCCTGCTCAATGCCAACCAGCTGGCCCTTCTGGGCAGGGGCAGGGACTGGGTCAACATCTCTGACTGGATGAGCCTGCTCAGCGGCTGGGGCGCCACCTTGTCGCTGGCGGTGATCCTGTGGATGAGCCACAGCCCATGGGTCTATTACTACCACGCGGGCTTCCTGGTCATCATCATCTACGGCAACCTGGTGCAGAAGCTGCGTTTTCCCTTCGCCATCGCGTTTTCCGTGGGCGTGCTCGCCGTGCATGGTGTGGGCGTGGCACTGACGGACAACTTCCCATCGGCCATCCGGGTGTCCACGGTGCTGATGCTGCTGGTCACGGCAGCGTTCACCCTGGTGGCCAATTACCTGCTTGAGCGGGCCACCCGCAGACGCTATTTGCTGGCACAGCGCGATGCGCAGATGGTGGATGAGCTGAGTGCGCTCAATGCGCAACTGCAGCGCCTGTCCAGATCCGACGTGCTGACCGGCGTGGCCAATCGGCGCCACTTCCAGGCTCACCTGCAAGAGGCCGTGTCGCGCACCAAGGCAAGCAATGCGGTGCTGTCCCTGCTGATCATGGACGTTGACCACTTCAAGGCCTACAACGATCGCTACGGCCACCCGGCAGGCGATGAATGCCTGCGGCAGGTGGCTCTGGCGCTGCAGGCAAGCCTGCGTCATCCGGCGGACATGGTCGCCCGGTTTGGCGGTGAGGAGTTCGTGGTCGTGATGCAGGAGGCCGACGAAGCGGCCGCTGCGAACGCGGCCGAGCGCCTGCGCCAGGCCGTGCAAGCGCTGTGCATGCGGCACGAGGGATCAGGCTGCAGCGACGTGGTGACGATCAGTGTGGGCACGGCCACGCTGTGCCCCCGCGGAGAGACTCCCGCGGCAGACCGCCTGCTGTCCCATGCTGACCGCGCCCTGTACGAGGCCAAGCGCGGCGGGCGCAACCAGGTACGGGCCTACCGCGACGCCGGCTTACCCCAAGCCGGCGCCTGAAGGTGTGTTCACCCGCCTGGTGACGGACACCGGGTCCAAGTGGGTCATCAGATCAAGCACCGGCAGATCGCGCATCACACGGTCGCGCGCCAGCACGCTGATGTCATGGCCTTGCTTCACGCTGAGCGATTCGTCGACATCCAGATGGGCATCGACCACGATCATGTCGCCCATCCTGCGGGTGCGCAGGTCATGCACACCCAGCACCCCAGGCGTGTCTTCCAGCACCCGCCGGATCTCGGCCACCTGTTCGTCCGACGCGGCACGGTCCATCAGGTCATTGAGCGCGTTCCAGCCGAAGCTCAAACCCATGCGCCCGACAATGAGCCCCACGATGAGCGCGGCCACAGGATCCAGCAGGGGAAAGCCGGCCAAGCTTCCGCCAATGCCCAAGGCCACCACCAGGGACGATGCCGCGTCTGAACGCGCATGCCAGGCATTGGCCACCAGCATGCTCGATCGCACGCGCTGGGCCACAGCGAGCAAGTAGCGGAACAGGCCTTCCTTGCAGACCAGTGTCAGGGCAGCCACCGCCAGGGCCACGCCATGCACAGGCTGCGGGGGCGCTGTTCCTGTCAGCTTGAGCACCGCCTGCCAGAGCATTCCCGCGGACACCCCCAGAAGCAGCACCCCAAGGGCCAGCGAGGCGGCGTTTTCAAACCGCCGATGGCCGTACTGGTGGTCGGCATCGGCCTCCTTGTGGCTGTGGCGATTGACCAGCAGCACCAAGAAGTCCGACAGCAGATCGGACAGCGAGTGCAGGCTGTCAGCCACCAGGGCCTGGGATCCGGCCCACACGCCGGTGATCAATTGCGCCACCGTCAGCACGATGTTGACCACGACGCTGACCAGCGTGCTGCTGCGTGCCGCCCGCTGTCGTTCTGCGGATTGCATGGCCTTGGGTTCAGGGCCTTGAGCGCCAGGAATCAGGGTGACCAAGCAGAATCCTCAATGACGGCCATGGGAACGCGGCACATGGTGCGCATGCCCTGGCCCGCTGCCAGGCGCCGTATCACCTTGATGCACCGCGGCCTGGCTCAAGCCTTCCAGAATGCCGCATGCGCCGCTGTTCTGGGGTGCCTGGCATTGGCTGCGCAGTGTGCGCAACTGCTGCTCGAGTGCCTTGAGCTCGCCGATGCGGCGCGCCACATGGTCGATGTGCTCGTCGAGCACGCGATTGACCTCGCCACAGTCGTCCTGAGGCGCATCCTTGAAGCGCAACAGCACCCGGACCTCATCGAGCGTCATGTCGAGCGAGCGGCAATGCCGAATGAAGGCCAGACGCGCAACGTGGTCTTCGCCGTAGATGCGGTAGTTGGCGCTGCTGCGCGCCGGCGCCAGCAGAAGGCCTTCTCGCTCGTAGAAACGGATGGTTTCCACGGATGTGCCCGTGGCCCATGAGAGTTCGCCGATCTTCATGGCTTGACTCTACACCCACTACAGGGTTTCCAATGCCTTCATGGACACCAATACCCTGCCCCGCAAGCCCGTGCAACGAACTTTCCGCATCGCCACCATGGATTGCCCGGTGGAAGAGCGGGAGATCCGCCAGGCGCTGGACAACGTGCCGGGCATCCAGTCGCTGCGCTTCCAACTGGCCGCCCGCACCCTGGGCATCACCGCACCTGACGATACGCTGACGCAAGCGTTGGAAGCCATCCGGGCGGCCGGTTTCGATCCCAGACCCGTAGCCGCACTGGCCGCGGTGCAGGTGGTCGCAGCGGCGCCGCAGGCGCAGGCAGGCAGGCAGTGCTGCGCTGGGCATGACCATTGCGGCGACGGCAAGGCGGCTGAGCATCAGCACGGCCATGCTCAGCCATCGCCGGCAGCCGATCTCTATGACCATCAACACGCCCACTCCGGCGCCAGCGGGTTGCCCCGGTTGATCGCGGCGCTGGTGATGGCCTTGCTGGCGGAAAGCATCCACTATGCCGCCCCAGAAACCATGCTGTTCAAGGGCTTGAGCCTGGCCACAGCGGCGCTGGCCATCGCGCTGTCCGGGCTGGACACCTACACCAAGGGGCTGGCCGCGCTGCGCCGGGGCAAGCTCAACATCAACGCGCTGATGACCGTCGCGGTGACAGGCGCCTTCCTGATCGGCCAATGGCCCGAGGCCGCCATGGTGATGGCCCTCTATGCCATCGCGGAGCTGATCGAAGCCCGTTCAGTGGACCGCGCACGCAATGCCATCCAGGGGCTGCTGGACCTGGCGCCTGCAAAGGCCCGCGTTGCGCAGGCCGATGGCTCCTGGGCGGACGTTCCGGCCGGAGATGTGCCCTTGCAGGCGCTGGTGCGCGTGCGCCCCGGCGAGCGCCTGCCGCTGGATGGCGTGGTGACCGAAGGCCGCAGCTCGGTAGACCAGGCCCCGGTGACCGGTGAAAGCCTGCCCGTGGACAAAGCCCCGGGCGACCAGGTGTTCGCCGGCACGGTCAACCAAGCGGGTGAGCTCACCTTCCGTGTGACCGCGCAGGCGCAGGACACCACGCTCGCACGCATCATCCATGCCGTGGAACAGGCCCAGGGATCGCGGGCGCCCACCCAGCGCTTCGTGGACCGGTTCGCCAGCATCTACACCCCCGCAGTGTTCATGATTGCGCTGGCGGTGGCGGTGCTGGGACCTTGGGCTGCCGGCTGGACCGTGCTGCAAGCCATCTACAAGGCCCTGGTGCTGCTGGTCATCGCGTGCCCCTGTGCGCTGGTGATCTCCACACCCGTCACTGTGGTCAGCGCACTGGCCAATGCCGCGCGGCGCGGCGTGCTGATCAAGGGCGGGGTGCACCTCGAGAACGCACGCCATGTCCGCGTGGTGGCGCTGGACAAGACTGGCACCATCACCGAAGGCAGACCCAGCCTGGTGGAGTGGGCCGCCTGGAATGGCCAGGCCACTCAGCCCGCAGATGCCAGGTTGGCCGCCACAGCTTGTGCCCTGGCCAGCCGATCAGACCACCCCGTGTCGCAAGCAGTTGTTCGTGGGCTGTCAGAGGGCCAAGCCTCCGTGACCCCGCCCGTGGTGCAAGAGCTGCAAGCCCTGCCCGGCAAGGGCATCTCGGCTCTGGTCGATGGCCGGCGTCATCTTCTGGGCAACCACCGCCTGATGCAGGAGCAAGGCCATTGCAGCCCGGCCCTGGAAGCGGAGCTGGCCCGGCATGAGCAGGCGGGCCGCACAGTCACCCTGCTGAGCGACCCCGATGGGGTGAAGGCCGTCTTCGCGGTGGCCGATGCCATCAAGGGCAGTTCGTCACAGGCCGTGGCCGACTTGCAGGCCATGGGCATCCGCGCCGTGATGCTCAGCGGCGACAACCAGGCCACAGCCGATGTCGTGGCCCGTCAGGCCGGCATTGCCGAAGCGAAAGGCGGTCTGTTGCCGCAAGACAAGCTCGAGGCCCTTCAGTCACTCCGTGCGCGCCACGGCCCGATCGCCATGGTTGGCGATGGCATCAACGACGCTCCAGCCCTGGTGCAGGCCGACCTGGGCATCGCCATGGGCGGCGCAGGCACAGACACCGCGATGGAGGCCGCCGACATGGTCATCATGAACGACGACCTGCGGCGCATCCCTGCTGCGATCAAGTTGTCGCGCAAGACCTGGGTGGTGCTCTGGCAGAACATCACGCTGGCCCTTGGCATCAAGGCCGTCTTCCTGGTGATGGCGCTGGCGGGCAGCGCCACCATGTGGATGGCCGTTTTCGCCGACATGGGCGCGAGCCTGCTGGTGGTGGCCAATGGGCTGCGGCTGCTGCGGGCCCGTGGCTGAGGGGCCACCCACTCAACTCCAGCGCCGCCCCAGCAGCTTGGGCTTGAGCGATGGCTCGGCCGGGTCGTCGCCCAGCCAGATGCTGAGCAGCGCGTTGTAGAAGGCCTGGCCCGGCATGGGCGCCACCAGCGCCTTGCCATTGAGCTGCACCACGGTACCCGTGCCAGGCACCCAGTCCAGCGTGAGCGTGTCGCCCTCACGCAGCCCATCCGGCTGGCGCGAGATCGCCTTGACCAGGCCCACCATCTGGGCCTGCACGACATCACGGTCGTGCTGCAGGGCCAGGCGATGCACATGGTCCGCCACCGCGCGCTGGAACTCGGTGCCGCTGATGCCCCGCAGCACCGCGATGGTGATGCGCCGGGGGCCTTCCGTGGCGAGCACCTCTGCCGCCGTGTCCTTGCGGTCGATCAGGTACAGGCCGATGGCATAGACCCGAAACACCAGCCGCCGGGCCACGCCGGCGCCGTTGAGCATCAACTGCCGCCCGGCCACGCTGGCCGAATCATCGATGCGCACGCTGCGCTCTACATCCAGCGCACGCGCGGGCTCAACCGCCGCGAAGGTGCATGCGGCGGGCAACAGCAGTGTCCGCAGCATCCTTGCATACCGTGTCATGGCACTCTCCCAGGCAGGGTCCGCCTGCCGTCATCACCACACCGTCAGGGTGTTGGTCAGGAAACGCTGCAGCCAGGTCCGCGACACGCTCTGCGCCACGTCGCCCTTGCCGCCGACTTCGAAGCGGGCATCCACCACATCGGCCGAGGCCACCACGTTGTTGGCGCGGATGTCGCGCGGGTTGACCACGCCGGAAAAGCGCAGGGTGTTCATGTTGCCGTTGAGCAGGATGCTGCGCTCACCGGCCACCACCAGGTTGCCGTTGGGCAGCACGTTGATCACCGACGCGGCCAGCTGCGCCTCGAACTTGCTGTTGTTGCTGGTCGTGCCGCTGCCCTTGTAGGCATCGCTGCCCGACGCCTTGGCGTTGAGGTTCATCAGCCTGTCGATGAAGCTGCTGCCAGATCCGGAGCCGCCCGGCCCCACGGACGAGACCTCGTTCTCGCGGCTGGTCTTGGTGTCCTGCGTGCTGTTGGCGGTCAGTGTTTCGGAGATGTCGATCTTGAGCGTATCGCCCACATTGCGCGGACGGCGGTCCGTGGTGAAGAGCGATCCGTTGGCCATGCCCGCCTGGAAGATCGCGCCGTTGTTGATGCGCTCGACATACCCCGGCGGCTGGTTCGGCGGCGCGCTCATCGGCGCTTGCACGATGCTGGCAGGAGCACCCGCACATCCGGCGAGCGCGAGAGAGGATGCACCGGCCAGCCAGGCCAGGCGATTACTGAAAATTGTCACGGTCGTGCCCTTTCGTCATTCGATGCCGGTCATCACGGCCGCGACCACCGGCGCGATCTTGCTGCGGGTGGACGTCCATTTCGCGACACCGAAATTGTCATTCGTTTCGTAACTGCTGCTGGCATATATCCGGCCATCGTCCGATTGGAGGATGATGGTCGCAGCCGTCATGTAGGATTTGTATTTATCGGACAAGGGAGGCAGGGCCCACTGCATATAGGCCTGATACCTCAACCAAACCGGACAGGTGTCCAGCACCACACCGGGCTCATAAACCCTGCTCTGCACGGCCCGAGCATTGAGCTCGGCTTGCAGAGCGGGGATGAAATCGGCAACTTGGCTGTCCCGGTTGAACTCGATGCACACGTGCCTGATCGGCTCGTGCGGCAGGTAGATCGTGTTGATCGCCTTGCTCTGGCCCAGGCTGTTGCTGGCGGCCATGCCGGCCACCTTGGCCACCTCCCACAAGGGGGCGGAACTGAAGACCGTGCAGCCCCCTATGGCGAGCAAGCTCGGCAGCAGGCCGGCCAGCAGCCCCCGCCGGATGCGAAGCGTGTGTCGGGACGCCATGGCTTGCTCCCGCCTCAGATCAGATCGGTAAGCCTGGAGGCGGCCGCGCCCAGGCCCAGGGCCGTGTAACCAGCCACCGTGGCGGCGCTTGACCCCACCTCCTTGGCGGCGGACACCAGCACGTCCGACACGGCATCAGATGCCTTATTGGCCACCTTGATGCCAGAGGCCATGCCCTGCCCCACGCTGGAGGCCACGTGCTCCACGGTGTCATAGGCGTGTTCAAGCTGGCGCAGGCCCCTGTGCGCGAGCGATGCCACTTCGCTGGCCGCCGCTTCCACACCGTCTTCCACGGCATTGACGGCGTCGCCCACGGTGTGTGCAGCGTCCTTGGCAAGGTCGTAGGCCTCACCCGGCAGCTTGGCCAACTCCTGCAGCCCCTTTTCGCTGAAGCTGACGACCGCGCTGGCGGCGTCGCCCACGGTGTCTGCCACCGACAGTGCCGTGGCCACCGCGGGCCCATAGTGTTGGCTGTTGAACTCGAATTTGCCTATCGGCTGCTTGGCCTGGCAGGTCGCCGTGGCCGTTGAAGGCATGCCGGGCCTGATATTCGAGCTTGCATTGATGTTGCCCATCTGTCATCTCCATCAGGAAATTGAGGATGAGCAATCCTATTTTCGAAGCACCTATTTATTGAGCCCAATAATCGACCACTTAAATGCCTTATTCATCATCGGATACATGAAATCACCAAATTGGCAAATCATATAAAAATACAGCACGCAATATAAAGCATCATCACATTGATAAATTTAAAATCACATGATGTCGTCATCGATATAAAACAATGTCAGATGATCGACCATGAAATCACAATGCCGACATGTAAAATGCGGCCCCACAATGAAAATGCCCCAGCGCCTTGCGGCCCGGGGCATGAGGGGCGAATGAAGCCTGTTGGGTGGGTCAGCTGATCAGCGCCTCGCCCCCGGCCTGCTCAGTCACGGCATGGGCAGGATGCCAGCCGTCGTGCTCCTGTGGCACGAACATGTAGCCGTGCCCCCGCACGGTCTGGATGTAGCGAGGGAAAGCCGGCTCGGGCTCCACCACCTTGCGCAGGCGCATGATCGAGGCATCGATGGTGCGCAGCATCACGGCATCCTTGCGTGTGTGCGATGCAGCCAGCAGCTGCTCACGCGACAAGGCCACGCCGGGGTTGGACGTAAGCTCTGTGAGCAAGGCGTACTCCACGGACGAGAGCACCCTCACCGACACACCTCGGCGCAGCACCCTCGCAGCCACCACGAAGGTGTGCTCGCCGATGCTCACCTGGCGCTGCGTGTCCATCGGGGTGCCGGGCACGAAGGAGGCCTGACGCAGCACGTTCTCCACGCGCGAGAACAGCTCCCGCACCGAGAAGGGCTTGCACAGGCAATCGTCAGCGCCGGTCATTTCCTTGAGCCGCAGCACATCCTGCTGTGAGGCGGTCAACAGGATCACGGGCACATGAAAGCCCTCGTTCTGAAAGCGCTCCCAGGCGTGCACGCCGCCGACACCCGAGAGGCCGGACTGCAGCACGATCAGATCGGGCCGCAGTTGCCGTGTGCGGTGCAACAGGTCATCGAGCGACCCGACAGGCGTGACCATCAGGCCTTGCTTCTCGAGGTAGTTCGACAGCATGTCCCGCAGGGTCGGGTCTTCGTCGGCGATGTACAGGTGGAAAGGTCGATCGGCGTCCATCTCGGGGCTCTGCTTGTTCGGGAATCGTAGGGCGTTGTGTTGCACCGCCAGCCATCGCATTGCCGCCAGCCATTCGATTTTGTGCAATCGAGTCACATGGGGCAACGCGCTTCGCATTTTTTTACCCATCCACGCCCTGCGCACACATGAAGTAGCGGGCTTACAGGCGCCTTATGAAGCCATCGATCCGGGCAAAATCTGCAGCCTCGCATGGGCTTGCGCATGCCAAAAATGAGCACGGCCAGCGTGGTGCTGGCCGTGTGTCATCAAGCCTCATCATCAAGGCTTTCAGGACAGATCAACGCTTGCGCGCAGGAGGCAGATCCGTGCAGGTGCCGTGTGCGACCTCGGCCGCAAGGCCCACGCTTTCGGTCAATGTGGGGTGCGGATGGATGGTCTTGCCGATGTCGATCTCGTCGGCGCCCATTTCGATGGCCAGGGCCACCTCGCCGATCAGATCGCCCGCATGCGTGCCCACGATGCCCCCGCCGACGATGCGGTGGGTCTGCGCATCGAACAGCAGCTTGGTGAAACCTTCGGAGCGGCCATTGGCCAGCGCGCGGCCCGATGCAGCCCAGGGGAACAGGCCCTTCTTGATCGCCCTGCCCTGCGCCTTGGCCTGCTCTTCCGTGAGGCCTGCCCAGGCGATCTCGGGATCGGTATAGGCCACGCTGGGGATCACGCGCGCATCGAAGGCGGATCGGGCCAGGGCCTCGTCGCCAAGCAGTTCACCCGCGATCACCTCGGCCGCCACATGGCCCTCGTGCACGGCCTTGTGCGCCAGCATGGGCTGGCCCACGATGTCGCCGATGGCGAACAGGCTGGGCACGTTGGTGCGCATCTGCGCGTCCACTGGGATGAAGCCTCGCTCGTTGACCGTCAGGCCCACCTTGTCGGCGCCGATCTTGTGGCCATTGGGCGTGCGACCCACGGCCTGCAGGACCAGATCGTACATGCCCGACTCAGGTGCCGGCTCACCGGCCTTGGCCGATTCGAAGCTCACGCGGATGCCGTCGGCCGTGGCTTCTGCCGCTACCGTCTTGGTGCCCAGCAGGATGCGGCCAAAGCGTTTGGCGTTGAACTTCTGCCAGACCTGGACCAGATCGCGATCGGCACCGGGCATCAGGCCATCGCTCATCTCGACCACATCGATGCTGGCGCCCAGGGCGCCGTATACCGAGCCCATTTCCAGGCCGATGATGCCGCCGCCGATGACCAGCATGCGCTGGGGCACCTGCGGCAGAGTCAGCGCGCCGGTGGAGTCCACGATGCGGGGATCGTCGGGCAGGAACGGCAGATGCACGGCCTGTGAGCCCGCGGCGATGATGCATCGCTTGAAGCTCACGGTGCGCGTCTCGCCATTCTTGTCCTGGCCAGTGCCGGTGGTGCCTTCAAGCTGCAAGGTGTGCGCATCAGTCAAGGTGCCGTAGCCACGCAGCACCTGTACCTTGCGGGCCTTGGCCATGCCGTTGAGTCCAGTGGTCAGCTTGCCCGTCACAGCGTTCTTGTGAGCGCGCAGCTTGTCCAGGTCGAGCTGGGGTTCGCCATAGACCACGCCGAGCGCGTCGAAGTGCTTGACCTCGTCCATCACGGCGGCCACGTGCAGCAGCGCCTTCGAGGGGATGCATCCCACGTTCAGGCACACGCCGCCCAGTTCGGCATAACGCTCCACCAGGATTACCTTCAGCCCAAGGTCGGCCGCGCGGAAGGCCGCACTGTAGCCGCCAGGGCCGGCGCCGAGCACCAGCACGTCGCAGTCGGTCTCGACCGGCGCGTTGACCGCAGGCGTTGCCTTGGCCTGTGCCGGGGTGGGTGATGCCGCTGCAGGTGCTGCAGATGTTGGCGCTGCCGCGGCCGGCGCCGCCTCGGCAGCCCCTTCCACATCCAGCGTCAGAATCACCTGCCCCTGGCCCACGCGATCGCCCAGCGTCACCTTGATTTCGCCCACCACCCCGCCCTTCGGCGAGGGTACCTCCATCGAGGCTTTGTCGGACTCCAGGGTGATCAGGCTCTGCTCCGCGTTGATGCGGTCGCCGGGTTTGACGAGGATCTCGATCACCGCCGCATCGGCGATATCGCCCAGATCGGGCACGGGAATGTCGATGAAGGCCATGTCTTACACCACCACGCGTCGGAAATCCGCCAGCAGGCCGGCCAGATGAGTATTGAACTTGGCTGCCGATGCGCCGTCGATGACACGGTGGTCATAGCTCAGGCTCAGGGGCACGATCAGGCGCGGCTCGAAGGTCGAGCCGTTCCATACGGGCTTCATCGCCGAGCGGCACACGCCCAGGATGGCCACTTCGGGTGCGTTGATGATGGGGGTGAAGGTGGTTCCCCCGAAACCGCCCAGCGACGAGATCGAGAACGTGCCGCCCTGCATGTCACCCGGAGCGAGCTTGCCGTCGCGCGCCTTGGCGGCCAGCGCGGCGGTTTCAGCCGCAAGCTGGGCCAGGCTCTTGGTGTCCACATCACGGATCACGGGCACGACCAGGCCGTTGGGCGTGTCGGCCGCAAAGCCGATGTGCACGTACTGCTTGAGCACCAGATCATCGCCATCGAGCGATGCGTTGAACTGCGGGAAGCGCTTGAGCGCCACCGCACAGGCCTTGAGCAGGAAGGCCAGCAAGGTGAACTTGGGCCCGCTCTTGGCATGTTCCTCGTTGAGCTTGACGCGGAAGGCCTCCAGCTCGGTGATATCTGCCTCGTCGTTGTTGGTGACGTGGGGGATGCGCACCCAGTTGCGGTGCAGGTTGGCCCCCGACAGCTTCTTGATGCGCGACAGCGGCTGGCGCTCGATGGGGCCGAACTTGGCGAAATCCACCTTGGGCCAGGGCAGCAGGGTCATGCCGCCCAGGTCGGCGGCGCCAACGGCGTTGGCGGCAGCGGGTGCCTGCGCCCCACCTGAGACACCACCAGCCAGCACACCCTTGACGAAGTTCTGCACATCGACGTGGGTGATGCGCCCCTTGGGGCCGGAGCCAGGCACCTTCTCCAGCGTCACGCCCAGTTCGCGCGCGAAACGGCGCACGGAAGGCGATGCGTGGGGCACAGCACCGGGGGCCGAGTCCTCGACCGCTGGCAGCGAGGCCGTGGGGTGGGTGCGTTCGGCAGGCGCAGGCCCAGCCACAGGCAAGGCCGGTGCCGCTGGCGCGGCAGCAGGGGCCGCGGGCGCTGCGGGGCTCGGCGCCTCCACGCCGCCCTCCACCGCGCCAGGCGCGGCTTCGGTGGCGGACACCTCGGCGGCACCGGTTTCCAGCACCCCGATCACGGAGCCCTGGCTCACCTTGTCGCCGAGCTTGACGCGCAGCTCCTTGAGGACGCCGCCTTGGGACGATGGCACCTCCATCGAGGCCTTGTCGGATTCGATGGTGATCAGGCTCTGTTCGGGTTTGATGACATCGCCTGGCTTGACGAGCAGTTCAATCACGGCCGCGTCAGTCACATCGCCGATGTCAGGTACGGTCAGTTCAATCGTAGGCATGACGGACGGCCTCAGGCATACAGGGGGTTGATCTTGTCGGCGTTGATGCCGTACTTCGCGATGGCTTGCGCAGCCTTCTCGATCGGCAGCACGCCATCGTCGGCCAGCGCCTTGAGCGCGGCAACGACGATGTAGTGTCGGTTGATCTCGAAATGCTCACGCAGGCGGTAGCGGAAGTCGCTGCGGCCGAAACCGTCGGTGCCCAGCACCTTGTAGCTGCGTCCCTTGGGAATGTAGGCGCGGATCTGCTCCGGCAGTGCCTTCACGTAGTCGGTCGAAGCAACGACAGGTCCCTGGTGCGCGCCCAGCTGCTTCGTAACGAAAGCCTCTTGCGTGCCCTGGCCCGGGTGAAGCAGGTTCCAGCGCTCGGCGGCCTGGCCGTCACGGGCCAGTTCGTTGAAGCTCGGACAGCTCCACACATTGGCGCTCACCCCCCAATCCTTGGCCAGCAGATCGCGCGCGGCGATCGATTCGCGCAGGATCGAGCCCGAACCCAGCAGGTTCACGCTGGGCGCGTCCCGGAGCTCGCCTTCCTGCAGCAGGTACATGCCCTTGATGATCTCAGCCTCGGTGCCCTGGCGCAGGCCGGGCTGGGCGTAGTTTTCGTTGAGCAGCGTGAGGTAATAGAAGACGTTCTCCTGTTCCTCGACCATGCGCTTCATGCCGTTCTGGATGATCACGGCCACTTCATGGGCGAAGCTGGGGTCGTAGCTCAGGCAGTTGGGGATGGAACCGGCCCACAGCTGGCTGTGGCCATCTTCGTGCTGCAGGCCCTCTCCGTTGAGCGTCGTGCGCCCGGAGGTGCCGCCCAGCAGGAAGCCGCGCGCCTGCATGTCGCCGGCCGCCCAGGCCAGATCGCCGATGCGCTGCAGGCCGAACATCGAGTAGTAGATGTAGAACGGCACCATGATGCGGTTGTTCGTGGCGTACGACGTCGCCGCCGCCATCCACGAACTCATGCCGCCCGCCTCGTTGATGCCTTCCTGCAGGATCTGGCCGGCCTTGTCCTCGCGGTAGTACATGACCTGGTCCTTGTCGACCGGGGTGTACTTCTGGCCTTCCGGCGCATAGATGCCGATCTGGCGGAACAGGCCTTCCATGCCGAAGGTGCGGGCCTCGTCGACCAGGATGGGCACGATGCGCGGGCCCAGCGCCGCGTCGCGCAGCAACGGGGTCAGGCAGCGCACAAAGGCTTGCGTGGTGGAGATCTCGCGGCCCTCGGCCGTGGGTTCGAGCACCGTCTTGAAGGCTTCGAGCTCGGGCACCTTGAAGGACTCTTCGGCCTTGGGCCGGCGCTTGGGCAGGTAGCCGCCCAGCGCCTTGCGGCGCTCCTGCAGGTAAGTCATCTCCGGCGTGTGGTCAGCCGGCTTGATGAAGGGCAGCTTGGCGATGTCTTCGTCGGCCACCGGGATGTTGAAGCGGTCGCGGAAGATCTTGATGTCCTCGTCCGTGAGCTTCTTGGTCTGGTGGGCGGTGTTCTTGCCTTCGCCGCTCTTGCCCATGCCGAAGCCCTTGACCGTCTTGATCAGCAGCACGGTGGGCTGGCCCGTGTGGTTCACGGCAGCGTGATAAGCCGCATACACCTTCTGCGGGTCATGGCCACCACGGTTCAGGCGCCAGATGTCGTCGTCAGACAGGCGAGCCACCATCTCCAGCGTGCGGGGGTCACGGCCGAAGAAGTGCTGCCGCACGAAGGCGCCGTCGTTGGCCTTGCAGGCCTGGTAGTCGCCATCGACCATCTCCATCATGATCTTGCGCAGGATGCCGTCCTTGTCGCGCGCCAGCAGCGGATCCCAGTAGCTGCCCCACAGCAGCTTGATCACGTTCCAGCCCGAGCCCCGGAACTCGCTTTCGAGCTCCTGCACGATCTTGCCGTTGCCACGCACCGGCCCATCAAGCCGCTGCAGGTTGCAGTTGATGACGAAGATCAGGTTGTCCAGCTTCTCGCGCGCGGCCAGGCCGATGGCGCCCAGCGATTCGGGTTCGTCCATCTCGCCGTCGCCACAGAACACCCAGACCTTGCGCTTGGACGTGTCGGCGATGCCACGGGCATGCAGGTATTTGAGGAAACGGGCCTGGTAGATGGCCGTGATGGGCCCCAGGCCCATGGACACGGTCGGGAACTGCCAGAACTCCGGCATCAGCTTGGGATGCGGGTAGCTCGACAGGCCCTTGCCACCGACTTCCTGGCGGAAGTTGATGAGCTGTTCCTCGGTGATGCGGCCCTCCATGAAGGCGCGGGCATAGATGCCGGGGGCAGAGTGGCCCTGAATGTAGAGCAGGTCGCCGCCGTGGTCGGGCGTGTCGCCATGCCAGAAGTGGTTGAAGCCGATGCCCAGCATCGTGGCCAGCGAGGCGAAGGACGAGATATGGCCGCCCAGGTCACCGCCATCTTCAGGATGATGGCGGTTGGCCCGCACGACCATGGCCATGGCGTTCCAGCGCATGTAGCTGCGCAGGCGCTCTTCGATGTCGAGGTTGCCAGGATGGTGGGCCTCATCTTCCACCGCGATGGTGTTCACATAGGCCGTGTTGGCCGAGAACGGCATGTCGATCCCAGCCTGGCGGGCATGGTCGAGCAGGTTTTCCAGAAGGTCGTGGGCACGGGCGCGGCCTTCGGTCTCGATCACGCCGGACAGCGCATCGAGCCATTCACGTGTTTCCTGGGGATCCATGTCCATGGATGCGGACGGGATCGGATCAAGAGCAGACATGGGTGAGTCTCCTAGAGTATGAAACCTGCATCCGAGTATGGACGCAGGAACAGCGTTCGCGTCCACTGGATAAGCGGCGCAAACCAGGGCGAATGTAGCCGTAATTTCGCCATTGGCGTACGCGGCAAACCACATTGATAATTTGAGGATGGTTTTCCACTCAACGACACCCCACCTGCCGCCGCCCCAGCCGCCACGCCCCGTGGGCGAGGCCCGGCGTCTGTTCTGGCGCTGGTGGCGTCAACAATCCCCCAACGCCCAGGACCGCTACGCCACGCTGGGCCCCCTGGTCTCCGTCATGCTGTTCCTGGCGGCCATCATCGTGGCCTTCTGGTACCTGCGCAATGAAGAACTCGAGCGCGAGCAGGAGTCTGTCAAGCGGGACACCGAAATCGTCCAGCAACAGATCCGCCTGCGCCTGATCGAGAACCAGGAGCAGCTGCTGCGCCTGGCCCGCGAGATCAGCGTCAGGGCCGTCAACCCCGAGCAGTTCATGAACCAGGCGGCCGACTTCGTGCGGGCCCGCCCGGAGGTGCTCAGCGTGAGCTGGGTGCAGGCCAACGAGCGCATCAAGGCCAGCCAGAGCGGCATGAGCGCGCCGCTGGACGCCAGCCGCGCGCTGGAGATGGACTTCTTCACCCCGCCGACGGACAGCTTCGTCCAGCCCACCTTGCCCTCGCGAGACGAAGCCCGCAGCGCCTTCCGCCTGGCCCGGGAGCGCAGCCAGCCCGTCTATTCCCAGGCCTATCAGAACACCAACGGCCTGCGCGTGGTGCAGGTGCACGTGCCGTTGATCGACCGCAGCGGCTTCGTCGGCACGCTGGTGGCCGAGTATTCGCTCGATTCGCTCATGCGCTTCCTGGTGCCCCGGGAAATCGCCGCCCGGCACGCCATGAGCCTGATCCAGATCAATGGACAACGCCTGACCAGCGCCGGCACTTTGCAGCCGGAAGGCCGGGCCGCCCGGCCGACCTTCGTGCACGAGGTGATCGTCACCCCCGTGGGCAACGGCCTGCTGCTGCGAGGCGAAGGGTTCAAGACATCCTCCAGCCTGATCGGCAACACCCTGTTCTGGATGGTCGTGGCGCTGTCGGGCTTCACCGTGTGGACGCTGCTGGGCACCCTGCAGCACATGCGCCGGCGCACCGACATTCAAAAAACCCTGGTGCAGGAAACCAACTTCCGCCGGGCCATGGAAAACTCCATGCTCACCGGCATGCGCACCATCGACCTGGAAGGCCGCATCACCTACGTGAACCCCGCCTTCTGCGCGATGACGGGCTTCTCGGAGCAGGAACTGCTGGGCTGCACCCCGCCCTACCCTTACTGGCCCAAGGACCGGCTCGACGAATTCAACCGCATGTTCCAGCAGGAGCTGCTCGGCCGCAGCCCCACGGGCGGCCTGGAAGTGGTGGTGCAGCGCCGCGACGGCAGCACCTTCGACGCCCGCATGTACGTGTCACCCCTGATCGATGCCCAGGGAGACCAGACCGGCTGGATGACGTCGGTGACCAACATCACCGAGGCCAAGCGCGTGCGCGACCAGCTCAGCGCCGCCCACGAGCGCTTCACCACCGTGCTGGAAGGGCTGGACGCCGCCGTGTCCGTGGTCTCGGTGCAGCAAAACGAGCTGCTCTTCGCCAACCGTTCCTACCGCCTGTGGTTCGGCGGCTCGCCCGAGGCGCACATGCAGCTCACCGGTGGCGACGTGTCCGCCGACATCGCCGCCGCCGATTCAGACGACTCCGTCGACAGCTTCGGCGGCCTGCCCACCCAGCACCTCACAGATGCCGGCGGCGACGCCCGCGAAGCCTTCGTCGACTCGGTACAGAAGTGGTTCGACGTGCGTGCCCGCTACATCCAGTGGACGGACGGCCGCCTGGCCCAGATGCTGATCGCCACCGACATCACCGAGCGCCGCGAGGCCGAGGAAGCTGCCGCCCGCCAGGCCGAGAAGGCGCAGTTCACCAGCCGCCTGATCACCATGGGCGAGATGGCCTCCACCGTGGCGCACGAGCTGAACCAGCCGCTGGCCGCCATCTCCAATTACTGCAGCGGCATGATCAGCCGCATCCGCAACGGCGCCATCGACAACGACGGCCTGATCGAGGCGCTTGAGAAAACTTCCCGCCAGGCCCAGCGCGCTGGCCAGGTCATCCACCGCATCCGCCAGTTCGTCAAGCGCAGCGAGCCCCAGCGCCAGGTCACGCGCATAAGGGAAATCACGGATGCCGTACTGGACCTGGCCGGCTTCGAGATGAAGCGCCGTCGCGTCACGCTCAACGCCGTGATCGGCCAGCGACTGCCCAGCATCAGCGTGGACCCTATCCTGATCGAGCAGGTGCTGCTCAACCTCCTCAAGAACGCCGCAGAGGCCATCGACAACGCCGACACGCCCCAGTCGCGGCGTATCGTCGACCTGCGCGTCACGCAGAAGCCCACCGATGACCAGGGTTCCGTGATCGAATTCACGGTCAGCGACGGCGGCCCGGGCATGAAAGAGGAGATGCTGGACAAACTGTTCGAGGCCTTCAGTTCCACCAAGGCGGATGGCCTGGGCATCGGCCTGAGCCTGTGCCGCTCCATCATCGAGTCCCATCATGGCCGCATCAAGGCCGAGAACATCTACAATGGCTCCTTGGTGACGGGTTGCCGTTTCACGTTCACCCTCCCGGTTGACACCAGCGTACCGGGCGGTGGCGTGGCCTGACGACGGCCTGTCATGGCCCTCCCACCTTCAACGAACGATCTGCACAACCCATGAGTCTGATCCCCAAGAAAGGCACCGTCTACGTGGTCGATGACGATGAAGCCGTGCGCGACTCGCTGCAATGGCTTCTGGAGGGCAAGGACTACCGCGTGCGCTGCTTCGATTCGGCCGAGTCCTTCCTGGCCCGTTTCGACCCGCGCGAAGTCGCCTGCCTGATCACCGACATCCGCATGGACGGCATGAGCGGCCTGGAACTCCAGGACAAGCTGCTCGACCGCAAGTCGCCCCTGCCCATCGTGTTCATCACCGGCCACGGCGACGTGCCCATGGCCGTGAACACCATGAAGAAGGGCGCGATGGACTTCATCGAGAAGCCCTTCAAGGAAGACGCCCTGGTCTCCCTGGTCGAGCGCATGCTGGATGAAGCGCGCGTGGCTTTCTCGCAATCGCAGGAAGCCGCCAGCCGCGACGCCCTGCTGTCGCGCCTGACCACCCGTGAAGCGCAGGTGCTCGAGCGCATCGTTGCCGGCCGCCTGAACAAGCAGATCGCCGACGACCTGGGCATCAGCATCAAGACGGTCGAGGCTCACCGCGCCAACGTGATGGAAAAGCTCAACGCCAACACCGTGGCCGATCTGCTCAAGATCGCCCTGGGTGCCAGCGGCCAGCCGGGCTCGCCCGCCCCCGCCGCCAAGCCCTGAGGCTTTCCAGCCCGCCACAAGGCCGCCTGAGCGCGGCCTTTTTACATTTCCGCATCCCTGTTTCCAGAGAAAGACCTTGCCATGACCGCCCAACTGATCGACGGCAACGCCCTGTCCAAGCAACTGCGCGGCGAAGTGGCCACCCGTGCTGCCGCCCTCACCGCCCAGGGCCTCAAGCCCGGGCTGGCCGTGGTGCTGGTGGGCGACAACCCGGCCAGTCAGGTCTATGTCCGCAACAAGGTCAAGGCCTGCGAAGACGCCGGCCTTCACTCCGTGCTCGAGAAATACCCCGCGACCATGACCGAGGCCGAACTGCTGGCCCGCGTCGAGGCACTCAACAATGATCCGAGCATCCACGGCATCCTGGTGCAGCTGCCCCTGCCCGGCCACATCGACGACCACAAGGTCATCGAAGCCATCTCGCCGCTCAAGGATGTCGATGGCTTTCACGTGGCCAGCGCCGGCGCCCTGGTCGTGGGCCAACCCGGCTTCAAGGCCTGCACACCTTACGGCTGCATGAAGATGCTCGAATCCATCGGCCTGGGCAACCTCAAGGGCAAGCACGCCGTGGTGATCGGGCGCAGCAACATCGTCGGCAAGCCCATGGCGCTGATGCTGCTGCAGGCCAATGCCACCGTCACCGTGTGCCACAGTGGCACGGCTGACCTGGCCTACCACACCCGCCAGGCCGATGTGGTCGTGGCGGCCGTGGGCAAGCGCAATGTGCTCACCGCCGACATGGTCAAACCCGGCGCCGTGGTGATCGACGTGGGCATGAACCGCGACGACGAAGGCAAGCTGTGCGGCGATGTCGACTTCAACGGCGTCAAGGAAGTGGCCGGCTGGATCACCCCCGTGCCGGGCGGCGTCGGCCCCATGACCATCACGATGTTGCTGGTCAACACCATGGAGTCGGCCGAACGGGCCATCGCGGCGCGTTGACTCGCGCCTTGGGTTAATCTGGCGTCAACCCTGGCGCCAGTTGTCGACGCTGCCGCCGTTGAAATCGAGACATCCACCTTCAGCTAGGCACCATGAGCTCCAACCCTTTGCTTGACACCGCCGGCCTGCCGCTTTTCGACCAGATCAAGCCCGAGCACGTCACGCCCGCCGTGGACGTGTTGCTGGCCGAGGCCGAGGCCGCGCTCGACAAGGTCACCGGGCCCGATGTACCCCCTGACTACGACGCCCTGTCACTGCTGCTGGACGTCACGACCGAAAAGCTGG
>DDJC01000037.1:0-23571 GCA_002339015.1 Burkholderiales bacterium UBA1834
ACGTGTTCTCGATCTCGGGTCGCGGCACCGTGGTGACCGGCCGTATCGAGCGCGGCATCATCAAGGTCGGCGAAGAAATCGAAATCGTCGGCATCAAGGCCACCCAGAAGACCACCTGCACGGGCGTGGAAATGTTCCGCAAGCTGCTGGACCAGGGTCAAGCTGGCGACAACGTCGGCATCCTGCTGCGCGGCACCAAGCGTGAAGACGTGGAACGCGGCCAGGTGCTGTGCAAGCCCGGCTCGATCAAGCCGCACACGCACTTCACCGGCGAGATCTACGTGCTGAGCAAGGACGAAGGCGGCCGCCACACCCCGTTCTTCAACAACTACCGTCCTCAGTTCTACTTCCGCACGACGGACGTGACCGGTTCCATCGAGCTGCCCGCCGACAAGGAAATGGTCATGCCTGGCGACAACGTGTCGATCACCGTCAAGCTGATCGCCCCGATCGCCATGGAAGAAGGTCTGCGCTTCGCCATCCGTGAAGGCGGTCGTACCGTCGGCGCCGGCGTCGTGGCCAAGATCCTCGACTGATACAACTTACATCGTTAACGTTCAGATTGGTTCTAGGGGTATAGCTCAATTGGCAGAGCGTCGGTCTCCAAAACCGAAGGTTGGGGGTTCGATTCCCTCTGCCCCTGCCACCTAACTGAACGCGATCGAGACATCACAGCTGGTCCACAGCAGCCCGCAAGGCCTTCGCAGGTCCGCGGGCTTTGCTGCCTCAAGTCAAGTCATCCATGAGTTCCACCGCGCAAGTCGAAACCGTCACCACCGCTGCCGACAAGGCCAAGCTGGCCGCTGCCGGCCTGCTGGTGGTGGGCGCCGTTGCGGCCTTTTACCTGCTGGGTCAGCAAGACCTGTGGGTGCGCGTCGTCACGCTGCTGCTGCTGGTGATCGCGGGTGTCGCGGTGTTCTTCACCTCGGCGCCTGGCAAGGAACTCATCGCCTTCGGCCAGGATGCCGTCAAGGAAACCCGCAAGGTGGTATGGCCCACCGGCTCCGAAGCGCGCCAGATGACGCTGTACGTCTTCGCCTTCGTGGTGGTGATGGCCCTGTTCCTGTGGTTGACCGACAAGTCCCTGGAGTGGCTGCTCTACAGCGTGCTGCTCGGCTGGAAGCACTGATTTTTCCCATCCTCCCAACCAGGTTGACACACCCATGAGCGACGTTCAAGCCAGCCCCGCCTCCAACGCTGCCCCGCTGCGCTGGTACGTGGTCCATGCCTATTCGGGCATGGAAAAGGCCGTCGAGCGCAACCTGCGCGAGCGCATCGATCGCGCCGGCATGCAGGCGCAGTTCGGCCGCATCCTGGTGCCCACCGAAGAAGTCGTCGAAGTCAAGAACGGCAAGAAGTCCGTCACCGAGCGCCGTTTCTTTCCTGGCTACGTGCTGGTCGAGATGGTGATGAGCGACGACTCCTGGCACCTGGTCAAGAACACGTCCAAGGTCACCGGCTTCGTCGGTGGCGCCAAGAACCGCCCGGTGCCCATCTCGGAAGACGAGGTCATGAAGATCGTCAACCAGATGCAAGAGGGCATCGAGAAGCCTCGGCCGAAGGTGGAGTGGGAAAACGGCGAAGTGGTCCGCGTCAAGGAAGGCCCCTTCACCGACTTCAACGGTTCGATCGAAGACGTCAACTACGAAAAGTCCAAGCTGCGCGTGTCGGTCACGATCTTCGGTCGTGCCACCCCGGTCGAGCTGGACTTCCATCAGGTCGAAAAGATTTGATGCCCTGAGGCATCAAATCTTTCGCCCGAGGCCCGGATCATGTGGATCCAGGCCGCAGGCAAAAGATCAGGCCCCGGAGGATGGGGCCGGCCGATGGCAGCGCAAGCCGCCTGAAGCCCATCACCTCCCGTACCAGGCGCGAACGAGACCGCGTCAAGAGGAGCCAGGCGTTCATCTCGAACAAGCCTGGCGTTTGACTCAACCGACCTGACGTGGCCGTCGGGCGGTTCTAGGAGAAAGTTATGGCCAAGAAGATTATCGGCTTCATCAAGCTGCAAATCCCGGCTGGCAAGGCGAACCCTTCGCCGCCGGTCGGTCCCGCGCTGGGTCAGCGTGGTCTGAACATCATGGAGTTCTGCAAGGCGTTCAACGCCCAGACCCAAGGCATGGAGCCTGGTCTGGTGCTGCCGGTGGTCATCACCGCGTACGCTGACAAGTCCTTCACCTTCGTGCTCAAGACCCCGCCCGCGACGGTCCTGATCAAGAAGGCTGCCAAGCTGGACAAGGGTTCGCCCCGTCCGCACACCGACAAGGTTGGCAAGCTGACCCGCGCCCAGATCGAAGAGATCGCCAAGACCAAGCAGAAGGACCTCACCGCTGCTGACCTGGACGCCGCTGTGCGCACCATCGCTGGTTCTGCCCGCTCGATGGGCGTGATCGTGGAAGGAGTCTGATCATGGCAAAGCTCACCAAGCGTCAACAAGCGCTGCAAGGCAAGGTCGAAACGACCAAGCTGTACGCCATCGACGAAGCCCTGACGATCATCAAGGACGCCGCCACCGCCAAGTTCGATGAGTCCATCGACGTGGCCGTGCAACTGGGCGTGGATGCCAAGAAGTCGGACCAGGTCGTTCGTGGCGCCGTCGTGCTGCCCAACGGCACCGGCAAGACCAAGCGCGTCGCCGTGTTCACGCAAGGTGCCAAGGCTGAAGAAGCCAAGGCCGCCGGCGCTGACGTGGTCGGCATGGAAGACCTGGCCGAACAGGTCAAGGCTGGCAACATCAACTTCGACGTGGTGATCGCCTCGCCGGACGCGATGCGCATCGTCGGTACCCTGGGTCAGATCCTGGGCCCCCGCGGCCTGATGCCCAACCCCAAGGTCGGCACCGTCACCCCCGACGTGGTCACCGCCGTGAAGAACGCCAAGGCTGGTCAAGTCCAGTTCCGTATCGACAAGGCCGGCATCGTGCACGGCACGATCGGTCGTCGTTCGTTCGACAGCGACAAGCTCAAGGGCAACCTGGCCGCGCTGCTGGATGCGCTGACCAAGGCCAAGCCCGCTTCGTCCAAGGGCGTCTACCTGCGCAAGGTGGCCGTGTCCTCGACGATGGGCCTGGGCGTTCGCGTCGACATTGCCTCGATCAACAACCCCGCTGCCTGATTTCAGGCCTCGGTTGGTTGACAAGCCAACGCTGGCAGCCGGCGCAAGCCGCTGTCAGCCGGGCCCCGCGCGAGTCTGGCGCGAAGGCCCGAACTGAATTGGTGGGCCGTGGCCCCGGTGTTTTGGAAAAAGCATCAGGGCCGCGGGCTATCAAAGACCGTAGGCGCTCGGCACCGTGCTTGTACAGATGGTGTCTGGCTTAAACCGGGCTTTCAGCCCCCGCCTACGCAGATGGCGTACCCGCTGTTGAAGGTTTGACCACAAGGTTCTTCCCGAGACAGAAGGTCGCTGAATCCGGGTGTGCCCGGCAGGTGCGCTGCCCCATGGTGGTGTGCATAAAGGGCACGTTTTAAGGAGTAGACCTTGAGTCTCAATCGCAACGAGAAAGAAGCCGTCATCGCTGAAGTGGCTGCCCAGGCGGGCAAGGCACAGACGCTGGCACTGGCTGAATACCGCGGACTCACGGTGGCCCAACTCGACCAGCTGCGCAAGAACGCGCGCGCCCAAGGTGTGTACCTTCACGTGCTGAAGAACACGCTGGCCCGCCGCGCCGTGACTGGCACGCCGTTCGAAGTGGCTACCGAGAGCATGAGCGGTCCGCTGATCTACGGTTTTTCCGAAGACGCAGTGGCCGCCGCCAAGGTGATCGCCGACTTCGCAAAGTCCAATGACAAGCTGGTCCTGAAGGCCGGTGCGTACAACGGCAAGGCCCTGGATGCTGCTGGCATCAAGGCCCTGGCGTCCGTGCCGACCAAGGAAGTGCTGCTGGCCCAGATCGCCGCCCTGCTGCAGGCACCGGTCTCTGGTCTGGCCCGCGCCGTGGCCGCCGTGGCCGCCAAGCGTGGCGAAGGCGCTCCGGCTGCCGAAGCCCCTGCCGCTTGATCGATCACCGATCCGCATTCAATTTTTTACCGATTTAGGAAGAACCCATCATGGCATTCGATAAAGACGCATTCCTGACCGCCCTCGACAGCATGTCCGTGCTCGAGCTGAACGAGCTGGTCAAGGCCATCGAAGAGAAGTTCGGCGTGTCCGCCGCTGCCGTTGCTGCCCCCGCTGGCGGTGGCGCTGCTGGCGGTGGCGCTGCCGCTGCTGAAGAGAAGACCGAATTCAACGTCGTGCTGACCGAAGCCGGCGCCAACAAGGTTGGCGTCATCAAGGCCGTGCGCGAAATCACCGGTCTGGGCCTGAAGGAAGCCAAGGACCTGGTCGACGGCGCTCCCAAGAACGTCAAGGAAGGCGTGGCCAAGGCCGATGCCGAAGCCGCCGTCAAGAAGCTGGTCGAAGCCGGCGCCAAGGCCGAGCTGAAGTAAATCGGCCCCCGGCTACTGCGCGGCCCGATCTCGGGTTCTGCGATGCTCGCCGTACAGGTCGTACGGCTGCGCTTCTCGAACCCGACCTCGGACCGCTCGCGACGCCGGGCATCCGATTTCGACGCACCGCTTCGTGCGGTCCAGGGCTGCCCCGTGGGGCAGCCTTTGGCGTCTCAGGGGTAAAACCCGCGAGGGCAGCCGAAAAGCTTTTCCGGAGTACACTGGAGGGCTTTTCGAGTGTTCTCTGAACCGACTGCGGAGAACCGGTTTGGTCGAGCCTGTGTCACACCACGTGCACAGGTTGTCTGCCAGCGGTTGGTAGTGGCCAACCACCAAGCCTCAGACATCCTCGTCTGAATGGCCAGTCGCCGAACAACGCCCCTGTCCTGGCCCGATGGTGGTGATATTCGAACCGAAACCGGTTGGTTTCGCAACGGAGAGTTTATGGCGCAAACAAACCCCTACAGCTACACCGAGCGCAAGCGCATTCGCAAGAGCTTCGGCAAGCGCGGCAGCGTGCTCAAGGTGCCTTATCTGCTGACGATGCAGAAAGATGCCTACGTCGCCTTCCTGCAGAAGGACGTCGCACCTCAAAAACGCAAACCCGAAGGCCTGCAGGCCGCTTTCCTGTCCGCTTTCCCGATTGTCTCGCACAATGGGTTTGTGGAGATGAAGTTCATCGAGTACAACATCGCCCGTCCGGCGTTCGATGAGCGCGAGTGTCAGCAACGGGGCCTCACCTTCGCCGCCGCCGTGCGCGCGAAGCTGCAGATGATCATCTACGACCGTGAGACGTCCACGTCCCAGTCCAAGGTGGTCAAGGAGATCAAGGAACAAGAGGTCTACATGGGCGAAGTGCCCCTGATGACCGATTACGGCTCCTTCATCATCAACGGTACCGAGCGCGTCATCGTGTCGCAGCTGCACCGTTCGCCTGGCGTGTTCTTCGAGCACGACAAGGGCAAGACCCACTCGTCCGGCAAGCTGCTGTTCAGCGCCCGGATCATTCCTTACCGCGGTTCGTGGCTCGATTTCGAGTTCGACCCGAAGGACCTGCTGTACTTCCGCGTGGACCGTCGCCGCAAGATGCCGGTGACGACCCTGCTGAAGGCCATCGGCATGAACCCCGAGCAGATCCTGGCCACGTTCTTCGACAACGACCAGTTCAAGCTGATGGATTCGGGCGCCCAGATGGCGTACGTGTCCGAGCGCCTGAAGGGCGAAGTCGCCCGCTTCGACATCACCGACAAGTCGGGCAATGTCGTGGTCGAGAAGGACAAGCGCATCACCGCGCGCCACACCCGCCAGATCGAGCAATCGGGTACCACGCACATCAGCGTGCCCGAAGACTTCCTGCTGGGCCGCGTGCTGGCCAAGAACCAGATCGACCCGGACACCGGTGAGATCATCGCCAAGGCCAACGAAGAGCTGACCGAGTCGCTGCTCAAGAAGCTGCGCGCCGCCGGCATCCTGGACATCGAGTGCATCTTCACGAACGAACTCGACCAGGGCGCCTATATCTCGCAGACGCTGGCCACCGACGAAACCGCCGATGAGCTGGCCGCCCGCGTGGCCATCTACCGCATGATGCGTCCCGGCGAGCCGCCCACGGAAGACGCCGTGCAGGCCCTGTTCCAGCGCCTGTTCTACAGCGAAGACACGTACGACCTGTCGCGCGTGGGCCGCATGAAGTTCAACGCCCGCGTGGGCCGCGACGAAGGCACCGGCCCCATGACCCTGATCAACGACGACATCCTGTCGGTCGTGAAGATCCTGGTCGAGCTGCGCAATGGCCGTGGCGAAGTCGATGACATCGATCACCTGGGCAACCGCCGCGTGCGTTGCGTGGGCGAGCTGGCCGAGAACCAATACCGTTCCGGTCTGGCCCGTATCGAGAAGGCTGTCAAGGAGCGTCTGGGCCAGGCCGAGACCGAAGCCCTGATGCCGCACGACCTGATCAACTCCAAGCCGATTTCTGCGGCCCTCAAGGAGTTCTTCGGTGCGTCGCAGCTGTCGCAGTTCATGGACCAGACCAACCCCCTGTCCGAGATCACGCACAAGCGTCGCGTCTCAGCCCTGGGCCCGGGTGGTCTGACCCGCGAACGCGCCGGCTTCGAAGTGCGCGACGTGCACCCGACCCACTACGGCCGTGTGTGCCCGATCGAAACGCCTGAAGGCCCGAACATCGGTCTGATCAACTCGCTGGCCCTGTACGCCCAGCTGAACGAGTACGGCTTCATCGAGACGCCCTACCGTCGCGTGGTCGATGGCAAGACGACCGAGCAGATCGACTACCTGTCGGCCATCGAGGAAAGCAAGTACGTCATCGCCCAGGCCAACGCCGGTCTGGACGCTGAAGGCCGCCTGATCGACGAGCTGGTGTCGGCCCGTGAAAACGGTGAATCCGTGCTGCTGTCGCCCGAGCGCGTGCAGTACATGGACGTGTCGCCCTCGCAGATCGTGTCGGTCGCTGCCTCGCTCGTGCCCTTCCTGGAGCACGACGATGCGAACCGCGCGCTGATGGGCGCCAACATGCAACGTCAGGCCGTGCCCACCCTGCGCCCCGAGAAGGCCATGGTCGGCACCGGCGTCGAGCGCGTGGCCGCGGTCGACTCGGGCACCGTGGTGACCTCCAAGCGTGGCGGCATCGTGGACTACGTCGACACCAACCGCGTCGTGATCCGTGTCAATGACGCGGAAACGGTCGCCGGCGAAGTGGGCGTGGACATCTACAACCTGATCAAGTACCAGCGTTCCAACCAGAACACCAACATCCACCAGCGCGCCATCGTGCGCCGTGGTGACAAGGTGGCGGCTGGCGACGTGATCGCCGATGGCGCGTCGACGGACCTGGGCGAACTGGCCCTGGGCCAGAACATGCTCGTGGCCTTCATGCCCTGGAACGGCTACAACTTCGAAGACTCGATCCTGATCTCCGAACGCGTGGTGGCCGATGACCGCTACACCTCGATCCACATCGAGGAGCTGGTGGTGATGGCCCGCGACACCAAGCTGGGCTCCGAGGAGATCACCCGCGACATCCCGAACCTGTCCGAGAACCAACTGGCTCGTCTGGACGAGTCCGGCATCGTGTACATCGGCGCGGAAGTCGGCCCCGGCGACGTGCTGGTCGGCAAGGTCACGCCCAAGGGCGAGACCACCCTCACGCCTGAAGAGAAGCTGCTGCGCGCCATCTTCGGCGAGAAGGCTTCCGACGTGAAGGACACCTCGCTGCGCGTGGACCAGGGCACCAGCGGTACCGTGATCGACGTGCAGGTCTTCACCCGTGAAGGCATCCAGCGTGACAAGCGCGCCCAGCAGATCATCGACGATGAACTCAAGCGCTTCCGCCTGGACCTGAACGACCAGCTGCGCATCGTGGAGGCCGACGCCTTCGACCGTATCCGCAAGCTGCTGAACGGCAAGATCGCCAATGGCGGCCCCAACAAGCTGGCCAAGGGCACCGCGATCGACGAGGCCTACCTGGACAGCGTCGAGAAGTTCCACTGGTTCGACATCCGCCCGGCGGAAGACGACCTGGCCAACCAGCTCGAATCCATCAAGAACTCGCTGGAGCAGACCCGCCACAGCTTCGACCTGGCCTTCGAAGAGAAGCGCAAGAAGCTGACGCAAGGCGACGAACTGCCCGCCGGCGTGCTCAAGATGGTCAAGGTCCACCTGGCCGTCAAGCGTCGCCTGCAGCCTGGCGACAAGATGGCCGGCCGCCACGGCAACAAGGGCGTGGTCTCCAAGATCGTTCCGGTCGAGGACATGCCCTACATGGCCGACGGTACGCCGTGCGACATCGTGCTGAACCCGCTGGGCGTGCCCTCGCGGATGAACGTGGGCCAGGTGCTCGAGGTTCACCTGGGCTGGGCCGGCAAGGGCATTGGCCAGCGCATCGGCAACATGCTGCAGGCGGAAGCCGGCGCGGCCGAGCTGCGCAAGTTCATGGACGAGCTCTTCAACAAGTCTGGCGGCAAGAAGGAAGACCTCTCGCAGCTGACCGACACCGAAGTGATCGAGATGGCCGGCGAGCTCTCCAAGGGCGTCACCTTTGCCACCCCGGTGTTCGACGGTGCCAAGGAAGACGAGATCCGCGCGATGCTGCAACTGGCCTATCCGGCCGACATCGCCAAGGCCAAGGGCCTCACGCCCACCCGCACGCAGGCCATCCTGCACGACGGTCGCACCGGCGAAGCCTTCGAGCGTCCCGTCACCGTCGGCTACATGCACGTGCTGAAGCTGCACCACTTGGTGGACGACAAGATGCACGCCCGTTCGACCGGCCCGTACTCCCTGGTCACGCAGCAGCCGCTGGGTGGCAAGGCGCAGTTCGGTGGTCAGCGCTTCGGTGAAATGGAAGTGTGGGCCCTGGAAGCCTACGGTGCCTCGTATGTGCTGCAGGAGATGCTCACGGTCAAGTCCGATGACGTCAACGGCCGCACCAAGGTGTACGAGAACATCGTCAAGGGCGAGCACGCGATCGACGCCGGCATGCCGGAATCGTTCAACGTGCTGGTCAAGGAAATCCGATCTCTCGGCATCGACATCGAGTTGGAGAGGAACTGACTTGTCAAAGACCCGCCATGCGGCGTTGGTCGGGTGCTTGCATAGCGCTGCTATGCGGCGCACCCGCCCGCCTTGCCTGGCGCGCCTTTGCCGGCGTCATTTCATCTCCAACCGTGCACTGAATATTTAGGAGAAAGCCATGAAAGGCTTGCTGGATCTCTTTAAGCAATTCACCCCCGATGAGCACTTCGATGCCATCAAGATCGGCCTGGCTTCGCCGGAGAAAATCCGCAGCTGGTCCTTCGGTGAAGTGAAGAAGCCCGAAACCATCAACTACCGTACGTTCAAGCCCGAACGCGACGGCCTGTTCTGCGCCAAGATCTTCGGCCCGATCAAGGACTACGAGTGCCTGTGCGGCAAGTACAAGCGCCTGAAGCACCGCGGCGTGATCTGCGAGAAGTGCGGCGTCGAAGTGACCCAGACCAAGGTTCGCCGTGACCGCATGGGCCACATCGAACTGGCCGCGCCCTGTGCGCACATCTGGTTCCTGAAGTCGCTGCCGTCGCGTCTGGGCCTGGTCCTGGACATGACCCTGCGCGACATCGAGCGCGTGCTGTACTTCGAAGCCTACGTGATCGTCGATCCCGGCATGACCCCGCTGAAGAAGTTCGGCATCATGTCCGAGGACGACTACGACGCCAAGCGCCTCGAGTACGGCGATGAGTTCCAGGCCCTGATGGGCGCGGAAGGCATCAAGCAGCTGCTCGAAGAGATGGACCTGGACGTCGAGATCGACAAGCTCCGCAACGACATGACCGGCTCGGAGCTCAAGGTCAAGAAGAACTCCAAGCGCCTGAAGGTCATGGAGGCCTTCAAGAAGTCCGGCATCAAGCCGAACTGGATGGTGCTGGACGTGCTGCCCGTGCTGCCGCCGGNNNNCATCAACCGCAACAACCGTCTGGCCCGTCTGCTGGAGCTCAAGGCCCCCGAGATCATCGTGCGCAACGAAAAGCGCATGCTGCAGGAATCGGTGGATTCGCTGCTGGACAACGGCCGTCGCGGCAAGGCCATGACGGGCGCCAACAAGCGCGCCCTGAAGTCGCTGGCCGACATGATCAAGGGCAAGAGCGGCCGCTTCCGTCAGAACCTGCTGGGCAAGCGGGTGGACTACTCCGGCCGTTCCGTCATCACCGTGGGCCCGACCCTCAAGCTGCACCAGTGCGGCCTGCCCAAGCTGATGGCCCTGGAGCTGTTCAAGCCCTTCATCTTCTCGCGCCTGGAAGCCATGGGCATCGCGACGACGATCAAGGCCGCCAAGAAGGAAGTCGAATCCGGCACCCCGGTGGTGTGGGACATCCTCGAAGAGGTCATCAAGGAGCACCCGGTTCTGCTGAACCGTGCGCCTACGCTGCACCGCCTGGGCATCCAGGCCTTCGAGCCCATGCTGATCGAAGGCAAGGCCATCCAGCTGCACCCCCTCGTCTGCGCGGCCTTCAACGCCGACTTCGACGGTGACCAGATGGCCGTCCACGTGCCGCTGTCGATCGAAGCGCAGATGGAAGCCCGCACCCTGATGCTGGCCTCCAACAACGTGCTGTTCCCCGCCTCGGGCGAGCCCTCCATCGTGCCGTCGCAGGACGTGGTGCTGGGCCT
The DNA here is from genome assembly GCA_002339015.1 of Burkholderiales bacterium UBA1834. Classification (GTDB taxonomy): domain Bacteria; phylum Pseudomonadota; class Gammaproteobacteria; order Burkholderiales; family Burkholderiaceae_C; genus Aquabacterium. The sequence goes on from DDJC01000037.1 coordinate 10,593, forward strand.
GTACTACGCCACCCGCGAGCGCATCAACGGCCGTGGCGAAGGCATGGTGTTCTCCGACCTGGCCGAGCTGCAACGCGCGCTGGACAACGGCGTGGTCGAGATCACCGCCCGCATCAGCGTGCGCATGGTCGAGTGGAGCAAGGACAAGGACACGGGCGAGTTCACGCCCGAGACCAAGCTGGTCGAGACCACTGTGGGTCGCGCCCTGCTGTCCGAGATCCTGCCCAAGGGCCTGCCCTTCAGCAACATCAACAAGGCGCTGAAGAAGAAGGAAATCTCGCGGCTGATCAACACCTCGTTCCGCAAGTGCGGTCTGAAGGAAACCGTGGTGCTGGCCGACAAGCTGCTGCAGAACGGCTTCCGTCTGGCCACGCGCGCCGGCATCTCCATCGCGGTGGACGACATGCTGGTGCCCAAGGAAAAGCCGGGCCTGATCGAGCGCGCCGAAAAGGAAGTCAAGGAGATCGAGCAGCAGTACGTCTCCGGTCTCGTGACCGCTGGCGAGCGCTACAACAAGGTCGTGGACATCTGGGGCAAGACCGGCGACGAAGTCGGCAAGGTCATGATGAGCCAGTTGGCCAAGCAGAAGGTGATCGACCGCCACGGCAACGAAGTGGACCAGGAGTCGTTCAACTCCATCTACATGATGGCCGACTCCGGTGCCCGCGGTTCTGCTGCCCAGATCCGTCAGCTCTCCGGCATGCGTGGCCTGATGGCCAAGCCTGACGGCTCGATCATCGAGACGCCCATCACGGCGAACTTCCGTGAAGGCCTGAACGTGCTGCAGTACTTCATCTCCACCCACGGTGCCCGTAAGGGTCTGGCGGACACGGCGCTGAAGACCGCGAACTCGGGTTACCTGACCCGCCGTCTGGTGGACGTGACGCAGGATCTGGTCGTCACCGAAACCGATTGCGGCACCGACCAGGGTATCGCTACCCGCGCGCTGGTCGAGGGTGGTGAAGTCATCGAATCGCTGCGTGACCGCATCCTCGGTCGCGTGGCTGCCATCGATGTGCTGCACCCCGAGACCCAGCAAGTCATCACCAACGCCGGTGTGATGCTGGACGAAGACATCCTGGACCTGCTCGAAGCCGCCGGCGTCGACGAGGTCAAGGTGCGCACGCCGCTGACCTGCGCCACGCGCTTCGGCCTGTGCGCCAAGTGCTATGGCCGTGACCTGGGCCGCGGTGGTCTGGTGAACTCCGGTGAGGCTGTCGGCGTGATCGCTGCCCAGTCCATCGGCGAACCCGGCACGCAGCTGACGATGCGGACCTTCCACATCGGTGGTGCCGCGTCGCGCGCCGCCATCGCCTCGAGCGTGGACGCCAAGTCGGACGGCATCATCGGCTTCAACGCCACGATGCGCTACGTGACCAATGGCAAGGGCGAGCTGGTGGTGATTTCCCGTTCCGGCGAAATCATCATCTCCGACCAGCACGGCCGCGAGCGTGAGCGTCACAAGGTGCCTTACGGCGCCCTGCTGAACGTGAAGGCCGACCAGCAGGTCAAGGCCGGCCTGGTGCTGGCCACCTGGGATCCGCTGACCCGTCCGATCATCACCGAGTTTGCCGGCAAGGCCCGTTTCGAGAACGTCGAAGAAGGCGTGACCGTGGCCAAGCAGGTGGACGAAGTGACCGGTCTGTCGACCCTGGTCGTGATCGATCCGAAGCGCCGTGGTGCTGCCAAGGTGGTGCGCCCGCAGGTCAAGCTGCTGGATGCCTCCGGCTCCGAAGTGAAGATCCCTGGCACCGACCACTCGGTGACCATCGGCTTCCAGGTCGGTGCCCTGATCCAGGTGCGCGACGGCCAGGATCTGGCTCCGGGTGAAGTGCTGGCCCGTATCCCCATCGAAGGTCAGAAGACCCGTGACATCACCGGCGGTCTGCCGCGTGTGGCCGAGCTGTTCGAAGCCCGTTCGCCCAAGGACAAGGGCGCGCTGGCCGAGATCACCGGTACGGTGTCCTTCGGCAAGGAAACGAAGGGCAAGGTCCGCCTGCAGATCACCGATCCGGAAGGCAAGGTCTGGGAAGAGCTGGTGCCCAAGGAAAAGAACATCCTGGTGCACGAAGGCCAGGTGGTCAACCGCGGCGAGCTGATCGTCGACGGTGCGGCCGATCCTCAAGACATCCTGCGTCTGCTGGGTATCGAAGAGCTGGCCCGCTACATCGTCGACGAAGTGCAGGACGTGTACCGTCTGCAGGGCGTGAAGATCAACGACAAGCACATCCAGGTGATCGTTCGCCAGATGCTGCGCCGCGTGCAGATCGTCAACCCGGGCGATTCGACCTACATCGCCAACGAGCAGGTCGAGCGTTCTGAGCTGCTGGACACCAACGACAAGCTGCGCGCCGAAGGCAAGATGACCGCCACGTACAGCGATGTGCTGCTGGGCATCACCAAGGCCTCGCTGTCGACCGACTCCTTCATCTCGGCCGCTTCCTTCCAGGAAACGACCCGCGTGCTCACCGAGGCTGCCATCATGGGCAAGCGCGACGAGCTGCGTGGCCTGAAGGAAAACGTCATCGTGGGTCGCCTGATCCCCGCCGGTACCGGCCTCGCCTACCACCAGGCCCGCAAGGCCAAGGAAGACATGGACGAGACCGAGCGCCGCGCCATCGCCATGCAGGAAGCCCAGGAGCGCGCTGCGCTCGAGCTGGCCGCCCTGGGTGACGACGGTGACGACGTCGCTGCGGCCCCGGCTGCCGAAGGCGGTGCTGCGCCCACGGCTGCTGAATAAGCGGCCACAGAGGCAATCGCCTCGTGCCGCCTGAGTTCATTGGGCGGCACCACAAAGGCGCCAAGGCTTTCGGGCCTTGGCGCCTTTGTCGTTGGCGACGCGATGGTGTCGGCCTCAGGCTGCCAGCTCGGTCAGGATCGCCGTGAGCAGTTGCCAGGTCCGCTCCACCGAGGCGATCTCCACCGATTCGCCCGGGGCGTGCGCACCCCGGATGGTGGGACCGAAGGACACGATGTCCATGCCCGGGTACTTGGCCGCGATGATCCCGCACTCCAGCCCGGCGTGGATCACCTGCACGTGCGAGTCTTCCTTGAACTCGCGCTGGTACACGCGCTGGCAGGTGGCCAGCAGGGGCGAGGCGGGGTTCGGCGTCCAGCCCGGGTAGTGGCCGGCGATCTCGGCTGCTGTGCCCGACAGCGCCCACAGGCTCACGATTTGCTCGGCCAGGGCCTGTGCGCCACTGTCCAGCAATGAGCGGACCATGAAGTTGCACGAGCCGCCCGTGGGTTTGAGTTCGACCATGCCCAGGTTGTTCGATGTCTCGACCACGCCGGGCACGCTGTGGCTCATGCGGTGCACGCCGTGCGGGGCGGCGTGCAGGGTGCGCAGCCACACGGCCTGATCGTCTGCCGAGATCACTTGTGCACCATCGGGCGTGCCGACGGCCGTGCTTTCGTCGATGGTCAGTGAAAGCCCTGGCTCCACTGCGCCCAGTTCGCGCTGCAGCAGCGTCTGCCATTCGCCCAGCCGGGCCCGCAGTGTGGCGCTGGAGGCGGCAGGCACGGACACGATGGCGAAGGCTTCACGGGGCAGGGCATTGCGCGCGGTGCCGCCGTCCAGCGCGCACAGGCGCAGTGATGACAAGGCTCCTTCCTGCGCCAGCGATTGCACCACACGCACCAGCAGCTTGATGGCGTTGCCGCGCTCTTCATGGATGTTGACGCCAGAGTGGCCGCCTCGCAGGCCCCGCAGGGCGATGCGGTGCGCGGCGTGTCCCGTCGGCAGCGGCTCGGGCTGTCCGGCGCGCACCACGTTCACGTCCGCACCGCCGGCACAGCCCAGGTAGAACTCGCCCCACTCTTCCGTGTCCAGGTTCAGCATCAGGCGGCCTTGCAGCACGCCCGGCAGCAGGCCGTGGGCGCCGCCCATGCCAGCCTCCTCATCGACGGTGAACAGCGCCTCGATGGGGCCATGCGCCAGCGTGTCGTCTTCCAGCACGGCCAGCGCCATGGCCACGCCCAGGCCGTTGTCGGCGCCCAGCGTGGTGTCTGGCGCCTGCAGCCAACCGTCATCACGGCGCACCGGCCGGATCGGATCGCGCGTGAAGTCGTGCGGCGAGCCGCTGTTCTTCTGGCAGACCATGTCCAGGTGCCCCTGCAGCACGATGCCGGGTGCGTGTTCATGGCCCGGCCGTGCGGGCTTGCGCACCAGCAGGTTGCCGGTGGCGTCGACCTGGGTGCTCAGCCCCCGGGCCTCGGCCCATTGGCACAGGTGGTCGCGCACGGCGTCTTCCTGCTTGGAGGGCCGCGGGATGGCGCACAGCACCGCGAAGTGGCGCCACACGGCGGCGGGCGCCAGGCCCTGGATGAAGGCGTCGTCGATGGCGGCAGTGCTCATGTCGATTCAGTCGGTGGTTGTGGCTGCCAGTCCATGGGCCAGTACAGCAGTTCGGCCAGCCGTGTGATCACCCACACGGCCTCGGGATCGCTCACCACCGCGTCTGGCCCGGTCAGGCCCTGGTGACAGCGGCGCAGCACCTCGACCTGGATGTCGCCCACCTCGGCATGCACGTTGCGGCAGTGCTCGGTCAGGTGGTTGGCCAGGTCTTCGCACAACTCGTAGCGGTCGCGCAGTTCGGCCAGCGGCACCGTCAAGCGCTGGCGCGCGTTGGTGTAAAGCGCCTGGAAGGACGGCGGGATCTCGATCTGGTAGTCGTCGGACATGGCCCCATTGTGCCGGTCGAACCCCGGGCTCGCGCTTCAGGCCTGCGCCATGCGCCGAGCCCCGGCCAGAAACACGGCCAGCGCGGCCAACCCCAGGCCTGAGCCCATCACCACCACGCCATGCCAGCCACCTTGCGCGTACACGTACACGCCGCAGGCCGAGCCCAGCGCGCCACCCAGGAAGAAGGTGGCCATGAACAGGCTGTTGAGCCGGCCGCGCGCATGCGGCGCCAGGGCGTAGATCTCGCGCTGGCTGAGCACCAGGTTGGCCGACACGCCCATGTCCAGCACGATGGCTGCCAGGCCCAGCAGTCCCAGCGTGATCACCGAGCCCTGCGTGGCCGGCCAGGTGAACGCGAAGGCCAGCGCCACCATCGCCATGGCCACCAGGCTGCCCAGGTGCGCATGCCCCCGGTCGGCCATGCGGCCGGCAATGGGCGCCGCGATGGCCCCGGCCACGCCCACCAGCGCGAACAGCGCGATGCCGCGCTGTGTGAAGCCGAAGGCGGGCGAGGCCAGAAGCAGCGGCACGGTGGACCAGAACAGACTGAAGGCTGCGAACAGGCCGGCGTGGCACAGCGCACGCACCTGCAGCACGGGATGATCGCGCATCAGTGCCTTCATCGACCCCAGCAACTCGGCATAGCGGTGCGCATGCGGTGGCTGGCGCTCGGGCATGGCGCGCGAGAGCAGGGCCGCCAGTGCCGCGATCAGCACCGCGGACCCCAGGAAGATCGCGTGCCAGCCCAGGTGGCTGGCCACGTAGCTCGATACAGGCCTTGCCAGCATGATGCCCAGCAGCAACCCGCTCATGATGTTGCCCACCGTGCGCCCGCGCGCGGCCTCGGCCACCATGCTGGCGCCATAGGGCACCAGCACCTGCGCGGCCACCGAGCTCACGCCCACCAGCGCCATCGCTGCCAGGAAGGGCGCGGCCGAGTGCGACAGCCCTGCCGCCAGCAGGCCCAGGGCCGCCACCATCAGGCAGCGCACCACCAGCTTGCGGTTCTCCAGCACATCACCCAGGGGCACGATGAACAGCAGCCCCAGGCCATAACCGATCTGCGTGAGCGTGACGATCCAGCCGGCCAGGCGCAGCGAGATGCCGGTGCCCTCGCTGATCAGGCCGATCAGCGGCTGCGCGTAGTACAGGTTGGCCACGATCAGGCCGCAGCCACCGGCCAGCAGCAAGGTCAGCCAGCCAGGCAGTTCGTTGTATTGATGGGGGGCATCCGCCAAGGTGGCAGTGGTATGAGGGCTCACGTGGTCTTCTCCGGGGTACGGCAGGGCGCCCCGACGAAGATCTCGCTCATGGCGCGCGGGTAGTGTCGCGCAACGCCCTTGGCCCGATGGCTGCGGGGCTTTGCACGGGCTTGGGGCATGATGCGCGCTCGCCCCTGTCCGCGTTCCCGGTTCACGCACCTTTCATGCCGACCGTGCCCACCTTGCCCGAAGCCGAGCCCGGGCAGCCTGCCTTTCAGCCACGCCTGACGCTGCGCACGCTCACGCGCGGCGATGGCCTGCTGGGCCTGCGGCCGTCGGGCGCATTCGGCCCGCGCGGCGGTCAGGTCACCGTGGCCCTGGTCACCTGGCACTACCTGCGTGACGGCACCGAGCTGTGGTGCGGCCCGGCGCCGACCTCGGCCTGGCATCAACGTGCACCGGGGCAGACCAAGGGCACCGACGCCCAGGGGCAGACCTGCCTGTTCCGCCGTGATCCCGATGCCGAAGCCGATGCGCTGGATGCCATCACCGTCACCGGCCTGCGGCCCCTGCCGGCCGACACCCTGCAATGGCGCCAGCCCCATCTGGCCGACCAGGTGCTGGGCGAACTGGCCCAGCCCTGGTCCCTGGTGCAGGAGGACACCTTCGGCGACTTCTGGGCCGACCAGGTGCCCCTGCTGCAGGCACAGGGCTGGCGCATCGCCGTGGTGCCCGGCTTCGCCCACCTGAGTGTGCCGGTCACGGCCTGGCGCGCCATCGTGCAGCCAGACACGGGTGAGATCCAGGGCCAGGAGCCGACCGAGCCCTTGCCCTCCGCGGGCGCCCGGTTCAAGGCCCTGCAGGCACCGCGCCGCGAAGGCTCCTGGCTGCTCAGCCTGGGCGTGGAGGTCGAAGGCCAGGTGCTGGACCTGGCCCCGATGGTGGCCGATCTGGTGCGCCGCGACAGCCGCTGGCTGGGCGTCGAGTTCGTCACCAACCTGGACGACGACACCATCGTGTCCTTGCGCGCCCCTGGTGGCCGGCGCATCGACGCCCGCGCCGCGCCACTGAAGGCGGTGGTGAGCGCCATGCTCGACCTGCTGCTCGATCCGAATCGCCGCGACGGCCCATGGCGCCTGTCCGAGTGGGACAGCCTGCGCCTGCAGGCCCTGCGGCCCAGCCTGCAGGACACCCAGGCCGCACGCGCCGGCCCGCAGAACACCTGGCAGCTCCAGGGCGATGCCGGTCTGCAGGACCTGGCCCGGCGTCTGCGGGCCACCGAGGGCGTGCAGGCCGTGCCTGCTCCGACCGGCCTGGGCCTGCAGCTGCGCACCTACCAGCTGCAGGGCGTGGCCTGGCTGCAGTACCTGCGCGCGCAGCACCTGGCCGGCATCCTGGCCGACGACATGGGCCTGGGCAAGACGGCCCAGGTGCTGGCCCACCTGCTGATCGAACAGCAGGCCGGCCGCCTGCAGGGCACGCCCGCGCTGGTGGTGCTGCCCACCTCGCTGATCGCCAACTGGCAGGCCGAGGCCACCCGTGTGGCGCCCGCCCTGCGCGTGCTGACCCTGCACGGCCCCCAACGCGCGGATAAGTTGACAGAGCTGCGTCAGCACGACGTCGTTCTCACCACCTACCCCCTGCTGTGGCGCGACATCGAGCAGATCCAGCCCCATGCCTTTCACCTGCTGATCCTCGACGAAGCCCAGACCGTCAAGAACGCCGCCAGCCGCAGCGCCGACGCCGTGCGCCGCGTGCGTGCCCGCCACCGCCTGTGCATGACGGGCACCCCGCTGGAGAACCACCTTGGCGAGCTCTGGGCCCAGTTCGATTTTTTGATGCCCGGCTTCCTGGGCGATGCGCGCAGCTTCAAGCGCCAGTGGCGCGACCCGATCGAAGTGAACGGCGAAACCCTGCGTGCCCGCCTGCTGGCCGACCGCGTGCGCCCCTTCATCCTGCGCCGCCGCAAGGACGAGGTCGCCACCGAGCTGCCGCCGCGCACCGAGATCATCCGCCGCGTGCGCCTGGAGGGCCGCCAGCGCGAACTCTACGAAAGCGTGCGGGTGGCCGCCGACCACATGGTGCGCCGCGTGCTGGCCAAACAGGGCTTCGGCAACGCGCTCATCAGCGTGCTCGACGCCCTGCTCAAGCTGCGGCAGGTCTGCTGCGATCCGTCCTTGCTCAAGGGACACCGCATCCCGCGCACCATGGAGCGCGCCAAGCTCACCTGGCTGCGCGAGACCCTGCCCACGCTGATCGACGAAGGCCGGCGCGTGCTGGTCTTCTCGCAGTTCACCGAACTGCTGTCCCTGATCCGGCAGGATCTGCATGACATCGATCTGCCGCACCTTGTCCTCACCGGTGACACCCCACCAGCCGCCCGGGGCGACATCGTCGCGCGGTTTCAGGCCCTGCAGGCGCCGGTGCTGCTGGCCAGCCTCAAGGCTGGTGGCGTGGGGTTGAATCTCACAGCGGCCGACACCGTGATCCACATGGACCCATGGTGGAACCCGGCCGTGGAGCAGCAGGCCACCGACCGTGTCCACCGCCTGGGCCAGACCAAGCCCATCTTCGTCTACAAGGTGCTGGTCGAAGGCAGCATCGAGGAGCGGATCCTGGCCCTGCAGGCCCGCAAAGCCGCCTTGGCGGACGCCGTGCTGAGGCAGGATGGCCTGGACACCGCCAAGTTCAGCGAAGCGGAGCTTTTTCACTTGCTGGAACCCCTCGAATGAGTGTCCCCAAAAGCCCGAAATGCACCCCTTTGGAAACATAGGGTTACCACCTAAAACCTAGGGTTTGTGCTTAAAATGGAGCCCATCCAATGAAAGGGATTCATCATGGCTCACGCTTCTTCGTCCTTCGAACTGTCGACCCTGCCGCAAGACACCGCCGGCGGCAGCGAGCGTCCTGTAACGATTGAAAAGGCGGGCGTCGTGCTGGGCTTCCTGGTGGGCCTGGGCGTCGGTGTGGGCGTCGTGTATGACGCCGTCTCCGCCAGCATCCTGCCGCAGTGGACTGCCACGCCTGTCACCGTGACGGTGGTGGCCCTGTTCACCTGGGCCGGCCTGCGCGCTGCCGGCCACGTCGGCCGCCTGCTGGGTCGCTGACCAGCTGGCCGCCAGCGACCGTCCGCTGGCTGGTCGAGTTCGTTCCATGATCCCGAGGCCGGGCCGTCCAGTAGGGCGCTACCCGGCCTGATCTTTTCAGCGCTGCGCCGCCACGGCGGGGTGCCAGGTCCGGGTCCAGACGTCTCACCGCGCCCACCCTCGGCCCCCCTCACCCGGGGCGCCCCCCTGCCCAGTCGAACGATGCGTACGGGCATGTGGATTTCCTCACTTGCTTGCCAGTTCGAGGCGCTCAGCCTACAATGGAAGGCTTTTCGGCTTTCGCCTGCCTGGACATTTGGGCAGACGAGGGCCGTTTTGTGCTTGTTTCAGGCCGCTCGATGCGTTCGTTCAAACGCCTCAAGTACTTGATTTTCAAGTGATTTTTCAACGGGAACCAAACCAATGCCAACGATCAATCAGCTCGTGCGCCAAGGCCGCAAGGTCGAGGTCACGAAGTCCAAGTCGCCTGCGATGGAAAACTGTCCGCAGCGCCGTGGCGTGTGCACCCGCGTGTACACCACCACCCCCAAGAAGCCTAACTCCGCGCTGCGTAAGGTCGCCAAGGTGCGCCTGACCAACGGTTTCGAGGTCATCTCCTACATCGGCGGCGAAGGCCACAACCTGCAGGAACACAGCGTCGTGCTGGTTCGCGGCGGTCGTGTCAAGGACTTGCCCGGTGTGCGTTACCACATCGTCCGCGGCTCGCTGGACCTGCAAGGCGTGAAAGACCGCAAGCAGGCGCGCTCCAAGTACGGTGCCAAGCGCCCCAAGAAGGCCTGATCCCCTTCTGATAACAGGATCAATCGGCCGCAGTCATCATCAGCGCGTCACAACATGGCGCCAAGCTGCTGAGGTTGGCCGAGGTGGCGGTAGAACCGGATGGTCCGGGATCTGCCGAGTAAGTGGAGTCTTCAGCTTGTCTTTTTTTGATAAGGCTCCGGATGCAGACGCAAGTCAGCATCAACTGAAGCATTGAAAGGAATCGAAATGCCTCGTCGTCGCGAAGTACCCAAGCGTGAAATCCTGCCCGATCCCAAGTTCGGATCGGTCGACCTGTCCAAGTTCATGAACGTGATCATGGAATCCGGCAAGAAGGCTGTGGCCGAGCGCATCATCTACGGCGCTCTGGAACAAGTCGAAAAGAAGGCCGGCAAGGATCCGCTGGAAATCTTCAACATCGCTCTGAACAACGTCAAGCCCGTGGTGGAAGTGAAATCCCGCCGCGTGGGTGGCGCGAACTACCAGGTTCCCGTTGAAGTTCGCCCCTCCCGCCGCATGGCCCTGGCCATGCGCTGGCTGAAGGAATCGTCGCGCAAGCGTTCCGAGAAGTCGATGGCCCAACGTCTGGCCAACGAACTGCTCGAGGCCTCCGAAGGCCGTGGCGGCGCGATGAAGAAGCGTGACGAAGTTCACCGCATGGCCGAAGCCAACAAGGCCTTCTCGCACTTCCGCTTCTAAACCACCACCCCTGCAGCACCCCCTGCAGCGGCGCCGGGCTCCACCAGGGCCCGGCGCCGTGACAATTGGAGTCACACCATGTCCCGCAAGACCCCGATCGAGCGTTACCGCAACATTGGCATCTCCGCTCACATTGACGCCGGCAAGACCACCACGACCGAGCGCATCCTGTTCTACACCGGTGTGAACCACAAGATCGGTGAAGTGCACGAAGGCGCCGCCACCATGGACTGGATGGAGCAGGAGCAAGAGCGCGGCATCACGATCACGTCCGCCGCCACCACCTGCTTCTGGAAGGGCATGGACATGTCCTACCCCGAGCACCGTTTCAACATCATCGACACCCCGGGCCACGTGGACTTCACCATCGAAGTCGAACGCTCGATGCGCGTGCTCGATGGCGCCTGCATGGTCTACTGCGCCGTGGGTGGCGTGCAGCCCCAGTCGGAAACCGTCTGGCGCCAGGCCAACAAGTACGGCGTGCCCCGCCTGTCGTTCGTCAACAAGATGGACCGCACCGGCGCGAACTTCTTCAAGGTCTACGACCAGCTCAAGCTGCGCCTGAAGGCCAACCCCGTGCCCGTGGTGATCCCCATCGGCGCCGAAGACAACTTCCAGGGCGTGGTCGACCTGCTCAAGATGAAGGCCATCTACTGGGATGAGGCTTCGCAGGGCATGAAGTTCGACTACCGCGACATCCCCGAAGAGCTCAAGGCCGACGCCCAGAAGTGGCGCGAAGGCATGGTCGAGGCCGCCGCCGAAGCCAACGAAGAGCTGATGAACAAGTACCTGGAAGAGGGCGACCTCACCGAGGACGAGATCAAGGGCGCCCTGCGCCAGCGCACCATCGCCTGCGAAATCCAGCCGATGCTGTGCGGCACCGCCTTCAAGAACAAGGGCGTGCAGCGCATGCTCGACGCCGTGATCGACTACCTGCCCTCCCCGGTGGACATTCCCCCGGTCGAAGGCACGGACGAAGACGACCAGCCTGTCAGCCGCAAGGCCGACGATGCCGAGAAGTTCTCGGCCCTGGCGTTCAAGCTGATGACCGACCCGTATGTCGGCCAGCTGACCTTCGTTCGCGTGTACTCGGGCGTGCTGAACTCCGGCGATTCCGTCTACAACCCCATCAAGGGCAAGAAGGAACGCATCGGCCGTATCCTGCAGATGCACGCCAACGAGCGTGAGGAAATCAAGGAAATTCTGGCCGGCGACATCGCCGCCTGCGTGGGCCTGAAGGACGTGACCACCGGTGAAACGCTGTGTGACCCGGACGCCATCATCACGCTGGAAAAGATGGTCTTCCCCGAGCCCGTGATCGCACAGGCGGTGGAGCCCAAGACCAAGGCCGACCAGGAAAAGATGGGCATTGCCCTGTCGCGCCTGGCCGCTGAAGATCCTTCCTTCCGCGTGCGCACCGACGAAGAATCGGGTCAGACCATCATCGCCGGCATGGGCGAGCTGCACCTGGAAATCATCGTCGACCGCATGAAGCGCGAATTCGGCGTGGAAGCCAACGTCGGCAAGCCGCAGGTGGCCTACCGCGAGACCATCCGCAAGAAGGTCACGGACGTCGAAGGCAAGTTCGTTCGCCAGTCCGGTGGTAAGGGCCAGTACGGTCACGTCGTTCTGACTGTCGAGCCGCAGGAGCCCGGCAAGGGCTTCGAGTTCGTCGACGCCATCAAGGGCGGTGTGGTGCCCCGCGAGTACATCCCTGCGGTGGAAAAGGGCGTCATCGACACCCTGCCGAACGGCGTGCTGGCCGGCTACCCCGTGGTCGACGTGAAGGTCACCCTGACCTTCGGTTCGTACCACGATGTGGACTCGAACGAAAACGCCTTCAAGATGGCCGCTTCGATGGGCTTCAAGGACGCTTGCCGCAAGGCTACGCCCGTGATCCTCGAGCCCATGATGGCCGTGGAAGTCGAGACGCCTGAAGACTACGCCGGTACCGTGATGGGCGACCTGTCCTCGCGTCGCGGCATGGTGCAGGGCATGGACGACATGGTCGGCGGCGGCAAGATCATCAAGGCAGAGGTTCCTCTGTCCGAGATGTTCGGCTACTCGACCAGCCTGCGTTCGGCCACCCAGGGTCGTGCCACGTACTCCATGGAGTTCAAGCACTACTCTGAAGCCCCGAAGAACGTGGCTGACGCGATCATCACCGCACGGTCGAAGTAAGCCCACCCCCTACGCGCTTCGCGCGCCCCCTCAAGGGGGCACAACCATTGGACCGGCAAAGCCGGATCCTTGGTTGTCGCTTGATCAAGAGCGGCGTGTTGCGTGAGGGATGTGCGGTTGAGGTCATTGTTGATGGCCTCTGGCTCGGGTGGTAGCATCCGGGCCCGCCCCTTCAGTGGGGACCAAATCAAAGCTGGTCTTTGGCGCCACCTCGATTCAGTCGGTGTGGTTGGTTCGTTGCCCATGGCGAGCCAGTGCTGGAGACCTTAAACAGGCATGGGCAACTGTTCTTTTGTTGGAGAAACAAATGGCAAAAGGTAAATTCGAACGGACCAAGCCGCACGTGA
>DDJC01000037.1:23636-23780 GCA_002339015.1 Burkholderiales bacterium UBA1834
CCAAGGCCTACGACCAGATCGACGCAGCGCCTGAAGAAAAGGCCCGCGGCATCACGATCAACACCGCGCACGTCGAGTACGAAACGGCCAACCGCCACTACGCTCACGTGGACTGCCCCGGCCACGCCGACTACGTCAAGAACA
>DDJC01000052.1:0-25915 GCA_002339015.1 Burkholderiales bacterium UBA1834
ACATCGAGCCCATCACCTGGCAGGTGGTCGAGCGCATCATCGCCAAGGAGCGCCCCGACGCGATCCTGCCGACCATGGGCGGCCAGACCGCGCTGAACTGCGCGCTCGATCTGCACAAGCACGGCGTGCTCGACAAGTACAAGGTCGAGATGATCGGTGCCAACGAGCACGCGATCGAGAAGGCCGAAGACCGCCTGAAGTTCAAGGACGCGATGACCTCCATCGGCCTGGGCTCGGCCAAGTCGGGCATCGCCCACACGCTGGAAGAAGCCTGGGCGGTGCAAAAGCGCATCCAGGCCGAGATCGGCGGCTCGGGCTTCCCGATGGTGATCCGCCCCAGCTTCACGCTGGGCGGCACCGGCGGCGGCATCGCCTACAACCCCGAAGAGTTCGAAGAGATCTGCAAGCGTGGCATCGACCTGTCGCCCACCAACGAGCTGCTGATCGAAGAATCGCTCATCGGCTGGAAGGAATACGAGATGGAAGTGGTCCGCGACAAGGCGGACAACTGCATCATCGTGTGCTCGATCGAGAACCTGGATCCGATGGGCATCCACACGGGTGACTCCATCACCGTGGCCCCGGCGCAAACGCTGACGGACCGTGAATACCAACTGCTGCGCAACGCCTCCATCGCCATCCTGCGCGAGATCGGCGTCGAGACCGGCGGCTCCAACGTGCAGTTCTCGATCAACCCGGACAACGGCCGGATGATCGTGATCGAGATGAACCCGCGCGTGTCGCGTTCGTCGGCGCTGGCGTCCAAGGCCACGGGCTTCCCGATCGCCAAGATCGCGGCCAAGCTGTCGGTCGGCTACACGCTGGACGAGCTCAAGAACGACATCACCGGCGGTGCCACGCCCGCGTCCTTCGAGCCCTCTATCGACTACGTGGTCACCAAGATCCCGCGTTTCGCCTTCGAGAAGTTCCCGCAGGCCGACAGCCGCCTGACCACGCAGATGAAGTCCGTGGGCGAAGTGATGGCCATGGGCCGCACCTTCCAGGAGTCCTTCCAGAAAGCCCTGCGCGGCCTGGAGACCGGCATCGACGGCCTGAGCGAGATCTCCACCGACCGTGAAGAGATCGTGCAGGAGATCGGCGAGCCCGGCCCCGAGCGCATCCTCTACCTGGGCGACGCCTTCCGCCTCGGCATGAGCCTGGAAGAAGTCTTCGAAGAAACGAAGATCGACCCCTGGTTCCTGGCCCAGATCCAGCAGATCGTGCAGATCGAGGCCGACGTGCGCGCCCGCCAGCTGGACACGCTGACCGCCGCCGAACTGCGCTACCTGAAGCAGAAGGGCTTCTCGGACCGCCGCCTGGCCAAGCTGCTGGGCACCGATCAGCATGCCGTGCGCAAGGCCCGCCATGCCCTGAACGTGCGCCCGGTCTACAAGCGCGTGGACACCTGTGCGGCCGAGTTCGCCACGCAGACCGCCTACATGTACTCGTGCTACGAGGCCGAAGGCAGCGAGTGCGAGGCCGAGCCCACCGACAAGAAGAAGATCATGGTGCTGGGCGGTGGCCCGAACCGCATCGGCCAGGGCATCGAGTTCGACTACTGCTGCGTCCACGCTGCCCTCGCCATGCGCGAAGACGGCTACGAGACCATCATGGTCAACTGCAACCCCGAGACCGTCTCCACCGACTACGACACCTCCGACCGCCTGTATTTCGAGCCCGTGACGCTGGAAGACGTGCTCGAGATCGTGGCCAAGGAAAAGCCGGTCGGCGTGATCGTGCAGTACGGCGGCCAGACGCCGCTGAAGCTCGCGCTGGATCTGGAGGCCAACGGCGTGCCCATCATTGGCACCACGCCCGACAGCATCGACATCGCCGAAGACCGCGAGCGTTTCCAGGCCTTGCTGCACAAGCTGGGCCTCAAGCAGCCGCC
This sequence comes from Burkholderiales bacterium UBA1834, assembly GCA_002339015.1. Taxonomy (GTDB): domain Bacteria; phylum Pseudomonadota; class Gammaproteobacteria; order Burkholderiales; family Burkholderiaceae_C; genus Aquabacterium. The sequence goes on from DDJC01000052.1 coordinate 1,892, forward strand.
CAACCGCACCGCGCGCACCGAAGAAGCCGCGCTGCAGCTGGCGCAAGAGATCGGCTACCCGCTGGTCGTGCGCCCGAGCTACGTGCTGGGTGGCCGCGCGATGGAAATCGTGCACGGCGACAAGGACCTGGAGCGCTACATGCGCGAGGCCGTGCGCGTCTCCGAGAAATCGCCCGTGCTGCTGGACCGCTTCCTCAACGACGCTGTGGAAGTCGACGTGGACTGCATCAGCGATGGCACCGATACGATGATCGGCGGCATCATGGAGCACATCGAGCAAGCCGGCGTGCACTCCGGAGACTCGGCCTGCTCACTGCCCCCTTACACCCTGAGCGCCGAGCTGCAGGATGAACTGCGCCGCCAGACCGCGCTGATGGCCAAGGCCCTCAACGTGGTCGGCCTGATGAACGTGCAGTTCGCCATCCAGGGCGACGTGACCAAGGGTCTGTCGGACGCCACCGTCTACGTGCTCGAAGTGAACCCGCGCGCCTCGCGCACGGTGCCCTACGTGTCCAAAGCGACCGGCCAACCCCTGGCCAAGATCGCCGCGCGCTGCATGGCCGGCCAGAAGCTCGCCACGCAGAAGTCGCCCGACGGCAAGGCCCCGCGCGAAGTCGTGCCGCCTTACTTCACTGTCAAGGAAGCCGTCTTCCCGTTCAACAAGTTCCCAGGCGTGGACCCTGTCCTCGGCCCTGAAATGCGCTCGACCGGTGAAGTAATGGGCGTGGGCGAGACCTTCGGCGAAGCCATGCTGAAATCGCAGCTGGGCGCCGGTTCGCGCCTGCCCACCAAGGGCACGGTGTGCATCTCCGTCAAGGATGGCGACAAGCAGCGTGCCGTTGTCGTGGCCAAGGATCTGGTCGAGTTGGGCTTCAATGTGGTGGCCACCAAGGGGACCGCGGCCGCCATCGCCGCCGCCGGCGTGCCGGTCAAGCCCGTGAACAAGGTCAAGGACGGTCGCCCGCACATCGCGGACGCCATCAAGGCCGGCGAGATCCAGCTCGTGTTCACCACGGTGGACGAAACCCGCACCGCCATCGCGGATTCACGCAGCATCCGTCAGGCCGCGCTGGCCAACCGCGTGACCTACTACACCACCATGGCCGGCTGTGAAGCGGCTGTGGAAGCTCTCCAGCACCAGGACGATCTGGTGGTGTACTCGCTGCAGGAACTGCACGCCAAACTGCACTAAACTGCACCTCATCGCCCCGGGCCGATCCCGGGGCACTTGAGACGACGTGGGCCGCGCCCGGCACTCACCTCACGGTGGGCACAGGGCAGCGGCTCCGTTTCCTTTTGAGCCATCCTATTTCGAGAGACAAGCCTATGTCCACCATTCCCATCACCAAGCGTGGCGCCGAGAAGCTGAAGGAAGAGTTGCAGCGCCTCAAGCATGTGGAACGCCCGGCCGTGGTGATTGCCATCGCCGAGGCCCGTGCTCAGGGTGACCTGTCGGAAAACGCCGAGTACGACGCCGCCAAGGACAAGCAGGGCTTCATCGAAGGCCGCATCCAGGAAATCGAAGGCAAGCTGTCGGCTGCTCAGATCATCGATCCGGCTGCACTGGATGCCGGTGGCCGTGTGGTGTTCGGTGCCACGGTGGATCTGGAAGAGGAAGAGTCCGGCGAGCCGGTCACTTACCAAGTGGTGGGCGACGACGAAGCCGACATCAAGCAGGGCCTGGTCTCCATCAGCTCGCCCATCGCCCGCGCCCTGATCGGCAAGGAAGCGGGCGACGTGGCCGCCGTGCAGGCCCCCGGCGGTGTGCGCCACTACGAGATCATCAAGGTCCGCTACGTCTGATCAGCCCATGAGCAACCGCACCTTGCGTTTCGAAACCTGGCTGGCCGGCATCTGGGCCGGCATCATCGTGGGGATCGGGGCGGTGTCGGCACCCAGCCTGTTTGCGGTGCTGGAGCGTCCGCTGGCGGGAGCCGGGGCAGGGCGCATCTTCGCGACGGAGGCCGTGGTGAGCCTGGTGATCGCCATCGTGCTGTTCGTGGCCGAACGTGGCCGCGTGCGTGACCGCATCGAGGCGGGCGAAAAGCTCTCCGTCATGTCCGGTCCGCTGCTGATCATTTTGGGCGCGCTGTTCCTGACGGTGTTCGGCCATTACGCGATCACGCCGATGATCCAGGCCGCGAAGGCGGGCCATCCCACGAGGCTCTCGTTCGGGGCTTTGCATGGCATTTCCGCTGCGCTGTTCTGGATGAAAGGCGTGCTGGTGCTGAGCCTGGCCTGGCGGCTGGGCGGCCTTCGAGATGAGGCCGCTGCAGCACAGTTGCCGTAAGCGAGAGCAGCCACAAAAGGGCCCGCCATGAAAAAGCGGCCCATTGCGGGCCGCTGTGGTGGATCCGGCGCTACCAGAGGCGCCAGGGGGTGTTGATCAGCCCGACTTCTTGGTGCTGGACACACGCTTCTTGGCGCGCTTGATCAGGCCTCCGGCGGTGACACGCTCGTTGCCCTTGACCTGCACCTTCTTGATCTCCGGCCGGCCAGAGCCGTTCTTGGAGAACTTGAAGAGCTTGATCTCGCGCACGCCCGGGCCCTTGCGGCCATCCTTGTCCTCCGAGGACTGTTTCTCGGGGATGGGTCGCCACAGCACCAGCAGCTTGCCAATGTGCTGGATGGGCGCGGCGCTGAGCTTGTCGCACAGTTGGGCGTAGATGTCTTCGCGCACGGCACGGTCATCGCCGAGCACGCGCACCTTGATCAGCCCGTGGGCCTTGAGCGCGGCATCGGCTTCCTTGACCACGGCGGGGGTCAGGCCGTCGGCCCCGATCATGACGACGGGATCAAGATGGTGAGCGTCGGCCCGGTGGACCTTGCGCTCGGCAGTGGTGAGTTCAATCGCTGGCATCCCTCTATTATCGAGCCATATGAAAGTCAAAAGCAAAAGCAAGAAGATCAACAAGGCGTGGCTGAACGACCATGTCAACGATCCGTATGTGCGCCTGGCGCAGAAGGAAGGTTTTCGCTCGCGCGCGGCCTACAAGCTCAAGGAGATCGACGAAACGCTCAGGTTGATCCATCCGGGCCAGGTCGTGGTCGATCTGGGAGCGGCGCCAGGCGCGTGGAGCCAGTACGTGCGCCGCAAGTTCGCGCCCAAAGATCTGGGGGGCGGTGGTGCGGCCGTAGGCGAACTCAATGGCACCATCATTGCGCTGGATCTGCTGGATTTCGAGCCCATCGAGGGCGTGACGTTCATCCAGGGCGATTTTCGCGAGGATGAGGTGCTGACGCAGCTCCAGGACGCTGTAGGCGATCGCCTGGTCGACGTGGTGATTTCCGACATGGCACCCAATTTAAGCGGCATCGAATCATCGGACGCCGCCCGCATTGAGCACCTGATCGAATTGGCGGTGGATTTCTGCCAGCACCACCTCAAGCCCCAGGGAGCACTGGTATGCAAGGTGTTCCACGGCAGTGGTTACAGTCAGCTCGTGGAACTGTTCAAAAACTCTTTCCGTGTGGTGAAACCCATCAAACCCAAGGCATCGCGCGACAAGTCTGCCGAAACTTTCCTGGTGGGAATGGGTCTGAAATCCCGCTGATAGCCTGTGCCGGATGCCCGAAACCGATGAATTTTCTCGATCACGGTCATAACAACGGCGTTTTTGCCCCTGTTCACGTGCTTGTAACACCATGCGAAACCCTTCGACCGGTCTTGACTGTTCTAGAATGATCCTCACATACCGCGAAGGCTGGCGCCTCCACGTTCAGGAAGCGCGGTCGATTCAACCGGGGCAATGGTCGCCCAGGTGGTGGTTATGAAGGAGCCGCGGTGAACAACAATCAATGGTTTTCGAAGATCGCTGTTTGGCTGGTGGTGGCACTCGTGCTGTTCACCGTGTTCAAGCAGTTCGATCGCAGCACATCCGGCGGCACCCAGGTCGGCTACTCCGATTTCCTTGAAGAGGTCCGCGCCAAACGCATCAAGAGCGTGACCATCCAGGAAGGTGTGGGCGGTTCCGAGATCGTGGCCGTCACCACCGATGACAAGCGCCTGCGCAGCACCGCCACCGCGATGGACCGCGGCCTGGTTGGTGACCTGATCAACAACGGCGTCAAGTTCGACGTCAAGCCGCGTGAGGAACCTTCGCTGCTGATGAGCCTGCTGTGGTCCTGGGGCCCCATGCTGCTGCTGATCGGCGTGTGGATCTATTTCATGCGCCAGATGCAGGGCGGTGGCAAGGGCGGGGCGTTCAGCTTCGGCAAGAGCCGCGCGCGCATGCTCGACGAGAACAACAATACCGTCACCTTCGCTGACGTCGCCGGTTGCGACGAGGCCAAGGAAGAAGTGAAGGAGCTGGTCGACTTCCTGCGTGATCCGCAGAAGTTCCAGAAGCTGGGTGGCCGTATTCCCCGTGGCGTGCTCCTGGTCGGCCCGCCGGGCACCGGCAAGACCTTGCTGGCCAAGTCCATCGCTGGCGAAGCCAAGGTGCCGTTCTTCACCATCTCCGGCTCCGATTTCGTTGAAATGTTCGTCGGCGTGGGTGCAGCCCGCGTGCGCGACATGTTCGAGCAGGCCAAGAAGAACGCGCCCTGCATCATCTTCGTCGACGAAATCGACGCCGTGGGTCGTCACCGTGGTGCTGGCCTGGGTGGTGGCAACGACGAGCGCGAGCAGACCCTCAACCAGATGCTGGTCGAGATGGACGGCTTCGAGACCAATCTGGGCGTGATCGTGGTCGCCGCGACCAACCGTCCGGACATCCTCGATCCGGCCCTGCTGCGCCCTGGCCGCTTCGACCGTCAGGTCTATGTCACGCTGCCCGACGTGCGTGGCCGTGAGCAGATCCTGAACGTGCACATCCGCAAGGTGCCCGTGGGCCAGGACGTCCGCGCCGACATCCTGGCGCGTGGCACCCCGGGCTTCTCGGGTGCCGACCTGGCCAACCTGGTCAACGAGGCCGCCCTGTTCGCCGCCCGTCGCAATGCGCGCGTGGTCGACATGCAGGACTTCGAGAAGGCCAAGGACAAGATCATGATGGGCCCCGAGCGCAAGTCCATGATCATGCCCGAGGAAGAGCGCAAGAACACCGCCTACCACGAGGCAGGCCATGCCCTGGTCGCGCGGATGCTGCCCAAGACGGATCCGGTGCACAAGGTCACCATCATCCCGCGCGGCCGCGCGCTGGGTGTGACCATGCAGCTGCCTGAAGGTGATCGCTACAGCATGGACAAGACCCGCATGCTGGACACGATTTCCGTGCTGTTCGGTGGCCGCATCGCCGAAGAAGTCTTCATGGACCAGATGACGACGGGGGCGAGCAACGATTTCGAGCGCGCCACCGCCATCGCCCGAGACATGGTCACCCGCTACGGCATGACCGACGAGCTCGGCCCCATGGTCTATGCCGACAATGAAGGCGAGGTCTTCCTGGGCCGGTCGATCACCAAGACGACCAACATGTCCGAGGAGACCATGCAGAAGGTCGACCAGCAGATCCGCAAGATCATCGACGAGCAGTACGCCATCGCGCGCAAGCTCATCGAAGACAACAAGGACAAGATGCACGCGATGGCCAAGGCCCTGCTCGAGTGGGAAACCATCGATTCGGACCAGATCGACGACATCATGTCAGGCCGCGATCCGCGTCCTCCCAAGGATTGGACCGTGCCTTCCAACCGTCCCAGCGGTGGTCCCAAGCCCCCTGTGAGCACGGACGGTGCACCGGCTGCTGTCTGATTGCCAGCCAGTCCATCCAGAACGGGGCGCAAGCCCCGTTTTTCATGGTGTCGCCCCTGATGTTCCCCATGTTCTGGCAAACCACACGCTTTCGCATCGACTTGAGCCAGCCGAAGGTGATGGGCATCGTCAACGTGACGCCCGATTCCTTCTCCGATGGCGGGCAGCATGCGGACACCGCCGGGGCCCTGGCCCACTGCGAACGCCTGATCAGGGACGGCGTGGACATCCTGGACATCGGCGGTGAATCGACCAGGCCCGGCGCCGACATCCTGCACCCGGCCGAGGAATGGCGCCGGCTTGAGCCTGTGCTGAGGCAGGCGACCACGCTGGGTGTGCCCGTGTCCGTGGACACTTGCAAGGCGGAGGTGATGCAGCGCGCGCTGGACCTGGGGGTGGACATCATCAACGACGTGCATGCCTTGACCGGCCCTGGCTGCGAGCGGGCCGTGGCAGCCCATGCCGCCTGTGGCATCTGCCTGATGCATATGCGCGGTGATCCGGCCACCATGCAGTCCCATACCGACTATGACGATGTGGTGCGGGAAGTGGCTGAGCATCTGCGGGCCCGGCTGGCAAGGATGCTGACCCTGGGTGTGGCCGATGAGCGCATCACGCTGGACCCCGGCATTGGCTTTGGCAAGACGCCGCAGCAGAACCTGGATCTGTTGCGCAGGCAAGGTGAGTTGCTGCCGCTGGGCCGGCCCTTGCTGGTGGGCTGGTCACGCAAATCGACACTGGGTGCTGTCACGGGGCGCCCCGTGGGGGAGCGTCTGGCGGCCAGTCTGGCGGCTGCACTGGCCTCGGTGGCCAACGGTGCTCGTGTGGTGCGCGTGCACGACGTGGCCGCCACGGTGGATGCCCTGAAGGTATGGCAGGCAGCCGGTGGCACGTTGACGCCGGCGCGATAATCTCGCCTTCTTCCTTCGGGGCAGGGTGTCCCGTACAACGACAAGAGTTCACCATGAGCAGACGGTATTTCGGCACGGACGGCATTCGCGGCACCGTGGGCCAGTCCCCCATCACCCCTGACTTCATGTTGCGTCTGGGTCATGCGGTGGGACAAGTGCTGCGCCGCACCGAGAGCCGCCCGACGGTGCTCATCGGCAAGGACACGCGCATCTCGGGCTACATGCTCGAATCGGCGCTGGAGGCCGGCTTTGCCTCGGCCGGTGTCGATGTGCTGCTGACCGGCCCTCTGCCCACCCCTGGCGTGGCCTACCTGACGCGAGCCCTGCGCCTGAACCTGGGCGTGGTGATCAGTGCCTCGCACAATCCTTTCGCGGACAACGGCATCAAGTTCTTCTCTGCCAAGGGCGAGAAGCTGCCCGACGAGTGGGAGCTGGACGTGGAGGCCGCGCTGGAGCAGCCGCCCACCTGGGTGGCCTCGCGCGAGCTGGGCAAGGCCAAGCGCCTGGACGATGCGCGCGGCCGCTATGTGGAGTTCTGCAAGAGCACCTTCGATTCGGCGCTGTCGCTGAAGGGGCTGAAACTGGTGGTTGACGGCGCCAATGGCGCGGCCTATCACGTCGCCAAGCACGTGTTCCATGAGCTGGGCGCCGAGGTGCATGCCATTGGCTGCGCGCCCGATGGCCTGAACATCAATGAAGGCGTGGGCGCCACGCACCCCGAGGCCCTGATCCGTGCCGTGAAGGCCAACCATGCCGACTACGGCATTGCGCTCGACGGTGATGCGGACCGCCTGCAGTTGGTGGACAAGCAGGGCCGTCTGTACAACGGTGACGAGGTGCTCTACCTGATGGTGGCCGATCGCCTGGCCCGGGGCGAGGCCGTGCCGGGGGCCGTGGGCACCTTGATGACCAACATGGCGGTGGAGCTGGCTTTGAAGGCCCGCGATGTGCCGTTCGTGCGGGCCAAGGTGGGTGACCGCTATGTGCTCGAAGAGCTCGTCAGTCGCGGCTGGCAACTGGGCGGGGAGGGCTCTGGCCACCTGATCGCGCTGGACCGCCATACCACGGGTGACGGCATCGTCAGCGCGCTGCAGGTGCTGCAGGCCGTGGTGCGCAGCGGGCGCTCGATGGCGCAGTGGCTGGAGGACGTGACGCTGTTCCCACAGCGCCTGATCAACGTGCGCCTGCAGCCCGGGCAGGACTGGACATCCAGCGAGGCGCTCCAGGCCGCCCAGGCGGCGGTGACGCAGGAACTGGCAGGGCAGGGGCGCGTATTGATCCGCGCCTCGGGCACCGAGCCGCTGCTGCGCCTGATGGTGGAAGCGCGAGAGCCTGGCCTGGCTGATCGCTGCTGCGAACGCCTGGCACAGGCTCTCAGGGGTTGATGCTCCGCATGGCCCGTGGCGGCGACCGCCGACGGGCCTGTTGAGACTTATTTCTTCGGCGGGGTCAGCACGCGGTCGATCACGTGCACCACGCTGTCGCCGGCCGCCACGTCGGCCTTCGTGACCATGGCGTCGTCCACGGTCACGAAATCACCGGCGCGCGACAGTGCCAGCTTGGCGCCGTTCACGGTGGCAGGGGTGCTGTTTTCAGCAATGGCAGAGGCAGCGATCTTGCCCGACAGCACGTGGTAGGTCAGCACGGCCTTGAGCTGCTCGGGATCCTTGGCCAGGGCGTCCAGCTTCTCGGCGGGCACGGCCTTGAAGGCATCGTCGCTGGGGGCGAACACGGTGAAGGCTCCGCTGCTCAGGGTGCTGTCCAGGCCGGCTTGTTTCACCAGGCGGGAGAAGGTGGAGAGTTCAGGGCTCTTGGCGGCCACAGACACCACGGTGTCGGCGGCATGGGCCAGGCCAGAGAGAGACAGGGTGGCCAGGGCCAGGCAGGCGGCGGCCAGGGGATGGCGCAAGGACAGGTTCATGGAAGGACTTTCCTGTGGAGGTTGTTCGAGCCGCCTCTTCTGGCGGACCGGCGGACACCTTAGACTTGTCACATGACAGTCACGTGTCAGAAACATGACGACCGCCGTCATCCTGAACAGAGCATTCGCCTTCAGGATGGCCGAATGCTTTATGACAACGTTCCTGGCGTGTGTCATGAGATGGTCACAATCGGCGCCTACAGTCCGCAGCGTTCAACTTTGTTGTCACTCGACCCCTGAAAGGCGAAGAATGAAATTCCACATGATCCGTACCGCTGTGGCCGCTGCACTCACCCTGGCTGCTTCCGCTGCCATGGCCCAAGACGTGACCGGCGCGGGCGCCACTTTCCCGGCGCCCGTGTATTCCAAGTGGGCTGACGCCTACAACAAGGCCACTGGCGTGCGCATCAACTACCAGTCCGTCGGTTCCGGCGCCGGTATCAAGCAGATCAAGGCCAAGACCGTGGACTTCGGTGCTTCCGACATGCCGCTGAAGGACGAAGACTTGGCCAAGGATGGCCTGGTGCAGTTTCCCACCGTGATCGGTGGCGTGGTGCCCGTGGTCAATGTCAAGGGCATCACCCCGGGTCAGCTCAAGCTGAACGGTCAGGTGCTGGGCGACATCTATCTGGGCAAGATCAAGAAGTGGAACGACGGTGCCATCGCCGCCCTGAACCCTGGCGTGGCCCTGCCTGACGCCGCCATCGCCGTGGTCCGCCGCGCCGACGGTTCAGGCACCAGCTTCATCTTCACGAACTACCTGTCCAAGGTGAACGCCGAATGGAAGGCCAAGGTCGGTGAAGGCACGGCAGTCAACTGGCCCACGGGCGCCGGCGGCAAGGGCAACGAGGGCGTCTCTGCTTTCGTTCAGCGCCTGCCCAACTCGATCGGTTATGTCGAGTACGCCTACGCCAAGCAGAACAAGATGTCGCACGTGGCCCTGCAGAACGCCGCAGGCACCTTCGTGCAGCCCAACGACGACGCCTTCAAGGCTTCCGCCGCCAGCGCCGACTGGAGCAAGAGCTTCTACCAGATCCTGACGAACCAGGCTGGCAAGGACGCCTGGCCTGTCAGCGGTGCCACCTTCATCCTGGTCCACAAGTCGCAGGACAAGCCGGCCCAAGGCGCGGCCACGCTGAAGTTCTTCGAATGGGCCTACAACAACGGTGACAAGACCGCCGCCGATCTCGAATACGTTCCTCTGCCCACGTCCGTGAAGGACCTGGTTCGCAAGCAGTGGGCCACTGTGGTGGACACCGCTGGCAAGCCTGTTTCCTACAAGTAAAGAGACAACTGGTCTGACGACAGACCGACGCCGGGGTCCTGCCGACAGGGCTCCGGCCTTTTGCTGACACGAACATTGGCCTTCAAAGGCCTGGACGGAGGTTGACCATGAGTGCCACCCTGCCGGCGGACGCCGAAGATTTCGGCTCCGCCTCTCGACAAAAAAGAACATCACCCATGAGCAATCCCCCTCCGCGCCGCGGACCCGCCCCCTGGGCTGACACCTTGTTTGCTTTTCTGGCGCGCTCGGCCGCCATCCTGACGCTGGCCCTGCTGGTCGGCATCATCATCTCGCTGATCGTGGGGGCCTGGCCCGCGATCGAAAAATACGGCCTGGGCTTTCTCACCAGCACCGAATGGGATCCTGTGCAGGAGTCTTACGGTGGCCTGGTGATGATCTACGGCACGCTGATGACGTCGGCCATTGCGCTGCTGATCGCCGTGCCCGTGAGCTTCGGCATCGCGATGTTCCTGACCGAACTGTCGCCGGCCTGGCTCAAGCGCCCGCTGGGCATCGCGGTGGAATTGCTGGCCGCCGTGCCCTCCATCGTGTACGGCATGTGGGGCCTGCTGGTGTTCGGCCCTATCCTGGCCACCTACGTGCAGCAACCTCTGCAGAACGTGACGGCCGGCGTGCCCATCCTGGAAACCTTCTTCTCCGGCCCACCCGTGGGCATCGGCATCCTGTCGGCCGGCATCATCCTGGCCATCATGATCATCCCGTTCATCGCCTCGGTGATGCGCGACGTGTTCGAGGTGACCCCGCCGCTGCTGAAGGAATCGGCCTATGGGCTGGGCTCCACCACCTGGGAGGTGGTCAGCAAGGTCGTGCTGCCTTACACCAAGACCGGTGTGGTCGGCGGCATCATGCTGGGCCTGGGCCGTGCCCTGGGCGAGACCATGGCCGTGACCTTCGTCATCGGCAACATGAACCAGCTCAACTCGCTGTCGGTGTTCGAGGCCGCGAACAGCATCACCTCGGCCCTGGCCAATGAGTTCGCCGAAGCCGGGGAAGGCCTGCACCAGGCCTCGCTGATCTATCTGGGCCTGGTCCTGTTCTTCATCACCTTCGTCGTGCTGGCCTTCTCCAAGGTGCTGCTGGCCCGCCTCAAGAAATCCGAAGGAGCCCGTTCGTGAGCACCTCCGCCACCCTGCAGGCCACGCGCCTGAAGAAACACGCTGCCCGCAAGCGCATGAACGCGCTGGCGCTGACCCTGTCGCTGGCTGCCATGGCCTTTGGCCTGGTCTGGCTGATCTGGATCCTGATCGAAACGGTGCGGCTGGGCATCGATGGTCTGGCGCTGGCCACCTTCACGGAAATGACGCCGCCTCCGATGGATGCAGGCGGCCTGGCCAATGCCATCGTCGGTTCGCTGCTGATGGTGGGCCTGGCCACGCTGATCGGCACCCCCGTGGGCGTGATGGCAGGCATCTACCTGGCCGAGTACGGCCAGAAGGGCTGGCTGGGCAGCGTCACCCGCTTCATCAATGACATCCTGCTGTCGGCGCCGTCCATCGTGGTGGGCTTGTTCATCTACAGCGTCGTCGTGGCCAAGATGAAGGCGTTTTCGGGGTTTGCCGGTGTGCTGGCCCTGGCGCTGATCGTGGTGCCGGTGGTGATCCGCACCACCGAGAACATGCTGGTGCTGGTGCCTGCCGCCCTGCGCGAGGCCGCCTACGCCCTTGGCACGCCAAAGTGGCGCGTGATCGGCTCGATCACCCTGAAGTCGGCCCGCGCCGGCGTCATCACCGGCATCCTGCTGGCGGTGGCCCGCATCTCGGGGGAGACGGCACCGCTGCTGTTCACCGCGCTGTCCAACCAGTTCTGGACGACTGACCTGAGCCAGCCGATGGCCAGCCTGCCGGTCACCATCTTCAAGTTCGCCATGAGCCCCTATGAAAACTGGCAGAAGCTGGCCTGGGCAGGCGTGTTCCTGATCACCGTCGGTGTGCTGGCCCTGAACGTCATTGCCCGCACGATGTTCCGCCAGCGCTGAACATCCACTGACATCAAACATTCGCATCCCTTAGAAAGCCCATCATGGACGCCAAGGTGCATCAATCGACCCCGGCCAAGGCCAAGCTGGCCGTGCGCAACATGAACTTCTACTACGGCAAGTTCCATGCGCTCAAGAACATCAACATGGAGCTGCCCGAGAAGAAGGTCACCGCCTTCATCGGGCCCTCGGGCTGCGGCAAGTCCACGCTGCTGCGCACCTTCAACCGCATGTTCGAGCTCTACCCAGAACAGCGCGCCGAAGGGGAGATCCTGCTGGACGGCCAGAACATCCTCAAGAGCAAGGAAGACGTCTCGCTGATCCGCGCCAAGGTCGGGATGGTGTTCCAGAAGCCCACGCCGTTCCCCATGTCGATCTACGACAACATTGCCTTCGGCGTGCGCCTGTTCGAGAACCTCTCGCGGTCGGAAATGGACGAGCGCGTGGAATGGGCCCTGAAGAAGGCCGCCCTGTGGAACGAAGTCAAGGACAAGCTGAACCAGAGCGGTTCGGGCCTGTCCGGCGGTCAGCAGCAACGTCTGTGCATCGCCCGCGGCATCGCGATCAAGCCCGAGGTGCTGCTGCTGGACGAGCCCTGCTCGGCACTGGATCCGATCTCCACCGGCAAGATCGAAGAGCTCATCCACGAACTCAAGGACGACTACACCGTGCTGATCGTGACCCACAACATGCAGCAGGCTGCCCGCTGTTCGGACTTCACCGCCTACATGTACCTGGGCGAGCTGATCGAGTTCGGCCCCACGTCCGACTTGTTCATGAAGCCCAAGAAGAAAGAGACCGAAGACTACATCACGGGTCGCTTCGGCTGAACAACAAACAGGAGCCAACAACATGGTCGAAAAACATCTGTCCACCCAGTTCGACAACGAACTCAGCGGCATCTCCACACGCGTGCTGGAGATGGGCGGCCTGGTTGAATCCCAGGTGGCCCAGGCCATCTACGCCCTGACCAACTTCGGTGGTGACGTGGCCACACAGGTGCTGCAGCTCGAAGAGAAGGTCAACCAGATGGAGATGGAGATCGATGCCGATCTGTCCACCATCATCGCGCGCCGCCAGCCGACGGCCCGTGACCTTCGCCTCTTGATCGCCATCTCCAAGACCATCGGCAACCTGGAGCGCGTCGGCGACGAAGCTGCCCGCATCGCTCGCACGGTGCAACGCCTGATCAACACCGGTGTGTCCAGCCGTCTGCGCCTGCCGGTGAGCGATGTGTCCTTCGAGGCCAACCTGGCCACCGCCTCGCTGCGCAAGTCGCTCGATGCCTTCGCCCGCCTGGACGTGGGCGTGGCCCTGGAGGTGATCAAGAGCGACAACGAGATCGATGCCGAGTTCGACGGCCTGATGCGCAAGCTGATCACCTACATGATGGAAGATCCCCGCACGATCTCCGCCTCGATCGACCTGGTGTTCGTGGCCAAGGCCATCGAGCGCGTGGGCGACCATGCCAAGAACCTGGCCGAGCAGGTGATCTACATCGTCAAGGGCACGGACGTGCGTCACAACACGCCCGAAGCCGTGGCCAACATCATCAAGTGATCGACGAGGAACGCCCATGAGCCGAGTGCTGGTCGTTGAAGACGAGGCCGCGATCGCCGAACTGATCGCACTCAACCTGCGCCATGCAGGGTTCGAGGTGGTGGTGGCCCCCGATGGGGAGGCCGCCCAGAATGAAGTGGACCGCGTGCTGCCCGATCTGGTCCTGCTGGACTGGATGCTGCCGGGCACCTCCGGCCTGAACCTGGCCAAGCGCTGGCGAGGTCAGCAGCGCACCAAGGATCTGCCAGTGATCATGCTGACAGCCCGTGCCGAGGAAACCGACAAGGTGGCCGGCCTGGACGCTGGCGCCGATGACTACCTCACCAAGCCGTTCTCCACGCAGGAGCTGATGGCCCGTGTGCGTGCCGTGCTGCGCCGCAAGGCCCCGCAGGCGCTGGATTCGGCGGTGGAGATCGCCGGCCTGCGCCTGGATCCGGCCACGCGCCGCGTCAGCTGCGACGAACAGGACGTGAAAATCGGCCCGACCGAGTTCAAGCTGCTGCATTTCTTCATGACCCATCCCGAGCGTGTGCACAGCCGTGCCCAGCTGCTGGACCGCGTCTGGGGGGATCACGTCTTCATCGAAGAGCGCACGGTCGATGTGCACGTGAAGCGCCTGCGCGAAGCCCTCTCGGCTGTGCAGCGCTCGCAGATGATCGAGACGGTCCGTGGTGCGGGCTACCGCCTGACGCAGCAGCTGGCCAACGCAGCCTGAACATCTGGTTGGCGACATCGCCAACCCCACAACAGCGATTCCGCTCGTGATCGATACCAACAAGTCGTGGCTGCCGTCACGCATCGGCCTGCGCCTGCTTCTGGGTTCTGTAGGGGCAGGGGCCGGGTGGTGGCTGGGCCACAACATGGGATACCCGACGCGCATGGCTTTGCTGGGCGCGGCCCTTGCCGCGGTAGGCGTGTCGGTGCTGGATACCCTCAAGGGGCATGAACTGCTCGACTGGCTGCGCAACCCGGAGCCAGATCCACCGCAACTGCCCGGCATCTGGGGCGAGGTCACACACCGCGTGCATCGCGTGATACGCCAGCGCGAACAGGACATTGCCAGGGAACGTGACCGCCTGGCACAGTTCCTCTCGGGCATCGACGCCTCGCCCAACGGGGTGATGATGATCGACGGCAGCGAGCACATCACCTGGATCAGCAGCGTGGCCGCGTCTCACTTCGGGCTGGACCCCGTGCGTGACTTGGCCCAGCGCGTGACCAACCTGGTGCGCATGCCGACCTTCGTGCAGTACCTGGCCGCCGGCGAGTATGGCGAACCGGTCAAGGTGCCCATGCGCAACGGGCAAGGCACCTTGTCGATCACGGTGCGCGCCTATGGTGAAGGCCTGCGGCTGGTGCTGTCGCAAGACGTGACGGAGCGGGAGCGCGCAGAAGCCATGCGCCGCGACTTCGTGGCCAATGTCTCGCATGAGATCCGTACGCCGTTGACGGTACTGACCGGCTTCATCGAAACGCTGGCCAGCCTTCCCCTGACCGAGGTGGAGCGAAAGCGCGTGCTGACCCTGATGGCGCAGCAGTCTGACCGCATGCAGACCCTGGTGTCGGATCTGCTGATGCTCGCGCAGATCGAGGGAAGCCCGCGTCCATCGGCGGACAAGTGGTGTCAGGTATCAGCGTTGCTCCAGCGCATCGAGAACGATGGCCGAGGCTTGTCACAGGGGCGACATGAACTGGTGAGCATCGAGTCGCCAGTGAACAAGCCCGCCGAGATCGCGGGCGTGGAAAGTGAATGGCTCAGCGCCATGGGCAACCTGGTCTCCAATGCGATCCGCTACACCCCGGAGGGCGGTCGGATCGAGGTGTGCTGGAGGCTCATGCCCGATGGCAGCGGCGAGTTTTCAGTGAAAGACAGCGGCATCGGCATTGACGCCGAGCACATTCCCCGCCTCACCGAGCGCTTCTACCGTGTCGATGGCAGCCGTTCGCGGGACACCGGTGGCACGGGCCTGGGCCTGTCCATCGTCAAGCACGTGGTGCAACGGCACGACGGCATCCTTCGAATCACCAGTGAAAAGGGCAAAGGCTCGGTGTTCACGCTGGTCGTGCCCGCAGCGCGGGTGCGTCTCAAACAAGCCTGAGCAAGGGCGCCGCACGCACGCGCTCATGCTGGGAGCGTGCATTGCTGTCCCGGCAACTCAGGGCCCGCGCCGGTAGATGGCGACCGATTCCGAGTTCTGCGTACGCTGGCGCTCACGCGAGATAAAAGTCCAGCCCGGCGGCACCGGTTCCATCTGGTGTGACGTGAGACTCAGCATCAACACCGTGCACCCAGCGGGTGGGTAGCGCTCCACACCGGTCTGCCCATAGACGGTATGGTTGCCGAAATACTCCAGCGCGGTAAGCAGCCCGGCCGAGGCGTTGGGGGCCAGGACGCATTGCCCGGGCCGAACGTGGGCGGCCACCCGGTCCATCAGCAGCCGGTAGCTGCGGGCCTGGTCCAGCGGCTGCAGCAGCAGGCTCATGAGGAGGAGCCACAGGAGCGCCACACCACCAGCCGGCAACACCAGGCTCTTCCACAAAGCTGCACGGTGGCGGGCCGTGCGCCATCGCACCAGGGCAAGCCATGCCACGGTGCCCAGCACGGCGAAGCCCAAGGACACCCAGGACACCTCTGCCGTGTAGCCTGGTACCAGCTTGGCCACATTGGCGGCCGTCTTGGCCGGCCAGCCGGTGTGCATCGCAGCGTAGACCACCCAGATCACCAGCGCCACGATGGTGAAGAAAAACACCGAGAACCAGTCGATGGCGCCGCTCAGACCACGCTTGAGCGCAGGCAGGGCAAAGGCGGCCAACACAGCCAGCGGTGGCAGCGAGTGCAGCAGGGCACGGTCATTGCCGCCCATGCCCAGGCACACCAGAATGCCGACCAGCGCGGAACACACGGGCACGGCGATATGGCGGCGCAGCAACTGGCGCCGCCACTTCCACACCGTGATGGTAGCCAGCGGCAAGGTCGGCCACGTGAACCAGATCAGCAGCTTGAGCAGTGGACCGACGTCCGCGTCGTCCGTCACGCCCCAATTCCAGCCTGACAGGTTCGCCAGGGTCAGCGTGGTGGCCAGGCCGGCGCCCAGCACGCCAGCGCCCGCCACCCACCAGCGGTGCCGGCCCAGGTGCTCGTCTTGCGACTGCCAGCAGACCAGCAGGCCCACGCCCGTGAGCATCATCGCCACGGAAGGGCTGCCGCTGGTGGCCAGCAGGGCCACGCTGCCCACCGTGGCCAGGCGGGCCTTCAGCGTGCGTGTGGGTGCGGCCGCCAGGCCATACATGAACAGGGCGCTGCCGGTGAGTTGCAGCAGCTCGGGCGTGGTCTCATGTCCCAACTGGAGCAAGCCCAGGGTGGCCACCAGCGCCAGCAAGGCGCCATCGGCCAGGGCCCGGGCGTAATCTGCCGCAGGAGCCTCGCCGCCGAAGGCCAGTGGCAAGGGCTGCGCAGCATCCGTGCGGGCCAGGTGGTAGGTGGTGTACCAGGTCAGCGCCAGCACGGCACCCAGCAGCAGGGCAAATGGCACGCGCGCGGCCAGAGCCGGGTCCATCAAGGGACTGAAGGCGGCGATGAACCCGCCACCCAGCCAGTAGGGCAGGATGCCGCCACCCGCCGGGGAGACGCCGCCCACATGGGGCGCCCACCACGAGGCCTGGCCCAGCGCCAGGCTCCACATCTGCCCGAACGAGGCAATGTCGGCGTTCTTCCAGGGGTCGCGCCCGAACAGGCCGGGCAGCACGTACGCGGCGCAGAAGGCCCACAGCGCCCAGCGGGGAAGACGCCGCACGGCTTTCTCGGTCACCAGTGCGGGTGTGACGAAGGCTTTGTGCTCTTGTTGCATGCGGCGGCGATCTTACAGGCAAAGAAAAAGGGCAGCCTGGGCTGCCCTCTTGAACGGTCCGCCTGAGGGCGGAGCGGGAGAATCACTTCTTGAGGTGCGCAAACTTGTTGCGGAACTTCTCGACGCGACCACCCAGGGTGTCCACGCTCTTTTGCTGGCCCGTGTAGAAAGCGTGCGATTCCGACGAGGTTTCCAGCTTGAACAGCGGCAGTTCACGGCCGTCGTCGGTCTTGCCGGTTTCCTTCGTGGGCACGCACGAGCGGGTCACGAACTTGAAGCCGTTGGACAGGTCCACGAACAGGACGTCGCGGTAATCGGGGTGAATGCCTTCTTTCATAGGAACCTCATGCTGTTTGCATCATCGGCAGCCACGCGGGCACCATGCCAGCGCACTTTCCGACAGCCGGAAAACCTCGGATTATAGCGTATTTGTGCCCTGGAAAGCAAAAAAGCAGCCCGAAGGCTGCCTTTCCCGCGCCTGACCGAGGGGTCAGCCACCACGACGCATCATGTCGAAGAAGTCGTGGTTGTTCTTGGTCGAGCGCATCTTGTCGAGCACGAACTCCATCGCCTCGATCTCGTCCATGGGGTAGAGCAGCTTGCGCAGGATCCAGCTCTTTTGCAGGATCTCGGGCTTGAGCAGCAGCTCTTCGCGGCGGGTGCCGGACTTGTTGATCAGGATCGAGGGGTACACGCGCTTTTCGGCCATGCGGCGATCCAGGTGGATTTCGCAGTTGCCGGTGCCCTTGAACTCTTCGTAGATCACTTCGTCCATGCGGCTGCCAGTGTCGACCAGGGCGGTGCCGATGATGGTCAGCGAGCCGCCTTCCTCGATGTTGCGGGCCGCGCCGAAGAAGCGCTTGGGACGCTGCAGCGCGTTGGAATCCACACCACCGGACAGGACCTTGCCGGAACTGGGCAGCACGTTGTTGTAGGCGCGCGCCAGTCGGGTGATGGAGTCCAGCAGGATGACCACGTCCTGTTTGAGTTCGACCAGGCGCTTGGCGCGCTCGATCACCATTTCGGCAACCTGCACGTGGCGCTGGGCCGGCTCGTCGAAGGTGGAGCTGATGACCTCGCCGCGCACGGTGCGCTGCATTTCGGTCACTTCTTCAGGGCGTTCGTCGACCAGCAGCACGATCAGGTGCACGTCGGGGTGGTTGGCCACCAGGGCATGCGCCAGGTTCTTCATCATCACCGTCTTGCCGCTCTTGGGCGGCGCCACCAGCAGGGCGCGCTGGCCCTTGCCGATGGGGGCGATCAGGTCGATGATGCGGCTGGTGATGTTGTCGTCACCCTTGATCTCGCGCTCGAGCTTGAACTGCTCGGTCGGGAACAGCGGCGTCAGGTTCTCGAACAGGATCTTGTTCTTGTTGACCTCGGGCGACAGACCATTGACGCGGTCCACCTTGACCAGGGCGAAGTAGCGCTCGCCGTCCTTGGGCACGCGCACTTCGCCTTCGATCATGTCGCCGGTATGCAGATTGAAGCGGCGCACCTGGGTGGGCGACAGGTAGATGTCGTCCGTGCTGGCCAGGAAGCTGGCATCGAGCGCGCGCAGGAAGCCGAAGCCGTCCGGCAGCACCTCGAGGACGCCATCGCCGAAGACCTGTTCACCGGCCTTGGCGCGCTTCTTCATGATCGCGAACATCAGCTCTTGCTTGCGCATGCGGGCGACGTTCTCGATCTCCAAGGCTTCGGCCATTTCGACGAGTTTCGAAATGTGCAGCGCCTTCAGTTCGGAAAGATGCATGGATCTGTACCTTGTACAAGACCGGTCTCGGTGCAGGTGTGCTTGCGCGTAGGGCCTGGCGAGCCGACGTTGTTGCGGTGAGGGGGTGGGGAGTGACGCACCCGTTGAACGGATGCCGTTTGGGCCTGGCGGTCGCGCTGGTGGACGCCTGGCCTTGCAAGCCAGACCCCGCAGGGCGCTGGCTCTGGCCGCCGGCCGGTGACATCACCGACCAACTGCCTGGTGCAAGTATAAGGGCTGTTGCAGCCCTTTTCAGATCACAGGTTGGCGTCGATGAACGCCGTCAGCTGGGCCTTGGACAGGGCGCCGACCTTGGTCGCGGCCAACTGGCCGGATTTGAAGATCATCAGCGTGGGGATGCCGCGGATGCCGAACTTGGCGGGCACATTGCGGTTTTCGTCCACGTTCATCTTGGCGATCGTGACGCGGCCATCATAGGTATTGGCCACTTCGTCCAGGATGGGGGCGATCATCTTGCAAGGGCCGCACCATTCAGCCCAGTAATCCACCAGCACGGGGGTGGCGGCTTGCAGCACGTCGGCGTCGAACGACGCGTCGCTCACATGTTTGATCAATTCGTTGCTCATGAGACTGTCCTTGAGGCGAGGCCCTTTTCAGGGTGGCTGGTATAAATTTTGACACACAACCCTGCAGCCTTATCTGGTGTGGGTGCATCATTTCTCAATGATCAAGATAGCCACAAACCCAACGCTGGCCGCTGCAGAGTGAAAAATGCCCGGTGTTCACAGGGTCTGATCAGGGGTTCGGGTGTCCGGATTTGCGTTTAAATGTATCTGTGTCATTCATGCGCCCATGGGGTGTGTGCTTGGTGATGTTTTTGGGCTTCGATATTTGATGGATGGGTTTGTCGTCAATGGACTCGGCTGATGTGATGCCTCCCACCGCGTCTGTGGCTCGGCGTTTTGCACGTTTCGAGCTGCGTCAGCTATTGAGCAAGAGCACGATGTCGTATGTGTGGATCGCACACGACACCGGCAACCAGGCCGATGTGCTGCTGTGCGTTCCCCGTGCCCAGCCCAAGACGGATGCCGAGCGCGATGCCTGGAGCCAGGAAGTGCTGCTGGCCTCGCGCCTGAAGCATCCCAGACTGGCCCAGGTGCTCGATGTGGGCATCCACGAAGGCTGGCCTTATGCCGCCTACGAGCGTGGCACGTTCCTGACGCTGCATGAGCGCATGCAGCCTAGCCACCCCTTGCCGACGGTGCTGGACATCGTCAACTGGACGACGGAACTGCTGGAAGCCCTGGCCTATGCCCACGAAGCCGGCGCCGCCCACAAGGATTTGGCCCTGGCCAACGTGATGCTGGACGGGGCAGGGCATGTGCGGCTGGCGGGTCTGGCCGTCGGACTGGCCTTGCCACGCCCTGGCGTGGTGTCTGGCGATCCGACGGTGGGCAGCAACAGCTCGCGTCAGGCGCAGCGGGTGTGGGCCGAACGCGACGTGCTGATGGCCGGCCTGCTGCTGCACCGCCTGCTGGCCGGGCATCCGGCGCTGGATGATCCGGATCTGTCCAGTGCCTCCACGCGCGTGGGGCCGGAGATCGTGCGCCTGCCGTGGAATACACCGCAGCCCATCGCGGAAACACTGCGCGCCATCGTCAACCGCGCCACCGACCGCCAGCAACGCCAGCGCTACCTCAATGCGCGCACGCTGATCAGCGCACTGCAGGGCTGGGTCAAGACCAACAGCCAGGAATCATCCGGGCCGCTGGCCCTGATCATGGACCGGCTGGAAACGGTGGGGCACCTGCCCAGCCGCTCCCGGGACATGGGCGGCATCCTGAAGGTGTTCACGCGTGAAGAGCTGCGCGTGGACGACATGGTCAACCAAATTGTGCTGGACCCCGCCCTGTGCTGGGAACTGCTGCGTGCGGTGAACACCGCGCGCTACCAGACTGGCGGAAATGAAGACCCCTCCTGCAGCCTGAGCCGGGCGATCGTGCTGCTGGGCCAGCAGGGCCTGCGCAAGGTGTGCGGTGCGCTGCGCACCTGGCCTGGCGTGCTGCAGGCCGCCAGCAGCCTGCAGGGGACAGACGCCGGGCAGGCCGCCGAGACCGCCCTCGATACCGAATTGAAACGGGCCTGTATCGCGGCACTGGCGGCACGCTGGCTGCGGCCATTCAACATCGGTGACGAAGAGGCCATGATGGCCGCGATGTCGCAGCATCTGGGCCGCTTGCTGATCCTGTACCACTTCCCGGAAGAATCAGCGCAGATCACACGCCTGACGCTGCCCGGGCCGCCCACGGAGCCCGAAGGCAAGCCCGCCGCAGGCATGACGCTGGAGGCTGCGACGGGGGCCGTGCTGGGCGTCAACCCGGACGAGCTGACGGCGGCGGTGCTGCGCTACTGGGGCTTCCCGGAGCACTTCATCCAGGCGGCCAGACCCTTGAGCCAGAACGTGCCGCCACGGCGGCCGGAAGGCCCGAACGACTGGCTGCGGCTTACCGCCAGTCTGGCCAATGAGCTGTGCGAGCTGGTCGAGCAACCCGCCGTGCGCCAGAACGTGATGCTGACCAAGCTGATGTCGCGCTACTCGCGCCCGGCCTTGACCAGCCAGAAGGAGCTGGTCGAAGCGCTGCAACGGTCCGTCAAGTCCGTGGATCTGGGGCTGTATCGGCGCACGTTTGGCAACGTGCAGGAGCCTGGTGTGGCCGCCCCGGTGGCGCAAGGCCAGCGTTGAGGCAGCGGTCCGATCGGGGCGTCAGGCTTTGAGCGCTCGTGCGCAGTCCTCGACCAGGTCCGGGCCTTCGTAGATCAGGCCGGAATAGATTTGCACCAGGTCGGCGCCGGCTTCGCGCTTGGCGCGGGCGTCAGCGCCGCTGAACACGCCGCCCACCCCGATGATGGGGAAGCGGGGGCCCAGGGCTGCACGCAGTTGCCGGATCACCTGGTTGCTGGCCTCGAACACCGGACGGCCGCTCAGGCCACCGGTTTCCTCGCCATGCTTCAGGCCCTTCACGGCCTCGCGCGAGAGCGTGGTGTTGGTGGCGATCACGCCGTCCAGGCCGTTCTTCTGCAGGGTGGCGGCGATCACGCCCACCTGCGTTTCATCCAGATCGGGGGCGATCTTCACGAACATGGGCACGGTGCGGCCATGGCGCTGGATCAGCGTCTGGCGGTGCTCCTGCAGGCGGCCGAGCAAGGCGTCAAGCGCTTCGTCGCTCTGCAGGCTGCGCAGGTTCTTGGTGTTGGGCGACGAGATGTTGACCACCACGTAGTCAGCATGTGGGTAGACGCCATCCAGGCACAGGATGTAGTCGCCCACCGCGTTCTCGATGGGCGTGGCGGCGTTCTTGCCGATGTTCAGGCCGAGGATGCCGCCGCTCTGGCGGTAACGGGCCTTCTGGACGTTGGTCACGAAGGCATCCAGCCCCTCGTTGTTGAAGCCCAAGCGGTTGATCAGGCCCTTGGCCTCGGGCAGGCGGAAGATGCGGGGTCGAGGGTTGCCGGGCTGGCCCTTGGGCGTGACGGTGCCCACTTCGACGAAGCCAAAACCCATGGCGCCCAGGCCATCGATGACGCGCCCGTTCTTGTCCAGGCCGGCGGCCATGCCGATGCGGTTGGGGAACTTCAGGCCGGCCAGTTCCACAGGATCGTCCACCCGGCGGTTGCCCCACAGGCAGGCCAAAGGCGTGTTCTGGAAGGTGGCCAGCGAGTTCATGATGAGCTCGTGCGCATCCTCCGGGTCCATCTTGAAGAGCACGGATTTGGAGAGGGCGTAGGGGATCAGGGCCATGGTCGAAGCAGGAAATTCAGTCGCGGAGCAAACCTCATATTGTCGCCGATGACAAGGCGCTGTTCGGCGGGCGCGGTGTGGCAAACTGCGCCCCCTCTCGACCTGCTTCACAAGGCCTCGCTTTGGACAAGATCCTGATGCAACTGGCGGCCGAACTCAAGGTTCGCCCCGCCCAAGTCAAAGCCGCTGTCGACCTGCTGGACGGCGGAGCCACCGTGCCCTTCATCGCCCGCTACCGCAAGGAGGCCACCGATGGCCTGGACGACACGCAACTGCGTGACCTGGAGGCCCGCCTGGGCTACCTGCGCGAGCTGGAAGACCGCCGTGCCGCCGTGCTCAAGAGCATCGAGGAGCAGGGCAAGCTCACGCCCGAGCTGCGCGCCGCCATCGAGACCGTGCCCACCAAGCAGGAGCTGGAAGACCTCTACCTGCCCTACAAGCCCAAGCGCCGTACCAAGGGCATGATCGCCCGCGAGGCCGGGCTGGAGCCGCTGGCCGACAAGCTGTTCGCCGATCCGACGCTGGATCCGTCGACCGAGGCCGCTGCCTTCATCAATGCCGAGGGCGGTTTCGCCGATGCCTTCGCCGTGCTCGACGGCGTGCGCGACCTGCTGTCCGAGCGCTGGGCCGAAGACGCCGCGCTGGTCGGCAAGATGCGTGACTGGCTGTGGCAAGAGGGCCTGTTCAAGTCCAAGCTGATGGATGGCAAGGACGAGCACAACCCCGACGTGGCCAAGTTCCGGGATTACTTCGATTACGACGAGCCGATTCGCACCGTGCCCTCGCACCGCGCCTTGGCCGTGTTCCGGGGCCGCACCCAGGAGATCCTGGACGCCAAGCTGGTGCTCGATGAAGAGACCGTGCCCGGCAAACCCACGATGGCCGAAGGCCGCATCGCCATCCATCTGGGCTGGAGCCACGGCAAGCGCCCGTCCGACGACCTGATCCGCAAGACCATCGCCTGGACCTGGAAGGTCAAGCTCTCGCTGAGCCTGGAGCGTGACCTGTTCACCCGCCTGCGCGAGGCCGCCGAAGCCACCGCCATCAAGGTGTTCGCCGAGAACCTGCGCGACCTGCTGCTGGCCGCGCCCGCCGGCAAGCGCGTGGTGATGGGCCTGGACCCGGGCATCCGCACCGGCGTGAAGGTGGCCGTGGTGAGCGACACCGGCCGCGTGCTGGACACCTCCACCGTGTATCCCCACGAGCCCCGCAAGGACTGGGAGGGCTCCATCCACACGCTGGGCCGCCTGTGCGCGGCCCATGGCGTCAACCTGATCGCCATCGGCAACGGCACCGCC
>DDJC01000052.1:25937-26111 GCA_002339015.1 Burkholderiales bacterium UBA1834
GAGACCGACAAGCTGGCCGCCGACCTGATCAAGCGCATCCAGCAGATGGCCCCTGGCACCCACATCGACAAGGTGGTGGTGAGCGAGGCGGGCGCTTCAGTTTATTCAGCGTCCGAGTTCGCGAGCAAGGAACTGCCCGAACTGGACGTGAGCCTGCGCGGCGCCGTGTCCATC
>DDJC01000053.1:0-12764 GCA_002339015.1 Burkholderiales bacterium UBA1834
CATGACTCGTTTCCCGCTCCAGCTTCTTGAAAAGGGAAGCCAACGCCGAGTTGGCTTCCCTTTTTTTCGGCGCGGTAGCAAAGCGGTTATGCACCGGATTGCAAATCCGTCTAGCCCGGTTCGACTCCGGGCCGCGCCTCCAGCCGTCTGAAAGCCCCTGAGCCTCTGTGCCAGGGGCTTTTTTCATCCTGTGGCCAGCCGTCCATCGTGCCACCGTGGCATGAACCGTCCCAGGTGATGGGAAATGGCTGGTGATGTGCCTGCTTATGCCCCTAAAGAATGGGTGCGGCCTGCCTAGTATCGGAAGGACGTCCTCATTCGTTTGCATGAGGCAGGAGCATTTGTTTGGACACCCCGCAAGACCATCCGCAGGAAGCACCGCTGGAGGCCCCCGAGCCTCAGGTGGCAGTGACTGGCGTGCGCGACGGGGTGGATCCTCTGGTCGAGGCGCTGATGTGGCTGTGCCGCCATCACGGTGTCGAGCGCTCGGAGCACTCATTGCTCAATGGCCTGGCGCTGCAGGGGCCCATGACGGCTCAGCAGGCGGTACAGGTGCTGCGCCAAGTGGGCTTCAGCGCATCGCTGGTGCGCCGACCGCCAGGCAAGATCCTGTCCTTGCTGATGCCGGTGGTGATGTTGCTCAAGAATGGCGATGCCTGCATCGTGACCCGTCGGGTCAGTTCGCGTGCGAAACGGTCTGGCGGCGACCGCTACGAGGTGCTGATGCCTGGTGCGGACGAGGAAGTCTGCACTGCCACCGAAGAAGAACTCCTGATGGAGTACTCGGGCTACACGCTGATCGCGGCGCTCAAGCCAGGTGTGCGTCAGGGCAAGGCCGAGCCGAGCGATGACCGGGGCCACTGGCTGTGGAGCACACTGCGACGCTTCACGCCCTACTACCGTTCGGCCATGCTGGCAGCCTTGCTGAGCAATGTGCTGATGATCGTGAGCGGACTGTTCACCTCGGTGGTGTACGACCGGGTGATTCCCAACAAGGCTTTCGTGACGCTGTGGTCGCTGGGGGCGGGGGCCCTGATCGCCATTGCCTTTGACCTGACTGCGCGCCAACTGCGCAGTTACCTGATCGACATGGCCGGCAAGAAGGCCGATCTGGCCATGGGCTCGATGATCTTCCACCAGGCCCTGGGCATCAAGCTCGAGCACCGACCTGAATCAGCGGGCGCATTTGCGCACAGGTTGGCACAAATCGAGGTGGTGCGTGATTTCTCCACCTCGGCCACGATCTCGGCGCTGACAGACTTGCCCTTCATCTTTCTGTTCATCCTAGTGACCTGGCTGGTGGCGGGGCCCATGGTGCTGGTGCTGCTGATCGCGGTACCGCTGGTGCTGTTCATGACCTGGGGCATCCAGAGCCTGCTTCGCAGGCACATGCAGGCGAACATGAACCAGCAGGCCGATCTGCATGGTGTGCTGATCGAAGCCATTGAAGGCATCGAGGACGTGCGCGCTGCTGGTGCGCAAGGGCACTTCATCCAGCGCTACGAGGAAGCCAATGCCGCAGCAGCGATCTCTTCGCTGCGTGCCCGCTCGCTGGCCAGCTGGATCAACAACTTCGCGATGGTGGCCCAGCAGCTCATCACCGTGGTCATGCTGATCTGGGGCGTGCATCTGATCGATGCCGGCCAGCTCACCGGTGGCGCCCTGATCGCGGCGGTGATGTTCGGCGGCCGGGCCATCGCGCCGCTGGGGTCGGTGGTGAGCCTGGCTTCGCGTTATCAGGGGGCCAAGGCCGCGTTGAAATCGCTGGACCAGCTGATGAACCTGCCGACTGAACGAGACCTTGGCAAAAAGTACCTGTCGCGCCCGGCGCTGCACGGTCAACTCGGCATGCACGACGTGCGCTTCTCGTACCCGCAAGGCTCGCAATCGCATGCGCCGGTGGTGCTCAAGGGCGTGAACATCAACATCAACCCCGGTGAGCGCGTGGCGCTGCTGGGCAAGATCGGCAGTGGCAAATCCACCATCTTGCGCCTCTTGGGCGGGCTCTACCAACCGGGCGATGGTTTTGTCGAGGTCGATGGCATCGACTTGCGGCAGATCGATCCGGCAGATTTCCGGGCACACGTGGGCTTTGTCTCGCAGGAGCCGCGCCTGTTTGCGGGCAGCCTCAAGGACAACGTGTTCCTCGGGCGCAGCAACGCGGATGTGGAGCACTTCCTGGCGGTGGCCAAGCTGACGGGGCTGGACCGCATCGCGGCTGCCCACCCTCTGGGCTATGACCTGCCGGTGGGTGAGATGGGTTGCCTGCTGTCGGGTGGTCAGCGCCAGTTGGTGGCCCTGGCGCGCTGCCTGGTCACGCACCCTCAGATCCTGCTGCTGGACGAGCCGACCAGCTCCATGGATGCCCAGGCCGAGATGAATTTCATCCGCCATCTGAAGACAGCGGTGGGTGACCGTACGCTGGTGGTGGTGACGCACCGCCCAGCGCTGCTGGATGTGGTGGACCGCGTGATCGTGGTGGACCAGGGGCGCATCCTGGCCGACGGGCCCAAGGCCCAGGTGCTGGCGGCCCTGGCCGGTCAGCGTCCGGCGCAGCCTCAGGGTCAGGGGCAGGCCGCCCCGCCTGCCCGCCCTGAGCCCCTGGCGGCCACGGGAGCGGCTTGAGCATGGCGCGGCGCCAGGAGCCCGGCACGGAGCAGAGTGGTCGCTACTTCAAGGGCGATCGTGACTTCCTGTCCGGCATCAAGGAAGCCCAGCTCAACGAGGCCACGCCCCGGGCGACCTGGGCCATCTACCTGATGCTGCTCATCGTGTTCGGAACCTTGGTATGGGCGAGCGTGGCACGGGTGGATGAAGTGACGCGTGCCGATGGCCGCGTGGTGCCCGATGGCCGCGACCAGATCATCGCCAGCCTGGAGGGCGGCATCCTGCACACGCTGAAGGTGCGCGAGGGCATGCTGGTGGAGCAGGGGCAGGAGTTGCTGCAGCTGGACCCTACGCGCGTGGAGGCTCAGCAGAACGAAAGCCAAGCCAAGCGCCTGGCGCTCAAGGGATCTATAGCGCGTTTGGAGGCAGAAGCCAACGGCCGCGAATTGCGCTTTCCTGTCGAGGTGATGACGGTACCGTCGATCGTGCAGGGCGAGACCGAAGCCTTCCAGGCCCGGCGCCAGGCCCTGAGCGAGGCTGTCGGGGTGACGCGCCGCAGCCTGGACTTGATCAACCGCGAACTGGGCATGTCCGAGCGCATGTCGTCCCGGGGGCTCGTGTCCGAGGTGGAGGTGATGCGCCTGCGCCGCCAGGCCAATGACATGGTGTTGCAGATCCAAGAGCGTGTGAACCGCTTCCGTCAGGAGGCGAGTACAGATCTTGTCCGTGTGCGCACGGAACTGGCGCAGATCGAGGAGCAGATGGTTGTCAAGCGCGACGTGCTCAAGCGCACGACGCTGTATTCGCCCGTTCGCGGCCTGATCAAGAGCATCAAGCTGGGCACGGTAGGTGGTGTGGTCCCGGCAGGTGCCACGATCATGGAGATCGTGCCGATCGGGCCCAGGGTGCTGGTGGAGGCTCGCATCAAGCCCTCCGACATCGGCTTCGTGCGTGTGGGGCTGCCTGCGGAGGTCAAGCTGAGCGCGTATGACTACTACACCTACGGGGGGCTGAAGGGTACTGTGGAGTACATCAGCCCCGATGCGCTGGGTGACGAGCCCAAGACCGCCCAGCAAGATGCCAACAGCTATTACCGGGCTTTGATTCGTTCCGATGTGTCAACGCTCAAGGCCAAGGGCAAGCCCTTGTCGGTGATGCCGGGCATGACGGCCACGATCGAAGTCCGCACGGGCGAACGCTCGGTGCTGCAGTTCCTTCTTAAACCTGTTCTGAAATCGCAGGAAGCATTCCGCGAGAGGTGAGACCATGAAGCCGATCCCGATGACCCCCTTGAGCCGCACGCCGTATCGCGTGCTGGTGATCGTGCCGGTCCTGGGCCTGGCCCTGCAGACAGCGCACGCCTCGTGCAACGATGACCTGGTGAACCAGGTCGACAGGGGGAGTGCGCGCGTTGCCGCGAAGAGCCGTCCGGCATCCCAGCCGGGCCGGGCCGCGACGCCCGCCGAGGTCCGGCAACCGTTCATGGAGCCACAACTGCAGCTGCAGACCCTGGCCCGCGAGGCCGTGCGCCGCAGTGCGCAGATTGGGGCTGTGAAGCTGCTGGCCGAGGCTGCTCAGTACGACGTGGACGAGACGCGCGGCGCGGGCCTGCCCCAGATGACGGTCAACGGCATGGCCGGCCCCGGCACCAGCCGCTACTCCGGTGTGGATTGGAACAACGGCGTGTACGCCAGCGCGTCGGTCAATATCAGCGGATTGCTCTACGACGGTGGACGCAACCGCCAGCTCAGCGAATGGCGGCGCGAGCTCGCTGGCGCGGCCAAATTCAGCCTGCAGACTGCGCGCGAGCAGGTGGTGCTCGAAGCCGTGAGCACGGCGCTGGAGCGCAACCGCTATCGTCTGCAGGCTCAGGTGTACCAGCAGTACGTGCGCAAGATGAGCTGCCTGGTCGACGCGCTCGAGCAGATCGTCGCCGAAGACCGCGGCCGTGCCAGCGAACTGGTGCAGGCCCGCAAGACCCAGGCCCAGGCCGAGCTGCAGCGCGACATGGCCCTGGCGCAGAGCCGGCAGATCGACATCCGCCTGCACAAGCTGATCGGCGACCAGACCCCGCCCAGCGATGGCATCGCGTCCCCCCTGACCCTGACCCAGGACGTCGGCGAGGTGCTGCGCCTGGCCGAGCGGAACAACGAGCTGCTGCAGCTGCGTGCGCAGGCCGATGCCTCGGAGCGCTACGCCCAGGCGGTGGACGCGGGGCAAAAGCCCCAGGTGAACTGGGTGGTCAGCTCCACCGGCTCGAACATGGGTGACACCAGGAGCCTGACCGCGCAGGCCGGGCTGTCCTTCTCGTATTCGGTGCTCAACGGTGGGTCGGCCGCCGCGGCCGCCGCTGCGGCCGCGCGCCGTGCCGAATCGGCTCGCCGCCAGTACGATGAATACCTCAACACCCGCGTCTCGCGCATCGCCGAAGTCCATGACTCCGCGCTGACATCGTTCGACCGCGCGCGCCGCTATGTCGAAGTGCTCAAGGACAGCGACAAGGTGCGCAGCTATACTTTTCAGCAATGGTCGCAACTGGGGCGCCGCTCGTTGTTCGACGTGATGTCGGCCGAGAGCGATCACTTCAACCTGCGCATCGCCTACGTCAATGCGCTCCACGACGGCTACCAGGCCAACGCGCAATTGCGTTCCATGGGTTCCGGGCTGGTGAACTGGCTGGCGCCGGATGCGCCTTGAACGCCGACGCCTGCGACGGCACGACGACAGAATCAGGAGGCCCGCATGGGCAAGAAGGTGTTGATCACCGGGGTGCTGGGGCAGGACGGCAGCTACCTCGCGCAGCATGCCCTGGCACAAGGATGCGAGGTGCTGGGCGGCGTGCGGGGCGAGGTCACGCCCGAGCGGCGTTGGAGGCTGGACCACCTGGGCATCGGTGCCGATGTGCGCTTCATCGACTTCGATCTGATGGCGCCCGAGCTGATCCGGCGGCAGATCGGCCATCACCGACCCGACCTGATCTTCAACCTGGCCGCGCAGAGCTCGGTGGGAGACTCTTTCAACACCCCCGTGGCCACGGCCGAAGCGGGCGGCATGGGGGCCCTGCACATCTTCGAGGTGGCCCGGCATGCGGACTGGCACCCGCGCGTGTTCCAGGCCTCGTCTTCTGAAATCTTCGGTGAACTGTCCGATGCCCAGCAGTCCGAGGCATCGCACTTCAACCCCAAGACACCTTACGGCGCGACCAAGCTGTTCGCCCACATCATGGCCGAGGCCTACCGGGCCAGCTATGGCACCTTCGTGTCCACCGGCATCCTGTTCAACCACGAAAGCCCCCTGCGGGGCGAGAACTTCGTGACGCGCAAGATCACGCAGGGGCTTGCCCGCATCCGCCTGGGGCGTCAGCAGGTGCTCTCACTGGGCAACCTCTCGGCCCAGCGCGACTGGTCGCACGCACGCGACTTCGTCAAGGCCATGTGGGGCATTGTCGGGTTGCCCGCGCCGGACAACTTCGTCATCGCCAGTGGCCGCATGACCAGCGTGCGGCAGTTCGCCGAGATGGCGGCGGCCCGCGCCGGCTTCGCCTTGCGCTGGGAAGGCGAGGGCGTCGACGAGAAGGGCGTCGACCTGGAGACGGGGCGGGTGGTCGTGGATGTGGATCCCCGCTTTTACCGGCCCTACGATCCCGAGCAGCCGAAGGTGGACACCAGCAAGGCGCGCGACGTGCTGGGCTGGACACCGACCACCTCGCTCGAGCAGCTGATCGACGAGATGATGGCCTTCGAATTCGCGATGTTGCAAGCCGGGCACTGAACCTCACGACCCGGCTGCGCGAAAGGCCCTCTGGAGGGCCTTTTTCGTGGGATCGCGTGGGGCCGGGTGGCACCCACTGGCGCCCACTGGCGCCGGCTGGTGGCGGCCTCTCAGGCCGCGTGCGCCTCGCCTTCCATCCGCCGCAGCAACTGGTTGTCTTGGCTGGCGTGGAAGTAAGGCCGCGAGAACAGCCCCATCCACAGATTGGGCAGCAGGTTCTGCAGCGTCTGCTGGTGCTCGGCGCGCAGGCCGCCCGTGGCCGGATCGATCAGGCGTTCGGCCACGTCGGGCCGCGCCAGAACCTGAAAGCCCGCCACCACCACCGGCTGGCGGCCATAGGTCTGGCACAGCCAGCCCACCGTGGTGGGCGACAGGAAGAAGATGTGCTGCCCGTGCTCGGGCGTGATGTAGTCCCACGATTCGGTGACCTGCGGGGCGATGCCCGTCTGGATCACGACCAGGGCCGGGTCGGAGGCGAACAGGTCGTCGAAGTACTGGCGGGGCTCATCGAAATGCTCGACCACCTCGCACAGGTTGACCACGTCGAAGCCGCTGTAGGTCGGCGTCTGAAAGCCCAATGCCAGGCGCGGGCTGCTGTAGCGGTCGTAGCCCCAGGCGTCGACGCCGGTGTCGCGCAGGGTGCGCACCATCAGACCCGATCCGCAGCCGTAGTCGACCACGCGCGTGTCCGCCCCCATGCCGGCCATGGGCAGCAGGGCGCTGATGACGGCGGCATTGACCAGCGAGCGGGTCACCTGGCCAGTGTCGAACTTCTCGTTCTCGGGCACATAGGCCTCGTCGAGCCAGTAGGGCTTCTCGGTCTGCGTGGCGCCGCAGTGACCGCACTGGCGAAACTGCACATCGTACTTGTGGAGCACGCGCTTGTTGAACAGCAGCCGCGTGGGCGCGCCGCACAGGCGGCAGGCGTGTTCGTCATGAGTGGCTCCGGTCGCGGGGGGGAGCGATGCATCGGCGGCTTCGACGAGGAACTCACGCATGATCTCGGCCATGCGGTCCCAGCGGAAGTGCGTGGCCTGCACGCGGCCGGCCTCGATGAGGCGCTGGCGCGTGGCCGGCTCCTGCACGCTGCGCAGGTGCTGGGCCAGCTGGGCCGCCCTTTGCTCTTCAGTGCGGTCCTCGATGTCGATGTAGAGCACCGCATCACCACCTACCTCGGGCATGGACGACACGCGCGAGGTGATGGCCGGGCAGTCGCAGGCCATGGCCTCGAGCACGGGCAGGCCGAAGCCTTCGTACAGCGAGGGATAGACCAGCGAGATCGCGCCGCTGTAGGCCGCCTGCATCTCGGCGTCATCGAGGATCAGCACGCGCACGTCGGCCGGCCCGGCCAGGGCGGCGAACTCGGGCTCGAGCTGCCCGCCACCGGTGCAGACCACGCCGCAACGGGCGCGCTCGTCGCCCAGCGTGGCGAAGGCCTTGAAGAACAGCGAGACGTTCTTGTAGCTCGAGCGGCTGCCCGAGATCAGGAAGTAGGGGCGCTGAAGGCCGTGCCTGGTCTTGAACGCGTCGATCGCGGCGGGCGTGGCCACCTTGAAATCGGTACCGGTGTAGGCCACGCGCACCGGCAGGTCGGGGCGGCCCAGGTGGGCACGCGCATCACGGGCCGAGTTCTCGGAGATGGCGGCGAAGTGCGTGGCCATCTGCATCGCCCGCTGCTTTTGCTGCCACATGGGCTCCTGCAGGTTCCAGCCCAGCACCTCGGGGATCATGTCGTAGACCAGCATGGCCTGCGGCGTGGTGAGCGGGAAGGTGTAGTAGCTGGAGATGAACAGGCGCGCGCCTTCCTCGTCGCAGATGGTCTGCAGGGCCTGGCGATCAGCCTGGTCGTTGTTGTAGAGAAAGGCCGGTGCATCGCGGTAGGCGATGCCCTCGACACGTGGCGCGGTGCGGTTGCGATCCACCACCACGACCTGGTCGGCGAAGCCCTGGTCCACCCAGTGCTGCAGCAGCTTGAGCCAGACGCGGGCGATGCCCGAGCGGCCGATCTGGAAGAACACGCCGTCGATGACGATCTTTGCGCTCATGGGGTTCCTTGCGGTGGGCATTGCGGGCGTGCGCCGACGGCGGCGTTCACCAGTTGTGCAGGGTGAGGTTGCGTTCGCCCAGGAAGTCCGGGCCGATCAGGAAGAAGGTGCCGGGCTGCCAGTCCTTGAGGTGGCGGATGCCGACCGAGACATTGGAGCCGCCGTTGCCCAGGAAGAAGTCGCAGCGCGCGGCCAGCCAGGCATCGAGGATGACCTGCTCGCCCAGCACCGTGCCCGAGTGGCCGGCATAGTGCACGCCGGTCTGGTCGCTGCTGCGCTGGGCATCGAGCGTGAGCACCTTGTCGCCGTAGCGGGCCTTGAACTGCGTCACGACCTGTTCGCTGTCGGTCAGCAGGAAGATGTTCAGCACGGGGTTGACCATCAGGATCTGGTCGATGGACGACCAGTAGGCCTGGTTCACGGCGTCGAGGTGTGACATCTCGCGCACCTTGTCGCTGCCCCGCACGTGCACCGCCAGCCAGTGGCGCCCGGCCAGCATCGCCTGGGCCTGCTGATCGATGTGAGCCTGCAGGTGCGGTTGCAGGTGCAGGTACTTGGTGAACAGGTGGCGGTAGATGCGGGCGCGGTCCAGCCCGTGCAGCGCGTGGCCTTCGGGGATCCAGGGGATCAGGTCATTGACCTTGGTGTGGAAGTCGCTGACGACCACGTTCTCGGGGCGGCGCAGGGCGTACAGGCCGCTGAGGCGGGCACCCTCGCCGTCCCACTTCTGAAGGTCTTCCTCGCGCAGGTTCTTGGCGTGCCATTTGGCCGGGTAGAAGCTCAGGCCCTCGCGCTCCAGATCCGCCAGCGTCGGGGCGGACACCGGCTGAAAGAAGCTGGTGAAGGCGTTGTCGGTATCGGCGTCGCGGAACAGGCTGTTGCGGCCCCAGTGCACGATGGGCATGCGGCCGGTCAATTCGGCCAGCAGCAGCTCGCCGGCGACGTGGTCCAGGTCGGACCAGAAGCCGAAGCCCCAGGCCTTGATCAGCAGAAACTTGTCTGCTGCCGGCTGGGTGAGCGCCTGCGCGGAGGGCGCCCTGGCCTGTGCATCACGGATCAGGCCGTTGAGGCTGGACGCACGTGCCGGCGTGTCGGGCAGGGTGGCCAGCGCCGTCGCGTAGTACATGGCCGCGAAATCATGGGCGCCCGCGCGGCTGGCGATGTCGCCCAGCACCTTGAGGGCGCCTCGGTGCGCGGGGTCTTGCTCCAGCTTGCGCCGGCACAGCATCTCGGCCTTCTGCAGATTGCCGCGCTGCAGGTCGGCCTCGGCCCCGTCGACCGAGAAATCCTCGGCCTGCTGGTTCAGTGCATCGGCCAGGGGTGGGCGGCTGGCGAGCTGGGTCTCGTGCCACACGCTGGTGTAGATGGATTCGAGGTGGCGGCAGATCTCTTCGGCATCGAACAGCGGGGCGATGGCCCGGTGGCGCGCCAGGCGAGCCTTGACCTCGGCCAGCTCGGCCGGGTGCTGGGCCAGTCGCAGGGCGACGGCCTCGTAGTCGTCCAGCGTGTGGGTGATCAGGTCGCTCAGGCCTACCGTGTGCAGCAGGCTGCCGGCCACGCGGGCCGGGAAGGCGCCGCCCATGTAGGTCACCACGGGCAGGCCGGCCATCAGGGCATCGGCGGCGGTGGTGTGGGCGTTGTAGGGGTGGGTGTCCAGGAAGATGTCGGCCTGGCGGTAGCGGGCCAGATGGTCTTCGACGCGCGGCACGCGGTTGGCGAAGACCAGGCGCTGCGGGTCCACGCCGGCGGCCTGGGCATTGGCCCGCAGATTGCGCTGTGAAACCTCGTTGCGCGACATCAGCCACAGCACGCTGCCCGGTGTCTTGGCCAGCAGGCGCATCCACACCGCGAACACATGCGGCGCGATCTTGTAGTCGTGGTTGAAGGAGCAGAACACCACGCCCTGTTCGGGCAGGCCGCATTCGGCCCGGGTGGGGGTGCGCTCGGCGATCTCGATGCCACCGGCCGTGGGCAGGTAGGAGTCGGGCAGGTACAGCACCTTTTCGTCGTAGAACTGCTGGTGCTCCGGCGGGATCACGTGGCGGTCCGCGATGATGTAGTCCATGTAGTCCACGCCCAGGGTGCCGGGGTAGCCCAGGTAGTTGATGTGGGCCGGGGCAGGGCGGTAGGCGAAGACCTCGGTGCGTGAATCGGAGGTGTAGCCGGCCAGATCGACGGCCACGTCCACCTCCATCTTGCGCATCAGCTCGGCGATCTGGCGCGAGCCCATCTGGCGTGCATCGATGAAGTGGTCGAAGGATTGCAGCATGCGCTCACGCAGGCGGCTCTTGTCATCGGGGCCCAGCGAGATGGCGATGGTCTCGAAGCGGTTCTTGTCGTGCTTCTCGAAGATGGCCGCCATGAGGTGGCCGACGGGGTGTTCGCGCAGATCGGGCGACACGTAGGCCAGCCGGATCTTCTTGTGGCGATAGCGCTCGCCCGTCCACAGGGGCTCGGCCCCGGTGGGAAAGCGTTTGGCGAAGGTGCGGGCGCAGGTCTGGTGGTCGGCCGCCGAATCCGAAATCGCCATGAAGCCCAGCGACTTGCACGTGGGCCGGCCGGCCTGCACGCCTTCGTTGATGCGTCGGGCGGTGTCGTCGAAATCGCGCCAGTCGCAGATGTGCAGGCGTTCGTAGGCCAGCAGGCCCAGGCCGTAGTCGTACTTGGGATTGATGGCCAGCAGGCGCTCGAACATGGCGATGGCCTGCTCGCTGCGCTTGAACTCGGTCAGCAAGATGGCGCAGTTGCCCAGCGCTGTTTCGTAGTTCGGATTGATCTGCAGCACGCGGTTGAAGCGCTCCAGCGCGCCGGTGTGCTGGTGCATCTCGCGCAGCAGGGCGCCGCTGTTGACCAGCGCCTCGACGAAGTCGGGCTTGATGGCCAGCGCGCGGTCATAACTCTTGAGCGC
This sequence comes from Burkholderiales bacterium UBA1834, assembly GCA_002339015.1. GTDB lineage: Bacteria > Pseudomonadota > Gammaproteobacteria > Burkholderiales > Burkholderiaceae_C > Aquabacterium. The sequence continues at coordinate 11,332 of DDJC01000053.1, forward strand.
TTCGTCCTTGAGGCCCAGGGCCTGTTCGGCCGAGGCCCGGGCCGACCACAGCGGCGCGAAGTCCGGTGCAGCCCGCGTGCCGTGCTCGAGCAGGGCCAGACCCTGCCGGAAGTCGCGGCGTTGAAGCAGGATGACACACAGTGAATAAATCGCAATGGGATCGTCCGGGTAGACACCCAGGTACATGCGGAACAACTGCTCGGCCTCGGCGGTTTTTTGCTGGCCTTGCAGTTCCACCGCGCGCACCAGCACGGAGCGGTCCATGTTGGATGGCTGCGGGCTGTCGGAGGGGGTACGGGGCGGCGTCGGGTTCATGTCGATCACGGTGCTCATGCGCAAGCCTGGTCTGCTCGTCGAGGTTCGTGAGATGTTCCTCGGTTTGCCGGGGCCTGGTCCAAGGAAAAGCGGGTTGGGACGGGGGCACATCCTCGCGCTTTTTCACGTTGTGATCAAAGTGATCACTGTGCAAACAAACATTAAGAAACCGCCGCGCCAGGCCGATAAGCCCGTGGACGAGGACAAGACCATGTTGGGTTGTCCGGGATATGTGATGCCTTCGCTCTCTTTATCGCGGCATCGCTGACGACCGGTTTACGTAGTCTTGGATCTTATCCATTCGCTCGTGTGACGTCATGTGGCTGCGCGCGGGTTCTGCTCAAAACCTGATTTACCGGGGGCCCGTATGGCTTCAATCATTTCTTCGTTGTCGACCTCGCAGATCGCGGCACTTTCCACGACCACCATCGCGAAATTGACGACGGACGACTGGGCGGCGTTCTCGACCGAGCAGATCCAGGCCCTCTCGATCGCCCAGATCAAGGCCATCGAGACGACCGATCTGGTGGTGTTGAACACCACGCAGTTCCAGGCCTTCGAAACCACGGACATCCGGGCATTCACCTCTCAGCAGGTCAAGGCACTGACCTCGGAGCAGGTGCAGGCCCTCACGACCGATCAGGCCTCGGCTCTGCTCAGCTCCCAGGTCGCAGCGCTGACGACGGCGCAGGTCAGCGCCCTGGAATCCAGCGATGCGGCGGCCCTGAGCAGCACTCAATTGACGGGCCTGAGCAGCGCCCAGGCCTCGGCGCTGAGCACCGCCCAGGTCGCGGCGATCCAGACCTCGCAGATCGGTGGCTTGACCACCAACGCCATCAAGGGCCTGGGCACAGAGGCGGTGGCCGCCCTCACCACCGAGCAGGCGGCGGCCCTGAGCACACGCCAGATCGCCTCCTTCACCACGACACAGATGTCTGCCATTGAAACGGCGGACATCGCCGCTTTGGGCACCGCGCAACTGCGCGCCCTGGGTACCGCCCAGGTCAAGGCCCTGAGCACCGAGCAGATTGCTGCGCTGGAAACCGCCCAGGTGGCAGCCCTGAGCACCGCCCAGGTGGCCGCGCTGACGACCACGCAGGTGGCGGCCATCGAGACGG
>DDJC01000053.1:12813-15596 GCA_002339015.1 Burkholderiales bacterium UBA1834
ATCGAGACGGCCGACCTCAAGGGGCTGACCACCAACGGCATCAAGGGCCTGAGCACCGAAGCCGTGGCCGCGCTGACCACCGAGCAGGTGGCGGCACTGAGCACCGCCCAGGTGGCTGCGCTCAACACCGCGCAGGTCGCAGCCCTCGAAACCGAAGACATCGCCGCCATGGGCAGCGCCCAGATCGGTGCGCTGAACAGCACGCAGGCCGCGGCGCTGACCACCGCGCAGGTNNGCCTGACGACCAATGCCATCAAGGGTCTGAGCACCGATGCCATCGTCGCGCTGACCACCGAGCAGGCTGCGGCCCTGAGCTCCGCGCAGATCGCCTCGATGAACACCGCCCAGGTGGCTGCCATCGAAACCGCCGACCTGGCCGCGCTGGGCACGGCCCAGGTGCGCGCCTTTGGCACCGCGCAGGTCAAGTCCTTCAGCACCGAACAGATCGCTGCGCTGGAAACCGCCCAGGTGGCGGCCCTGAGCACGGCCCAGGTGGCCGCACTGACGACCACGCAGCTGGCGGCCATCGAGACGGCCGACATCGCCGCGCTGGGCAGCGCGCAGATCGGCGCCCTCACCAGCACGCAGACCGCGGCGCTGAGTACTGCCCAGGTGGCCGCCATCGAGACGGCCGACCTCAAGGGTCTGACCACCAACGGCATCAAGGGCCTGAGCACCGAGGCCGTGGCCGCGCTGACCACCGAGCAGGTGGCGGCGCTGAGCACCGCCCAGGTGGCGGCGCTGAACACGGCGCAAGTGGCCGCGATCGAAACCGAAGACATCGCTGCGCTGGGCAGTGCCCAGATCGGCGCGCTGACGAGCACGCAGACCTCCGCGCTGAGCACGGCGCAGGTGGCCGCGATCGAGANNGCCTGACGACCAATGCCATCAAAGGCCTGAGTTCGGACGCGATCGCAGCGCTGACCACCGAGCAGGTGGCGGCGTTGAGCACCGCCCAGGTGGCCGTGATGAACACCGCGCAAGTGGCGGCGATCGAAACCGAGGACATCGCTGCCCTGGGCAGCGCCCAGATCGGCGCACTGAGCAGCGCGCAGGCTGCCGCTTTGAGCACCGCCCAGGTGGCGGCGATCGAGACGGCCGACATCAAGGGCCTGACGACCAACACCATCAAGGGCCTGAGCACCGAGGCCATCGTGGCCCTGACCACCGAGCAGGCCGCCGCGCTGAGCACCGCCCAGATCGCGGCCATGAGCACCACGCAGGTGGCCGCCATTGAGACGGCCGATCTGGCCGCGCTGAGCACGTCCCAGATCCGGGCGTTCGGCACCGCCCAGATCAAGGCTTTCAGCACCGAGCAGATCGCCGCGCTGGAAACCGCCCAGGTGGCGGCGCTGGCGACCACGCAGGTAGCCGCGCTGACGACCACACAGGTGGCGGCCATCGAGACGGCCGACATCGCCGCGCTGGGCAGCGCGCAGATCGGCGCCCTGAGCAGCACCCAGACGGCCGCGCTGACCACCGCGCAGGTGGNNCGATCGAGACGGCCGACCTCAAAGGCCTGACGACCAATGGCATCAAGGGCCTGAGCTCCGAGGCCATCGTGGCGCTGACCACCGAACAGGTGGCCGCCTTGAGCACGGCCCAGGTGGCCGCGCTCAACACCGCGCAGGTGGCGGCCATCGAGACGGCTGATATCGCCGCCCTGGGCAGCGCCCAGGTCGGTGCGCTGAGCAGCACGCAGGCCGCGGCGCTGAGCACGGCGCAGGTGGCGGCCATCGAAACCGCCGACATCAAGGGCCTGACCACCAACGCGGTCAAGGGCCTGAGCACCGACGCCATCGTGGCGCTGACTACCGAGCAGGCGGCGGCCCTGTCCACGGCGCAGATCGCGTCGATGAGCACCACGCAGGTGGCCGCCATCGAAACGAGCGATCTGGCCGCGATGACCACGTCGCAGATCCGCGCGCTGTCCACCGCGCAGATCAAGTCGCTGAGCACCGAACAGGTGGTGGCGCTGCAGACCGAGCAAGTGGCGGCCTTGAGCACAGCCCAGACCGCCGTGCTGACCACCACCCAGGTCCCCTCCGTGGAGACCGCCGATGTGGTGGCCCTGAGCAGCGCCCAGCTGGGCGCGTTGAGCAGTTCTCAGACCTCGTCCCTTACGACCGCGCAAGTGGCCGCGATCGAGACGGCCGACCTCAAGGGTCTGACCACCAACGGCATCAAGGGTCTGAGCACCGAGGCCATCGCCGCCTTGACCACCGACCAGGTGGCCGCGCTGAGCACCGCCCAGGTGGCCGCGCTGAACACCGCGCAAGTGGCTGCGATCGAAACCGAAGACATCGCCGCGCTGGGCAGTGCCCAGATCGCCGCCCTCAGCAGCGCGCAGACCTCGGCCTTGAGCACGGCTCAGGTGGCCGCCATCGAGACCGCCGACATCAAGGGCCTGACCACCAACGGCATCAAGGGCCTGAGCACCGATGCCATCGTGGCCCTGACCACCGAACAGGCCGCAGCCCTGAGCACGGCCCAGATCGCGTCGCTGAGCACCGCCCAGGTGGCTGCCATTGAAACCGCCGACCTGGCCGCGCTGGGCACCGCCCAGGTGCGTGCGCTGGGCACCGCGCAGGTCCAGTCGCTGAGCACCGAACAGATCGCTGCGCTGGAAACCGCCCAAGTGGCGGCGCTGGCGACCAACCAGGTGGCCGCGCTGACGACCACGCAGGTGGCAGCCATCGAGACAGCCGACATCGCCGCGCTGGTCAGCGCGCAGATCGGCGCCCTCACCAGCACGCAGACCGCGGCGCTGAGCACCGCCCAGG
>DDJC01000008.1 GCA_002339015.1 Burkholderiales bacterium UBA1834
TCAACTGCCGCATGGGCGACCCTGAAACGCAGCCCATCATGATGCGCCTCAAGAGCGATCTGGTGGACGTGTTCCTGGCCGCCACCGACGCCACGCTCGACCAGCTCGAACTGCAATGGGACCGCCGTGTCGCCTTGGGCGTGGTCGTGGCCGCTGGTGGCTACCCGCTCAACCCCAGGAAGGGCGATGCCATCACCGGCCTGCCCGCCGAGGCCGACGACGCCATGGTCTTCCACGCTGGCACCACCCTGCAGGACGGCGTGGTGCGCACCAGTGGCGGCCGCGTGCTGTGCGTGACGGCGCTGGGTGATTCGGCCAAGCTGGCCCAGCAGCGCGCCTACGAGTACCTCAACGGCATCCAGTTCGACGGCATGCAGTTCCGCACCGACATCGGCTGGCGCGCCATCAAGGCACGCTGAGCGGCATGGCAGCCACGCACCTCACGCACCTCACGCACCCATTGCACGCACGCACATGAGCAGCACGCCGACCGCGCCCGATCCGTCCAGCACGCCTGACGCCCCTGCGTCGATGGACATGGCTGCGGTGCGTGCCTACCTGCTGGACCTGCAGGACCGCATCGTCGCCGCCTTCGAGCAGGAAGACGGCACGCCTTTCGTGCGCGATGCCTGGGTGCGTGGCCCGCAGGAGCGCCTGCAGGGCGATGGCTGCTCACGCCTGGTCGAGAACGGCCGCGTGATCGAACGTGGTGGCTGCAACTTCTCGCACGTCAAGGGCCCGCAGTTGCCGGCCTCGGCCACGCAGCACCGCCCTGAGCTGGCGGGGTGCCCCTTCGAGGCCATGGGCGTGTCGCTGGTGTTTCATCCGCGCAACCCGCATGCGCCCACGGTGCACATGAACGTGCGCATGCTGGCCGCGCACAAGCCCCTGCCTGATGGTGGACACGAGGTGGTCGCCTGGTTCGGCGGCGGCATGGACCTCACCCCCTACTACGGCGTGGAAGACGACGCCCGCCACTTCCACCAGGCCTGCTGCGATGCCCTGGCCCCGTTCGGTGATGACAAGCACCCCCGTTACAAGCAGTGGTGCGACGACTACTTCTTCCTCAAGCACCGCAACGAGGCCCGTGGCGTGGGCGGCATCTTTTTCGACGATGTCTCCGAACTGGGCTTCGAGGGTGGCTTTGCGCTGATCCGCTCGGTGGGCGATGCCTTCACCCAGGCCTACCTGCCCATCCTGCAGCGCCGCCGTGACACACCTTATGGAGAGCGCGAGCGCGAATTCCAGACCTACCGCCGTGGCCGCTACGTCGAGTTCAACCNNGCACGCTGTTCGGCCTGCAATCCGGGGGCCGCACCGAGAGCATCCTGATGTCGATGCCGCCAGTGGTCACCTGGCGCTACGACTGGCAGCCCGAGCCCGGCACGCCCGAGGCGCGCCTGTACACCGATTTCCTGCCCCCGCGGGACTGGGTCTGAGTTGGGGGCCTCTCCCACCCTCATCGCCACCGACGGCACGGGCGCGCCCATCCGCCGCATCGGGCTGATGGGCGGCAGCTTCGACCCCGTGCACACCGCGCACCTGGCGCTGGGGTGCACGGCCCTGTCGCACCTGTCACTGGACCAGGTGCGGTGGATCCCCGTGGGGCAGCCCTGGCAGAAGGCCCGGCAGCTGGCTGCGCCGGCGCATCGCCTGGCCATGGTGGCCCTGGCCACCGACAACGAACCCCGCTTCGTGGTCGACGACATCGAGATTCGCCGCGATGGCCCGTCCTACACCCTGGACACCGTGCGCGCGTTGCAGGCATGCGCCGGTCAAGGTCAGAAGTCCCGGGACAATTGGTTCCTGATCATCGGCCAGGACCAGTACGCCAACCTGCCCACCTGGCACGGCTGGCGCGAACTGATCGAGCGGGTCACGCTGGCCGTGGCCTGCCGGGGCGAGCAGCGCCCCACGCCCGCCGCCGAGCTGGCGGCCACCCCGCACCGCATGGTCGAGCTGCCGATGCCGCCCATGACGGTGTCCTCCACCGACATCCGTGCCCGCCTGGCCCAGGGCGATGCGCCCGACACCCTGGCTCCCGCCATGGTGCCGCCGGCCGTGGCACGCTATATTGCCAACCATCAACTCTACGCCCCAGGCGCACCCCGCTGAATGGACATCCGTAAACTGCAAAATGCCATCGTCGATGGCCTCGAAGACGTCAAGGCCCAGGACATCGTGGTGTTCAACACCGAACACCTCTCGCCGCTGTTCGAGCGCGTGGTGATCGCCTCGGGCACGTCGAACCGTCAGACCAAGGCCCTGGCCGCCAGCGTGCGTGACGCCGTGCGCGCCGCCGGCTTTCAGGTCATGCGCACCGAGGGGCAGGACAACGGCGAGTGGATCATCGTCGACTGCGCAGCCGCCGTGGTGCACGTGATGCAGCCGGCCATCCGCCAGTNNTTGCAAGCGCCACCTCCAACCGCCAGACCCGCGCGCTGGCCTCCAGCGTATCCGACCGCGGCCGCGCGCTCGGCCTGTCCGGCATCACCATCGAAGGCGAAGACACCGGCGAATGGGTCGTGGTCGACCTGGGCGACGTGGTCGTGCACATCATGCAGCCGGCCATCCGCCAGTACTACCAGCTCGAAGAGATCTGGGGCGACAAGCCCGTGGCGCTCAAGCGCAAGGCCTCCTCTGGTGGCCTGGCCAAGGCCTCCGAGCCCATCGATGAGGACGAGGCCGACGACGCTCCGGCCAAGCCGCGCAAGGCCGCTGGCAAGACCACCGCCGCCCGCAAGGCCGCGACCGAGGCGCCGCCGCGCAAGGTGGCCGCCAAGAAGGCTGTGGCCAAGACAGCGCCCAAGGCCGCACCCAAGCCGGCCGCAGCCCCCAAATCCGCCAAGCCCGGCACGGCGCCGAAGGCCCGCTCCGCCGCATCCAAGACCTCGGCCGTGAAGAAGCCCGCGGCCAAGAAGGTGGCCGCCAAGAAGGCTGCCGTGACCAAGGTCGTGGTCAACGCACCCAAGCCGGCCCGCAAGGTCGCTGCCAAGAAGGCGCCCGCCCGCAAGACGGCTGCGTCCTCATCGGCCGCCAAGCCGGCAGCCAGGCCCGCGGTCAAGCGCGTGGCCGCCAAGAAGGTCGCTGCGAAAAAGGTCGCTGCCAAGAAGGCCCCGGCCCGCAAGAGCACCCGTTGAGCCGGCCACCGCGTCCGGCCACCCGACGCATGAGCGCCGCCCCGACTGAGCTGGTGATGGCCGGGGCAGGCGCGTCATGAAGCTGACCGTCGTCACCATCGGCCACCGCCTGCCCGATTGGGCCCAGGAAGCCTGCGAGGACTACCTCAAGCGCTTTCCGCCCGACTGGAAGGTCGAGGTCAAGGCGCTCAAGGCCGAGCCGCGCGAAGGCAAGCCCGTGGCCGCCATCATGCAGTCCGAGGCCGCCCGCATCGAAGCCGCGCTGGAGCGGGGCGTGCGCCGTGTCATCCTTGATGAGCGGGGCAGCCGCCTGACCAGCGTGCAGCTGGCTGAGCGCACCGAAGCCTGGCTGCACGATGGCCGCGACGTCGCCCTCATCATCGGCGGCGCCGACGGCATCCACCCGCAGCTCAAGCAGGCCGCCGATGAGGCCATCCGCCTGTCTGACATGACCTTGCCGCATGCCCTGGCGCGCGTGCTGCTGCTCGAGCAGCTCTACCGCGCCTGGTCGCTGCGCAACAACCACCCCTACCACCGGGCCTGAAAGGCGCCGGTGACCGCCATGCCTGCCGCCACCGACACCCCGATCAACCTGCCCGCGCCAATCGCCCCCTGGATCTACCTGGCCTCGCAAAGCCCCCGGCGCCGGCAACTGCTGGACCAACTGGGCGTGGCCCACCGCCTGCTGCTGCCCGACGACACCGACGCCGCCGAATTGCTGGAGGCGGTCTGGCCGGGTGAAGCGCCCGACGACTATGTGCGCCGCGTGACCCAGGCCAAGTGGCGGGACGCCGCGGCCCGCCTGGCCCACCGCCACCAGGCCGATCCCGCCGCCTGGCCGCTCGCACCCATCCTGTGCGCGGACACCACCGTGGCCCTGGATGGCGACATCCTGGGCAAACCCCATGACGCCGCGGATGCCATGCACATGCTGCGCCGCCTGTCGGGCCGGGTGCACCGCGTGCTCACCGCCGTCGTGGTCGACGGGCAGACGCGCCTGTCCATCTCGGGCGTGCACTGGCGCATGCTCAGCGACGCAGAGATCCAGCGCTACGCCGCCAGCGGCGAGCCCATGGGCAAGGCCGGGGCCTACGCCATCCAGAGCCGCGCAGGGGCTTGGACGTCCCACATCGAAGGCAGCTACAGTGGCATCATGGGCTTGCCCCTGTTCGACACCGCCGAGCTGCTCAAGCCGCTGGGCTTTCACTTCTGACCGATGTTGTGACAGATGGACACCATCCTGCCGCCTTTGCCCGCCATGCCACCCGGCACGCCGCCGCGCGTGCTGCTGGCCGGTGCCACCGGACTCGTCGGGGGCTACCTGCTGCGCGCCCTGGTGGATGACCCCGGTGTCGGGGTGATCACCGTGCTGACGCGCCGCCCCCTGCAGGCCGCCGACATCCTGGGTGCCGAACGGGCGGCTGCGCTGCCCGAAGGCCGGCTGCGCATCGCCGAGCTCGATTACGACCACTTGGACAAGCACACCGACCTGCTGCAGGCCGACTGGGTGTTCTGCACCCTGGGCACCACCATCGCCCAGGCCGGCTCGCAGGAGGCTTTCCGCCGGGTCGACCATGACTACCCCTTGCAGCTCGCCCGCCGCGCCAAGGTGCTCCGGGCGCACCAGTTCCTGCTGGTCAGCGCCGTGGGTGCCAGCGCCGACTCCAATCTGTTCTACAACCGCGTCAAGGGCGAGGTGGAAGACGCCCTGCGCACCCTGCAGTTCGAGGCGCTCACGCTGGCACGCCCCTCTCTGCTGCTGGGGGAGCGCCCCAAGCAGCGCCTGGGCGAATCGCTGGCCTCGCACTTCGGCTGGCTGATGCCCGCGCGGGCCAAGCCTGTGCACGCGGCCCAGGTAGCCGCCGGCCTGCTGGCGGCCGCGCACGAGGCCCAGCCCGGCGTGCGCATCCTGGACAACCAGGCCCTGCGGCGGATGCCGCTGGCGCCCTCTCTGGATTCCTCCATCACAGCATGATCCAAGACATCCTCGTCAACTGGACCCCGCAGGAAACCCGCGTCGCCATCGTCGAGGGCGGCGCCGTGCAGGAACTGCACGTCGAGCGCACGCTCGAGCGCGGCCTGGTCGGCAACGTTTATGCCGGCAAGGTGGCCCGCGTGCTGCCCGGCATGCAGTCCGCCTTCATCGACATCGGCCTGGAGCGCGCCGCCTTCCTGCATGTGGCCGATCTGCACCGCGAAGACCACGGCAGCCGCGGCGGCCGCTCGCCCGATACCCCCCTGCCCATCGAAAAGCGCCTGCACGAGGGCCAGACCCTGATGGTGCAGGTGATCAAGGATCCGATCGGCACCAAGGGCGCGCGCCTGTCCACGCAGATCAGCGTGGCCGGACGCCTGCTGGTCTTCCTGCCGCAGGACGAGCACATCGGCATCTCGCAGAAGATTGGCTCGCCCGAGCAGCGCGAACAGCTGCGCGAGCGCATGCTGCAGCTCACCCAGCCCGCGGGTGATGCCAAGCGCAGCGGTGGCTACATCCTGCGCACCAACGCCGAGGATGCCACCGACGAGGAACTGGCCTCCGACATCGCCTACTTGCGCAAGACCTGGAACACCATCCGCGAGCAGGGCCTGAAGGTGGCGCCTGGCTCGCTGCTCTACCAGGAACTGAACCTGGCCCAGCGTGTGCTGCGCGACCTGGTCAACGAGCAGACACAGACCATCCGCATCGATTCGCAGGTGCAGTTCGAGGCCCTGCAGGCCTTCGGACAGGAGTTCACGCCCTCGGCCGTGGGCCGCCTGAGCCTTTACCGCGGCGAGCGCCCCATCTTCGATCTGTACAACATCGACACGGAGATCGAGCGGGCGCTGGCCCGACGGGTGGACTTGAAATCCGGCGGTTACCTGATCGTCGACCAGACCGAAGCCCTGACCACCATCGACGTCAACACCGGCGGCTACGTGGGCGCGCGCAACTTCGACGACACCATCTTCAAGACCAACCTGGAGGCCGCGCAGGGCATCGCGCGGCAACTGCGCCTGCGCAACCTGGGTGGCATCATCATCATCGATTTCATCGACATGATGCGCGAGGAGCACCGCGACAGTGTGCTGGCCGAGCTGCGCAAGCAACTGGCGCGCGACCGCACCAAGGTCACGCTCAACGGATTCTCGCCGCTGGGCCTGGTCGAGATGACGCGCAAGCGCACCCGCGAATCGCTGGCCCACATGCTGTGCCAGCCATGCCCGACCTGCGAAGGCAGAGGGCAGGTCAAGACGGCGCGCACCGTTTGCTACAACATCCTGCGCGAGATCCTGCGCGAGGCGCGCCAGTTCAACCCGCGCGAGTTCCGTGTGGTGGCCAGCGCCGCCGTGGTCGAGATGCTGCTGGACGAAGAGAACCAGCACCTGGCGGGGCTGTCAGATTTCATCAAAAAGCCCATCTCCCTGCAGACCGAGCCCTCGATGTCGCCGGAGCAGTACGACATCGTGCTGCTGTGAGCAGGGCCCGCGATCGAGGGCGTCGTGGGGGATTGAGTCAGCCCCACTCGGCGCTGAACTTTTTCCTCGTTTAGCATTCCATGTCCAGACCTGGAGGGTCGAGGTTCATGAACCCCTGCTGTTGAGCGCGCATGCAAGAACGTAAGTATCCGTTTGTCACTCCTTTCACCTGCTCCCGCCGGCGTGCGGTAGCTGCGCTGGGCCTGGTTGGCGCGCTCGGGCTGGCCCCCCCTGCCTGGGCGCAGTTCCGCGTTCAGATCAGTGGGGTCGGCGCCACGCAGATCCCGATCGCCATCGGCACCTTCCGCGATGAGCAGCGTGGCCCGCAGCCCATTTCCGCCATCGTGCGCGCCGATCTGGAGCGCAGCGGCCTGTTCCGTTCGCTCGACGCCTCGGCCGACCGGCTCGACGAGGTCTCGCGCCCCCCACTGGCCGACTGGAAGACCAAGGGCGCCGATGCCCTGCTGGCCGGCTCCGTGAGCCCGCTGGCCGATGGCCGATTCGATGTGCGCTACCGCCTGTGGGATGTGCTCAAGGTGCGCGACCTGAGCGGCCAGAGCCTGGTGGTGCCCGCGGCGGACATGCGCCTGGCCGCCCACCGTATCGCCGACGACATCTACGAGAAGCTCACCGGCGACAAGGGCGTGTTCGCCACGCGCATCGCCTACGTCAGCAAGGCCGGCCGCCGCTACACGCTGCTGGTGGCCGATGCCGATGGCGAGAATGCCCAGGCCGCCCTGACCAGCCAGCAGCCCATCATCTCGCCTGCCTGGGCGCCCGATGGCAAGCGCCTGGCCTATGTCAGCTTCCAGAATGGCAAGGCCGAGGTCATCGCCCAGGAGATCGCCACCGGCAAGCGGCGCCTGCTGGCCAGCTTCAAGGGCTCCAACAGCGCGCCGGCCTGGTCGCCCAACGGCAGCCAGTTGGTCGTCACGCTCAGCCGTGACGGCGTCTCGCAGCTCTATCTGATCAGCGCCGATGGCGAAGGCGCGCCACGCAAGCTCACCTCCAGCTCGTCCATCGACACCGAGGCGGCCTTTTCGCCCGATGGGAGCTTCGTGTACTTCGTGAGCGACCGCGGAGGCGGGCCCCAGATCTACAAGGTGCCCGCGGGCGGCGGTGCGGTCCAGCGCGTCACCTTCAATGGCGGGTATAACATCAGCCCCAACGTCAGTCCTGATGGAAAATGGCTGACGTACATCGGCCAGGTCGGCGGCGCTTTCCGGGTGCACCTGATGGACCTGTCCACGGGCGAGACACGCCCCCTGACCGATACCCGTGATGACGAACGACCCAGCTTCGCGCCCAACGGCAAGCTGATCATCTACGCCACGCGCCAGCAAGGCCGTGATGTGCTGGTGACCACCTCGCTCGATGGCCGCATCAAGGCGACGCTGTCCACTTCGCAATCCGATGTGCGCCAGCCCGTGTGGGGCCCGTTCAACAAATGATGTCCATATCCTCTTTCCTACTTTCAACAATTCAACCTTCTGGAGCCTGCTGATGAACACACAACGCACCGACGCATCCCTGATGACCCTGGCACGTCGCGCCACCGGCGTGGCCCTGGCCTGCTCGGCCCTGTGGCTGGCTGGCTGCGGATCCAACGTCAAGCTCGAAGACAAGCCCGCGCCCATCACCACCAGCTCGCAGGCTCCCACCACGTCCACGCCTGCGGCATCGACCGTGGCCCCGGTGCAAGCCGCGCCGGTCGATCCGACCGCGCTGCCGGCCGACCTGGCCCGTGTCATCTACTTCGACTTCGACAGTTTCGTGGTGCGTGAAGACGCCCGCGGCACCGTCGAGGGCTATGCCAAGTACCTCAACGCCAACAAGTCCAAGCACATCACCGTGGAAGGCCACACCGATGCACGCGGCGGCAGCGAGTACAACCTGGCCCTGGGTCAAAAGCGCGCCGAAGCCACCGTCAAGGCCCTGGGCCTGCTGGGCGTGGCGGCCAACCAGCTCGAAGCCGTGAGCTTCGGCAAGGAACGCCCGGCCGTCGAAGGCACCGGCGAAGAAGTCTGGGCCAAGAACCGCCGCGCCGAGTTCAAGGGCCGTTGATCCTGATTTGCTGGAAAAGGTGTCGCTGTGAGAGCACTGCGTGAGTTGTCTGGCCTGAAGGTGCTGCGGCCTGTGGTCGTGGCCATGGCCGCGCTGTGGGCCACCGTGGGTGCGCAGGCCGCCCTGTTCGGTGACGATGAGGCCCGCAAGGCCATCCTGGACATGCGTCAGCAACGCACGCAGGACCAGGATGCGCTCAATGCCAAGCTCGCCACACTGAGCGGACAGATCGACCAGCTGCGCCGCAGCCTGCTCGAGATGAACGCCCAGCTGGAGCAGCTGCGCAGCGAGATGGCCACGCAGCGAGGCCAGAACGAGGTGCTCGCGCGTGATGTGTCCGAGGTGCAGCGCCGGCAGAAGGATCTGCAGCAAGGCATCGACGACCGCGTGAGCAAGCTCGAGCCGCAGAGCGTGTCGCTCGATGGCAAGACCTTCCAGGCCGATCCGGAGGAGAAGCGTCAGTTCGAGGAAGCCCTGGCGCAACTGCGTCAGGCTGACTTCGCGGGGGGGCTTTCGGCACTCAACACCTTCCTCAAGCGTTATCCATCGACTGGCTACAAGGAATCTGCCTTGTACTGGCTGGGCAATGCCTACTACGGCCAGCGCGACTACAAGCAGTCCATCAGCGTGTTCCGCTCGCTGCTGTCGGCAGCGCCCCAGCATGCACGCGCGCCTGAGGCACTGTTGTCCATTGCCAATTGCCACACCGAACTGAAGGAAACGAAGTCGGCGCGCAAGGCCTTGGACGACCTGATCAAGAACTACCCGGATTCCGAGGCGGCCCTGGTCGCCCGGGAGCGTCTGGCCAGTGCGTCGACCAAGCCCAAGGGTTGAGTGATTGCGGCCCCATGTGGCGGCGGGTGTGCAAGCACCTGTCGCCATTTTCTTTTCACGAGCACAACATGATCCCGACCCCTGATGAAGCCGATCTGGAGCGCCGCTTCGGCGGCTTGCGCCGCCTGTACGGCCCGGCGGGCTACGCATGTGTGCGCGCAGCCCGCATCGCGGTGGTGGGGGTGGGCGGGGTCGGCTCCTGGACGGCCGAGGCCCTGGCGCGCAGCGGCGTGGCCGAGCTCACGCTGATCGATCTGGACCATGTGGCCGAGTCCAACATCAATCGCCAGGTGCACGCGCTGGGGAGCACGCTGGGCCAGGCCAAGGTGCTGGCGCTGAAGGAGCGCATCGCGTTGATCCACCCCGGCTGTATGGTGCATGCGATCGAAGAGTTCGTCGATGACGACAACGCTGCAGCCTTGCTGGGCCCGAGGCCGCTGGACGGCGTGATCGATTGTTGCGACCAGGTGCGGGCCAAGGCCGCCGTGGCGGTATGGGGCCGTGCGAAGGGCGTGCCGGTGGTGAGCGTGGGGGCGGCCGGTGGGAAGGTGTCGCCGCAATTGCTCGAGGTGGCCGATCTGGCCGAGGTGACGCACGACCCGCTGCTGGCCAGCCTGCGCCAGCGTTTGCGGCAGCGCCACGGCGGTGCGCGCAAGGGCGCGATGGGGCTGCGCTGCGTGTTCTCGCGCGAGGCGGTTCGCCCGCCGCAAGACGCGGTCTGCGAAGTGGGCGAGGTGGGCGAGGTGGCTGGCGATACAGCAGGGAAGGGTGTGCCCCGCGATGCGTCGAGCGATGGCAGCCTCAATTGCCACGGCTTTGGCTCCACCGTGACGGTGACAGCCACCTTCGGCATGGTGGCGGCTTCGGAGATGGTGAACCGATTGATGGCGAGGAAGCCTTGAAACAGGCTATACTCTTGGGCTTTTCCGGGGGTCGTTAGCTCAGTCGGTAGAGCAGCGGACTTTTAATCCGTTGGTCGCAGGTTCGAATCCTGCACGACCCACCAGAATTTCTTGGATGATGAATACACAACAGCGCTTGCCAAACACTTGCAAAGTTGTCTATAATCTGAGGCTTCGCAGAGATAACCAAATCTCTTCGTAACGCTTGAAAAAGCATTGAGCGGGCTCTTAGCTCAGTTGGTAGAGCAGCGGACTCTTAATCCGTTGGTCGTAGGTTCGAATCCTACAGGGCCCACCAAAATTTCAAAGGCCTGAGTCGATGAGACTCAGGCCTTTTTGTTTGCTTGGCCTGGATGCCGGCCCTGGACAATGCCCGAAGGCCCAGGGCCCCAGCTCAGGACGACGACAGCTGCGGATTGAGCTTGCCGCCTGCCGTGTGCATCAGTGCCGTATGGCCCACCGCGCGTGCGGTGGCCCTTGGCGCGGCCATGGGCAGCATGCCGGCTTGTTGTGCATGCCCATCGCTGGCCAGCTTGAACACGCTCACCGCTTCAGTCAGCTGCGCCGCCTGCTGATGCAGGCTGTCGGCGGCCGTGGCGCTTTCTTCCACCAGAGAAGCGTTCTGCTGCGTCATCTGGTCGAGCTGTGCCACGGCCATGTTCACCTGACCGATGCCGGAGGTCTGCTCGCTCGAGGCATTGCTGATCTCGCCGATGAGGTCGGCCACACGTTTGACCTGGCTCACGATATCGTCCATTGCGCTGCCTGCCCTGTTGACCAACTGGGCGCCGGTATCGACCTGGCTGACGCTGTCGGCGATCAAGGTGCGGATCTCCTTGGCGGCCTCGGCGCTGCGCTGGGCCAGCGAACGCACCTCGCCGGCCACCACCGCGAAGCCACGCCCCTGTTCACCCGCGCGCGCGGCTTCCACCGCCGCGTTCAGCGCCANNAAGGCGATGCCGTCGATCACGCCGATGATGTCGCCAATCTTGCGCGAGCTGGCGCTGATGTTCTGCATGGTGTCGACGACCTGGGTCATGACCTCGCCACCACCGGTGGCTGCGCGGCTGGCTTCGTCCGACAACAGGCTGGCCTGGCGGGCGGTCTCGGCGTTGTGCTGCACCGTGGTGTTGAGCTGCTCCATGGACGCGGCGGTTTCCTGCAGGTTGGAGGCCTGCTCTTCGGTGCGCTGCGCAAGGTTCACACTGCCATGGGAGATCTGCGCTGAACCGTGGGCGATGCTGTCGGAGGCATCGCGCACCTGTGCCACCAGGCCGGACAGGCTGCCCTGCATGTGACCCAGCGAAGCCATCACGCTTCGGCGGGGTGCCTGCTGCGCACCCAGGATGGGGCTCAGGTCGCCCTCGGCCACGCGCTGCGCGGCGGCGCCCAGTTCGGCAGGTTCGGCGCCCAGGGCGCGGGTCAGGCCGCGGGTGATCAGCAAGGCCAGGCCGCAGGCGGCGGCCACGGCCACCACGCACAGGGTGATCAGCAGCGCGCGGTCGGCCTCGTAATCGGCCTCGGCGGTGGCTTCGTCCTCCTGGGCCTGGTGCTTGATCAGGCCGATGTAGTCGTTGGTGGCCTTGATGAGCGCTGCCAGCAGTGGCCGGCAGTCAGCGTTCATCTTGGTGATGGCCTCCTCGTGGCGATCATGCATGGCCAGGTCCACGATGTTCATGGCCACCGGGCCGTACCGGGATTCAATGCGGAGCAGTTCCTCGTACTGGGTGCGCTCGCCCTCATGCACGTCGGGCGTCTTGGCGATCATCTCGCCCAGTTGCTTGAGGTGCTCCTGCATCTGCTCATGAGCCTGCACCACGATGCGCTGCTCGTTCTGGCGCTCTTGCGCATCCTTGATGAGCACGAGGTTGCGGGCGCCCACGGCGCGTGCATTGGCCGCAGCGCGAACCTGATCGGCCAGTGCGGCGCGGGCGCTGGTCTGCTCGACATAGTCTGAGAAATCCTTGTGGCTGCGCGAGAGCGAATGCAACGACAGGGCGGACACGACCAGCACCATCAGGGCCAGGGCGCCAAAACCGCCCAACAGCTTGGTGCGGACACGGAGGGAACGGAAGCTCATGAGGAGCACCTTCAGCTTTCTTGCGCAGGGACTGCAAAGGGTAGAACAACCTGGCGTCGGCGCTCACACAGGTCGTCGCTTGCCAGGTTTTCGGTCAAGGCGGCGCTCACTTTAGTCATTTGTGAGCGCTTGCAACAACACCTTAAGAGGCAAAAATCCATGGTGGACGTGATCAATTCCGCGTGATGGGTGTCGGTGCGCGGTTCACAATGTGGATTGCTGTAACAGGCCGTGCGCATGTCACGCGTTGGCCGCTCCTTGCCGATGTCTTTCGATGCCCTTTCCTTGCCGGATTCCCTGGCCCTGGTCGATGACGACCCGGAGTACAGCGAATTTCTGGCCGAGTACCTGATCTCTGCCGGGGTGCAGGTGCACCGTTACGCCGACAGCGCCGAGCTGCTGGCCGACCATGAACCCTTCCGCCATGCCTTCTACCTGGTCGATCTGATGCTGCCCGGCATCGATGGCCTGGAGTTGATCCGTGTGTTGCGCAAGCGCACGCAGGTCGGGGTGCTGGTGGTGTCCGGGCGTGTCTCGCCAGATGTGTTCGCTTCGGTGGTGGATGCCGGTGCCGACATGTACCTGGCCAAGCCCGTCAATTTCGAACAGGTGACGGTGGCGATCCGCGCCGTGCACCGCCGTGTCGTGGCCACCCGCGGCCGGCCTGCCGCCTGGGTGCTGGACCGTCGAGCCGGCCAACTGGTGGCACCCGATGGCGTGCGCATCGACATGAGCGACCTGGACATGGCCGTGATGGCTTGCTTCGTGGCCGCGCAGGGCCAGTCCGTCACCCGCGAGTTCCTGTGTCAGCAGTTGGGCCGCCCGGTCACGGAAGAGCCTGACAACGCGTTGAGCGCCACCATCTACCGCTTGCGCAGGCGCATCGAGCGCGCGACCGATTGCGTCGTGCCGCTGCAGTCGCTGTCGCGCGTGGGCTATGTGTTCAAGGGGCCGTTGGTCGAGGGTTGAGGCCCGCGTGTGCTGTTGCATGCATCGCCCATCAGGCGTCCTGCGGCAGCCACAGCCTGAAGATGGAGCCTTGCGGCGTGTTGCCGCGAAGGTCCACCAGCCCGCCGTGCAGGGCCATCACGCGCTGCACGATGAACAGGCCCAGGCCATGGCCGGGCAGGCCACTGTCACCGCGCGTGCCGCGCTCGAACAGGTGGGGGCGCAGGTCCGGCGGGATGCCGGGGCCGCTGTCGATCACTTCGATCACCAGCGCCAAGGGGGCGTCGCTGTCGCTGATGCGCAGCACCACGTCGGTGTCGGGCGGCGCATAGGCCAGGGCATTGCCCAGCAGGTTGCGCAGGGCCAGGCGCACCAGGCCGATGTCCATCGAGGCGGTGCGCGTGGCACTTTGCCGTTCGATGCGCACACGGTGGCGGGCCTGCGGATCGAGGTCTCCCAGGCTCAGTTCGAGCAGGGTGTCGACATCGGCATCATGGCACTCGATGCGGTCGGGGCTGGCCAGCAGGGCGGTGGCTGCCAGCGTGTTGTTCAGTGAGGCCACGATCTGGCCGATCACCGATTGGGCACGGCGCACGGCGGCGACAGCACCGGGGGATTCAGCGTGCTCCGCCATGCCAGTGTGCGTGCTGCTGCCTTCGGACAGCGCCGCGCGGGCGCCTTGCAGGGCCGCAGAGGCGTTGTTCAAGGGCTGGCGCACCTCATGGGCGAGGATGCGCACGAACTCCTCACGTTCGGACACGCGCTCGCTCAGGGCCTTTGCGCGTTGTTCGGCCACGAGCCGCGCGGCGTGCTCGCGTGCAGCGGCCTTGCGGTCGGTCACGTCGCGTGAGGCGCAAAACAGCAAGGGTTCACCATCGAGCATGACACCGACCGCGCTGATCTCCACTTCCATCAGGCTGCCGTCGGTGCGGCGGTGCATGGTGCTGAACTTGCTGCGGCGGTTGGGCACGATGGGGGTGTACAGGGCGGTCAGGTCCTTGCTGGACAGGCCTGCGTCCCATTGGCCCAGGTCAGTGCCCAGCAGTTGCCCGCGCGTGGCGCCCAGCATGGCGCCGAAGCTGTCGCTCACCTCGACGATCTTGCCCTGCGCATCGATCACATGCACGCCGTCGCTGGAGGTGCGCAGCAAGGCCTGGCTGCGCTTGCCTGCCTGTACGATGGCCTGCTGGCTCTGCCGGTCGCGGCGCCAGCTGCGGTAGAGCAGGGCCGAGCAGCCCAGCATGACCAGGGCCACGATCAGCAGGTATGCAGCCAGGTGCGTGCGCTGCAGCCGCCATGAGGCCAGTTGCTCGCCCGTGTCCAGCCCCACCACCACATACAAGGGGTAGCGGCCGACGCGTTCGTAGTGGTTGATGCGCTCGATGCTGTCCAGCGTGGTGGGGGCGGTGTAGTTGCCCCCTTGTGGCGCCTGGATCAGGGCCTGGCGCAGGGCGTCCGACACCTTGGCGCTGCCGATGGCGCTGGTGTTGCCGCCCTGGGGCGTGCGCCGTGCGATCAGCCGCATGCTGGCCGTGCGCAGGCTCACAGCACCCTGGGCACCGATGTCCACACCGGCGAAAAGTTGTTCGAAATGTTGTGACGACAGGGCCGTGTAGAGCACGCCGGCGAAGCCGCCGTCCGGATGGTTCAAGCGTCTGGCCAGCACGATCACCCAGCGTCCGCTGATGCGGGACTGCAGCGGTTCCGACACGATGAGCTGCCCTGGCGCCGCGTTGCGGGCCTGGGTGAAATAGAGGCGGTCGGCCACACTCACGGTCCTGGTCGGAGGCAGGCCGGCACCATGCCTGATCACGCCTTGTGCATCGGTGATGCGCAGGCCTTCGCCTTCGACCAGTTGCTGCTGGTGCTTGGCCAGCAGCTGGTCCACCTGCTGCGGCTGGTTCTGCCCCTGCCGCAGGCTGTCTTCATAGGCCTGGCCGGCCAGACGCAAGGTCAGGTCCAGCTTGTCGATGGTGGCGCCGATGCTCTGTTGCAGCGTGCGCGCCAGGTTGGTGGTGGCCACATCGGTGCGCGCCAGCTGGCTCTGCAGGCTCCATTGCAGCGACAGCAGCGACAGGCCGATGAACAGAGAGAGCAGCAACAGATTGCCCAGCACCAGCAGGCCCAGCAGGTGTCCGGACGATGCAGCGCGTGTCGGCGTGCTGGTGTCATCCAGCGTGCTGTCTGAAAATGCGGAGCTTGTGATCACGAGGAGGAATGATGCGGCAGGCGATGCATCGTGGACGTCATGTGACGTGAATCAAATCGGCACAACTGGCGGCCATGGCGGGATTATTCACGCGATGAGGCACCCCCATGGTGCTTATAGTTGGCGCACATGACCAAAGGCCTCCGCGTGAGGCCTTTTCCCATTCATCGCCGTGTGGCCGAAGCGCTGATGACAACAGCGTGGGCGACACCCTTGTGTGAAGTACCGACGCACGATGAGAAAGAACCTGCCCATCACCCAACGCGAGTTCGCCTTGCCTGATGGCGAGCCGCTGGTCTCAGCCACCGACCTCAAGGGGCGGATCATGTACTGCAACCCGGCCTTCGTGCGGGTCAGCGGCTATCTGAAGGACGAATTGATCGGCCAGCCGCACAACCTGATCCGGCATCCGGACATGCCCGCTGAGGCTTTCCGTGACCTGTGGGCCACGGTGCAGTCGGGGCGACCCTGGTCGGCCGTGGTGAAGAACCGCCGCAAGGATGGCGACCACTATTGGGTGCAGGCCAATGTCACGCCCGTGCTTGAGGGCGGGCAGGTGGTGGGTTACCTGTCCGTTCGCACCAAGCCAGGCCGCGCCCAGATCGAGGCGGCCGCGGCGTTGTACCAGCGCATGCAGGCCGAGGCACGCGAAGGCGCGTTGGCGCTGCACCTGCGTGAGGGCCACCTGTGGCGTCGAGGGCTGCGCGGCAGCTTGCAAAAGTTGTGGCGCCCCTCGCTGGGCCGGCGGGTATGGCTGGGCGCAATGGCCATGCCCCTGTGCATGGCCTTGATGGCATGGTGGGTCGCGGCACTGCAGCCGGCACAGGGCCTGGGCCTGCTGGGTGCGGCGGTGGCGTTGGGCAGTTGGCAGGCCTGGCGCTGGCAACATGGCCTGGTCAAGCCGATCAGGGGGCTGATCGCGCAGGCGTACCGCATGGCGGCCGGCGATCTGACGCTGACCGGCGAGCGTGGCCGTCATGACGAACTGGGTCAACTGGAGCGGGCCATGGTGCAGCTCAACGTCAATCTGCAGGCCATCGTCGGCGATGTGCGCCGCGAGATCGCGGGCATCCATTCGGCCTCGCGCGACATCGCACAGGGCAACCACGAGCTGTCGGCCCGCACCGATTCGCAGGCCAGCAACCTGCAGGAGACAGCCACCACGCTGGAGCAGATCACCGGCAATGTGCGCACCAGCGCTGATGCCGCGCGCCAGGCCGCGGGCCGTGCCGAGCACACGCATGAGATGGCGCAGCGCAGCCGGCAGTCTGTGCAGGAGATCGTGGCGCAGATGGATGCGATCGCGCAGGCCTCGGGTCGCATCGGCGAGATCGTGGACGTGATCAACCGCATCGCCTTCCAGACCAACCTGCTGGCGCTCAATGCGTCCGTGGAAGCGGCGCGTGCCGGGGAAGCCGGCAAGGGCTTCGCGGTGGTGGCGGCCGAGGTGCGGGCGCTGGCCAATCGCTCTCGCCAGGCCGCTGGAGAGATCAAAGTGCTGGTGGACAACGCGCTCACCACCATCGCGCAAGGGCATGAGCGGGTGCGCGCCAATGGCGAGTTGATGCAGCAGACGCTGGGCTCGGTGCAGGCGGTCAGCGATCTGGTGTCCAGCATCAGTCGGGCCAGTGCCGAGCAGTCCGTGGGGCTGACGGAGGTGAGCCGGGCTGTGGCCTCACTGGATGGCATCACGCACCACAATGCCGCCATGGTGGAGCAGCTCTCGGTGGCGGCCTCTGCCTTGAGTGGGCAAGCCGATCAGGTGGCCGAGGCGGTGCGGATCTTCCGGGTGCGTCAGTCGACGTCGGCCGAGATCTGCGACGTGCCTGCGTGAGCGCGTGGTGCTGCGGGTGAGTCCGCCAGTACAGGGATGAGGCTGGGTGGGGTCTCGTCAGGCACCGCCGGGCGGGGCGCTGCCCACCAGGTGGGCAGCAGGCGGCGTACATGTGGCTGCATGAAGCGTTCGTCCATCAGCACAACCATGCCTTCGTCGTGCGGGGTGCGGATCACGCGGCCGGCGGCCTGAACCACCTTCTGCAGGCCGGGGTACAGGTAGGTGTAGTCGTGCCCCAGGCGCGCACCGAACAGGCTTTGCAGCCGGTGGCAGATCTCTTCATTGACAGGGTTGAACTGCGGCAGGCCCAGGGTGGCGATGAAGGCCCCCACCAGGCGCTGGCCGGGCAGGTCGATCCCTTCAGCAAACGCGCCGCCCAGCACGGCAAAGCCGATGCCCTGGCCGTCTGGCGTGAAGCGCGCCAGGAACCCGCTTTGCTCGCCTTCGCTCATGCCGCGTGACTGGCGCCAAGCAGGAATGTCAGGGTACAGGGCTTCGAAGGTGTCAGCGGCCTGCCGCAGGTAATCGAAGCTGCTGAAGAAGGCCAGGTGGTTGCCGGGACGGGCGCGGTAGTGCGTGGCCATCAGCGCCGCCATGGGGCGCAGCGAGGCCTCGCGGTCCCTGTAGCGGGTAGACAGGCTACTGGCCACGTGCACCTGCAGTTGCCGTGCGCTGAAGGGCGATGGCAGCTCGATGCAGGCCGTGTCCTCGGGCAGGCCCAGCGTGTCGCGCTGGTAACCCCAGGGTTGCAGCGTGGCGGAAAACAAGGTGGCGCTGTGCAGGCTGGCCCAGCGCGGCGCCAGGAAAGGCTTGGGCACGATGTTGCGCAGGCACAGCACGGTGGATGCCTTGTGACGTGAGCCAGGCGGCGGCACCTTGCGCACGTCGAACATCGAATGCTGGTCGAAGAGTTCGGCCACGCGCGTGAAGTGCAGCACGTCGAAATAGACGGCCTGCAGGGCGGTATCGGTCGCGGCCTGGGGTTGATCAGCGAAGTGTTCGGTGATGGCGCCCACCAGGTGCTGCAGGGCCTGCAGCAGGGAGGCGGGCAGCGCTTCATGGGCCTCGTAGTCGTCCTGCTGCTGCCTGGTCAGGGCCTGCCATGCGCGGTAGGCGCGTTCCAGTGGGCGCTTGAGTGGCAAGGGCGCGGTGCGGCGCAGCGCGCGCAGGCTGTGCAGGGAGAGCTCTGCCGAGTACATGCCCCGCGCGCGCTCCAGCAGGTTATGCGCTTCATCGAGCAGCGCCGCCACGCGCCATGACTGCGACTGCGTGAGGGCGTGCAGCATGGCGTTCAGGTCGAAGTAGTGGTTGTAGTCGCCCACGACGATGTCGGCCCAGCGGGCCAGTTCCTGGCCCAGGTAGTAGGGGCAGATGCCGTGGGTGGCGGCGATGGCGCGTACTTGCGCCTTGTCCATCGCATGGCCGGCATCGACGGCCGCGCGGCGGGCTTGCGGCAGGCGGTCGTAGAAGCCCCGGGCCAATGGGCAGGAATCACCATGGCAGGCCTTGTCCGGGTGTTCGCAGGCCTTGTCGCGGGCCACCAGTTCCAGCACGCGCCAAGGGGGCGCATCGGAACCAGGATGAAGCTGCTGCAGCGCGTCGAGCGCGAGTTGCCGCCCCGAGGTCTTGGCCGACAGGTAGAAGACCTTGTCGATGCCCTGCGAGGGGCAGGCCTTGAGCAGGGGGAACAGGGTGCCGATGGTCTTGCCGATGCCAGTGGGCGCCTGGGCGAGCAGGCAGCGGCGATGGATGGCGGCCTTGTAGACGGCCTCGGCCAGCGGGCGCTGGCCGTTGCGGAAATCTGCGTGCGGAAAGCGCAGTTGGGTCAGGGCCTGGTCGCGCACCTGGCGATGGGCCGCCTCCTGCGCCGCCCATGACAGGAAGCGCTGGCATTGACCGGCGAAGTGCGAGTGCAGGGCCTCGGCTGACCAGGTTTCGAGCAGCACGGTTTCCTGTTCGCTGCCGACATCCAGGTAGACCAGGGCGATGTCGAGCTGCGTCAGGCCCTGCTGGGCGCAGAGCAGGTGGCCGTAGACGCGGGCCTGCGCCCAGTGCAGGTGACGGTGGTTGGCGGGCTGGGTGTCCAGCGGCCCGCGGTGGGTCTTGATCTCCTCGAGCCGCAGGCGGCTGGCATCGAAGCCATCGGCGCGGCCACGCACGTGCAGGGTCTGGCCGGCGCCCTCGAAGTGGCCGCTCAGCGGCAGTTCGGTCTGGTAGTCAGCGCCCCGACGGCTGGCCACCAGGGTGTGGCCGGCCATGCCCTCCTGTGCGGTGGGTGATGGCGTGAAGCGCAGGTCCAGATCTCCCTGGCGGGCGGTGAACTCGCACAGGGCGCGCACGGCGACGGTGTAGGTCGGCGCTGAAACGACCGGATCGTCGGGCATCAGTCCAATGGCGCCAGGGGGCTCTGCGCGGCGTCTTCGGCCTGGGCCAGCGGCGTGGCCTTGGCCAGCGCCATCCACACGGCGAAGGGCAGGGTGCGGGGGGTATGACGGGCCGGGCGGGCCAGTTCCAGCCGGCCGGTGTCCAGATCACCGTGGAGCAGCCACACGCCGAAGGCCTCGGGCACCTCGGCGGGCTCCGCGATGCCGGCCGGGAAGACGTAGTAGCACTCGCAGGACAGCCATTGGTAGGCCTGGCGCTTGGCCTCGTGCCGCAGGTCGGACAGCAGATCGGCGCGGCTGACCTTGATCTCGTGGACCATGGGGCGCAGGTAGGCCTCGACCGTGGTGTGGCGGATGGAGAAGATGTCTGGACGGGCCATGCGCCAGTGGTGGTCGCCGCGCAGAGGGGCGCTCAGGGCACCGCCGGCGTTTTGAAGAGGGGGCCACAGTGAGGCTGGCCCAGGCTCATGCGCTGCCGCAAGGGCGGCCACGGAGACTTCCACGGTTTCTGGCAGCGCGGTGTCCGGCAACGGCGCCATGGTGGCTTCGATCAGGGCGCGCAGGGAGAGCTCTCGCCAGACGATGCGCCCGTCGCCCTGCAGTTGCACCGACAGGCGATCGGCGAGCCGATCATGGCGGCTGGCGGCGCGCTGGTTGCGCTGACGCACATCGGCCAGGGCCTGGATGCCGGCTTCGGTCAGATGCAGGGTGTCGCGACCATGGCCATCGGTGCGCAACTGCACCAGGGCGGCCGCCAGCAGGTCGATCTCCAGCGGATCACGGCATGGCCAGCCGGCCGAGCGCCAGATGTGCATCAGGCGCGCGCGGTGCTGGCGGGTGGCAACGAAGACGGGCTGGGCGGACATGGTGATTCTGTATGCATATACAGTATACGCCGCCCCGTTGGCGCGCAAGGCGGCGTTACACCTGCCGCCGGCATTGCCCAGCCTGCATTGCCCAGCACGCCGGTGCGGGCTTGGGGGCTCAGGGGCGCCAGGTGCGCTCGACCAGCGCCTCGGTTTCAAGTGGACGCCCGGCCTGATCCATCGCGGCTCGCCACTCTTTCGGGGCCGGAAAATCGCGCCCTGGGGCACTGCCGCCCCACAGGCCGGCCTTCACCGCCAGCACCACCGGACCGCCACGCACTGCGGGGGGCATGACGGCACGCACCGCGCGGACCAGGGCATCGGCCAACGACGGTGGCAAGGGTGGCTGGAAATCCAGCCAGGCGTTTGAACGCAGCCCCGGGCGGATCGCGATCACCAGAAAGCCACTGGTAGGCGGGCCCGCCTCGGCCTGGCGCGCCACTTCGGCGGCCTGGGCGGTGGCTCTGTCGATGTAGGTGGCCAGGCCCTGCACATTGGGCACGCGCGGCGTCAGCACGGATTCGGGTTGCAGCAGGATGATGTCGGCGCGTTGCATGACGTCGGCGTGGGCCGAGCTGGTGGCGATCACCATGAGCCCGGCCAGTCCGGCAGGGCGAAGCAGATGCTGGACAAGGCGCTGGAGGAGTCGGTGCATGGGCGGGGCTCCTGTCGAGATGGCCGCACCGCGGGCCGGGTGCATGAAAGAGAGCCTCGATACAGCCTGGCTCGGCTAGTCGCTGAACGCCTGTATGGCGTTCGTTGCGCGTGCGACGATGCCACGCATGGCACGGCCCCGCAATGCCGGAAACGCGGGGGGCAGGGCGTGGGTAGCGTGGCGGGCGGGGCGCCTTCGTTGCACTTCTTGATCCACAGTCTGGTGTCAGCCCGCCTTGGGCACCTTGGGATAAAGCACCATCTGCGTGCAGCGGAACAGGGCCATGGTCTTGCCCGTGTCGCGGTGCGTGACGGTGGCGTCCCATACCTGGGTGTTGCGGCCCAGGTGCACGGCCTTGGCCACGCACTCGACCACGCCTTCGCGGGCAGTGCCCAGGTGGTTGGACTTGAGCTCGATGGTGGTGAAGCCGTTGGCGCCCTCGGGCAGGTTGCTCACACAGCCATAGCCCGAGCACGTGTCCGCCAGGGTGACGACGCTGCCGGCGTGCAGGAAGCCATTGGGCGCCATGAGGTGCGGCGCCACGGCCAGTTCTGCGCGCACTTCGCCCGCGGCGACATGGGTGACGACGATGCCGAGGTGGCCGGGCAGGCTATTGACGCCGCGTTGATTGAGTTGCTCAGGGGTGATCATGGATGAGGCGGAACGGGACGGTGCAGGAACGGAAAACGCGCCCGATTCTGAGGCCAGTCTCAAAGGCCACGGGCGTACTCGGATTCAATCCGGCACGTCGCCCGCCGCCCGCAGCGCCTCACGGTCCAGGATATCGATGCGCCCATAGCGCCGGGCCACGATGCCCTGGGCCTCCAGATGGCGCAGCACCTCGTTGACGGTCTGGCGGCTCAGGGCCAGCATGGCACCCAGTTGCTCCTGGTTCACGGCCAGGGTGGCGCGCGCGCCCTGTTCGGTCAGCATGCCGTGGCCCAGGCTCATCTCCCACAGGCGGCGGGCCATGCGCTGGGGGGCGGGCAGCAGCGTCAACTCTTCCAGGCCCGAGAGCACGGCGCGCATCTTCTCCACGGCCAGGGCGCCCAGGTGGTGCCAGTCGCCCGGGTGGGCGGCCAGTTGGTTCTGAAGGGCGTGCAGAGGCACATGCAGCACGGTGGTGGGCGCGCGGGTGTCGGCATCGTGGGTGCGCGGGCCGGCGTCGAACAGGGCAATCTCGCCAAACCACAAAGGCGGCTCGATCATGCTGAGCACGGCCTCCTTGCCGCCGGCGCTGATGCCGCCGATGCGCACAGCGCCTTCCACCACGGCGTACAGGCCGTCGTTGGGGTCGCCCCGGCTGAACAGCCGTTGGCCAGCGGGCAGCAGGCGCACTGTGGCCTGCGCCATCAGGCGCTGGCGGACATCAGCGGGCAGGCCGGCAAACCAGCGGCCCCGGGACAGCAGGGGCAGGAAATCCTGGGGGGCGGGGAGCATCTTCAAGGCAGCGGGGGCCACAACGAGGGCTGGTCGGCAATATGCCTTATGCGGGGCGATGGAGGCGTGCGGCGATGCCCCGCCTGTGAACGTAGCCTATCCGACAGACAAAAATCGCACACGGGTGCATCATCCGGGCAAAGAACCAGCCGAGAGAGACAGCCATGAAAACCCTCGTCGAACAGCTCACCAACTACGCGGCCTACCACCGCGACCGCCGCAACATCGCCACGCACTTCGTCGGCATTCCCATGATCGTGCTGGCCATCGGCTGCCTCACCGCACGACCCTCGATCGACGTGGCCGGTGTGCCGCTGTCGCTCTCGATGCTGCTGGTGCTGGGCACCTCCATCTACTATTTGCTGCTGGATCTGCGCTTCGGCGCGGTGATGACGGCCCTGCTGGCGGCCACCTGGTGGTTCAGCATCGGCGTGGCGGCCCAGCCCACCAGCGTGTGGCTGAGCACGGGCGTGGGCCTGTTCGTCATTGGCTGGATCTTCCAGTTCGTGGGGCACTACTACGAGGGCCGCAAGCCGGCTTTTGTCGATGACCTGGTGGGGCTGTTCATCGGCCCGCTGTTCGTGGTGGCCGAGGTGGCTTTCGCGATCGGCCTGCGCCCCGAGGTGCTGCGTGCCATCGAGGCCAAAGCAGGCCCCACGCACCTGCGCCAGATCGGACTCGATTCGATCAAGCACTGAGGTGTCTGCCATCGACCGGCGCCGCGATGGTGTTGGTGCTGCGATGTCAGGATCGCCGGCAGGGGGCCTTCACAGGCCCTTTTGTCATGCCGCCAGCCAGCGCTGGGCCAGCTTCACCCACAGCGTGGCGCCCACGGGAATCAGCCGGTCGTTGAAGTCGTAGCTGGGGTTGTGCAGCATGCAGGGGCCCAGGCCATGGCCGCCTTCGCGGTGCGCGCCATCGCCGTTGCCGATCACGAAGTAGGCGCCGGGTTTCTTCTGCAGGAAGAAGCTGAAATCCTCGGCACCCATGGTGGGCTCGAACTCCAGCACATTGGCCTCGCCGACCACCTCGCGCATCACGGCGCGCACGAATTCGGTCTCGTCCGGATGGTTGACCGTGGGTGGGTAGTTGCGATGGAAATCCAGTTCCGCCGTGCAGCCGAAGCCGGCCGGCACGTGCGCGCAGATCTCGCGCATGCGCTGCTCGATCAGGTCCAGCGCCTCGGCGGTGAAGGTGCGTACCGTGCCCTGCATCGTCACCCGGTCGGGCACCACGTTGGTGGCCACGCCGGCCTCGATCATGGTCACCGAGATCACGCCGGTCTCGATCGGGCGCAGGCTGCGCGTCAGGATGGTCTGGAAGGCCTGCACCAATTGGCAGGCCACGGGCATCGGGTCCAGCCCCAGGTGGGGCATGGCGGCGTGGCAACCCCTGCCGATGACGGTGACGCTGAACTCGTTGCTGGAGGCGAAGCAGGGGCCGGCGTTGATCGCGAACTGGCCAGCCTTCATGTTGGGCCAGTTGTGCATGCCGAAGATCGCATCCATCGGAAAGCGCTCGAACAGGCCGTCCTTCATCATTTCGCGGGCGCCGCCACCGCCTTCCTCGGCCGGCTGGAACACCAGGTACACCGTGCCGGCGAAATCGTTGTGTGCTGCCAGGTGCTGAGCAGCAGCCATCAGCATGGCCACATGGCCGTCGTGACCGCAGGCATGCATGCGGCCTGGGTGGCGGCTGGCGTGGGCGAAGGTGTTCTGTTCGGTAACGGGCAGGGCGTCCATGTCCGCCCGCAGGCCGATGGCCTTGGAGCCGGGGCGCTTGCCCTTGATCACGCCAACCAGTCCGGTGGTGCCCAGGCCGCGGTGCACGTCGATGCCCCAGTCGGCCAGTTGGCGGGCGATCAGCTCGCTGGTGCGCTGCTCCTCGAAGCACAGTTCGGGGTGCGCGTGGATGTCGCGGCGCAGCGCCTGGATGCCAGGGGCCTGGTCCAGCAGCGCGGGCAGGACCGTCGATGGCAGGTCGGTGGTGTCGGAGGACATGGCTCAACCGTCATGGAAGGTGATGCGAAAGGGCCATCTTAACCGCGTGCACCAGGCTTGGGCGGCTGGCGCTTCGCCACCCCTTGAGCGAGTGGACCCGGCGGCCGAAAGGGTCTTTATAGTGGCGGCCTGTTGCCACCATCACCCCAGAATTCGCCATGAGCGACATCCACTACGAACGCGCCCACGATCTGGGGCTCGCGCGTGCCCGCGAACTGGCCCGCGAATGGCTCGATGACGCCGCCCGGAAGCTGGGCCTGAGCTGCCAGACGCAGACGGGCGAGACGCAGGACACCATCACCTTCGAGCGCATGGGCGTCAAGGGCACGATGCTGGTGTCGGGCACCGAGTTCACCCTGGACATCACGCTGGGTGCGATGATGGCCGCCTTCAAGCCCATCGTCAAGGCCGAAGTGTCGCGCAACCTGGAGCGCATCATTGAAAAAGCCTCAGGGGGCTCGTCGGCCGCCTGAGGCTTTGCAGGATCGACGACCTGGTGGTCGCGCGGCTTACTTGGCCTTGAGCGATTCGATCAGGTCGATGTAGGCCTGCTGGGCCTGCTCCTGGCTCTTGCCCTTGTGGGCGGCCCAGGCGTCGTACTTGGCGCGGCCCACGAAATCCATCATGCCGGGGCGCTCGCCCTGCACATCGCCCACGCTGCCCTGCTTGAACAGCGAGTAGATCTGCAGCAGGGTGTTGTTGTCGGGCTTGGCGGGAAGCAGCTTGGAATCGGCCAGGGCCTGGTCGAAACGGGCTTTGAGATCGGACATCGTTGTCTCCTAAGGGCGTGTCGGTGTTCTGTGGAGCCTGGATCTTAGCCGCCCCGGGCCGCCAGCCACCAGGGGTCCATCCCGAAGGGATCCCCCGGTCCGAGGTGGGTGTCCATCAGCACGCGATCAGGCCCGGCCAGGGCAGGGCGCATCAGGCCCAGGGCGCGGCCCAGTGCCACGTCCACCGCATGCGGGCCGGATTGGCGCAGGAGCTCGCGCGGGTCCAGCGCGCCATCCAGGCCGGTGCTGCCGGTCAGGGCCGCCAGCACGTGGCCGACCCAGTTGGCCAATGCGGCCTCGTCCGGCGCCGGCGCCTGCCAGGGTAGAGGGTGCAAGGCCTGCATCAGGGCTTGTGCCTGGCGGCGCAACAGCGGCGGCAGGCCTTCTTCCAGCACGCGGTGGCGCGAGACCAGGTCGCTCAGGTCACGGAACAGGAAGCGATAGGTCCACGCGACATGGGCGATCGCTTCGGCCAGGTGGATCAGGTTGGTCAGCGGCTCGGAGGTCTTGCCTTGCCACCAAGGCGGTTCGGTGGCCTCGACGTCCGCTTCTGCGGGGGGCATGCCGGTCGTGGTGATCGGCATGGGCACCACCAGCGCCTGGTCCAGGGCCCCCTGATACCGCGTGAACAGCCCCGCCACCAGGGCATCCCGCGTCGAGTGGTGGTAGAACAGATTGCCCGGGCTGATGCCGAGCTCGCCACACAGCTGGCTGGTGGACACGTTGGGTTCGCCGAATCGGTTGAACATCGCCAGGGTCACGTCCAGGATGCGTTCGGCGGTACGGCGGGGTCTTTTGGCTGTCATGAAGGCGGTGTGACCGGTGACTTCATACAATTGTCGCCTCTCATGAGCGCCATCACCTTTCAAAACGTCACGAAAACATTCGATGCCGGCGGTCGCACCGTGCACGCCCTCAAAGGGGTGAGCTTCGACATCCCGCAGGGCGAATTCTTCGGACTGCTCGGCCCCAACGGCGCCGGCAAGACCACCCTCATCAGCATCCTGGCGGGCCTGTCGCGCGCCAGTGGTGGTCAGGCCCTGGTGCACGGCCACGACGTGCGTCGCGACTACCAGGCCGCCCGCCGCGCCCTGGGTGTGGTGCCGCAGGAGCTCGTGTTCGATCCCTTCTTCTCGGTGCGCGAAACGCTGCGCATCCAGAGCGGCTACTTTGGCGTGCGCCGCAACGACGACTGGATCGACGAGCTGCTGGACAACCTGGGCCTGCTCGACAAGGCCGAGGCCAACATGCGCCAGCTGTCGGGCGGCATGAAGCGACGCGTGCTGGTGGCCCAGGCCCTGGTGCACAAGCCGCCCGTGATCGTGCTCGATGAACCCACGGCCGGTGTCGATGTGGAGCTGCGTCAGACCCTGTGGCATTTCATCGCCCGCCTGAACCGCGAAGGCCACACCGTGCTGCTGACCACGCACTACCTGGAAGAGGCCGAGGCGCTGTGCCACCGCATCGGCATGCTCAAACAGGGTGAGCTGGTGGCGCTGGAGCGCACCTCCACCCTGTTGGCTGGCACTGCCCACACCATGCTGCGATTCAAGACGGACGACACCCTGCCGGCGGATCTGGCCGCACGTGCCCGCATCACGGGCCGCGTGGTGCAACTGGCCGCGCATGATGCGGCCGAGGTCGAGCAGGTCCTGGCCGCACTGCGCCAGGCCCAGTGCAGCGTGGAAGACCTGGAAATCGGCCGCGCTGATCTGGAAGACGTCTTCTTGGCCATCATGCAGGGGCAGGGCGCAAGCGGTGCCCGCTTGCCGGCTGATCAACCATCGGCCAGCCTGGAGGTGCCGGCATGAACTGGTCCGACAGCCTGACCGGCGCCGCGCCCCTGTTCCGCAAGGAGGTGCTGCGCTTCTGGAAGGTGGGCTTCCAGACCGTGGCAGCCCCTGTGCTCACGGCCGTGCTCTACCTGCTGATCTTCGGCCATGTGCTGGAAGATCACGTGCAGGTATTCAAGGGGGTGGGCTACACCAGTTTCCTGATCCCGGGGCTGGTGATGATGAGCTTGCTGCAGAACGCTTTTGCCAATAGCTCGTCGTCGCTGATCCAGAGCAAGATCACCGGCAACCTGGTGTTTGTGCTGCTGACGCCCTTGTCGCATCGCGCCTGGTTTCTGGCCTATGTGGGGGCCTCGCTGGTGCGCGGGTTGGCGGTGGGGGCGGGCGTGTTCGCCGTCACGGCCTGGTTTGCACCGCCCGGGCTGGCCGAACCCTGGTGGGCGCTGGTGTTCGCGGTGCTGGGCGGCGGCTTGCTGGGTGCCCTGGGCCTGATCGCCGGCCTCTGGGCCGAGAAGTTCGACCAGATGGCCGCCTTCCAGAACTTCATCATCGTGCCCATGACCTTCCTGTCGGGCGTGTTCTATTCGGTGCACTCGCTGCCGTCGTTCTGGCAGGGGCTGTCGCACCTGAACCCGTTCTTCTACCTGATCGATGGGTTCCGGCGCGGTTTCTTCGGTGCCAGCGACGTCAGCCCCTGGATCAGCCTGGGTGTGGTGGCCAGCGCCACCGTCGTTGTCTCGGCCATTGCCCTGCAACTGCTCAAGACCGGGTACAAAATCCGGCATTGAGAACGCTGCCAGCGTCCTCGTTCCCATATTCCATATCACGAGATTTCCACATGGCCGATCCCACCGCCGCCGAGGTCCAGCAGTTCATCGAAGCCGGTCTGCCCTGCACCCACCTGCATGTCGAGGGCGACGGCCGCCATTTCTTCGCGACCATCGTCTCGGCCGAGTTCGACGGCAAGACCCGCATCGCGCGCCACCAGCGCGTCTACCAGGCCCTGGGCGATAGAATGCGCGAGCAGATCCACGCCCTGTCGATGAAGACCCTGACCCCGGCCGAGTGGGCCGCCCAGGGCAGCGCCGCGTCGTGATTTCTGCCTTCACTGCCGACCCTACAACCTGACAAAGGCTGATGGCGCGGGCCGCCCAGGTGGGTGGCCTCGCGCCCTTTGTGTTTCCCCATGGACAAACTCCTGATCCGCGGCGGCCGCCGCCTGCAAGGCGAGGTGACCATCTCCGGCGCCAAGAACGCCGCGCTGCCCGACCTGTGCGCCGCGCTGCTGAGCGCCGAGCCCGTCACGCTGGCCAACGTGCCCCAGCTGCAGGACGTGAAGACCACGCTCAAGCTGCTGGCCAACATGGGCGTGGTGGCCGAGCGCCATGGCGATGACGCCGACCTCGTCACGCTCGATGCCGGCAAGGTTGACAACCCCGAGGCACCCTACGAGCTGGTCAAGACCATGCGCGCCTCCATCCTGGTGCTGGGCCCGCTGCTGGCCCGCTTCGGCCGCGCGCGCGTCTCGCTGCCCGGCGGCTGCGCCATCGGTTCGCGCCCGGTCGACCAGCACATCAAGGGCCTGCAGGCCATGGGCGCGCAGATCACGGTCGAGCACGGCTACATCGAGGCACGCACCCCCGTGGGCGCCGACGGCCGGCCCACGCGCCTGAAGGGGGCCCGCATCACGACCGACATGGTCACCGTGACGGGCACCGAGAACTTTCTGATGGCCGCAGCCTTGGCCGAGGGTGAGACCATCCTCGAGAACGCCGCACAGGAGCCCGAGATCTCCGACCTGGCCGAGCTGCTGATCGCCATGGGCGCGAAGATCGAAGGGCATGGCACCCACCGCATCCGCATCCAGGGCGTGGACAAGCTGCATGGCCTCAAGCCCGCCCAGGCGCACCACATCATCCCCGACCGCATCGAGACGGGCACCTTCCTGTGCGCCGTGGGCGCTGCGGGCGGTGACGTCACCCTGCGCCGCGCCGACGCCAGCCACCTCGAATCCGTGATCGAGAAACTGCGCGAAGCCGGCATCCAGATCACGGCAGGCGAGGGCACCATCCGCGTGCAGGCCGATGCGCGTCCGCGCTCGGTGGGTTTCCGCACGCGTGAATATCCTGCCTTCCCGACCGACATGCAGGCCCAGTTCATGGCGCTCAACTGCGTGGCCGAAGGCACGGCCGTGATCCACGAGACCATCTTCGAGAACCGCTTCATGCACGTCAACGAGCTGGAGCGCCTGGGCGCCCGCATCGAGGTCGATGGCCACAGCGCCGTCGTCACCGGCGTTGCCAAGCTGTCCGGCGCCACCGTGATGGCCACCGACCTGCGTGCCTCGGCAAGCCTCGTCATCGCCGGCCTCGTGGCCGAGGGCGAGACCCTGGTCGACCGCATCTACCACCTGGACCGTGGCTACGACCGCATGGAAGCCAAGCTCCGAGGCATCGGCGCCGACATTGAAAGAGTGAAAGCATGATCACCCTGGCCCTGTCCAAAGGCCGCATCTTCGAAGAGACGCTGCCCCTGCTGGCCGCCGC